>NZ_CP053660.1:1254668-1882002 GCF_013177455.1 Nocardioides marmotae
CGAGCTGGCCCGCGGCGGCGCGGAGGTCACCGGGCTCTCCACGCTGCCGCGCCCGGCGGGCTGGCCGGGCCCGTGGGTGGAGCTGGCGCCCGACGACGTCGGGGCCGACCCCGATCGCGACCGGGTCACCGCCGGCGGCCGGCTGCACTGGGTGCCGGCGCACCACGCCGGGCTGCGCAGCCGCGCCGCGGCGATCTCGGCCTGGCTCGCCGGGGCCGCACCGCGCGCCGTGGTCGTCGACGTCTCGGTCGAGGTCTGCCTGCTCGCGCGGCTGCACGGCGTGCCGGTCGTCTCGGCCGTGCTGCCCGGTGTCCGCGACGACCCCGCGCACCTGCTCGGCGCCGACGTCGCCGACGCGCTGCTGGCCTTCTGGCCGGCCGAGGCGACGGGGATGGTCGCGCCCGCGTCGCTCGCCGCACGGGTCACCGCCGTCGGCGGCCTCGCCCGGTACGACGTCGCGGAGCCGGCCCCACGCCGGCCGGGCCCCCCGCGGGTGACCTACCTGGCCGGCTCCGGGGGACACGAGCTCGACGAGCGGCTCCTCGACGCGGCCCGCGAGCAGACCCCCGACTGGCGCTGGACCGTGCTCGGCGGCACGGCCCCGTGGGTCGACGACCCGCGCGCGGCGATCGCCGAGGCCGACGTGGTGGTCACCCACGCCGGGCAGAACGCCCTGGCCGAGGTCGCCGCCCTCCGCCGCCCGGCCGTGGTCGTGCCGCAGGCCCGGCCGCACGAGGAGCAGCGGACCACCGCCCGCGTGCTCGGTGCCGGTCCCTGGCCGGCGCTGGCCCGGGAGTCCTTCCCGGCCACCGGCTGGTCGGCCCTGCTCGACGAGGCCTGCGCGCTCGACGGCGGTGCCTGGGCGAGCTGGTGCGACGGGGGAGCGGCCGGCCGCGCCGCCGCCGTCGTCCGCCGGGTGGCCGAGGGAGAGCCCCGATGAGCAGCCCGATGAGCAGCCCGGTGAGCAGCCTGCGGGGCAGCCCCCTGCGGGTCGGCGTCGTCACGGTCGCGCACGGCCGGCACGACCACTTGCGCCACCAGCACCGGGGGCTGGCCCGCTCCGACCGGCTCCCCGAGGACTACGTCGTGGTCGCGATGGGAGACCCGGAGATCAGCGCGCGCACGCTCGACGGGCTGGGCTCGCGGGTGGTCCCGGTCGCGGTGCCGCCCGACGGACGGCTGCCGCTCGCGGCCGCGCGCAACCTCGGGGCCCGCACGGTGCTGGAGTCCGGCGCGGACGTCGTGGTGTTCCTCGACGTCGACTGCCTGCCCGGGCGCGAGCTCGTGGCGGCGTACGCCGATGCGGCGAGCCGGGAGCCGGAGGTGCTGTGGTCGGGCCCGGTGACCTACCTCCCGCCAGGTCGCGGCGGCGCGGACCTCGACCGGCTCGACGAGCTCGACGACCCGCATCCCGCCCGGCCGGCGCCGGCCCGCGGCGAGCTGGTCACCGGCGGCGACCCCGACCTGTTCTGGTCGCTGTCCTTCGCGGTCTCCGCCGAGGGGTGGGCGCGGGTCGGCGGGTTCTGCGAGGACTACACCGGCTACGGCGGCGAGGACACCGACTTCGGCCGCTCCGCGGTGGCGGCCGGTCTGGAGATGGGCTGGGTCGGCGGGGCGCGCGCCTACCACCAGCACCACCCGGTCGAGAGCCCGCCGGTGCGCCACCTGGACGACATCCTGCGCAACGGGGCGCTCTTCTGCGAGCGGTGGGGGGAGTGGCCGATGCGCGGCTGGCTGACCGCCTTCGAGGAGCAGGGGCTCGTGCGGCGTACCGCCGAGGGCTGGGAGCGGGCCTGAGGCCCGCCCCAGCAGGCCCTCAGCCGCGCAGCTGGGGGAGCACCTCGGCGCCGTACGCCCGGATCATGTCGAGGTAGTGCGGCCCCATGTTGGCGACGTACACCTCGTCGTAGCCGGCGTCGACGTACTCCTGCATCTGCTCGACGTGCCGAGCGATGTCGGGGCCGGCCACGATGCTCTCGGCGGTCGACTCGCGGGTGACGAGCTGGGAGGCCTGCTCGAAGTGCTTGGGCGAGGGGAGGACCTGCGCCAGCTCGCCGGGCAGGCCGGCGTTGGCCCAGAGCCGGTGGGCGTGGTCGACGCCCTCCTCCACGGTGGGCGCCCAGGAGACCTTGACGCCGCCCTGGGTGGGCTTGCCGCCGGTGGCGTCCTTGAACTTCTGCACCGAGTCGGCGTCGGGAGCGGTGGAGACGAACCCGTCGCCGATGTCGATCGCGGTCTGCAGCGCCTTGGGACCGAAGGCCGAGACGTAGACGGGGACCGGCTGCTCGGGGAGGGTGTAGATGCGGGCGGTGTCGACCTGGAAGTGCTTGCCCTGGCGGGTCACGGTCTCCCCGGTCCACAGCTCGCGCATCAGGTCGACGGCCTCCTCCAGCATCTCGAGCCGGACGTCGAGGGAGGGCCAGGGCCCGCCGAGGATGTGCTCGTTGAGCGCCTCGCCCGTGCCGACCCCGAGGGTGAACCGGCCGTCGAGCATCACCGCGGCGGTCGCGGCGGCCTGGGCGATGACAGCGGGGTGGGTGCGCACCGTCGGGCAGGTGACGGCGGTGGTGACCGGGAGCGAGCAGGCCTGCGAGACGGCGCCGATCACCGACCAGACGAAGGCGCTCTCGCCCTGCTCGTCGTTCCAGGGGTGGAAGTGGTCGCTGACCCACAGCGCCTCGAAGCCGGCCTCCTCGGCGGCGACGGCCTGCTCGACGAGCTGCTGGGGGGTGTACTCCTCGCAGGAGAGGAAGTATCCGAAGCGCATGGTGCTCCTTCCGGGTCGGTGTGCGGCGCCGGGCAGGTACCCCTCCGGCCCGGCCAGCAGCCCCCTGGGCCCGGGCCGGAGGGAGGGCCTGGACTCCTGCCGAAGGACCTGCTGGACCGCCCGCGCGTCGCTGATTGCCCCCCTCGCGGCGTGGGCACCGGACGGCGTGCGCGGGCCGCCACCGCGTGCACCTCCGCACCTCCCGCACCACCCCCTGACCGCGCCCGACCCTGCCCGGAGGCCCGGATGGAGCTGCTCGCTGAGCGCTACGAGCTGCGAGACGTCATCGGCCGGGGCGGCACCGCCGTGGTCCACCGTGCCTGGGACCGGGTGCTCGAGCGCGAGGTCGCGGTCAAGGTCCTGCTGGCGCCCGAGGCGCTGGAGGAGCCGGAGGCCGCCCGGCTGCGGTTCGCGGCGGAGGCCAAGCTCCTGGCCCGCCTCGACCACCCCGCCCTGGTCACGCTGCTCGACGCGGGTACGTCGGAGGGCCGGCCGTTCTTCGTGCTCGAGCTCGTCGACGGCGGCACGGTCGTGGACATGCTCGCCGCGGCCCCGCTCGACCCCGTGGTGGTCGCCGACATCGGCGCCCAGCTCGCCGACGCGCTCGACCACGCCCACGCCCACGGCATCGTCCACCGTGACGTGAAGCCGGGGAACGTGCTCGTCACCCCCGACGGCCGGGTCAAGCTCGCCGACTTCGGCATCGCCCGCCTGCTGGGGGAGGTGGTCGGGGTGACCCGCACGGGCCACACGGTCGGCACCATCGCCTACCTCGCCCCCGAGCAGGTCCGCGGCGAGCGCGTCGGCGCCGCCGCGGACATCTACGCGCTCGGGCTGCTGCTGCTCGAGGCGCTCACCGGCGTCCGCGCCTACCCCGGCACCTCGACGGAGTCGGCCGTCGCCCGGCTCCACCACGGGCCGACCATCCCGCTCTCGCTGCCGACCGGCTGGCCGCGGCTGCTCGCCGCGATGACGGCCGCCGACCCGGCCGAGCGGCCTACCGCGGAGACCGCCGCCACCGCCCTGCGCCACCTCGCGGCCGGTGGCCCGGTGCCCGGCCCAGCGGGGGCCGACCTGCCCAGGACGGTCAGCACCGCCAGCGGGGGCCCGGCGACCCGGGCCGTCCCGCTGGCGCCGACCCGGCGACGTACGGCCGTGCGGTGGGCGGGGGTCGCTACCGCCGTCGTGGTCGGCGCGGCCGTCGGGATCGGGACCCTCGGCCCGAACCCCGCCGTCAGCGAGGACGAGCCGGCGGCCACCCGTCGGGTGCAGCCCGCCACGGTCCTCTCGCCCTCGCCCGCCCCAGCCGACGGGACGGGTACGCCGTCCGGCCGGGCCACGCCGCAGGCCAGGGGCGATCGTCCGGCGACGCCGTCGCGTCCCGGTGCCTCGGGGTCCGGCCCCCAGGGCAAGGCGCACGGGCACCGCGGCCACCCGGGCAAGGACAAGAGCAAGGGCAAGAACAAGGGCAAGAACAAGCACGCCGCCGGAGCCCACGGTGGGCCCGGTGGCCCTGGCGGCAAGGGCGGCGGCAAGCCCGGGCGGGGCAAGGGGCGCTGACGCACCCGCCGCCCCGTCTCGGGGGAGCCCAGCCAGGCCGTCGTGCTGGCCCGTCGTGATGGGGCCGGGGTGCTCAGGTCCTTCGGTTCACTGGCAGCTGGGGCACGCGAGCCGCACCGACGGCTCGGCGCACAGCGGCCCGCCCTCCACGACGGGTCGTGCCGCGGCGGTCAGCCGCGGCACCAACGCGTTTCCGCACCGGGGGCAGCGGTTCGGGGACGTCCCGGTCTGGTCGTTCTCTCCTTCGCGCATGCCCCACCCGGTATCCACTCGTGGTGGAGATCACTCACGCAGCAGACAGGTCGCGGCGTGCTCGCCGGGCCGGAGCGGGGCCGAGGGGAGAGGCGGACAGTGCCGGACAGTGCCGGGCAGCGCCGGACTGGGGCACAAATGACAACCGGCTCCGACCTGCATCTCTGCTGGTCGGAGCCGGTATCTGTACGCCATCAGGGACTCGAACCCCGAACCCGCTGATTAAGAGTCAGCTGCTCTGCCAATTGAGCTAATGGCGCCCGGTGAAGCGACGACTACGTTACCAGCGCGGAGCCGCCGGGAGAAATCGCCAGGGTCGTCACCGGCTCGCCAGGACCGCCTGCGCCGCGTTGTGCCCCGCGATGCCCGAGACGGCGCCGCCGCGACGCGCCCCGCTGCCGCACAGCAGCACCGACGCGACGTCGGTCTGGACGCCCCACTGCTGCGCCGGGGTGTCGAGGCGGGCGCGGTTCGCGGCCCAGGGCCAGTCGAGGTCGCCGTGGAAGATGTGCCCGCCCGGCATGGCGAGGTCGCGCTCGATGTCCTGGGGGATCTTCGCCTCGATGCAGGGCGCCCCGGTGGCGTCGCGCGCGACGCAGGAGGAGATCGGGTCGAGCAGGTGCTCGTCGAGGGAGGCGAGCGCGCGGTCGACCGCGGCGGCCTTGGTGGCGGCCGGGTCGGCGTCGAAGAGGGTCGCCGGGGTGTGCAGGCCGAAGTAGGTGAGGGTGTGCGTGCCCGTGGGGGCGTCCCCGAGGATCGAGGGGTCGGTCAGCGAGTGGCAGTAGACCTCGCCCGGCAGCACCGCGGGGACGTGGCCGGCGGCGGCGTCGGCGTGGGCCGCGGCGAGCTGGCTGTAGTCCTCGGCGAGGTGCAGCGTGCCGGCGAAGGCGACGGCCGGGTCGACGCCCGAGCGGAGCCGGGGGAGCCGGTCGAGCAGGACGTTGATCTTCAGCTGCGAGCCGACCGGCTTGCTCGCGGGGTCCTCGGGCTCGCCGAGCAGGATGCGCAGCACCCAGGGGGCGACGTTGGCCAGGACCGTGCCGGCCTCGGCGGTGCGGTGGCGCTCGCCGTCGTGCCAGTCGACCTCGGCGCCGCCCTCGTGCGCGCGGATCGCGCTGACCCCGGCGCCGGTCCGGATGTCGGCGCCGGCCTGCGTGGCGGCCCGGGCGAGCGCGGTGGTCACGGCGCCCATCCCGCCGACGGGCACGCGCCACTCACCGGTGCCGTTGCCGATCAGGTGGTAGACGAAGCAGCGGTTCTGCGCCAGCGAGGGGTCGTCGAGGGAGGCGAAGGTGCCGATCAGCGCGTCGGTCGCCACCACCCCGCGGACGGTGTCGTCGCGGAAGCGCCGCTCGATCGCCTCGCCGAGCGGGCGGGTCACCACGTCGCGCCAGATGCCCGGGTCGACCCGGTCGCGGAGCGCCCGCTCGGTCGGCAGCGGCTCGAGCAGCGTCGGGGCGACGACGTGGGCGAGGTCCGCCACGTCGGCGTAGAACTCCCGCCAGGCGGCGTACTCGTCGTCGGAGCCGGTGAGCTCACGGAACGACGCCGCGGTCGCCGGCCCCTCCGGCCGCTCGACCAGCAGCCCGCCGGGGCGGCCGTCGCGGACGACGGGGGTGTACGACGCCGTCGGCCGCGACACCAGCGTGACGTCGAGCCCGAGGTCGGCCATGAGCTTCTCGGGCATGAGCGAGACGAGGTAGGAGTACCGCGAGAGCCGGGTGTCGCGGCCGGGGAACGTCGCGGCGGAGACCGCGGCCCCGCCGGTGTGGCCGAGCCGCTCGAGGACGAGCACCGACAACCCGGCGCGGGCGAGGTAGGCGGCGGAGACCAGACCGTTGTGGCCGCCGCCGACCACGACGACGTCGTAGCGGACCGAGGACGCATCTGCCGAGGTCATCGGGCCAACCTAGGCCATCGCCAGGACCGCGGGCGGGCCCGGGACGGGCGCCGGACGAGCGCGCGCCGGACACGAGCGGGTCACGGATCGGCCGACCCGCTGCCATGGGGCTGCGGGTGGTGTTTCATCGTCCCCGTCGGCTACTGCGCGCGGGAGGGGTGGGGCGTGAGGCTGGACCCGGCGGTACGAGCCTCGGGACTGCTCGCGGTGCTCGTCGCCAGCGGGATCCTCGCTGTGCACTCAGCACCCGCCGACGGTTCGGTCATCGGCATCTGGCCGGTGGGGGTCGCCTCCGCGCTGGCGATCGAGGCGGGCCGCCGCCGGGCGCCGTACGTCGTGCCGGTCGTGCTCGTCGTCGCGGTCCTGACCATCTGGCAGGGCGGCCGGCCCTTCGACGTCGCCCTCGGCTACGGCATCGGGATCGCCGTCGAGACCGCCGTCGTCGCGGCGGTCCTCCTGCGTGGCCGCGCCGGGCGCCCGCCGCTGCGCACCGATGCCGACCTGCGGCGCTACTTCCTCGCCTGCGGCGCGGCCGGCGGGGTCGGCGCCGCGGCCGGGGCGCTCACCTCCTGGGCGACCGGGTTCGGCGAGCCCGCCGCGGTCGCGCTCGCCCTCGGGGCAGCGCACACCGCCTCGCAGCTGACGCTGCTGCCGTTCTTCATGCGGCTGCCGCAGCACGGCTCGATCGCGAGCCCGGTCGAGCGGGCCGCCCAGTGGGGGGCGAGCCTCGTCCTGACGCCCCTGGTCTTCTACCCCGACCAGCTGCCGTCGATGGCGTTCATGGTCGTGCCGCTCCTGGCCTGGGGGGCGTTGCGGCTGCGGCCGCTGGAGGCCCTCGCGCAGATGGCGGCGACGCTGTTCTTCGCCATCGTGATGACGTCCTCCGGGCGCGGGCCGTTCGCCGCGGTCCCGCAGGCCTTCGACCTCTCACCGGACACCCGGGGCGTGCTCCTGGCGGCGTACGCCGCGACCTGCGCGCTCATCGTCGTCCCGCTGATGATCCGGGTGGGCCAGCACATCGTCATCTCCCGCGAGGCCCGTAGCCAGCGCGACAAGGTCCAGAGCATCGTCGACGGCGCCACCGGCATCGCGATCATCGGCACCGACCCCGAGGGGCGCGTGACCCTGTTCAACCCCGGCGCCGAGCGTCTCCTCGGCTACTCCGCCGCGGAGATGATGGGGCGCTCGGCGCGGGTGCTGCACACGATGCGCTCGGTGGTGGACAAGGCCGACGAGCTCGGCACCACGCGGAACTACGGCTCGGTCGTGCGGGAGATCGCCCGGCCCGAGCACGCGGGGACGCAGATGCGCTTCCTGCGCCAGGACGGCGTCGAGCGTGTCCACTCGATGACGCTGAACCGGATGGTCGACGACCTCGGGACGATCGTCGGGTACGTCAGCACCTCCGAGGACGTCACCGACCAGCTCCGGGCCCAGGACCGGCTCCAGGACTCCCTGCACACCGAGCGCCAGGCGGTCGAGCAGCTGCGCGAGCTCGACCGCGCCAAGGACGCGTTCGTGTCCTCGGTCAGCCACGAGCTCCGGACCCCGATCACCAGCATCCTGGGCTACCTCGAGCTGCTCGCCGACGGCTCCTACGGCGCGCTGTCGCCGCCCCAGGCGACGGCGCTGCAGCGGGTCTCCGCCAACAGCGACCGCCTGCTGAGCCTCATCGACGAGCTGCTCACCCTCTCCCGGCTCAGCGAGGACGGGCTCGCCCTCAGCTCCCGCGCCTTCGACCTGCGCGAGGTCGTGCAGGAGGGGTACGGCGTGGTCGCGCCCGCCTGGGAGCACCGCCGCCTCGACGTCAGCCTGGGCCTGCCCAGCGAGCCCGTGTTGTTCGTCGGTGACCGCGACATGCTCGAGCGCGTGGTCGTCAACCTGCTCGGCAACGCCGTGAAGTTCACCCCTGAGGGCGGCTCGGTCGAGGTCTGCCTCGAGGTCGCCGACCGAGGCGTCGCCGGCCCGGAGATCCACCTCGACGTGCGCGACACCGGCATGGGCATCCCCACCCACGAGATCCAGCAGCTCTTCTCCCGGTTCTTCCGCAGCTCCCTGGCCCAGGAGCGGGCCATCCCGGGCTCGGGCCTCGGGCTGTCGATCACCCGGGCGATCATCGAGAAGCACGGCGGCGTGATCGACGTCGAGTCGGTCGTCGACCGCGGCACCCTGTTCCGCGTGCGGCTGCCCGCCTGACGCGACCAGCCTCCGGAAGCTGTTCGAAGTCGTGTCTCGATATGTGTCCTGACCTGGGGAAACGACGCTTTGGCTGTCGGTGGTCGGTGCTTGAGTAGACCCATGGCCAAGGACTCCCGACCCCACGCACACACCGTGTGTCGGGCTGTCGCGAAGTCCCGCCGCAAGACGCTTCAGGCGGCGACCGCGGAGCTGTGGTCGATGTCGGACGAGGACGTCGAGGCCACCCTGGTCGAGGCCGAGAAGCTCCGCGCGCAGGCCGACGCCCTCGCCCTCCGGTTGCTCGCCGAGGCCGACCGCCGGCACGCCGGCGAGCGGGCCGGGGCGACCGACACGGCGTCCTGGTGGGCGCACCGGACCCGGCAGGAGCGCAGGGTCGCGAAGGGCCGGGCCCGGCTGGCGGAATCGCTGGACCGGCATGAGCCCACCGCGGCTGCGCTGGTCGAGGGCGCGATCTCGGTCGACCACGCCCGGGTGATCACCTCGTGTGTGGACCGGTTGCCCGAGGACCTGGAGGACGCGACGGTCCCGGCGCGTGCCGAGCAGCACCTCCTTGCGGAGGCGCAGCACCTCGACCCCAAGACGCTCGCAGTGCTCGCCAAGCACGTCCTCACCGTCGTCGCCCCCGAGATCGGGGAGGCACGCGACGCGGCCGCCCTCGAGCGTGAGGAGCGTGAGGCCCGCGCGAACGCGTGGCTGACCATGTGCCCGGACGGCAAGGGCTCGGTGCGCGGGAAGTTCTCCATCCCCGAGCTGCGCGCCGCGATGCTCCACAAGACCCTCCTCGCGTACGCCGCACCCAAGCACCAGACCGCTACCCGCACCGAAGACCCCGACGCGGTCGAGCAGGTCGAGCGGCGACCCTCCCCGGAGCGGATGGGGGATGCGTTCTGCGAGCTCCTCGAACGCCTCCCCACCGACCGACTCCCGAAGCTCGGCGGACTGAACGCGACCGTCGTGGTGACCCTCGACCTCGACTCGCTGACGGGTGGGCTCGCACCTGGGGTGCTGGACGACGGGAGCGTCATCTCCGCCGCCACCGCCCGCCGGCTCGCTTGCGAAGCCGGACTGATCCCGGCGGTGCTGGGCACCAGGTCCGAGCTGCTCGACCTCGGCCGGAAGACGCGGCTGTTCTCCGGGGCTCAGCGACGCGGGCTCAACCTCACCCAACCGACCTGCACCGCAGAGGGCTGCGACTGGCCCGCCCACCTCTGCCACGCCCACCACGACCAACCCTGGTCCAGTGGCGGCACGACGGATCTCGCCAACGCCCGCAACCTCTGCCCGCGCCACCACGCCCGGATCCACGACCCCGCCTTCGAGACCACCCACCTCCCCGGCGGGAAGGTCGCCTTCCACCGGCGGACATAGACCAACCAGCCAGATCCACCGAAGTTGGATCCCTCGACCACCGCAACCACAACGGTCGACCCCCGCCTGCCGCGAGCCGAGAAGCAACCGCGACCAAGCACCCGCACCCCAGCGGCGCGCAACCACGTTTCTCTCAGAACCCTCCTACAACGCACCACCCGCCGCCCGCGGACGCACCCCCGGCCACCACCACGACCGGCCCGGAGACCCCAAGGCCACGCACCTCACCGGGCCTCGACACGCTCGCCAGGGCTCGCTGCTCGACTCAGGGAAGGCGCGCGGCCGAGGAAGGGCCCTCAGTTGGCCGCGATGCCGTGGTGCGTGCACCAGATGACCGCCTGGGAGCGACGATCGACGCCGATCTTGCGGTAGGCGGCGCGCACGTAGGTCTTGACGGTGTTGACGCTGACGTAGAGCCGCTCAGCGATCTCGGCGTTCGACAACCCGGCGGCGACGAGGGCCAGCACCTCGAACTCGCGCACCGTCAGGTCGTGGGGGAGGAGGAGCATCCTCGCGTCGACGTGCCGCGTCGAGCGGGTGCCGCCGGGCGCGGCGCGCGCGACCCGCTCGAGGACGTTGATGACCTGCGTCGCCGAGGCGTCCATGGGTACGACGCCGGCGGCGCCGCGCTCGAGGGCGGTCGCGGTCAGGGCCGGCTCCTGCGGGCGGGCCAGGGCGACGACGCGGGCGTTCGCGCGGACGAGGTGGTCCAGGTCGGCGCCGCCGTCCGCGCCACCGGTGGGGTCGAGCGCGGCGGTGTCGTACAGCACGACGTCCAGGCCGCTCAGCTGACCGTCCTGGCCCGGCGCGCCACACAGGGTCACCCGGGCGGGATGGCGCCGCAGCATGGCTGACAGCCCGGTGAGCACCAGCTCGAACGGGCTGGCGACGCCGACGTTGAGCGGAGCGCTCGGCGGCTTGCTGGGCATGGTCGGCCGGTGCCCACCGGCACCATCGGCAACCCCGCCCGCCGGGGCGAGGGCGCGGCCGGGTCAGATGCCGAGCCGGGCCAGCACGCGGTCGGTGGCGCGGCCGTCCTCCAGCGAGGTGTACCGCTCGCGGAACGCGGCGTACCGCTCGGCGACGTCCTTCTCGACCCGGTCGAGGTCGCCGAGCACGGCGAGCAGCTCGTCCTCGGTCCGCACGACCGGCCCGGGCGCCTCCGGCAGCAGGTCGAAGTAGAACCCGCGCACGGAGCTCTGGAACCGCTCGAGGTCGTAGGCGTAGTGCACGATCGGCCGGCCGGTGATCGCGAAGTCGAACATCGTCGAGGAGTAGTCGGTGACCAGCACGTCGGCGGCGCAGTAGAGGTCGCGGACGTCGGGGAGGTACGACACGTCGTGCACGCCCGGGGTGGTGGCGATGGGGGACCGGCCGGTGACCATGTTGTGCGCGCGCACGAGCAGCACCTGGTCGGGCCCGAGGGTCGCGGCGAAGCGCTCGACGTCGAGGTGGAGGCGCAGCTCGGGGTTGCCCTCGGCGAAGGCCTCGTCGTCGCGCCAGGTCGGGGCGTAGAGGACGACCGTCGCGCGGGCGGGGATGCCGAGCGAGGCCCGGATGCCGGCCCCGACCTCACGGGCCCGCGGCGAGGAGAGCAGGTCGTTGCGCGGGTAGCCGGACTCCAGCACCTCGCCGGTGTAGCCGAAGGCGCCGCGGAGCCGTGGGGTGCTGACGGCGTTCGGGGAGAGCAGCAGGTCCCACTTCGCGACGTCGTGGTCGAGCCGGTCCAGCCGCCCCTCGGGCGCCCACAGCACGTCGCGGTGGATGCGCTTCAGCGGCGTGCCGTGCCAGGTCTGGACGTACGTCGTGCTCGCGGACTTGGTCCACTCCACCTCGGTGTGGGTGTTGGCGATGAGCAGGTCCGCGGACTCCAGCGCCTCGGTGGCGGCCGGGGAGTCGATGTCGACGGTGGTGACGCCCGCGGGGAACGCCGCGAGGTGGTCGCCGTCGGCCAGCCACACGTGCTCGAGGCCGGGGCGGTCGGCCACCCGCTCCCACAGAGCGCGCGGGTTGTCGGAGAACCGGCCGTGGAAGCTGTTCCAGACGATCCTCACGCGGGCACCTCGGTACGCCGCTCCTCGAGCAGGGCGACCAGGTCCGCCCAGCCGTCGACCACCGCGACGGCGCCCGCGTCCAGCAGCGCCTGCCGGCGCTCGGCGCGCTCGGGGCCGGGCACGAAGACCAGGTTGCCGATCGTCGCGATCCCGGCCGCGACCGCGGACCGGGCACCGGAGACGGCGTCCTCGACGGCGACGGCCTCGTGCGCGGCGAGGCCGAGCCGGTCCAGGGCGTGCAGGTAGACCGCAGGGTCGGGCTTGCTGGTCGGTCGGGGCAGCGAGTCCTGCGCGCTGAACCGGCCGGCCGCCGGCAGGACGTCGTCGAGCTCGGCGGCGGTGAAGCACGCGGCCAGCCGCCCGAGGGCGCTGGAGCTGACGACGGCGAGGTCCCAGTGCTGGGCCAGGCGGTGCAGGGCGTCGGTGACGGCGGGGTCGGGCACGAGGGTCGAGGCCAGGTGGCGGGTGACGACGTCCTGCTCGCGGGCGACCCAGGTCTCCAGCTCGTCCTCCGCGACGGTGACGCCCTCCTCAGCGGCCAGGTCGGTGGCCAGGCTGCGGAAGTTGCGGCCCAGTGCGGCGGCCTGGAGCTCGGCCGGCTCCCACCGGTGCTGCGAGCCGAGCCGGTCCAGGAAGTCGTTGGTGACCGCCGTGGACGCGGCGAAGGCCGGCTCCTCGGAGGCGAACAGGTTGCCGTCCGCGTCCAGGAGCAGCGCCCGCACCGGCCCCAGGTCGAGATCGCGTCTGGGGTCAGGATGCTGCGGCACGGTCCTCCACCTCTCGTCCGATGAGCGCCCGCTGCAGGGTGACCACGAAGTCCGGGCGGGCGGCGAGCCGCTCGAACCCTCCGGCGGCCGCCAGGAAGGGTCGCACGTCGTGCCCGGCGCGCGACGCCGGCCCCAGCAGCGCGGCCAGCGACGGGTCGGCGAGCCGGTCCGCGACCTCCGCGGACGTCGCGCGGCCCTCGAGGACCGCCTGCGCGGAGCGGCGCAGGT
Organism: Nocardioides marmotae; assembly: GCF_013177455.1. Classification (NCBI taxonomy): domain Bacteria; kingdom Bacillati; phylum Actinomycetota; class Actinomycetes; order Propionibacteriales; family Nocardioidaceae; genus Nocardioides; species Nocardioides marmotae. The sequence continues at coordinate 1,267,764 of NZ_CP053660.1, forward strand.
GGTCGATCCAGGTCGCGACGACGCCGGTGAGCAGCGCGTGCGGGCGGCCGGCGAGCACGGCACGCTCCAGCGACGGCAGGACGTAGTTGGCCATCCGCACCGAGCCGCGACGCCGCAGCCGGGCCAGCGGGTCGGCGATGGCGGGGTTGCGGAAGCGGTCGAGCACGTCGCGGAGGTACGCCGAGGTGTCGAGGCCCGGGACCGGGTCGAGCAGCGGGCAGACCTCCTCGGCGAGCATCCGCTCGACCAGCGGGCCGACGAACGGGTCGGCCATCGCCGCGTCGGTCGTGGAGTGCGGGGTCGTCTCGCCGAGGAACCCGAGCGCCACGTGGCCGGCGTTCAGCAGCCGCATCTTGGCCTCGACGTACGGCCGGGCGTCGGTGACGACCTCCACCCCGACGTCCTCGAGCGGCGGCCGCGGCCCGGCGAAGGAGTCCTCGACGACCCACTGGCTGAACGGCTCGGTCACGACGGGCGCGCGGTCGTGCACGCCGAGCCCGTGCAGCAGGCGGCGGTGCTCCTCGGTGGTCGGCGGCGTGATCCGGTCGGCCATGCTGTTGGGGAACCCGACGTGCCGCTCGATCCACCGGGCCAGCCCCGGGTCGAACTCCTCGGCCGCGGCGACGACGCACCGACGGGCCGCGTCGCCGTTGCCCGGCAGGTTGTCGCACGACAGCACCGTGAACGGCACCTGGCCGGTGCGCCGTCGCACGCCCAGCGCGCGTGCCAGCAGGTCGAACGCCGAGGCGGGGACCGCGGTGCCCCCGCCGGGGAGCACGGCGTACGCCGGCGCGGTCACGGTCAGCGTGACCAGGAGGGTCCGCGGGTCGGTGAGGGCGGCGACCGCGGCTGCGGCGCCGGTGCGCCCGCCGGCGGGGAGGTAGTCGCGCAGCACGCCGACCACGCGGGCGGTCGGCTCGCCGGCGGAGAGCGCGAGGGCGGTGTAGAGGAAGTTCTGGCCGGCCAGCTCCTCGCGGTGGCTGTTGGTCCGCAGCCCGATGCCGCGCACCCCCCAGTCCTGGAGGCCGAGCCGGGCGATCCCGTCGAGGTAGAGCGCCTGGTGGGCGCGGTGGAACGCTCCGACTCCGAGGTGCACGACCCCGGTGCGCAGCGCGGCGACGTCGTACGTCGGCCGCGCGATGCGGGGCGGGAGCGCGGTCAACGTCTCGAGGTCGAGACGGAGCGCTGGGGTCGTCGCCGGGTGTACCGGGTCCTGGGTCGGTCGGAGCACTCGCACCTCTTGTCGGTCGTGGGGCACCAGGGGTGCGGAAGGGAACCGGTCGCCTACCCGCTCGCGAGGGTCGCGAAACATCCGCTCCGCACGCCCCAGGGTGGTTGGCGTCCAGGTGCCCGGGGGCCCCGCCCGGCAGGCTCCCCCGAACGGGTGGGAAACCCCCAGCTGGGGGCGGGGTCACCGACCCGCGGCGCCCCTCGCCGCCGCGCCTCCTCGCCCCTGGTCCCGTGCCCGTACCCGTCCCCTTCCCGCCTGCCGGTGGCGGCGTCAGGAAGCGGACGTGGGGCCGTCGCGGTACGGGGCCGAAGTGCCCGGTCCGGTGGGCCGAAGTGCCCTCCGCCGGGCTCCCGGACGGCCGAAGGATGAGGTTCCCGAAGGCAGCCTCCGAGCGGCGGCCGGAGACCGGCGTGCGCCGACAGGACGCCGGGTCGGGGCCCGGCCCGCGGGTGGGTCCGGCCCCACGAGACCCCACGACACCCCTTCGAAAGGTCGCCTCGGTATGAACCTCACGCCCAGGGAAGTCGACAAGCTCTACCTCTACCAGGTTGCCGATCTCGCCCGTCGGCGTCGCGAACGGGGGACGAAGCTCAACCCGCGCGAGGCCCAGGCGCTGATCTGCGAGGCCATCGTGGAGGCGGCCCGCGACGGTCGGTCGGTCGCGGAGTGCAGGGAGGTCGGCAAGCAGGTCGTCACCGGCTCCGACTGCATGACCGGCGTCCGCGAGCGGCTCGCGCTGCTCCAGGTGGAGGCGATGTCTATCGAAGGCAGCAAGCTCGTCTCCCGCCACGACCCGGTGGGGGCGTGATGTCCGGTGCGGACCGCGTCGAGCCGCGCTCCGGGTGGGAGGCCTGCTCCGTCGCCCTGGTCGGCGGGCACGAGGGCGCCGACCCTGCGACGCTGCGCCCCCTCCTCGGGGCGCTCCGCGGGGCCCTCGACCTGAGGGGCGCGACGGCCACCGAGCCCGGCTGGCCGCTCCACCGCGTGGTCCGCGCCGCGCTCGCGGACGGCGAGGGCCCCGTGGCGGTCGTCCCGATGACCTGGGGCCGCGACCCCGTGCTCGTGGCCGACACGGCCAAGACCCTCCGCTGGCTCTCCGCCGGTCCCGCGGCCGGGCGGCTGGCGCTGTGCGACCCATTCGGCAAGCCCGACCACCTGGTGACAGTGGTCCGCGCCGCGGCGCGCGAGTGGGCAGGCCGCCGCCCCCGGGCGGCGATGCTGCTGGCCGCGGAGGCCGCCAACCCCTTCGACGACGCCGAGCTGCACCGGCTGGCGCACCTGGTCCGCACCCACGGCGCGGGACAGGAGGTCGGGGTCGGCCTGCTCGAGCAGGACGGCGACCTGGCCCGCGCCGTGGACCGGATGCGCCGCCTCGGGCACGACGAGGTGGTGGTCGTCCCCGCCGGGTTCGCCGACGCGTGCCCGGAGACCGAGGACCTGGACGGCGTGACCTTCCACGGCCCGCTGCTCTCCGGGCGCGCCGCCGCCCGCACGACCGTCGAGCGCATCGTGGGCGGCATCCACCGGCTCGGCCACGGGGAGGACGGCATCGAGCCGGCGCTCCAGGCCGACCACGGTCACGGCTACGCGCACTCCCACGCCGGGGACCTCGCCCACCAGCACGGCCCCGGCCAGGCCCCCGGGCAGGCGCACGGCGACGTGCCCGGCTCCCCGCACCAGCACACCGAGCACCACGACCGCCCCGCGGCCCCGACCCTCGTCCCGCTCCCCAGCCGCACCTGAACGCAGGAACGATGCCAGGCAGCCACGACCACGACCACCACACCGGCGACGAGCCGTACGTCGCCGGTGTCGGCGCGCATGAGACAGCCCGCGGGGGTCCAGACCGTGCCGGTCACGGTGAGCAGCGCCATCTGCCAGCCCGCCACCGGCGGACCTGATGGCGCCCCCCGGCCGGGGCGGCCGGGGTGGCCGGCGTCCCGGCCCGGCGGGAGCGTCGTGCACCTCGAGGTGAGGGACCTGCAGGTCCTCGGTCGCCGGTCGAGCATCCTCCAGCTCGAGGCGCTGTCGATCGCGACGGGGGAGTGCGTCCTGGTGGCCGGCGACCCGGGCCAGGGCCACACGGCGCTCGCGCTGGCGGTGACCGGGCGGCTCTCGGGCCTCTCCGGCACGGTCGCGCTCATCCGCGACGACGGATCGGTGAGCACCGATCCGGCCGCGTTGCGCCGGGTCACGGCGGTGGTCGACCTCCCCGGCATCTCCGAGCCCGACGACGTCTCGACGATCGGGACCGTCGCGGCCGAGGAGCGCGCCTACGCGCACCGGCCGTCGGGCCGGCGTGCCGTCCGGCAGTGGCTCGCCACGCAGCGCCTGTCCTCCCGGCGTCACGAGCGGGTCGAGGACGTGCCCGCCGCCGACCGGACCCGGGTGCTGGCCTCGTTGGCCGCCGAGCGCCGCGGCGTGCGATTCATCGTGCTGTGCCTGCCCGACCGGCACGGCGGGGAGCCGGCGGACTGGTGGGCGCTGGCGCAGGCGCTCGCCTCCGTGGGCTTCGGCGTGCTGGTGCAGTGCCAGCGCTCCTCTGCGCGCGACCTCGGCGCGCTCCTCCCGCCCGCGCAGGGGCCCGAGGCCCGGCGCCGACCACTCGTGGAGGCCCTGCGCACCACGCCGGGCCCCGCGATCCCGGCTCCCACCGCGGTCGCCCGAGCACCCGACGGCGCCCCCGACGCCGACGACGCCCCCGACGCCCCCGATGTCGCCGATGTCGCCGACCTGACCGACACCGTCGTCGACGTACCCCCGGCACGCGCCGCGCCGCCCGACCAGCACCCCGTCGACGAGGAGACCCGACCGTGATCGCAGCACGAGTGGCGGCCACGGAGCTGCGCCGCCTGACCAGTGGCACCCTGCGGAGCGCGGCGGTGCTGGCCCTGATCGTGATCCCCTCGCTCTACTCGGGGCTCTACCTCTTCGCCAACGAGGACCCCTATGGCCGCCTGGGCGAGGTGCCGGCCGCGCTGGTCGTCGAGGACCAGGGCGCGCGGACGGCCGCCTCGGCCGGCGAGCCGGCCAGGACCGTGCTGTACGGCGACGACGTCGCCAAGCGGCTCGTCGACGGTGACGGCGGCTTCGGCTGGGTCGAGACGACCAAGGCCGACGCCGAGGCCGGGGTCCGCTCGGGGCGCTTCGACTCCGCGCTGGTGATCGGTCCGGAGTTCTCCCGGGACCTCGTCTCGCCCGGCCGCTTCGAGCCGCGCCAGGCGAGCCTGCGGCTGATCACCAACGACGCGAACAACTACATGGTGGCGACCATCGCCGGGCAGATCGTGGGGGAGGTGCGCGACTCGGTGGCCCAGGAGGTCGGCACCGAGGCGGCCACCCGCTTCCTCAGCGGGTTCCGGCTGGTCCACCAGGACCTCCGTCGCGGCCTGAAGGGCGTACGACGCCTGTCGAACGGCACCGGCCGCCTCCTCGAGGGGCTCCGGACCGCGGAGCGCGGCACGGCGACCCTGCGCGCGGGTGCTCGGGAGGCGGCCAGCGGCGCGGGTCGGCTCTCCTCCGGCGTCGACCGCCTGGCCGCCGGCAGCAGCCGCCTCTCCTCCGGGGCCGGGCGGCTCTCCGCGGGCCTGGGCACGCTCGCCGGGCGGACGCGGAGCCTGCCCAGCCAGACCAACCGGCTCGCGTCCGGGGCCCGCGAGGTCGCCGCCGGCAACCGCGAGGTCGCGTCGATCGGCCGGGACGCCGCCTCAGCGGCCCGGGGCCTCGCCAACCGGGTCGATCGTGCGGGCCGGGTGCTGCGGCGCCAGCTCCAGGCCCTCGTCGCCGACGGCGTGCTGACCCCGGGCGTCGCCGCCGACCTCGCGGCGGTCCTCGACCTCGCCGGCCAGCCGGTGCGGGACGCCGCCGCCGCGGTCACCGGCGCCTCCCGCAAGCTCGACCGGCTCAGCCGCGGGTCCGGGAAGGTCGCGGCCGGCGCCACGGCCCTGGCCCGGGCGACCCCTGCTCTCGTGCGCGGCATCGGCACCGCCCGGTCGGGTGCGGCCCGGCTCGCCTCCGGCGCCGCAACGGCCCGGTCAGGGGTCGCCACGCTCGCGAGCGGCGCCCGGAGCCTGTCGGCGGGCAACCAGCGGCTCGCGAACGGGTCGGAGCGGCTGGCGCGCGGCAGCGTGCGGCTGCGCCGCGGCGGAGCGAAGGTCGACCGCGGTGTCGACGAGCTCACCACCCAGCTGCGCAAGGGGTTGAAGAAGATCCCGGACCCGGATCGCAGGACCGCCGAGGCGACCGCCCGCACCATCGGCGACCCGGTGCGCGTGGCCGACGACCAGCTGGCCAGCGCCGGCAGCTACGGCGCCGGCCTGGCGCCGTTCTTCATGTCCCTGGCGGCCTGGATCGGTGCCTACGTGCTCTTCCTCCTGGTCAGACCCCTGTCCAGCCGCTCCCTCGCCGCCGCCGCTCCGGCCTGGCAGACCGTGCTGGGCGGGTGGCTGCCAGCCGCGGTCATCGGCCTGGCGCAGATGGCGGTCATGTTCCTGATCGTCAACGTCGCCCTCGACATCAGCGCCGCCGACGCGCTCGGCACCGTCGGGCTCCTGGCCCTCGCCTCGGCCGCGTTCGTCGCCCTGCTCCAGGCGTTCAACGTCTGGCTCGGCGCGGTCGGCCAGTTCCTCGGGCTGGTCCTCATGCTCGTCCAGCTGGTCACCGCCGGCGGGACGTTCCCGTGGCAGACCGTGCCCGAACCCTTGCAGGCCCTCCACCGGATCCTGCCGATGTCCTACGCCGTCGAAGGCCTGCGGCAGACGCTGTACGGCGGTGACGCAGCCGTCCTCGCCCGCGACCTCGCGGTGCTCCTCGGCGCTTTCGTCGTCGGCATCCTCGCCACCGTCTACGCGGCCTACCGCCAGCGCGTCTGGACCCCGGCCCGCCTCCACCCCGAGCTCGTGCTCTGACCTCCCCGGCAACCGACGGGCAGCCGACCTTCGGCCTCGGGCCGTGGGTGGTTGCGGTCTTTGGCAGTTATAGGACCGGGTACGTCGTGGGTTGCGGTCCGCTGCCGGCTCGCCGGCCGCTGCCTCGGGCTGGCGAGTTCGCCCAGCCCGGACAGGATTATCTAGCTGAACCTCTTTCGTTCGAGCATGTGTTCGAGTAGAATGAGGCATGGCCTTGACCGCGACGCTCGAGCACCCGCTGGACACCCCAGCCGACGTGCTGAGCCTCGCTCGCGCCAAGCAACGCGCGGCCAACGCAGCCGAGGCCGAGCTTCTTGAGGCGGCTGTCCAGTGGTGCGTGCTCCACCCGGCCGAGTCGCTCGACGAGGCAGCGACCTGGTCGGTGTTCCGCGGGTTCGGTGACAAGCCGGTCTGCCTGGCCGGTGAGGGTGCGCCGTTCGTGACCGAGTTCGCGGTCGTGGAGTTCGCGGCCGGGCTGGGGAAGTCCGAGGACGCCGGCCGGGCCTATCTCGCCGAGGCGCTCGAGCTGCGGTACCGGCTCCCGAAGCTGTGGGCGAAGGTGACCTCGCTGGATCTGCCGGCCTGGAAGGCGCGGGCGCTGGCGCGGCGGACGTTGCACCTGCCGAAGAAGGGTGCGGCGTTCGTCGACACCCACGTCGCCCCGGTCGCCTCGACTATCGGGCCCGCCGCGCTGGAGCGGTTGCTGGAGGAGGCGTTGGTCCGGTTCGACCCCGACGAAGCCCAACGTGTTGCGACCGAGCGGGCCGAGGCCCGGCACGTGACCATCCAGTCCCGACAGGTGTCCTTCGACGGGCACGTGGACGTGTGGGCGACCCTCGACCTGGCCGATGCACTGGACCTCGACGACGCACTCGAGAAGGGCGCGGCCCGGCTCGAAGCACTCGGGTGCACCGACACCCTCGACGCCCGACGGTCAGTCGCCCTGGGTGACATGGCGCGGCGGCAGATGCAGCTGGAGTTCGACACCGACCCCAAGCCCCTCGTGGTCCACGTGCACCAGCGTCCCGACGGGACCCTCGACGACATCACCCGGGTCGAGAACACCCGCGGGTTCGTCCTCACCAGCCAGCTCGCGGACTGGTGCACCCGCGCCGCGCGGTCCGATGCCGGCAAGACGATCACCGTGAAGCCCGTGATCGACCTCAACGAGCGGATCCACGTCGAGGCCTACGAGGTCCCCGACCGCCTCTCGACCCAGACCCGGCTGCGCGACCTGCACTGCGTGTTCCCCTGGTGCACCCGACCCGCCCACGCGACCAGCAGGATCGACGACGACCACGTCATCCCCCACGCCAGGGGTGGACCGACCGCGACCGAGAACATCGCGCCCCTGTGTCGGCGCCACCACCGGGCCAAGACCCACGCCGGCTGGTCGCAGCAGTCACCAGCTCCCGGGACATTCGAGTGGCGAAGTCCGACCGGCCTCACGTACCGGGTCGACCACCGAGGCACCCACGACCTCGGGCCCGAACCACCGCCGACGGCTCAGCCGCCACGAGATAGCCGCATCGCCACGACCCCGCCGGAGCACCCGACCGGCGGGGCACAGGCACGCCCAGCGTGAGGCGCCGGATCGTTCAGGACTGCCGCCCGACGCCTCCGTGCCGCGCACCTGAGCGGCTGACGACCTGCTCGGCCCACTCCGTGTCCGGCGCGAGGACGTCGAGACGGGTCATCGCGTTCGCCGAAGCCTCGGCCGAGGTTCCCGAGAGTGCGTACGCGACGGCGCCACGCGGTTCCATCGAGGTCAGATTGGGCTCCATGGCTCTGAGCGCCGCGGGAACGACGACGCCGGCGACCGCCCGCCCGGGAGGCGGGCCGGTCGCCGGCGTGCGGCGGGGTCAGTCGACGGCGAGCTCGCCGAGCTCGTTCCAGCCGTCCTGGTCGACCTCGGTGGACACGATGCGGGGCGTCTCGGCGAGGTACGGCGGGAGCTCGGCCTGGGCGGCCTTGAAGTGGTCGCTGCCCACGTGTGCCGCGCCGGCCTCGCCGTCACGGAAGGCCTCGGTGAGGACGTACTCGTTCGGGTCGTCGAGCGATCGGGACCAGTCGAACCAGAGGCAACCCTCCTCGGCGCGGGTGCCCTCGGTGAAGGACCGGGAGATCTCGGGCCAGGCCTCGGCGTGCTCGGGCTTGATGCGGAACTTCGCGGTGATGAAGATCAACGTGTCTCCTCAAGGGTTCGGCGGATACCGCCGGCGAAGGGGGGTCGGCGGCCGGACCGGCGGGCGCGGCCCGGAACGGATCGAGCCCCTGACCCGGTCCGGGTCAGGGGCTCGATCACGTGGGGTGAGTAACGGGACTTGAACCCGCGACATCTGCGACCACAACGCAGCGCTCTACCAGCTGAGCTATACCCACCATGGTCCGACCGCGGCCGGAACCGGGGGGAACTATAGTCGACTCAGTCCTCGGGGGTGGAATCCGCGGGGGTGCCGGCAGCGGGGTCGGCGTCGGGCTCGGCCGCTGCGCCGGTCAGGGAGCCGCCGTGCCGCGCCGCGATCGCCTTGGCGGTCGCGGAGTCGGGCCCCGGCGGCGGGACGAAGACCGCCTCGCGGTAGTAGCGCAGCTCCTCGATGCTCTCGCGGATGTCGGCGAGGGCACGGTGGTTGCCGCGCTTGGCCGGCGCCTGGTGGTAGGCCCGCGGGTACCAGCGCCGGGAGAGCTCCTTGATCGAGCTGACGTCGACGATCCGGTAGTGGAGGAAGGACTCCAGCCCGGTCATGTCGCGGGCGATGAACGCCCGGTCCGTGCCCACGGTGTTCCCGGCCAGCGGCGGCCGGCTGCCCTCGGGGCAGTGCTCGCGGAGGTAGGCCAGGGTCCGCTCCTCGGCCTCGGCCAGGCTCACGCCCGCCGCCAGCTCGTCGAGCAGGCCGGAGCTCTCGTGCATGCTGCGCACGAAGTCGCCCATCTGCTCCAGGGCCTCATCGGGCGGGCGGATGACGATGTCGACGCCCTCGCCGAGCACGTTGAGCTCGAAGTCGGTCACGAGGGCCGCCACCTCGATCAACGCGTCCGCGCGCAGGTCGAGGCCGGTCATCTCACAGTCGATCCAGACGAGTCGGTCGTTCACGGAGGGCACCCTACGTGGCGGGACCGACGCGGCCGTCGCCACGGGCGGCGACGCGGGCGGCTCGACCCGGGGCCACCGGCGTGCCCGGTCGGTGTTCTCAGGCGGGGCCGACGGCTGCTCTCAGGAAGGGTTCAGCCCGGTTGCCTAACGTGCCAGCCGTGAGGGAGTGGTTCGGTCTGGTCGCGCGTCTCGTGACCGGCGGGGTGTGGCTCGTGGCGGGAGCCCTGAAGCTGCCCGACCCCTACGAGAGCGTCCGCGCCGTCCGCGCCTACGACCTGCTGCCGGAGTCGGTCGTGCCGACGGTCGGCCACCTGCTGCCCGTGCTGGAGGTGGTGGTCGGGGTCGCCCTGATCGGCGGGGTGCTCACGCGAGCCGCCGGCGCCGTCTCCGCCCTGCTCTTCCTCGCGTTCATCATCGGGATCGCGTCCGCGTGGGCCCGCGGCCTCCAGATCGACTGCGGCTGCTTCGGCGGCGGGGGCTACGAGCCGGGCGCGTCCGCCCAGTACCCGGGGGAGATCGCCCGCGACGTGGTCCTCCTGGCGCTGTCCCTGTTCCTCGTGCGTGTCCGCGCGACCCGGTTCGCGCTGGACAACGTCCTGTTCCGACGTACCGGACCGACCATCTCGGAGGCATGAGCTTGTCCACGAAGTCCCGTCAGCAGTCCCGATCGGAGCGCGCTGCGGCCGCCCTGCGTGAGCAGAAGGTGCGGGAGCGCCGCCGCAAGGTCCTCATCAGCGCCGCCGTGGCCGCGGTCCTCGCGCTGGTGGTGGTCGTCGGCGTCCTGGTCCAGGGCGACCGCGACACGACCGGGACGGCCGCGACGAAGCCGGCCGGCGCGACCGACAACTACTCCCTGGCGTTCGGCCCCCCCGACGCCCCGCACTCGGTCGTGATCTACGAGGACTTCCTCTGCCCCTACTGCGGTGACCTCGAGGCCGAGACCCGCACGGACCTCGAGAAGCTCTCCGAGAACGGCCAGGTGCGCGTCGAGTACCGGCCCTTCGACCTGCTGAGCCGGTACGGCGACTACTCCGCTCGGGCGACCAACGCCTTCGCCGTCGTGCTCGACACCGCCGGCCCTGAGGTCGCCAAGGACTTCCACGACCTGCTCTTCGAGCGGCAGCCGAAGGAGGGCGCGTCGTACCCGAGCAACGACGACCTCGTCGACCTCGCCGTCGAGGCCGGCGCCGACGAGGCCGAGGTGCGTGAGCCGATCGAGGAGGGCGCCTTCGACCAGTGGGTGGAGAACGCCACCGACGCCGCCTCCCGGGAGGGCATCACCGGCACACCCACGGTCCTGGTCGACGGTGAGGTCTTCACCGACGGCGACACGGTCGAGGAGCTGGCCGACAACTTGGTGGCCGCCGTCAAGTGAGCCGATGATCCGGGGATGCGCGTCACCCCGGAGTTCATCGCCGGCCTGCCCAAGGCCGAGCTGCACGTCCACCACGTCGGGTCCGCGTCGCCGCGGATGGTCGCCGAGCTGGCAGCCCGCCACCCCGGCACCGTCCCGGCGGACCTCGACGAGCTGCGCCGGTTCTACGAGTTCCGCGACTTCGCGCACTTCATCGAGGTCTACCTCGCGGTGGTCGACCTGGTCCGCACGCCCGAGGACATCCGCTACCTGACCTACGAGGTCGCGCGCGAGATGGCCGAGGGCCAGGCCCTGCGGTACGCCGAGCTGACGTGCACGCCGTACACCTCGGTGCGTCCGCACGACCCGCAGCCGGGGATGGCCATCGAGGCCTACACCGAGGCGATCGAGGACGCCCGGGTCGCCGCCGAGCGTGACTTCGGCCTGGTGCTGCGCTGGATCTACGACATCCCCGGCGAGGCCGGGCTGCCGAGCGCCGAGGCCACGCTCGGCTACGCCCTCGACCACCGCCCCGACGGGCTGGTCGGCTTCGGCCTCGGCGGCCCGGAGATCGGCGTGCCGCGGGCGCAGTTCCAGCCGCACTTCGACGCGGCCCGGGCCGCCGGGCTCCGCTCGGTGCCGCACGCCGGCGAGACCACGGGGCCCGAGACGGTCTGGGACGCCCTGCGGCTGCTCGGGGCCGAGCGCATCGGCCACGGCACGTCCGCGGCCCGGGACCCCGAGCTGCTCGCCCACCTGGCCGAGACCGGCGTGCCCCTGGAGGTGTGCCCGTCGTCCAACGTGGCCACCCGCGCGGTCCCCGACCTCGCCGCGCACCCCCTCGCGGCGTTCCGCGAGGCCGGCGTCACCGTCACCATCGCCTCCGACGACCCGCCGATGTTCGGGACGTCGCTGAACCGCGAGTACGAGATCGCCGCCGACCTGCTGGACCTCGACGCCGACGGCGTCGCCGACCTGGCGCGGACCGCGGTGGGTGTCTCCTTCGCCGAGGACGATGTCAAGACGCGGGTGCTCGCCGAGATCGACGCGTACGTCGCGGGCGGGACCGCCCCGGCCTGAGCGGACCCCTGAGCGGACCCCGCGGCGGCGTGGAGGCGCCCATGGCGGGTCGGACAATATGATCGTGGGCATGCCCGCCCAGCCCATCCGCGTCGCCGTGGTGAACGACTACGAGCTCGTCGTCGCCGGACTCGCCGCGATGCTGGCCCCGTTCCGCGAGCAGGTGGTGCTCGTCGAGGCCGACAGCGGGCTGCCTGTGGTCGGCGACGTCGACGTCGTCCTCTTCGACACCTTCGCCCGCGGGGAGGGCGGCCGCGGCCTCGAAGGCCTCGTGGCATCGGGCACCGCCAGGATCGTCGTTTTCAGCTGGCACACCGACCCCGGGGTGGTCGACCGGGCGCTGCGCGAGGGCGCGGACGGCTACCTCCACAAGGCCCTCGGCGCGCACGAGATCGTGGCCGCGCTGGAGAAGGTCTGCGACGGGGAGGTGGTGCGACCCGATCCCCGTCTCGCGATGACGGACCCCGATCTCGACCGGGCGTCGGGCGCCTGGCCGGGGCAGCGGGAGGGCCTGAGCCCCCGCGAGGGGGAGATCCTGGCCTACATCACCCAGGGCCTCTCGAACCAGGAGATCGCCGAGAGCACCTACCTCTCGATCAATTCGGTCAAGACCTACATCCGCACCGCCTACCGCAAGATCGGGGTCACCCGTCGTTCCCAGGCCGTCGCCTGGGGGATGACCAACGGCTTCGTGCCGGACCGCTCGCGCGTGCGGCTCGCCGACTGAGGGGACGACCCCGCGGGGTCACCTCTCCGGCGGGTGCTCCGCGCCGATCTGCTCCCGCATCGTCTCCAGGATCCGGGTGAGCACCCGGGAGACCTGGACCTGGCTGACGCCGAGCTCGTCACCGATCTCGCGTTGGGTCTGGTCCTCGTAGAAGCGCAGGTAGAGCACGCGTCGGTCGCGCTCGGACAGCCCACGCATCACCGGCGCGAGCATCGCCCGCGCCTCCGCGGGACCCTCGTCCGGTTCCTGGGGGAGCACGTCGCCGAGGCTGGTGCCGGCGTCGCTCCCCACGGGCTGGTCGAGGGAGGTGGGCTGGAAGCAGCCGAGGCCCTGGAGCGCCTCGCGGTGCTCCTCGGGGGTGATGCCCAGCGCGCGCTCGACCTCGTCGTCGGTGGGCTCGCGACCCAGCTCCTGCTCGAGGCGGTCGGTGGCCATCGTCAGGTCCCGTTGGAGCTCCTGCACGCGTCGCGGCGGGCGGACCATCCAGCCCTGGTCGCGGAAGTGCCGCTGGATCTCCCCGCGGATCGTGGGGACGGCGTAGGTCAGCAGGTCCTCGCGGACCGAGGGGTCGAAGCGGTTGACGGCCTTGACCAGCCCCTCGTAGGCGACCTGCTGGAGGTCCTCCAACGGGATGCCGCGGCGACGGTAGCGGTTGGCGACCGCGTCGGCCACGCGTCGGTTGACGAGCACGACCTCGGCGATCAGGTCCTCGCGGGCGGGGCCGGAGGCCGACCGGGCGAGGTGGAGCAGCTCCGCTGTGCGGCGCGAGCGTTCGTCGCGGGACATCGTGCGGTGGTCGTCGCCGAGGGCGGGGCTGGAACCGTGCATGGGCGGTCCGCCTCCTTCCGAGTGGGGTGCGATCCGCGGGCCCGTTCCGGGCACGCCATCGACGTTGCCCCAGACCGGTCTGGTCCACCACCACCCATTGGGGTGTGTTCCCCGTCTCACTGCCTCAGTGGCGCCGGCCACCCCAGCTCAGCAGGGCCCACACGGTCTTGCCCTCGTCGGTCGACCGGCTGCCCCAGTCGTCGGAGAGGACCGCGACCAGGTGGAGCCCCCGGCCCCCCTCGTCCTGGTCCGATGTACGTCGCCGGCGCGGCCGCACCAGCACGGGGTCACGGACCTCCACGAGCACGGCCTCGTCGAGCCGCCGGAGCTGGACGGTGGCCGGCGGCTCGGCGTGGACCAGCACGTTGGAGACCAGCGCGTCGACGACCTGCACGGTGTCGGCGATCCGGTCCGGCGGCACCGCCCACACCGTGAGCTGCTCGGCGACGGTGCGGCGCAGGTCGGCGATCTCGGCGAGCGAGGTGGCCTCGAAGCGGGCGACGCCACCGGGGGAGTCGGCCTGCGCCCGGGCGACGACCATCGCGACGTCGTCGTCGACACCGTCGCCCGCGAGGGCCGTGACGACCCCCGACAGCAGCTGTGCGGCGGGCAGCGTGGTCCGGGGAGCGACGGCCGAGCTCAGCCGCTCCAGCCCCAGCTGGAGGTCCTCGCCCCGGCGCTCGACCAGGCCGTCGGTGTAGAGCACCAGCACGTCGGCGGGGCCGAGCTGCACCGTGGTCGGCTCCAGACCGTAGTGACCGGCGCCGAGCGGCGGACCGACCTCGCGCAGCAGCGTGAGCCGGCCGTCGGCGTGGGCGTGCACGGGCGGGAGGTGGCCGGCGTTGGCGTAGGTCAGCGTGTGGTCGGCGGCGTCGAAGACGGCGTACACGCACGTCACGATCTGGTCGCCGGCCAGGTCCTGGACCAGCGGGTCGAGGTGCTCGAGGACGTCGGTGGGGGACAGGTCGAGCTTGGCGAAGGCGCGGGTCGCGGCCCGCAGCTGGCCCATGACCGCCGCGGCTCGGACGCCCCGGCCCATCACGTCGCCGATGACGACGGCCGTGCGGCCCGCGCCGAGGTCGATGACGTCGTACCAGTCCCCGCCGACCTGCGTGCCGACGACGCCGGCGCGGTAGTAGGTGGCGACCTCGAGCCCGGCGACGTCGGGGTCGGTGCGCGGCAGCAGGCTGGCCTGGAGGTCGCGCCCGATCTGGCGCTCGCGCTCGACGACCTCGCGCTCGGCCTCCGCGGCGACCAGCCGCTGCTGCAGCGCGCGCTGGTCGGTGATGTCCTGGAAGGAGCCGCGGACCAGCCGGCTACCGTCGGGCCCGGTCGCGGGCTCGCCGAAGGACTGGAAGAGTCGGACCTCCCCGGACGGGGTGACCACGCGGACCTCGTAGACGATCGTCTCGCCGACCGCGGCCGCGGCCAGCTGGGCGGTCACGTGGTCGTGGTCCTCGGGGTGGACCATCTGCCCGATGATCGCGCGGGCGCCGCGCTCCTCGGCGTCCTCGCGGGTGATGCCGAGCATGTCGAAGAAGGTCCGCGAGCCGGTGATCGAGTCCCGCTCGAGGTCGACCTCCCAGCTGCCGAGCCGGGCGAGCCGCTGGGCCTGGTCGAGCAGCTCGCGGCTGCGCTCGAGCGCGACCCGCACGCGGTGCGCCTGGTCCAGCTCGAGGTTCACCCGCACGCGGGCCAGCAGCTCGCGCGCCGAGAAGGGCTTGACGAGGTAGTCGTCCGCGCCGGCCTCGAGGCCCTCGAGGGTGCCCTCCTCGCCGGCGCGGGCCGAGAGCATGATGACCGGCACCGACGTCAGGGCCGGGTCGGCCTGCATCCGGCGCAGCAGCCCGAAGCCGTCCAGCTCGGGCATCATCACGTCGGTCAGGACCAGGTCCGGGACGTCCTGCGACATCTGGTCGAGGGCGTCGAGCCCGTCCATCGCGGTGCGCACGTCGTAGGACGGGGCCAGCAGGTCGCAGATGTAGCGGCGCATGTCGGCGTTGTCGTCGACCACCAGCACCCGGCCGCGCCGGTCCTCCCCGCCGTCGACCCCGGCCACGAGGGGCGAGGAGGAGTCGGTCCCGGCGCCCGCGCCGCGGGCCTCCGGCTCGCCGTCGGGCGGCAGCCACAGGACGCTCTGCTCGATGTAGGCCCGGGCGCGCTGGCCCGTCGCGGGGTCGATCGGCTCCTCGACCGTGTGCCGCACGCGGTCCTCCGGGAGGTGGGCCCAGCCCAGCGGTACCGAGACCGTGAGCGTCGTCCCGCGGTCGGGGCCCTCGGTCCGGCTGGTGGCGCCGACCCGGCCGCCGTGCGCCTCGACCAGCTCGCGCACCAGGGACAGCCCGATCCCGGTGCCCTCGTGGGTCCGGGAGCGCACGCCGGTGGCACGGTGGAACCGCTCGAACAGGCGGGGGAGGTCGCCGGGCGGGATGCCACCGCCGGTGTCGGTCACGGTGAGGACGGCGCGGTCGTCCTCGGCGGTCAGCCGGACGGTGATCCCGCCCTCGAAGGTGAACTTCAGCGCGTTGGAGACCAGGTTGAGCACGACCTTGGCCCACGACTCACGGTCGACGTACGCCGTCACGGGAGCGGGGCACTCCAGCTCCAGGGTGAGCCCGCCGCGCTCGGCGGCCGACTCGAACATGGCGACCAGCTCGGCGGTGTAGGCGCACAGGTCGGTCGCGAGGAACTCGTCGGTGTCGCGCCCCGACTCCAGTCGGGAGAAGTCCAGCAGCGTGTTGACCAGCTGCAGCATCCGCCGCCCGTTGCGCGCGATGACCTCGAGCCGACCGCGCTGGGCCGGCGGGAGCGGTGCGGCGGCGTCGGACAGCGCGTCCTCGGCGGGGGCCAGCAGCAGCGTCAGCGGGGTGCGCAGCTCGTGGCTGACGTTGGCGAAGAAGTCGGTCTTCAGCTTGTCGATCCGGGCCAGCTCCTCGGCCCGCTGCTTCTCCTGCTCGATCGCGCGGGCGTCCCCGATCGCGGCGGCCAGGTGGCCGGCCAGCAGCTCGAGGAAGTCGCGGTAGCCGCCGTCGAAGGGGCGGTAGCGGTTGAGGCCGACCACGAGCGCGCCGTACGGCTTGGACTGGCCGGGCTGCAGCAGCGGCGTGACGTAGGCGCGGGTGGGGGGCTCGGTCCACTCGCCGGTCGGCAGGTCCGGGAAGAGCTCGTCGATGGCGGAGACCACGACGTCCTCGCCGCGCCAGGCGCTGTGCAGCGGCCAGACCGCGTCGGGCTCCCCGACGGCGATGACCGGCGGGGCGGCGGAGTGCTCGGGGGAGATGCCCGCCTGACCGCGGCGGTGCGCGACCGTGCCGTCCTCGGAGAAGAGGTAGACCACGACGAACGGCAGGGAGTGCCGGTTGCTGCCGAGGTGCTCGCACGCGGCCGTCACCGCGGCGGCCTCGCTGCCGGCCGCGCCGACGCGGATGCCGAGGTCGCGCAGCGTCGTCATCCGGCGGGTCGAGATCACCTCCTCGGTGCCCTCGGTGACCACGCAGAGCATGCCCGCGATCGTCCCGTCGTCGTCGGCGAGCGGGCTGTAGGAGAAGGTGTGGTACGTCTCCTCGACGTAGCCGCTGCGCTCGAGGAAGAGCAGCAGCTTCTCGTCCCAGGTGGCCTCGCCGGTCCTCATGACCCGCTCGATGCGGGGGCCGATGTCGGGCCAGATCTCGCGCCAGACCTCCGAGGCCGGCCGGGCCAGGGCCCAGGGGTACTTCGTGCCGAGCGTGTCGCGCCGGTAGGCCTCGTTGCAGAAGAACGTCAGGTCCTCGCCCCAGGCCATCCACATGGAGAACTTCGAGCTGAGCATGATCCGCACCGCGTTGCGCAGGCTCAGCGGCCAGGTGTCGGGCTCGCCGACCGAGGTGATCGACCAGTCGACCTCGAGCAGGTCGCGGCCCACGGGACCCGCGGCCCGCAGGGCCTCGGTCATCGAGCTCTCGGCGCCCATCCGAGCGTTCACTCCTCGCCCGCCTGACGGAGGGCCTCGTCCGCGGTCGGGTACGCCGCGAGCACGCGGTCGAGGCCGGTGAGCTCGAGGATCCGGGCGACCGGCGGCTGGATGCCCGCCAACGACAGGCCTCCGCCGAGCCCGCGGGCCCGGCGGTGGGCGGCCACGAGCGCGCCGAGGGCGGAGGAGTCGACGAACGGTACGTCGGTCAGGTCGACGACCACGTCGACGTGCCCCTCGACCATCAGGTCGTTGAGCACCGACCGGAAGCCGCCCACGGTCGCGAGGTCGACCTCGCCGCGCGCGACGACGACCGCGAACCCCTGGCGGTGCTCGACGCGCACGCACAGCTGCTCGTCGATGAAGGCGTCGTCGGACGTCATGGGTGGGTCTGTTCTCCGGGGCTCGGTCGGCGTGGCGGTGTCGGGGGCTCGGCGGGTCGGTCGCGGCACAGTCTCGGGCAACGTCGGTCGGCCCGACGCGTTTCGGCCCGATTGGCTCCGGCGGGGTGAGGCCGGGCCGCGGGACCATCCTGCCAAGTGGCCCCGGCCCGCGATGAACCCACCCGGGCGCACGCGCTGGGCGGACGGTGCTGGCAGTGCTGGCGGTGCTGGCGCCCCCGGCAGGACTCGAACCTGCGACCGGCGGATTAGAAGGCCGCTGCTCTATCCAGCTGAGCTACGGAGGCGGGGGACCGGGACGGCGCCGCCGGTCCGCCGCCAGTATGCCGGAGTCCGGCCGGGTCCGGCTCACCCGCGCCGGTGTCGCGCCGAGCGCCCCGGTCAGCCGCCGAGCCGGTCCGGGTGGTCGACCAGCACGGCGGCGACGGCGCGTGCGGCCGCAGCGGGGACGTCGGCCGCCCCCGGGCGCAGCCGCATGGCGAGGTGGCAGGAGAAGACCAGGGCGAGGGCGTCGGCAAGCGCCGCGGCGTGTGCGCCGGCCAACCACCCCGACCCGAGTGCTCGGTCAGGCCGCGGGGTCGGCGGCGGCCGGGATGCTGGGGGAGCAGGCGGGCTTCGGGGCGACGTTCGACGGGGCCGGGGTGGCCACGCTGCTGGCCTCGGGGTCGGGCCTGCGGTCCGGTCGCCGGCCCCTCAGGCCCACTCGATGCTCGCCAGCACGGACTCGATCAGGTTCTTCCGGCGCGCCGGGGGCGTGTCGTCGGGGGTGACGAAGGCGATCGTCACCTGCTGGTCCCCGTAGATGGTGCCGAACTGGTCCAGCCGCCCACCCACGAGCTCCGGGCCGACCAGGTGGTAGAGCTCCACGCCCTGCACCTCGCGTCGTGGCTGGATCCGCACCTGCTCGGCCTTGAAGCTGGTCACCTTCGCGGCGTTCTCCAGGGTGTCCAGGGTGGCGATGTCGGCCGCGGGGATCGAGCTGAGCGTGACGATGGTGAGGCTCCTCGGGGCGCGGGCGGACACCGACAGGGCGCCCTCGTCGAGGGACGTCCACCCCTTCGGGGCGCGCATGGTCGCGGCGTCGCTCGTCAGGGTCAGCCCGGACGCCGGGGTCACCCCCGCGTCCTCGCCGGCGGACGCTGTGGGATCGGACGTCGGCTCCGAGGTGCCGCTGCTCGGGTCGCTCGGGTCGCTGGGGGTGGCGCTCCCGTCCACCGAGGCGGAGGCCGCCTCGGTGGGGCCCGAGCCGGGGTCGGCGTCGTCGGAGCACCCGGCGAGGGCCAGCGTGGCCACGAGCGTCACGGTTGCGGCGGCGGTTCGACGAGGTCGGTGCACGGTTCTCCCGAGGTAGGTGTGGGGTGCGTGGGGGCAGACTACGGTCCTGTTCCGGCTCCGCGGTTTAACCCGAACGGGCCCGGGTAGACCGGGTGAGGTCGGCCGATGGCGCGGTCGACACGCACGAGAGGAGACCCGGGTGGTGTATCTGGCTGACATCGGCGGCGCGCTGGGCGCCGTGATGACCGCGGCGCAGCAGGTCGTCGTCGACGCGACGTCTGCGGCGGAGGTCATCAGCCTGCTCGACGAGACGATCGGCGAGATCAAGGAGCGCGACGTCGTCGGGGTGGGCGAGACGTCCTTCGGGACGCTTCCGTCGGCCTCGACGTTGGCCCACCACACCGAGCTGGCGCGCCAGACGATCGT
The DNA here is from genome assembly GCF_013177455.1 of Nocardioides marmotae. NCBI lineage: Bacteria > Bacillati > Actinomycetota > Actinomycetes > Propionibacteriales > Nocardioidaceae > Nocardioides > Nocardioides marmotae. The sequence goes on from NZ_CP053660.1 coordinate 1,287,036, forward strand.
GGAGGCCCTCGTCGACCTCAAGGCGGGTCTTCGGGTCTATGCCGAGAACGTCGACGCCTACCGCAAGGACCAGTTCGGCACCGACGGGCTCGTCGCGAGCGAGAACATCACGCCCATCGAGGCGGGCATCGACTGCGTGACGGGCGACGTGGCGGCGCAGAACGATCTGGCCGCCCCGCAGTGCGTCGCGCCCGGGGGGAGTGACAACTGATGAAGGGTCCCGAGCAGCTCAAGCTCGAGGAGACGATGGCCGCGGCGTCGGACGGCGAGGCCGAGGTCGAGAAGGCGCGTGGGAAGTGGTACGCGGTCGGCACCGACCTCGGCCTGCTCGCCACGCGCATGCTGACCGAGGTCACGCCCCGCGCGGAGGAGGGGATCCAGGGCGAGACCGGCGTACAGCTGACGTCGGCCTTCCAGATCTCTGCCACCTCGATGGGCGAGAAGCGCACCGACATCCAGCTCGCCGCGACCGCGCTCGAGGAGGCCGCTGCTGCGGTCGACAAGGGCCGCGAGGCGCTGGCGAAGATGCGGCCCCTGGCGATGCCCGACGCGCCGCCCACGACCTCGCCCGGGGCGACCACCGACGCCGACATCCAGGCGCAGAAGGACTACGACACGGCGTTGGCGAAGTACTGGGAGGACCGCGCGTACAACGAGTCCGTGGCGCGGGGCGCCACCCAGGAGATGGACACGACCTTCACCGCCTCGACCCAGACCATGAAGGCCGTGCACGGCATCCCCGACCCGCCCGAGATTCCGCCGGACTACGTCGGCGGCCCCAAGGCCGGTGGTACGCCGGCGAAGGTGCCGGGCGGCACGCCCGGCGTCCCCGGCGGGAAGCCCCCGGTCTACACGCTGAACCCGATCGACCCGCCGCCCACGATCCAGACCCCGCCGCCGCCTCCGCCGCCGCCCCCGCCGCCGGTGCCCCCGGAGGTCCCGGTCCCGGTCGCGCCGGTGGTCGAGTGTCCCATCGGCACCCCGCAGGGCCCGGGTGGTGGTGGCGCGGGACCTGCGCCGCTGGGCCCGGTCCCCGGGACCACCGGCGGCTCGCCCGCCGGCTCGATCGGCGGATCGATCGGCGTCGGCGCCGGTGGCGCCGTGGGCGGCATGGCCGGTGGCATCGCGGCCGGCGGCCTGCTGGCCGGGGGCCTGAGCCAGGGCGCGATGGGCGGCGTCCGCGGCGGTGCGATGCCGGGCGCGAGCGCAGCTGCGGGGCAGACCCGTCCGATCGGCAGCACGAGCCGCAGCGGCTCGGCCGGCGCCATCGGGCGCTCGGGGGCCGTCGGCGGCTCGGGCAGCCCGACGACCCGGGCCGGCGCGGCCGGTGCGAGCGGCCGCGGTGGCGCGGCTGGTGCGACCGGACGGGGAGCCGGCGCGGCCGGTGCCGCGGGCCGCGGTGGAGCGGCTGGTGCGACGGGTCGCGGAGGTGCCGCTGGCGCCGGCACCCGTTCCGGTGCGGCTGCGGCCGGCGCCGGCGGACGCTCGGCCGGGGGCCGCGGTGCCGGGGCGGCCGGAGCCGGGACCCGCGGCGCAGCAGGCCGTGGAGCCGGTGGCGCCCGTGGCGCGGCCGGTGCGGCCGGAGCCGCCGGGGCTGCCGGCGGCAAGGGACGCGGTCGCGACCGGGAGAAGAGCGTCGACCACGAGCACTACGAGGACGGCTGGGACTGGCTCGGCGAGGACCAGGTCGCACCCGAGGTGCTCGACTGATCGGACTCGTGCGGCCGGGCAGCGGCCGCCACGAGGAACGGCCCGGCCCCGTGCGGACGAACCGCACGGGGCCGGGCCGTCTCCGTCGTACGACGGGGTGCCGGAGGGGCCTCAGCCGCGCAGCGCCACCCTGGCGGCCATCCACGCCTCGATGTCGTCGGCCGAGCGGGGGAGCGAGTCCGAGAGGTTCCGGGCGCCGTCGGCGGTGACCAGGATGTCGTCCTCGATGCGGATGCCGACGCCGCGCAGCTCGGCGGGGACCAGGAGGTCGTCCTCCTGGAAGTAGAGCCCGGGCTCGACGGTGAGGACCATCCCCTCGGCGAGGGTGCCCTTCGCGTACGCCTCCGGCGCGGCCTCGCCGCAGTCGTGGACGTCCATGCCGAGCATGTGGCTGGTGCCATGCAGCGTCCAGCGGGCGTACACCTTGCTGTCGGGGTCGAGCGCCTGCTCGGCCGGCACGGGGAGCAGCCCCATGTCGTCGAGGGCGTGGGCGAGCACCGACATCGCGGCGTCGTGCGCGGCGGTGAACGCGACGCCCGGGCGGACGGCCTCGATGCCGGCCTGCTGGGCGGCCAGGACGACGTCGTACAGCTCGCGCTGGCGCGCGGTCCACGTGCCGTCCACCGGCAGGGTGCGGGTGACGTCGGCGGTGTAGAGGTTGTGGCCCTCGACGCCCATGTCGAGCAGCACGAGCTCGCCGGGGGTGATCGCGCCGGAGTTCTCGATCCAGTGCAGGGTCGTGGCGTGCTTGCCGCCGGCGACGATCGAGTCGTAGCCGATGTCGTTGCCCATGGCGCGGGCGCGGCGGAAGAAGGTGCCCTCGATCCAGCGCTCGCCGTAGCGCAGGACGTTGTCCCACTCGCGCACCGAGTCCTCGAAGCCCAGCGTGGTGGCGTCGCACGCCTGCTGCAGCTCACCGACCTCCCACTCGTCCTTGACCAGGCGCATCTCGGAGGCGACCCGGGCCAGGTCGCGGTCGAGGCCGGCGTCGCCGGGCAGCAGCTGGTCGACGGCGGCGGAGACGCCGCGGTGGACGCGGGTCTTCGCCGGGGCCGACCCGGTCAGGTCCTCCTGGAGCCGGTCGATGTGCCGCACCTCGAGGCCGAGGGAGGAGGAGATCTCGTGGAGCGAGGGCCGGCGCCCGGCCCACAGCTCGCCGTACTGGCGGTCGCGGAAGAACTCGTCGGTCTCGCGGGAGGACCGCGGCCGGGCGTAGAGCACCGAGCTCCCGTCGGCCTCGATGACCAGCACCGCGTCGCTGGTCTGGTTGCCGGAGAAGTAGGTGTGCGCCGTGTCGGGTCGGAACCGGTAGTCGGTGTCGTTGGACCGCACCTTGTAGGTGCCGGCAGGGAGGACCAGCCGCTCGCCGGGGAAGGCCGCGGCGAGCCGCTCGCGGCGGCGGGCCGCCCACGGGGCGACGGGGTGCTCGGGGAGGTCGAGCTCGCGGTCGCCCCAGCCGGTGCGCATGAAGGCGGAGTACGCCGCCGGCACCGCCGGGTCGTGCGACTCGGTCTTGGGGGCCGTCGCCGGCGGGTTCATCGGCTGGGCGGGGACTTCCGGGGTGATCTGCTCGCTCACCCTTCCACTGTAGGTCGCTCCGGGACCTGCCCGGACGGGCGCGGGCCCCCGTGGCCTGATGGCGGGCTGGTGGCGGGGCCGCGGTCGTGTCGTTGCAGGTCGCGCCGCCAGTCGCGGCGCCGCGCACCGATAGGCTGAGCCCCGTGTCGGCACCGCGCAGGGACAGCATCGCCTTCACGGTCGTCGTGACCGTGCTCGTGGTGCTCTGCGCTGCTCTGATGCTGCTGGTCATCGCCCTCTCGGGCGCGCCGCGGACGCTGCTCGTCGCGACCGTGCTGGCCGCCCTGCCCGTCGGGCCGGTCGTGGCCTGCTACCTCTGGCTGGACCGCTACGAGCCGGAGCCCAAGCGGCTGCTGGCGGCCGGGCTGTTGTGGGGGGCGTTCGTCGCCACGGCGGCCGCGATCGTCGTCCAGGGCATGGGCGGGCTCGTGGTCGGGGCCACCGCGGAGACCGGCCTCGCCGTCGTCGCGCCGATCACCGAGGAGGCCAGCAAGGGGCTGTTCCTGCTGCTCCTGCTCTGGTGGCGCCGGGCCGAGCTCGACGGGATCCTCGACGGCATCGTCTACGCCGGCATGGTGGGCGTGGGCTTCGCCTTCACCGAGAACATCCTCTACCTCGCGGCCGCCTACAACGGGACCGACGGCCTGGGCCCCGGCGGCACCGAGGCGCTGACGGCGACGTTCGTCGTCCGCTGCCTCTTCAGCCCGTTCGCGCACCCCTTCTTCACGACCTTCATCGGCATCGGGGTGGGCATCGCGGTCGCGTCGCGCTCGGGGGCGGTGCGTGTCCTGGCGCCGCTGGCCGGGTACGTCCTCGCCGTGATCGCGCACGGGCTCTGGAACGGCTCGACGATCTACGGGATGGGCAGCTTCGTCCTCGTCTACGTCGTGCTGATGGCCCCCGCCCTCGTCGGGGTCGTGTGCCTGGCCGTGTGGGCGCGGCGCAGCGAGCGCCGGATGCTCACGGCCGCGCTCGCCGACGCCGCGCGACGCGGGTTGGTTCCGGCCACCGACATCGGCTGGGTGATCGACCTCGGCGCCCGCCGCCGTGCCCGAGCCCACGCCCGCGCCTTCGGCGGCCCCCAGGCCGAGCGCGCGATGCGTGACTACCAGCAGGCCGCTGTCGAGCTCGGCTTCCTCCACCACCGCTACCTGCGTGGTACGCCGCCGCCGGACTTCGCCGCGCGTGGCCAGGAGTACGTCGCGAGGATCGGCGCCGCGCGCCCGTCCATCGCCTTCCCCGGACAGGTGGTACCCACCCGATGACCCCGACCGAGCCCACCGGCGACAGCCGCATGCTGACCGCCCTGGTGCGGCTGCGCAGCGCCCTCCAGGCAGCCGCGCTGCCCCTCGACCTGCCCGGCGCGGAGGAGCAGCGTGCCGCCCGCCAGGAGATGGTCGACCAGCTCGAGGACTACGTGATCCCGCGCCTGATGACCATCGACGCACCGCTCCTCGCGGTCGTCGGCGGCTCGACCGGCGCCGGCAAGTCGACGCTGGTCAACTCGCTGGTCGGCACCCGCGTCACCACGCCGGGCGTGCTCCGCCCGACGACGCGCTCGCCCGTCCTCGTCCACCACCCCGAGGACGCCGAGTGGTTCGGGCAGGACCGCCTCCTGCCCGACCTCGAGCGGGTCCGGCACTCCACGAACGACCCCGACGCGCTCCAGCTCGTCTCCTCGGAGACGGTCCCGCAGGGGCTGGCGATCCTCGACGCCCCGGACGTGGACTCGGTCGAGGAGCGCAACCGGCTGCTCGCCGCGCAGCTCCTGGCCGCCGCCGACCTGTGGCTGTTCGTGACCTCCGCGGCCCGCTACGCCGACCAGGTGCCGTGGGGCTTCCTCAAGCAGGCGGCCGAGCGCTCGACCGCGGTCGCGGTCGTCCTGGACCGCACGCCCGACGACGCGATCGAGACGGTCGCCTCGCACCTCGCCCGGATGCTGGCGAGCCGCGGGCTCAAGGACTCGCCCCTGTTCACCGTCACCGAGGGCAAGGTCGACGAGGAGGGGCTGCTCCCGCCCCAGCACGTCGCCGACATCCGCGGCTGGCTGGAGTCGCTCGCCGCCGACGCCGACGCGCGCGCCGCGGTCGTCAAGCAGACCCTGGAGGGCGCGATCCGCACCCTCACCGGCCGCTCCTTCCGGGTCGCCACCGCCGCCGACGAGCAGGTAGAGGCGGCCCGCCGGCTCCGCGAGGACGCCGACCGGGCCTACGCCGAGGCCGCCGAGCGGATCCGGGAGGCGTGCGCCGACGGCACCCTGCTCCGCGGCGAGGTGCTCGCCCGCTGGCAGGAGTTCGTCGGCACCGGCGAGCTGCTGAAGTCCCTGGAGAACCGGGTCGGCTGGCTCCGCGAGCGCGTCGTGAACGCGGTCAAGGGCAAGCCCCAGCAGGCCGAGCAGGTCACTGTCGCGGTCGAGTCCGGGCTGCAGTCCCTCGTGATCGAGCACGCCGAGGCCGCCGCCGAGCGCGCCGAGGCGGCCTGGCAGCAGTACGCCGCCGGGCAGGCGCTCCTCGCCGGCGCCGACCGCGACCTGGGCCGCGCCTCGCGGGACCTGCGCCGCCAGGTCGAGCGTGCCGTGCGGGAGTGGCAGCAGGAGGTCCTCGAGATGGTCCGCACCGAGGGTGCGGACAAGCGGACCACCGCCCGGTTCCTCGCCTACGGGGTCAACGGGCTCTCGGTCGCGCTCATGGTCGTCGTCTTCGCGAGCACCGGCGGCGCGCTCGTCGTCGCGGAGGTCGGGATCGCCGGCGGCAGCGCCGTCCTCGGGCAGAAGCTGCTCGAGGCCGTCTTCGGCGACCAGGCGGTCCGCTCGCTCGCCGAGCGCGCCCGCCGCGCCCTCGACGTGCGGATCACTGCCATCCTCGACGGCGAGCGTGCCCGGTACACCGCCGTGCTCGACGGGCTCGGCCTCGCCGCCGACGCCCCCGAGCAGCTGCGCCAGGCCTCGCGGCGCGTCGACGACGTACGGTTCGCCGCCAGCCGCACCGCCTCCGACGCCGTTGGTGACAGTGACGGCGCTGGTGACGGCGCGGGCGCTGACGACGGCGCGGGCGACGGTGCGGGCGACGACTCCAGCACCGAGTCCTGAGCCCGGGGGCCCTAGGGTGTGTCAGAACCGATCGACCGATCTGCTTGTAGGGAGACCATGACGTCCGTGCTCGAGGGTGCCAAGAAGCTGGTCACCCGGGGGACCGACATCGGCGCCCGGATCGAGGGCCTCGAGTCCGCGGTCCAGGCGGGTCGGGGTCGCCTCGACGACGAGCTGCTCGACGAGGCCCAGGCCGTCGCCGAGCGGGCCGCGGGACGGCTGCGTCTCTCCGCCGACCACACCGTGGTCGGCATCGCCGGCGCGACGGGCTCGGGCAAGTCGTCGACCTTCAACGCGCTGACCGGGCTGGAGCTGTCCGCGGTCGGGGTGCGCCGGCCGACCACCTCGTGGGCCAGCGCCTGCGTGTGGGGCAGCGACGGCGCCGCCGAGCTGCTGGAGTGGCTCGGCATCCCGCCGCGCCACCAGACCACCCGCGACTCCCTGCTCGACACGCGCCGCGAGGACGCGGCGATGGAGGGCGTGGTCCTGCTCGACCTGCCCGACCACGACTCGACCGAGGTCTCCCACCACCTCGAGGTGGACCGGCTGGTCCAGCTCGCCGACATGCTGGTGTGGGTCCTGGACCCGCAGAAGTACGCCGATGCGGCGATCCACGACCGCTACCTCGCGCCGCTGAAGACCCACGCCGACGTGATGGTCGTGGTGCTCAACCACATCGACACGGTGCCCGAGGAGCGGCGCGACGCGATGGTCGCCGACGTACGCCGCCTGCTCGAGGCCGACGGCCTGCCCGACGTGCCGATCATCCCGGTCAGCGCGCGTCACGGCATCGGCCTCGACGACCTGCGTGCGGAGATCGCCTCGCGGGTCAAGGCCAAGAAGATGACCCGCACCCGGCTGGAGGCGGACCTGCGCGGCGCGGCGCAGAAGGTGCAGGAGGCCAGCGGCACCGGCCGCACCCGCGCCCTCCCCGACGACCGCGTCGCCGCCCTCGAGTCCGCGGTCGCCGACGCCGCGGGCGTGCCGACCGTCGTCGACGCCGTCGAGCGCTCGACCCGGCTGCGCGCCGGTCGCGCGACCGGCTGGCCGGTCGTCTCGTGGCTCTCGGGCCTCAAGCCCGACCCCCTCAAGCGGCTCCACCTCGACCTCGGCTCCGCCGGCAAGGAGCTCACCGGCCAGTCCCGCTCCTCGCTCCCGACCGCGACGCCCGTGCAGCGGGCCCGCGTCGACACCGAGGTGCGCACCCTGGCCGACGACGTGTCGGAGGGCCTCGGCGACCCCTGGCAGGAGTCGGTACGCCGCGCCTCGACCGGTCGCCTCGAGGACCTGCACGACCGCCTCGACCTCGCCCTGTCCCAGACCGACCTCGGCGTCGACCGGATCCCGGCGTGGGCCGGGCTGGTGCGGGTGCTCCAGTGGCTGCTCGTCCTCGGCGCCGGCGTCGGCCTGGTGTGGACCGTGCTGCTCGTCCTCTCCGGGACCCTCGGCGACGACTCGACGCCGAAGCTCGCCGGCATCGCCCTCCCGCTGGTCCTGCTGGTCGGCGGGGTGCTCCTCGGTCTCCTGCTGGCGCTGGGGTGCCGCTTCCTGGTCGCGGCCACGGCCCGGCGCCGGGCCGCCGTCGCGGACAAGCGGCTGCGCGGCGCCGTGCACGAGGTGGCCCAGGAGCTGGTCGTCCAGCCCGTCGAGGCCGAGCTGCAGGCCTACACCGTCGTCCGCAACGGGCTGGCCGCCGCGCTCTCCTGACCGCGGCGTCGCCGGCGGCAGGTCCGGGAACCCTCCACACGTCGTCCCCGGACACCGCTGTCCCCAGCGATCCTCGCGTGCGCCCGCCGTGGTCGGTGCGCGCGCGGAGCCTCGTCCCAGGACCGAGGTCGGCCGATCCGCGGCCCGGCCCGGTGCGAGACGAGGAGAGACATCGTGAGCAACGAGACGATCGTGACGCTGCAGGGCTGGGTGGGCGGTGACGTGACCCTCCGGCAGGCCGGTGACGCGCAGGTGGCCAGCTTCCGGGTGGGTGCGACGCCGCGCCGCTTCTCCCGCAGGACGGGGGAGTGGGTCGACGGCGAGACCCAGTGGTACACCGTCAACGCCTGGCGGGCGCTGGGGGACAACGTGGCCGCGTCCGTGCGGCGCGGCGACCCCGTGGTGGTCCACGGACGCCTCAACGTCAGCACCTGGGTGAGCTCCGCGGGGGCCGAGGTGACCTCCTTCGAGGTCGAGGCCACCTTCGTCGGGCACGACCTCGGCCGGGGGACCAGCGCGTTCACCAAGACGCCCCGGCCGGCGCAGGGCCCCTCCGAGCAGACGCCGGGGCAGGGGGACGGTCGAGCGACCGGGGAGGCCACCGGAGAGGCGACCGAGCAGGCGGGGGCGGGCGCCGCCGCGACCGTGGCGGCCTGAGCGGCGGGCCGTCCGACGCCGCGGGGCGGCCGGCCGGGGCCGCCCCGCTCACCCCCGTTCACCCCGGACGGGTGTTCGCGGCCGATCCCAACTAGGCTCGGGGATTATGGCGGAATATGTCTTCACCCTGCGGAACGTGCGCAAGGCGCACGGCGACAAGGTCGTCCTCGACAACGTGACCCTCTCCTTCCTGCACGGGGCGAAGATCGGCGTGGTCGGGCCCAACGGAGCCGGCAAGTCCTCGCTGCTCAAGATCATGGCGGGGCTCGACCAGCCCAACAACGGCGACGCGATCCTCGACCCCGAGGCGACGGTCGGCATGCTCCAGCAGGAGCCGCCGCTCACCGAGGGCAAGACGGTCCTGGAGAACGTCGAGGAGGCCGTCGGCGACATCAAGGCCAAGCTGGACCGCTACAACGCGATCAGCGAGGAGATGGCGAACCCCGACGCGGACTTCGACACCCTCCTGGCCGAGATGGGCGACCTCCAGACCGACCTGGACCACGCGAACGCGTGGGACCTCGACTCGCGCCTGGACCAGGCGATGGACGCGCTGCGCTGCCCCCCGGCCGACGCGATCGTCGACCACCTCTCCGGCGGTGAGCGCCGCCGCGTCGCGCTGTGCAAGCTGCTGCTCCAGCAGCCCGACCTGCTGCTCCTCGACGAGCCCACCAACCACCTCGACGCCGAGTCGGTGCAGTGGCTCGAGGGCCACCTGAAGTCCTACCCCGGCGCCGTGCTCGCGGTGACCCACGACCGGTACTTCCTCGACAACGTCGCCGAGTGGATCGCCGAGGTCGACCGCGGCTCGATCCACGGCTACGAGGGCAACTACTCGACGTACCTCGAGACCAAGAAGGACCGCCTCAAGATCGAGGGCCAGAAGGACGCCAAGCGCGCCAAGATGCTGGAGAAGGAGCTCGAGTGGGTCCGCTCGAACCCCAAGGCCCGGCAGGCGAAGAGCAAGTCGCGTCTGGCCCGCTACGAGGAGATGGCGGCCGAGGCCGACCGGATGCGGAAGATCGACACCTCCGAGATCAACATCCCGGCCGGACCGCGCCTCGGTGACATCGTCCTGGAGGCCAAGGGCCTGACCAAGGGCTTCGAGGGCCGCACCCTCATCCACGACCTGTCCTTCTCGCTCCCGCGCGCCGGCATCGTCGGCGTCATCGGCCCCAACGGCGTCGGCAAGACCACCCTGTTCCGGATGATCACCGGCAACGAGGAGCCCGACAACGGCGAGCTCACCGTCGGCCAGACCGTGAAGATCTCCTACGTCGACCAGAGCCGCGGCGGCCTGGACCCGCAGAAGAACGTGTGGGAGGTCGTCTCCGACGGCCTGGACTTCATCAAGGTCGCGAACTTCGAGATGAACTCGCGCGCCTACGTCGCCTCGTTCGGCTTCAAGGGTCCCGACCAGCAGAAGAAGGCCGGTGTGCTGTCCGGTGGCGAGCGCAACCGCCTCAACCTCGCGCTCACCTTGAAGATGGGCGGCAACCTGCTGTTGCTCGACGAGCCGACCAACGACCTGGACGTCGAGACGCTGTCCTCGCTCGAGGACGCGCTGCTCGACTTCCCGGGCTGCGCCGTGGTCACCTCGCACGACCGGTGGTTCCTCGACCGCGTCGCCACCCACATCCTCGCCTGGGAGGGCGACGACGAGGACCAGGCGAAGTGGTTCTGGTTCGAGGGCAACTTCGCGGCCTACGAGGAGAACAAGGTCGAGCGGCTCGGCGTGGAGGCGGCCCGCCCGCACCGCGTCACGCACCGCCGCCTGACCCGCGACTGACCCGCGGACGGACCCTCCCGGACCGACCCGCCCGGACGGCCCCGGCGGGGCAGGTTGAGGCAGGCCACACCCGGCGCTCATAACCCGTGCGCGCCGTGGTCGTTGGCCCTCTCGACAGGCCCCGCGCGGGGCCGTTTGGGGGGAGAGACCATGAGGATCCGCAGTTCAGCGGTCGTCACCGCGGTCGTGGCCGTGCTGGGAGTCGCGGCCGCGCTCGTCGTCGCACCGATGCTCAGCACCGGTGCCAACGGCGGGGAGCGGGGCGAGGGCCCGACGACCATCCGCAGCACCTTGGCCGGCCAGTCGGTCCGGCTCTCGCTGCCGGGCCCGGAGCCCAAGGGCGTCGTCGTCTGGTTCCACGGGCAGGGCGGCAACGTCAACGACCGGGTCGACGGCCCCTGGCTCGACGCGCTGCGCCGCGACGGCTGGGCGGTGGCCTCCTCGGAGTTCCACTCCCAGTCGTGGGGCAACGCCGCGTCCACCAAGGACACGCGCCTGCTCCAGGAGTGGGCCGAGAAGCAGGCCGGCGCCGAGGTCCGGCTGTGGGTCTCGGGCTCGATGGGCGCCTCGATCGCGCTCAACGCGCTGACCCACGGGGTCCAGGCGCCGCCGTGCTGGTACGGCGTCAAGCCGGCGCTCGACCTGACCCGGATGGACCAGGTGCCCGGCGGCCCGGGGTACATCCGCCGCGCGTACGGCGGTGGCCCCGTCCCCGCCGACCGCAACCCGATCGACAACGTCGACCGGCTGCCCACCGAGACCCGGTACCGCGTGGTGTCCTCGAAGCAGGACGAGTGGGTGGCCTACGACGAGAACACCCAGCCGCTGGTCGAGCAGCTCCGCTCGCGGGGTGCCGACATCACGCTGCTCGACGTCAAGGGCGGCCACGCGGACCCCTCGCACTGGAACGCGCGCGACCTGGTCGCCTACGCGGATTCCTGCGCGGGCAAGGCCTGACCCGGCCCCTGACCCCGTCCGTGGCGGCGCCGGGGGCGGCTACCGCTGGCGGATCTCCATCTCCGGGTGGGCCGTCACCAGGTGGTCGCTCACGGCGCCCATGACCCGACCGAGCGCGGCGAAGTCCTCCTCGGTGACCAGGTCGACGAGGTTGTCGCGCACGCTCTGGACGTGCACCGGCGCCGCCCGGCGGAGCAGGTCCATGCCGTGCTCGGTGAGCGCGGCCACGATCCCGCGGCCGTCCTCGGGAGAGCTGGTCCGCTGGACCAGCCCGGCCTTCTCCATCCGGCCGACGGTGTGGGTGACCCGGCTGCGGCTGTGGGCGAGGGCGTCGGCGAGCTGCGCCATCCGCATCTGGCCGTCGCGCTCGGAGAGGCGCACGAGGATCTCGTACTCCACCAGCGAGATGTCGAAGGACCGGCGCAGGTCGTCGTCGAGGCGGTCGAAGAGAAGCGTGGTGCCCATGACCAACGAGCGCCACGACCATTGCTGTCCGGCGTCGAGCCACCGGGTCTCACCTACCTGTGCCACGCGGCCACTCTAGGGCCCGCTGTCGGCGACCTGGCGCACCATGGCTGCATGGCCACTCCCACGACCTCCGTCGGCGCCGACGCCGTGCTCCGGTTCCGCGTGCGCGCCCAGCAGCTGGACCGTCCCGAGGGCCGCGGCGGCCCGCACGACGACGCGGCCGTGCTCGACCTGGGCGTGCAGGAGACGGGCCCCGACGGGGCGCGGTGGGCGCTGGCGCTGCGCGGAGCGGCGCCGACGTACGACGACAGGGTGCTGGCCTGGACGCTGCGCGGGGCCCCGCACCTCTACCGCCGGGGCGAGGTCGCGGAGGTCGCGGCCGCCACCGTGCCCTGGTCGGAGGCGGACGCCGCGAAGCGGATCTTCGACGCGAGCCGGCCGCTGCGGGCCGCGGGGATCCCCGTGCTCGACGCCCTGGACGAGGTCGGGCGGGTGATGCGCCAGGTGGTGACCGGCCCGGCGGTCAAGGGCGAGGTCTCCCGCGCGCTGCACGAGCGGTTGCCGGCGGCCTACCAGCGAGAGTGCCGGCCGTGCGGCGCGGTGCACGTCTTCGAGCAGCCCTTCCGGCTGGCCGCGCTCCCAGCCGGCCTCGAGCTGGAGCCGGGCACCTCGCCGCCGGTCCTCCGGCCGGTGCCGGGCTGGGCCGGCCGGGCCGCGACGGTGCCGCCCCACCTCGACGTGGTGCGGGCGGTGCTGCGGCTGCTGGGGCCCGCGACCCCCCAGGAGGTGGCGGGGTACGTCGACGCGCCGGTGCGCGAGGTGCGGCAGCGGTGGCCGGAGGACGCCGTGGACGTGGCGGTCGACGGGCGGGCCCGCAGCATCCTGGCCGCCGACCTCGACACCCTGGTGGCCTGCTCGGACGCCGGGGCGGGTCCCGATCCCGGGCTGGTGCGGCTGCTCGGCCCCTTCGACCTGTTCCTGCAGGGCCGCGACCGGGAGGTGGTGGTGCCCGACGAGCGCGCCCGCAAGGACCTGTGGCGCACGCTGGGCCGTCCGGGCGGGCTGCTGGTCGGCCACCGCGTGGTCGGCACCTGGCGGCCCCGGAGCACCGGTGGGCGGCTGCGCCTGCAGGTGACGCGCTGGGACGGCGCCCCGCTGCCGGCGGGGGTGGAGCGGGAAGCAGAACGCCTGGCCACGTTCCGTGGCCAGGCGTTCGCGGGGTTCGTCGAGGGCTGAGCCCCGGCGGGAGGGGAGGGTCAGATCCGCTCGAGGATCATCGCCATGCCCTGGCCGCCACCGACGCACATGGTGATCAGGCCGGTGGACTTGTCGTGCCAGTCCAGCGAGTTGAGCATGGTGTTCTGCAGGCGGGCGCCGGTCATGCCGAAGGGGTGACCGACGGCGATCGCGCCGCCGTTGACGTTGAGCCGGTCGATGTCGATGCCGAGGTCCTGGTAGGACGGCACGACCTGGGCGGCGAACGCCTCGTTGATCTCGACCAGGTCGATGTCGCCGATGCTCATGCCGGCGCTCTTGAGCGCGTTCTTGGTCGCCTCGACCGGGCCGAGGCCCATGATCTCGGGGGAGAGGCCCGAGACGCCGGTGGAGACGATCCGCGCGAGCGGGGTGATGCCGAGCTCGGCGGCCTTGGTGTCGGACATGATGACGACCGCGGCGGCGCCGTCGTTGAGGGCGCAGCAGTTCGCGGCGGTGACCACGCCGTCGGGGCGGAAGACCGGCTTGAGGTCCTTGACCGCGTCGTACGTCACGCCCGCGCGCGGGCCGTCGTCGGTGGAGACCACGGTGCCGTCGGGGGTGGTGACCGGGGTGATCTCGCGGGCCCAGAAACCGTCGTTGATCGCCTTCTCGGCGAGGTTCTGGGAGCGGACGCCGAACTCGTCGAGCTCCTGGCGGGAGAGGCCGCGCATCTTGGCGACGTTCTCGGCGGTCTGGCCCATCGCGATGTAGACGTCGGGCAGGAAGCCGTCCTCGCGCGGGTCGTGCCAGTCCACGCCGCCTTCGGCGGTCTGCTTGGTGCGGGCCTGGGCCTCGGCGAACTTCGGGTTGTGGGTGTCGGGCCAGTGGTCGGAGGTGCCCTTGGCGAACCGCGAGACGGTCTCGACGCCGGCGGAGATGAAGACATCGCCCTCGCCGGCCTTGATGGCGTGGAAGGCCATCCGGCTGGTCTGGACCGAGGAGGAGCAGTAGCGGGTGATGGTCGCGCCCGGGATCTGGTCGTAGCCCATCAGCACGTTCACGATCCGCGCCATGTTGTTGCCCGACTCGCCGCCGGGCAGGCCGCACCCGAGGTAGTGGTCGTCGATCGTGGTGGGGTCGAGCTCGGGGATCTTGTCCAGCGCCGCCTGGACGATGGTCGCGGTGAGGTCGTCGGGACGCAGGTCCTTCAGCGAACCCTTGTTGGCGCGGCCGATGGGGGAACGCGTTGCGGAGACGATGACGGCTTCAGGCATGCAAGTACTCCGATCTCGGGTGATGTGCCGGGTCAGCCTAGATCAGCGGTGGCTGCGAGGATCGGGACGTGCGTCACGTCTATGAGTGCCAGGTCCGCTGGGCCGACCAGGACCTGCTCGGTCATGTCAACAACGTCGTGTACGTCGACTACCTCCAGGAGGCGCGGGTCGACATGCTCCGCACCCACGGGCGCTCGCGGCAGGCCGAGCAGCTCGCCGAGGGCGTGGTGGTCGTGCGGACCGAGGTGGGCTACCGGGCCCCGTTGTTCTTCGACTTCCGCCCGGTGCTCGTGGAGTGCTGGGTCACCGAGATCCGGGCCGCGACGTTCACCCTCGCCTACGAGGTCTTCCACGAGCGCCCGGACGGTTCGCGCAAGGTCTACCTGCAGGCCGCGACCGTCCTGACGCCGTACGTGTTCGCCGAGGAGCGGCCGCGGCGGCTCAGCCCCGAGGAGCGCGAGGGCCTGGCGGCGTACCTCGAGCCGGCCGACCGGGCGCCCCGGGTGACGTTCCTCGAGCGGCCGGCCACGGCGGGCCGCTACCCGGTGCGCGTCCGCTTCTCCGACGTCGACGTCTACCGGCACGTCAACAACGTGACGTACTTCGAGTACTTCCAGGAGGCGCGGATCCACTACTTCGAGGAGCTCGGCCGACGCTCCGAACGGGAGGTCACCCGGCCGCTGCTGGTCGTGGCGCGCAAGGAGGTGGACTACCGGGTGCCGGTGCTGCACCGGCCCGAGCCGTACGACGCGTGGTCGTGGATCTCTCGGGTCGGGAACACGTCCTTCGACGTCCAGTCCGAGCTGTGCGACGGGGACACGGTCCTGGCACGAGCCCACACCACCGTGGTGGTCGTCGACGCGGACGCTCAGCGGCCGACGCCGCCGGACCCCGCGTTCCGCGAGGTGCTGGTCGCCGCGCTGCCCTGATCGCCGCCGGTCACCTCGCCGGTCACCTCGCCGGTCACCTCGCCGGTCGCCCTTGCGGCGCGCGTCGAGACCCAGGTTGCGGGCGATGCCGAAGAGCCAGCCCGCGAACTGCTCGCCGGTCCCGGTGAACTCGTGGATCTTCGTCGCCGCCGTCAACCAGGCCTCGGACGCGACGTCGTCGGCCGCCGTCGCCGAGTCCCCGGAGGGCCGGACCTGGAGCCAGACGACCAGGCGGCCGGCGTGCTCGGCGTAGAGCCGGCGCCAGGCGTCCTGGTCACCCCCCTTGGCGCGCGCGATCAGCTCGTCGTCGGCGTCCAACCACGGCCCCCGCTGGTCGCTGCGCCCTTGCCGTTCGCGTGGCCGTGGCGGTGCTGGTGGTTGCCGGGGCCGGCCTGACCGGTGCCCTCGGGAGTGGACGGTATCGGTGAGGGCCGATCGGTCGGGGCGGACCCGCTGGTCGACGTCGGTCCGGAGGTCGGCCCACCCGGAGCCTGCGACCCGCCGGGGGAGCGCTCGGGGGAGCGCTCGGGGGAGCGCTCGGGTGCCTCGAGGGGCGCCTGTGTGGGCTGGGGCTCGGGGGCGCGGAGGAGGCGGCGAGCGCCGCGAGCGCCACCGTCGGAGCCAGACGCCCGTTCCGTGCTGCCGCAGGGGGTGCTCCTCCCGCTACCTGTCGCGACGAGGCTGGTCCGTTACGTCGACCGCCGACCTCGTGCTCCGGGCGTGCCTGTGCCCCGCCGGCGGGGTGCTCCGGCGGGGTCGTGGCGGTGGGGCTATGGCGGGGGCGGCTGGTCCGTCGGCGGTGGGTCGAGGTCGTGGGTGCCTCGGTGGTCGACCCGGTAGGTGAGTCCGGTGGGACTTCGCCACTCAAACGTGCCCGGCGAGGGTGATTGTTGTGACCAGCCGCCGTGGGTCTTGGCGCGGTGGTGGCGTCGGCAGAGTGGCGCGATGTTCTCGGTCGCTGTCGGTCCGCCCCTGGCGTGGGGGATGACGTGGTCGTCATCCACTCGCGATGACGCGTGGGCGGGGCGGGTGCACCAGGGGAACACGCAGTGCAGGTCGCGCAGTCGGGTCTGGGTCGAGAGGCGGTCGGGGACCTCATAGGCCTCGACGTGGATCCGCTCGGCCAGGTCGATGACGGGCTTCACGGTGATCGTCTTGCCGGTGTCGGCTCGTGCGGCGCGGGTGCACCAGTCGGCGAGCTGAGTGATCAGGACGAACCCGCGGACGTTCTCGACCCGGGTGATGTCGTCCAGGGTCCCGTCGGGGCTCTGGTGGACGTGGACCACGAGGGGCTTGGGATCGGTGTCGAACTCCAGGCTCAGCTGCCGCCGCGCCATGTCACCCAGAGCGACCGAGCGGCGGGCGTCGAGGGTGTCGGTGCACCCCAGTGCTTCGAGCCGCGCGGCGCCCTTTTCGAGGGCGTCGTCGAGGTCGAGCGCGTCGGCCAGGTCGAGGGTCGCCCACACGTCGACGTGCCCGTCGAAGGACACCTGTCGCGACTGGATGGTCACGTGCCGGGCCTCGGCCCGCTCGGTCGCCACCCGCTGGGCCTCGTCGGGGTCGAACCGGACCAGCGCCTCCTCCAGGAGCCGCTCCAACGCCGCCGGCCCGATCGTGGAGGCCACCGGTGCGACGTGGGTGTCGACGAACGCGGCGCCCTTCTTCGGCAGGTGCAACGTCCGGCGAGCCAACGAGCGGGCCTTCCAGGCCGGCAGGTCGAGGTCGGTGACCTTCTTCCAGAGCTTCGGGAGCCGGTAGCGCAGCTCGAGGGCCTCGGCCAGGTAGGCCCGACCCGCGTCCTCCGACTTCCCCAGCCCGGCCGCGAACTCCACCACCGCGAACTCCGTCACGAACGGCGCACCCTCACCCGCCAGGCAGACCGGCTTGTCACCGAACCCGCGGAACACCGACCACGTCGCCGCCTCGTCCAACGACTCCGCCGGGTGCAGCACGCACCACTGGACCGCCGCTTCGAGGAGCTCGGCCTCGGCCGCGTTAGCCGCGCGCTGCTTGGCGCGCGCGAGGCTCAGCACGTCGGCTGGGGTGTCCAGCGGGTGCTCGAGCGTCGCGATCAAGGCCATGCCTCATTCTAGTCGAACAGCTGCTCGAATGGAAGGGTCTGTTCTCAGATCTTCAGAGCGGGGTCGGACGCGCCAGCGCGAGGCGGCGGCCAGAGACCCGGCAGCGAACCGCGACCCACGACGTACCTGGCCCATAGCTGCCAAAGCCGCAACCACCCCACAGCCCGCAGGCCGAAGGTCGGCTGCCAGGGGCCTCGACACGTCGGCGCCAGGGCGCCTCCTGCTCGACCAGCGGGGGCGGCCGCTACCCACGGCCCGAAAGCCGAAGGTGAGACAGCACCGCTAGGGTCCGCCCGTGCGCCTCATCCCACGCCTGCTGAACCGTGCCGTCCACGCCGGGTGGCGGTGGGTGGACCGGGCGGGGGAGATCGTGCCGGGGACGCGGGCGGCCGAGGAGTTCGGGAGCTTCGGGGCGGGGTCGTGCATCGACTTCCCGCCGGCGACGATCCTCAACGCCTCCTCGATCCACCTCGGCGAGCGGACGCTCGTGGGTCGCCAGGTGACGCTGTCGGTGGGCTGGGGGACCAATGAGCAGGCGCTGCCGCCGCGGGGCCTGGTGGTCGGCGACCGGTGCGTCATCGGCGCGCGGACGAGCATCACCGCGCACGAGTCGATCGAGATCGGCGACGACGTGTTCTTCGGGCAGGGCGTGTTCGTGACCGACGCCAGCCACGGCTACCAGGTGCCGGACCGGCCGGTCGGCGCGCAGTTCGGCCCCTCTGACCCGGTGGTGGTCGGGGCGGGGTCGTGGATCGGCCACCACGCGGTGCTGCTGCCGGGCACCCGGCTGGGCCGCAACGTCGTGGTCGCGGCGGGCTCGATCGTGCGCGGTGTGGTGGAGGACCACGCTGTGGTGGCGGGCAACCCGGCGCGGGTGGTGCGCCGCTACGAGCCGGGCGTGGGCTGGGTGGGGTCGCGCGGCGACGTACGCCCTGTGCTCGCCGACGACCTCGACTTCCTCGACGAGGCCGTCACCGGCTGAGCATCAGGCATCGGGCCTCAGGTCGCGGCGGGCGGCTCGTCGACGGTGTTGACCATGAACTGCGCGGCGTGGGTGACGTAGTCCCAGAGCTGGGCCTCCTGCTCGGGGGTGAGGTCGACGGCGTCGAGCCCGGCGCGGAAGTGCTTGAGCCAGTGGTCGCGCGACTCCGGGGTGACCTGGAACGGCGCGTGGCGCATGCGCAGCCGCGGGTGCCCACGGGTCTCGGAGTACGTCGTCGGGCCACCCCAGTACTGGACGAGGAAGAGCAGGAAGCGCTCCTCCGCGGGCCCGAGGTCCTCCTCGGGGTACATCGGCCGCAGCACCTCGTCGGTGGCCACACCCTCGTAGAAGGTCGCGACGATGCGGCGGAACGTCTCGAAGCCGCCGACTTCCTCGTAGAACGTGGTCACGGGTCCCATTCTGCCGACGCCTCTCCAGTCCGTTGCATCCGCGTGCCAGACTCGCGACGGACCAGACCCCCGGCCGCACACTGGCCACCGACCCCACAGGAGTGATCGAGGCATGGCAACGACGCGCACCGCGCAGACCACCTGGCAGGGCTCGCTCCAGGAGGGCTCCGGCTCCGTGGAGCTCCAGTCCTCGGGCGTGGGCACCTTCGACGTGTCCTGGCCCTCCCGCGCCGAGTCGGCGAACGGCAAGACCAGCCCCGAGGAGCTCATCGCCGCGGCGCACTCCTCGTGCTTCTCCATGGCGCTCTCCGCCGCGCTGTCCAAGGCCGGCACCCCGCCGACCACCCTGGAGACCAGCGCCGAGGTCGAGCTGACCCCGGGCACCGGCATCACCGGCATCAAGCTGACCGTCGTCGGCACCGTCGAGGGCATCTCCGAGGAGAAGTTCGTCGAGGCCGCCACCGGCGCCAAGGAGGGCTGCCCGGTCAGCCAGGCGCTCGCCGGCACCACCATCACGCTGGACGCCTCGCTCAAGAGCTGACCCGCGGGCGGGCACGTCCCGCCGTACGACGCACAGCGGCCCGCCCGGGTGACCGGGCGGGCCGCTGTCGTGTGCTCGGGCGTGCGGCGGCGCGTACGCCGGCGGCTCAGGCGTCCTGGCCGGCCCGCTCGCCCTCGGACTCGGACTCCGGCGCCGACACGTCCGTGCCGTGCGCGGCCCGGACCTCCTCGCGGTGCCAGACGACCCGCTGGGCGAAGGGGATCTCGATGCCCTCGTGGTCGAAGCGCGCCTTGATCCGCTGGCGCAGCTCGCGGGCGACGCCCCACTGCTCCATCGGTGCGGTCTTGACCATCACCCGCAGGGTGATCGAGTCGGCGGCCAGCATCTCCACGCCGGTGACCTCCGGTGCCTCGATGACGACGTTGCGGAAGTCCTCGTCCTCCCACAGGCCGTGGCTGACGTCGCGGAGCACGTCCTGGACCCGGACCAGGTCCTCGCCGTAGGCGACGTTGACGTCGACCACCGCGCGGGACCAGTTCTGGCTCATGTTGCCGACCCGCAGGATCTCGCCGTTGGGGACGTACCAGACGGTGCCGTTGAGGTCGCGCAGCCGGGTGACGCGCAGGCTCACCGCCTCGATCGTGCCGGTCGCCTCGCCCACGTCGACGACGTCGCCGACGCCGTACTGGTCCTCGAAGATCATGAAGATGCCGGAGAGGAAGTCCTTGACCAGTGACTGGGCGCCGAAGCCCAGGGCGACGCCGACGATCCCGGCGCTGGCGATGATCGGGGCGATGTTGACCCCCAGCTCGCTGAGGATCATCGTGCCGAAGATCGCCACCAGGACGCCGGTGACGACGCTCTTGAGCAGGTCGCCCATGGTCTTGGCCCGCTGGACCCGGCGGGTCTGCGTCGCCGCGTCGCGCGCGGCGACCGCGTGGACGGCCTTGCCCCGCTTGGGCAGGCGGGTGACCCGGTCGGGCAGCACGCCGTCCTCGGCGCTGGCCACGAGCCGGTCGACCAGCTTGTGCAGCACCCAGCGGATGACGAGGCCGAGGATGACGAGGGCGGTGATCGCGAGCGGCTTGCCGATGATGACGTCGGCGACCTCGGCGACGGTGTCGTTGCCGAACCACTCGTAGGCGATGTTGCAGGTCTGCTCGCCGTCCTCGCAGGGGCCGGTGGTCGCGGTGAACATGGGGCCCATGTCTAACAGGTGGGCACCCCGCCGCCGAAGGCTCCGCGCGGCCGTGTGACCCATCTGACCGGACGGGGCGCCGGGGCGGGGGAGGGCTACGGATATCCTGCACGCGTGACCGCCTCGATCAGCCCCGTTCGTCGGGCCGCCGCCCTGCTTTCCGGCCTCTCCGTCGTCCTGACCGCCGCCGTCGTGCAGGCTGCCCCCGCGACCGCCGACGTGCCCGAGGGCTGGTCGGACCCGGACCCGGTCAACACCCTGCACGCGGTGCTGCTCTTCGGCGGCGTCCCGCTGCTGCTGTTCATCGTGATCTGGGTGGTCGTCTACGCGCCGGCCATGATCCGCGGCGAGCGCGTCACGCCGGGCTCGCCCGCGGTCGAGAACCAGTGGATCGGCGGCCCCCGCAAGAGCACCTCCGAGCTCGCCGGCCCCGACGGGGACGACTCACAGGCGGGTGGAGCCAGTGCCCGGTGGTGAACACCTGACCGAGGCCGAGCGGGCCCGCCTCGACGAGGCGATCCGCGCGGCCGAGCGTCTCTCGCGCGTCGAGTTCTCCGTCTTCATCGGGACGGCGGAGGGTGACCCGCGCTCGTTCGCCACACAGCTGCACAACTCCCTGGTCGCGCCCTCGCGCAGCATCCTGGTGATGGTCGACCCCGTCGCCCGGGCGCTGGAGATCGTCACCGGCGGCTGGGTACGCCGCACGCTCACCGACCGCCAGGTCGAGCTCGCCGCCCTCCAGATGCGCTCGGCCTTCGCCGCGGACGATCTCGTCGGCGGCCTGGTCCGCGGCATCCACATGCTCGCCGAGCACGCCCGGCCCCCGCAGACGCTGCACGCCGGCGAGGCCTGATCGGCCCACCGGCGCCGAACCGGCCCTGAGACACCGAACCGGCCCTGAGACACCGAACGGCCGGCCTCCCGAGGGAGGCCGGCCGTTCGTGCGTCCGCGCGGGGTCAGCCGCGGGCGTCACGCTCCTGGGCGGTCAGCGCCCGGGCCAGCTCGGCGCGCGCCTCGCCGACGTAGCGCTGCGCGCCCTTGGGGGCGGTGTTGTCGGCCAGCCAGGCGTCGAGCCGGGCGACGGTCTCCGCCGAGGCCAGGAGCCGCGGGAAGCCGTGCTCGAGCACGACCGAGCCCTTGTGGAAGCCGAGGCTGTCGATCGCGGTCTCGGCGGCCTCGAGGTACTTCTCGAGGTACGGCGCCGCGACCTCCTCCTGGTTGAACCGGAAGATGGAGAGCACCATCTCGCGCGAGGTCTCGTTCGGCGTGGCGGGGTCCATGATCGCGGCCCAGCCGGCCTGCTTGGCCGCGGCGGTCGGCTGCGCCACACGGGCGGCGGCCGCCTTCTCCCGGCCGGCGCTCGTCGCGTCGCGGTCGAGCTCGGCGTCGATCTCGGCGTCGGTGAAGACCCCGAGGCGGGCGAGGTTCTTCACCAGCTCCCAGCGCAGGTCCTGGTCGACGCTGAGGCCCTCGACGGTGAAGGAGCCGTCGAGCAGCCCGCGCAGGTCGGCGACGGCCTGCTCGGAGCGGGCCGCCAGCGCGTAGGAGCGGGCGAAGGTCAGCTGGTGGTCGCTGCCGGCCTCCGCGGCGAGCAGGAGCGAGCGCAGCCCGGTCTCCCACTCCTCCTGGAGGGCGGGTCGCCCGGCCGGGTCGGAGTAGAGCTCGACCGCGAGGGCGGTGGAGGCCGGGATCCGGGTGACGCCCCAGGCGTCGGTCTCCTGGCCGATGTTGGCCAGCACCAGGCGGACCCAGTCGGTCGCCGACAGCTCGCCGTCGCGGGTCATGTCCCAGGCGGCCGTCCACGCGACGGCGCGGGGGAGGGAGTCCTCGAGCTTCGAGAGCCCGCCGATGACGGTCTGCAGGGAGCGCTCGTCGAGGCGGATCTTGGCGTAGGCGTGGTCCTCGTCGTTGAGCAGCAGCAGCGCCGGCTGCTCGGTCCCGACGAGTGCCTCGACGGCCGTCGAGGCGCCCTCGACGTCGACCTCGAGGTACTCGCGCCGCACGAGGCGGCCGTCGACCTCGTCGTACAGGCCGATGCCGAGGCGGTGGCGGCGCAGCGTCGGCCAGTCGGGGTGGGCCGACTGCTCGACGGAGAACGACGTGTAGCGGCCCTGGTCGTCGAGCTCGAAGGCCGGGGCGAGGGTGTTGACGCCGGCGGTCTGCAGCCACTCCTGGGCCCAGCCCTTGAGCTCGCGGCCCGAGGACTTCTCCAGCGCCGCGAGCAGGTCGGCGAAGGTGGCGTTGGAGAACGCGTGGTCCTTGAAGTACTGGCGCAGGCCGGCCAGGAACGGGTCGAGCCCGACCCAGGCGACCAGCTGCTTGAGCACAGAGGCGCCCTTGGCGTAGGTGATCATGTCGAAGTTCACCTCGACCGCGTGCAGGTCGACGTTGTCGGCCGCGATCGGGTGCGTCGAGGGCAGCTGGTCGGCGCGGTAGCCGGTCTGCTTGCGCGCGTTGGCGAAGCCGGTCCAGGCGTCGGTGAAGTCGGTGGCCTCGGCCTCGCACCAGTAGCAGGCCCACTCCGCGAAGGACTCGTTGAGCCAGAGGTCATCCCACCACTTCATGGTCACCAGGTCGCCGAACCACATGTGCGCCATCTCGTGGGTGATCACCGAGGTGCGGAACTCGTAGAACGAGCGCGGCTGGCGGCTGCGGGGGAGGTACTCATCGCGCAGCGTCACGCAGCCGGCGTTCTCCATCGCGCCCATGTTGTACTCCGGCACGTAGAGCTGGTCGTACTTGCCGAAGGGGTAGGGGTAGTCGAACTTCTCCTCGAAGAAGGCGAAGCTCTGCTTGGTGAGCTGGACCAGCTCCTCGGTGTCCATGTGCTCGACGAGCGACTGGCGGCAGTAGTGGCCGAGCGGGATCGAGCCGTGCTTGCCCTCGTAGACGTCGTGCTCGGCGTGGTACTCGCCGGCGACGATCGCGGTGATGTAGGTCGACATCGGCTTGGTCGGCTCGAAGGCCCAGACCGCGGCCCCCTCGCCGGCCGGCTGCGGCTCGGGGGTGGGGGAGTTCGACACGACGGCCCAGTGCGCGGGCGCGGTCACGGTGAAGGTGAACGGCGCCTTGAGGTCGGGCTGCTCGAAGGTCGTGAAGACGCGGCGGGCGTCGGGGACCTCGAACTGGGAGTAGAGGTAGACCCGGTCGTCGGCGGGGTCGACGAAGCGGTGCAGGCCCTCGCCGGTGTGGGAGTAGGTGCACTCCGCGCGCACGACGAGGGTGTTGCGCTCCTGCAGGCCCGGCAGCGCGATGCGGCTGTCGGCGTAGGCCGTGGCCGGGTCGAGGCTCTCGCCGTTGAGGGTGATCTCGTGGACGGTGGCGTCGACGAGGTCGGCGAAGGTCGCAGCGCCCGGTTCGCGGCAGGTGAACTCGATGGTGGTGGTCGAGCCGAAGGTGCGGGCGTCGGTCGCGGTGGCGCCGGTGAGGTCGAGGTCGATGGTGTACGACGTGACGTCCAGGAGGGCGGCGCGGGTGGCGGCCTCGTCCCGGGTGAGGTTGGTTCCAGGCATGCGAATCATCCTGCCACCGCCCCGGCGGCGGACCCGCAAGCGCGGGGTGGGCTCGGAGAAATTACAAGATTGAAGTTCTGGCACCGCGTGTCGGTGCTTGACAATCGTTGACTACAGTCCTCCTGTGCCCCAGCAGTCACAGCAGTCCCTCGCGCCTCGACCGACCCGGCCGAGGCGCGCGTACGCGGCCCTGGTGCTGCTGCTCGGCATCCTGGGTGCCGGCCTGGTGGCCGTGCCGGTCGCGCCGGCCCAGGCCGCCTCGACCTACCTGTGCACCGGCTACAAGGGCTGCCGGGAGGCGGGCTACTCCAACGCCGGCTACCAGGCCGCGAGCGGCAAGATGTACTGGCGGATGTACGCCGGGCACAACTGCACCAACTACGTCGCCTACCGGATGATCTCCAGCGGGATGCCCGACGAGCGGCCCTGGACCGGCAGCGGCAACGCGGAGAACTGGGGCCGCGCGATGGCCTCGATCACCGACATGACGCCGATGGTGGGCGCGGTCGCGTGGTGGAAGCAGAACGTCGGCGGCGCCGGGTCGGCCGGCCACGTCGCCTACGTCGAGCAGGTCGTCTCCCCGACCGAGATCATCGTCTCCGAGGACAGCTGGGGCGGCGACTTCGCCTGGCGCCGGATCACCAAGGCCAACGGCAGCTGGCCCAGCGGCTTCATCCACTTCAACGACCGCGTCGTCGTCAACGACGCGCCGCCCGCGGTCGTCGGCACGCCGGTCGTGGGCCGGCCGGTCAGCGCCGAGCCGGGCGCCTGGCAGCCCACCGCGACCCTCTCCTACCAGTGGCTCGCCGCCGGCCAGCCGGTCGCCGGCGCGACGACCCCGACGTTCACCCCGACCCCGGCGCTGCAGGGCAAGCGGCTCGCGGTGCGGGTCACCGCCAACCGCAAGGGGTACGCCGCCGCGTCGGCCACCTCGCCGGTCGCGCCCGCGGTGGCGCCCGGGACGTTCGCGCAGTCCGCCGAGCCCGTGGTGACCGGGGCGGCGGAGGTCGACCAGACGCTGACCGTGTCGCGGCCGACGTACACGCCTGCGCCGGAGGTGCTCCGCGTGCAGTGGCGCGCCGACGGCAAGGCCATCCCCGGCGCGACCGGCTGGAAGCTCGTGCTCGGCCAGGAGCAGATCGGTGCCACGGTCTCCGCGCGCGTCATCGTCAACTCGCCGGGCTACCAGCGCCTGGTCCTGGACACCCCGGCCACCGAGCCGGTCATCGCCGGGGCCATCGAGGTGACCCGCGACTTCGGCGTCCGCGGGGTGGCCCGCGTCGGGCGCACGCTCACCGCGGTCCCGGGTGAGTTCACCCCGGCCGACGCGGCCGTGACCCTGACCTGGCTGCGCGACGGCGCGCCGGTCGGCACCGGCCCGTCGTACACCCTGCTCCCCGAGGACGCCGGGCGTCGGATCTCGCTGCGGGCCGACCTCGCCGCGCAGCACTACCGCAGCGCCCGCAGCACGGTCCGCGCCGAGGGCCGGGTGGCGACGACGTCCTCCCTCGTGCTCCGCACCAACGGCCGGGCCGGCCGGGCCGTGGTCGTGGTCGAGGTGACCGCCCCGGGCGTGGCCGCGCCCACCGGGCCGGTGAAGGTGAAGGTCGGCGGCCGGGTCGTCAACGCGACGGTCGACGGCGGGCGCGCCCGCGTCGTGGTGCCGAAGCTGAAGGCCGGCAAGCACGCGGTGACGGTCGTCTACCGCGGCACCGACGTGGTGCGCAGCAGCCGGGCGACCGCGACCGTGGTCGTGCGCTGACCCGACGGCCTTCGGCGGCCCCGCCGGCCAGATCGCGGTGATGCAGCGCGAGCTGGTCGACGAGCGGCGGTGGCTGGGGGAGAGCGTCCGGGGTCACCGCGGCCGTCGTCGGGGTGATCGTGAGCCTCGCGTTGTTCTTCGCGCTGCTCGGCCTGGGCCTGCACCTGCTGGCCGGATGAGGCTGACCGGGTGAGGCTGGCCGGGTGCGGGCGGGGCGATCCGGACAGCCAGGAACAGCCGACGGCCCCCGGGTGTTGAGCGTGCCATGACTGCTGCCACGCCGACCACGGCCGACTTCTGGTTCGACCCCGCCTGCCCCTTCGCCTGGATCACCTCGCGCTGGATCCTCGAGGTGGAGAAGGTCCGCGACATCTCCGTCACCTGGCACCTGATGTCCCTGGCCTACCTCAACCAGGACAAGGACATCCCCGACGAGTACCGCGAGTTCCTCAAGACGGCGTGGCAGCCCGTGCGGGTCGTCATGGCCGCCGAGCAGGCGCACGGCAAGGACGTGGTGCTGCCGCTCTACACCGCCCTCGGCACCCGGCGGCACAACCAGGGCCAGGACTTCACCCGCGAGGTGATCGAGTCGGCGCTGGAGGAGGCCGGGCTCCCGACGTCCCTGGCCGACGCGATGGACGACTCCTCCTACGACGAGGCGATCAAGAAGTCCCACCACCTCGGCATGGACCAGGTCGGCGACGAGGTCGGCACGCCCACCATCGCCATCGAGGGCACGGCCTTCTTCGGCCCCGTCCTCTCCTCGATCCCCAAGGGCGAGGAGGCCGGCAAGGTGTGGGACGGCGCGGTGCTGCTCGCCGGCTTCCCGCACTTCTTCGAGCTCAAGCGCTCACGCACCGGCGAGCTCGACTTCAGCTAGACCGCGTCACGACGAGGCTGCGGCCGCGACCCCTCCGGCCGCGATCGCCGTCGACATCGCGGCGGTCGAGGCGGCGATCGCGTCCTTGACCGCCTTCGCGGCCCAGTCGCCGTCGGCGAGCGCCTTCGCCCGCCGGCGGACCTCGCCGGCCGACATGCCCTGGTGCTCCACCGTCCGGTGCGCGCGGCCGAGCGCGTCGAGCAGCGCCACCAGCGCGCGGGTGCGATCGTCGGGCTCGGCGCCGGAGACGAGCGCGGCGGTGAGCGCACGGCGTACGGCGTCCTCGTGGGTGGAGTCCACCGCGGGCCAGGTCGTCCGGGGGAACAGGCCGAGCACCTTGTCGCGGCGCGCCTGCACCATCCCGCGCCGCTCGAGGCTCGCGAGCAGGTCGTCCTTGACGCCCTTGCCGAGCCGGCCGACGAGGTCCTGGGCGCTGCGCTCCTTCTCCGCGACCGTGGCCAGAGCCGCCGCGAGCAGGGGGTCCTGGGGCGGCGTCGTCGCCGTGGCCCGGACCTTCGCGGTCTGCCAGAACCCGCGCTTCTCCTCGACCTCCACGGCCCCGGCGAGCGCGAGCTCGACCAGGAGCGCACCGCCGAGCGCGGTCGGCAGGTAGCTGCTCGCGGCGAGCGTGCCCTTGGCGTCGTCGAGGAGCAGGAGCAGCAGGTCCTCCGCGATCAGCGTCATGCGGATCACGCTAGCGCCGTCCGCGGTCGGCGCCGAGGCGGCCACCGCGGCCGCCCGACCCTAGGATCGAGCCCATGAGCCGAGTCCTGTCCGCCGTCGCCTGGCCCTACGCCAACGGTCCGCGCCACATCGGCCACGTCGCCGGTTTCGGCGTGCCCTCCGACGTCTTCAGCCGCTACATGCGGATGGCCGGGCACGACGTCCTGATGGTCTCCGGCACCGACGAGCACGGCACCCCGATCCTCATCGCCGCCGACGAGGCGGGGGTCTCCCCGCAGGAGCTCGCCGACCGCAACCACCGCATCATCGCCGAGGACCTCGCCGCGCTCGGCGTCTCCTACGACCTCTACACGCGCACCACGACGCGCAACCACCACGCGGTCGTCCAGGAGCTGTTCCTCGGCGTCTACGAGAACGGCTACTTCGTCGAGAAGACGACGTACGGCGCCATCTCCCCGTCCACCGGCCGCACCCTGCCCGACCGCTACATCGAGGGCACCTGCCCGATCTGCGGGTACGACGGCGCGCGCGGCGACCAGTGCGACAACTGCGGTAACCAGCTCGACCCCGCCGACCTGAAGAACCCCGTCTCCCGGATCAACGGCGAGACCCCGGAGTTCGTCGAGACCCAGCACTTCTTCCTCGACCTGCCCGCCCTCGCCGACGCGCTGGGTGAGTGGCTCGACGAGCGCGAGGCGACCGGCCTGTGGCGGCCCAACGTCATCCGGTTCAGCCAGAACATCCTCAAGGAGATCCGGCCGCGCGCGATGACGCGCGACATCGACTGGGGCATCGCGGTCCCGCTCGACGGGTGGCGGGAGAACCCCACCAAGAAGCTCTACGTCTGGTTCGACGCCGTCATCGGCTATCTCTCCGCCTCGATCGAGTGGGCGCGCCGCTCGGGCGACCCCGAGGCCTGGCGTCAGTGGTGGAACGACCCCGAGGCCCTGTCGTACTACTTCATGGGCAAGGACAACATCACCTTCCACTCCCAGATCTGGCCGGCCGAGCTGCTCGCCTACGCCGGCAAGGGCGAGAAGGGCGGCTCGCCGCGGGAGTACGGCGTGCTCAACCTGCCGACCGAGGTCGTCTCCTCGGAGTTCCTCACCATGGAGGGTCGGAAGTTCTCCTCCTCCAAGAAGGTCGTCATCTACGTCCGCGACCTGCTCAGCCGCTACCAGCCCGACGCGTTCCGCTACTTCGTCGCCGCAGCCGGCCCGGAGAACCAGGACGCCGACTTCACCTGGGCGGAGTTCGTCCGCCGCACCAACGACGAGCTGGTCGCCGGCTGGGGCAACCTGGTCAACCGCACCGCCACCATGATCGCCAAGAACTTCGGCGAGATCCCGCCCGCGGGCGACCTCACCCCCGAGGACGAGGCCGTGCTGGCCGTCGCCGAGGGCGCCTTCGCCACGGTCGGCGAGCTGATCGGCCGCCACCGGCAGAAGCAGGCGATCGGCGAGGCGATGCGCGCGGTCGGCGAGGTCAACAAGTACGTCTCGGACACCGAGCCGTGGAAGCTCAAGGGCGAGGACCAGCGCGAGCGGCTCGGCACGGTCCTCCACGTCGTGGCCCAGTGCGTCGCCGACCTCAACCTGGTCCTCGCGCCGTTCCTGCCGTTCTCGGCCAACCTCGTCGACGCCGCGCTCGGTGGCGCCGGCGACGTCGCGCCGATGCCGCGCATCGAGGAGGCCGAGGACCTCGACGGCGGGGCGGGCTACCCGATCATCACCGGCGACTACGCCGCGGTGCCCCGCTGGGAGCGCCGCCCGATCGTCGTCGGCGCGCCGGTCGCCAAGCCGACCCCGATCTTCACCAAGCTCGACCCCTCGGTCGTCGAGGAGGAGCTCGCCCGGCTCACGGGGGAGTGACCGAGCCGGTCGGCGAGCCGGTCGGTGGCGCGCGGCCGGGTGGGTACGGGGGAGCCATGAGCGAACCGATCGACGAGGCCCAGGTCCGCGCCGCGACGCAGCGCGCGGTCGACGCGACGGCGACGGCGTACGCCACGGACGCCCACATCGACGTGGAGGACACCCTGCGCCGGGAGATGGCGCAGGCCGGCCTGGCCCTGGACGACGACGCCTGGGTCCGCGAGGTGGCCCACGCCGTCCGCTCCGGGTATCCGGTCAGCTTCGCCGAGGAGGAGTCCACGACACCCGGGTCGCTGGGCGGGGACAACGGCGGTGCCTGACCGCGCGGACCCCTAGGCTGCGGCCCATGACCGCGCAGATGTACCTGCCGACCTTCTACGTCAAGCAGAAGCTCGCCATGACCACCAACCGCTACGAGCTGTACGCCGCGAACCCCGACGGCTCCTTCGGGCAGCTCTACGGGCTGGCGGAGCAGAAGCGGCTGGCGTTCAAGGAGCAGGTCACCTTCTTCGCCGACGCCAGCAAGCAGCGTGCCGTCTTCGCGTTCAAGGCCCGCAAGCGCATCGACCTCAACGCGGGCTACGACATCACCGACGAGACCGGGCAGCAGCTCGGGTTCTTCCGCAAGGACTTCGGCAAGAGCCTGCTCCGCTCGACGTTCCACGTCGAGGGCCCCGGCTACCAGGGCACCGGCCAGGAGCGCAGCCAGGGCGTGGCGCTGATCCGGCGCTTCACCGACATCCCGTTCCTGCCGATCCACTTCGACTTCGTCGGCAGCGACGGGCAGCCGCTGTTCTCGGTCGAGCGGCAGGCCTCGATGCGCGACAAGTACACCGTCAACGTGCCCGACCAGCGGGTCGACTTCCGGGTCGCGGCCGCCGTCGCGGTCGGTCTCGACGCGCTCATGCAGCGCTGAGGGCGGGCGCCGTGCTGTTCCCGGAGTCCCGGCGCGCCCTGGAGCAGCCGGCGGGCCCGCCGGTCTGGTCCGCCGAGCACGACCTGGCCGCTGAGCGGGCCGCGGCGCGCGCCGCCGCCCTCGCCGAGCCCCGCGAGGAGGTCGCCGAGGTCCGCGACGTCGACGCCGACGGCGTGCCCTGCCGGCTCTACCGCCCGGCGGGCGCCCGGCCCGGTGTCGTCGTCCACCTCCACGGCGGCGGCTTCGTCTTCCACGACGTCGAGGTGCACGACCCGGCGGCGCGGCGACTCGCCAACCGCACCGGTCTCAGCGTGCTGAGCGTCGACTACCGCCGCCCGCCCGAGGAGCCGTTCCCCGCCGCGCCCGACGACGTCTCCACGGCGCTCCGCTGGCTCCAGGCCAACGAGCCGGGGCCCTACGTCGTCCACGGCGACAGCGCCGGCGCCAACCTCGCGCTGGTCGCCGCGCTGCGCCACCCCGGCGTCCTCGCCGCGGCCGTGCTGATCTACCCCTTCCTCGACCCGAGCGCCGGCTTCGACTCCTACCGGACCGCCGGCGACGGCTTCGACCCGCGCGAGGCCGCCTGGTACTGGCAGCAGTACGCCGCCACGCCGGCCGATCTCGAGCACCCCGACCTCGCCCCGCTGCGCGCGGAGAGCCTGGCCGCGATGCCGTCGACGCTCGTCGTGACCGCCGAGCACGACCCGCTCCGCGACGAGGGGGAGCACCTCACGCTCCGCCTGGCCGAGGAGGGCGTCCAGGTCGTCTCGACCCGGTACCAGGGGCAGATCCACGGCTTCTGGCGGCACCCCTCGGTCTTCCCCGCCGCCGAGGCGCTGATGGGGCAGGTGGCCGGCTTCGTCCGCCAGCACGTCCCCTGAGAGGATCGGACCATGCGCGTGCACCTCGGTTCCGACCATGCCGGCCTCGAGCTCAAGGACCACCTGGTCGCCTGGTTGCGTGAGCACGGCCACGAGCCGGTGGACCACGGCCCGTTCGTCTACGACGCGCTCGACGACTACCCGGTGTTCTGCCTGCGCGCCGCCCAGGGCGTCGCGGCCGACCGCGCCGCGGGGGGCGACGCGCTGGGCGTGGTCATCGGCGGCTCGGGCAACGGCGAGCAGATGGCGGCCAACAAGGTGATCGGCGTGCGCTGCGCGCTGGTCTGGTCCGAGGAGACCGCGGTGCTGGCCCGCGAGCACAACGACGCCAACGTGGTCTCGGTCGGCGGCCGGATGCACTCCCTGGAGGACATGACCCGCTTCGTCGAGGTCTTCCTCGGCACCGACTTCACCGGCGACGAGCGCCACGTGCGCCGGATCGGCCAGCTGGCCTCCTACGAGACCACCCGCGAGCTCCCGCCGCTGCCGGCGTCGGCGCAGGGTCACGACAGCAGCGATGCCTGAGGGGCACACCCTCCACCGGCTCGCGCTGGACATCACCGACGCCTTCGCCGGCCACGTCGTGCGGGTCGGCAGCCCGCAGGGGCGCTTCGCGGAGTCCGCGGCGCTCGTGGACGGCCAGCTGCTCGAGGGCGCCGAGGCGTGGGGCAAGCACCTGTTCGTCGAGTTCCCCGCCGAGCGCTTCGTCCACGTCCACCTCGGTCTCTACGGCAAGCTCGACGTCCGCACCGGGGTCGAGGACGTGCCCGACCCGGTCGGCCAGGTCCGGATGCGCATCGTCCGCGCCGACGCGGCGGCGTACGCCGACCTCCGCGGCGCGACGACCTGCGAGCTGGTCACCGCCGCGCAGCGCGACCAGGTGGTCGCGCGCTCCGGCCCCGACCCGATCCGCCCCGACGCCGACCCCGACCGCGCCTGGCAGCGCATCCGCCGCAGCCGCGCCCCGATCGGGGGCCTGCTGATGGACCAGACCGTGCTCGCCGGCGTCGGGAACGTCTACCGCGCCGAGGTGCTCTTCCGGCACCGGATGCACCCGCTGCGTCCCGGCAACACGCTGCGCCCCGGCCAGTGGCAGGCGATGTGGGAGGACCTCGTGGTGCTGATGGCCGAGGGGGTGCGCACCGGCCGGATCGACACCGTCCGCCCCGAGCACACGCCCGAGGCGATGGGCCGCCCGCCGCGCAAGGACGACCACGGCGGCGAGGTCTACGTCTACCGCCGACACGGCCAGCCGTGCCTGGTGTGCGGGTCGAAGGTCCGCACCGACGTCCTCCAGGCACGCAACCTGTTCTGGTGCCCGCGTTGCCAGCCGACCTTCCGCTCGCGCGCCGTACAGTGACCCCGCCCCGACCCGACCCCGCGAGGCGACCATGACGGCTGCGTACGACGCCCGGCGCGTCGTCTCTCGCCGCGCCCGCGTCGCCGCGCTGCGTCGCCGGGTCCCGCGGGAGACCCGGTGGGCGGTCGGGCTGGTGCTCGGCGGCGTCGTGCTGACCGCGCTGGTCGCGGCGTTCCCCGCGCAGATGCCGCTCGACGCGCTCATGCTGCCGCTGCTCCTCGGCAGCCTGGTGCTGGGCCCGCGCACGCTGCCGTGGTTCGTCATCGCCCTGATGCTGCTGCTCACCGTCTCGCTGGCCGTGCAGGAGTCCATCGACGCTCGGGCCGTCGGCTCGGTGAGCATCCAGTTCGCGATGGGCTTCGTCGTGCTGCTGACCTCGTTCCGTCGCTCGCGGCTCGGCGTCGCGAACATGCTGGGCGAGTCGATGCTGGTCGACCTGCGCGACCGCATCCTCAACCAGGGCGGGGTGCCCTCGCTGCCGGCGGGGTGGCAGGTCGAGACCGCGCTGCGCTCGGCCGGCGGCACGCCCTTCGCCGGCGACTTCGTGGTCGCGACGCGTCCCGAGGGCACCCGCCGGCTGGAGGTCGTGGTCGTCGACGTCTCGGGCAAGGGGGAGCAGGCCGGCACCCGCGCGCTGCTGCTCTCCGGCGCGTTCGGCGGGCTGCTCGGCGCGCTGCCCCCCGACCGCTTCCTCCCCGCGGCCAACGCCTACCTGCTCCAGCAGGACTGGGAGGAGGGCTTCGCGACCGCCGTCCACCTCTCCCTCGACCTCGACACCGGCGCGTACGCCGTGCGCACCGCCGGCCACCCGCCGGCGGTCGTCCGGGCGGCCGGCAGCGGCCGCTGGTCGGTCCTCGCCAGCGACGGCCCGGTCCTCGGCCTCATCGACGAGGCGGTCTTCAACGCCTCCACCGGCCACCTGCAGACCGGCGACGCCCTGCTGCTCTACACCGACGGGATGGTCGAGGAGCCGCGGCGCGACATCGAGCTCGGCATCGACCGGATGCTGGGGGAGGCCGAGAGCCTGCTGCGCGGGGACTTCCGCGGCGCCGCCGACCGGCTGGTCGCGGCGCTCGGCGCGCGCGACGACGACAGCGCGATGGTCGTGGTCAACCGGCGCTGAGCCGGTCGGCGCCAGGGTCACTCGCTCGTGCGGGCCCGCGGTTCGTGGGCCGGAGCCGTTTGGGAGCGGCCCGCGGCGGTGTGGCACGATGACCCGCGCAGGACTCAGGCGTGCTCGCATGCCCTGACGACGGCGCGCGGATGTAGCTCAATGGTAGAGCCCCAGTCTTCCAAACTGGCTACGCGGGTTCGATTCCCGTCATCCGCTCTCAGGAGCCCGGCGGGACAACCGGTGGGCATCTTGGCGGGGCGTAGCGTAGTGGCTAGCGCGCCTGCTTTGGGAGCAGGAGACCGCAGGTTCGAGTCCTGTCGCCCCGACGCACCAACCACCCTCACCGACCGGTGACCGAGACAACGATTGACAGGAGACAACCTGTGAAGAGCGCCGTCGAGACCTTGAGCCCGACCCGGGCCAAGCTGACCGTCGAGGTGCCCTTCGAGGAGCTCAAGCCGAGCCTCGACGCGGCGTACAAGAAGATCGCTCAGCAGATCAACGTCCCCGGCTTCCGCCGCGGCAAGGTGCCCCCGATGGTGATCGACCGCCAGGTCGGGCGCGGCGCCGTCCTCGACGAGGCGATCAACGACGTGCTGCCCAAGAAGTACGTCGCGGCGCTGGAGGAGAACTCGCTGAGCCCGCTGGCCCAGCCGGAGATCGAGGTCACCAAGTTCGAGGACAACGAGGTCCTCGAGTTCACCGCCGAGGTCGACATCCGCCCGCAGATCGAGCTGCCCTCCTACGAGGGCCTCGAGGCGAGCGTCGACGACGTCGAGGTCTCCGACGAGGACGTCGAGGAGCAGGTCAAGGCCCTGCGTGAGCGCTTCGCGACCCTGGTCGACGTCGAGCGCCCCGCCGCCGAGAACGACTTCGTCGTCCTCGACCTGCGGGCCACGCAGGACGGCGAGGTCGTCGACGGCGCCGAGGTCAGCGGCATGAGCTACCAGGTCGGTCGTGGCGGCATGATCGACGGTCTCGACGAGGCCCTCGAGGGCATGGCCGCCGGCGAGGAGAAGACCTTCACCACCCAGCTCGTGGGCGGCGACCTGGTCGGCCAGGAGGTCGAGGTCCAGGTCAAGGTCACCCAGGTCCAGCAGCAGGACCTCCCGGAGGCCGACGACGAGTTCGCCCAGCTCGCCTCGGAGTTCGACACCTTCGAGGAGCTGACCGCCGACGTGCGCGAGCGCCTGGGCCGCGGCAAGCGCCTGGAGCAGGCCGCCGAGGCCCGCGACGCCGTCCTCGAGGCGCTCCTGGAGAAGGTCGAGGTGCCGCTGCCCGAGGGCATCGTCACCGACGAGCTCAACGCCCGCCGCCAGAACATCGAGCAGCAGCTCACGTTCGCCGGCATCACGATGGAGAAGTACCTCGAGGACGAGGGCCAGACCCAGGAGGAGTTCGAGGCCGACCTCGACCGCCGGGTCCGCGACGCCGTCGCCGCGCAGTTCCTCCTCGACGAGATCGCGAAGAAGGAGGAGCTCGGCGTCGACCAGAACGAGCTCTCCCAGCACCTCGTGCGGCGCGCCCAGCAGTCCGGGCAGAACCCGCAGGAGTTCGCGAACCACATGTTCGAGCACAACCACATCCCCGAGCTCGTGCAGGAGATCCTGCGCGGCAAGGCGCTCGCGACGATCGTGGAGTCCGCGGTCGTCAAGGACGCCTCGGGCAACGTGGTCGAGCTGAAGAACCTCCAGCCCGACGGCACGATCATGGAGGTCACCGAGGAGGCCGGCGAGGAGCCCGCCGCCGAGGAGCCCGCCGAGGCGACCGAGGAGGAGTCCTCCAAGGAGGACTGACCCCCCGACACCCCGATACCCGCTTGGGTGCACAGCTGTGCACTCAGGCGGGTATCGTCGTTCCATGGCCGCTGCGCGGAGTCCCGCTGCCCGGACCCGCGGCCCCGCCGCGGCCGGCCCCACCTACCTCGACGCGCTGTCGCTGCTGAGCGAGGTGGCCGACGAGCTCGTGGTCGGCAGTGTCCGCGACACCCACGTCGCGTGGGCCGACCGGGTCGGCGGCGTCGTGCGCCGGGCGACCGGCGGCGCCTCGGTCGTGCCGGACCGGATCCACCGGGGGATCGCCACGGCGGTGTACGCCGGCGTCTCGGCCGGCCTGCGGGCCACCTCGGCCGGGCTGGACAAGGCGGCCGCGACGGGCGTGGGCCCGCGGCTCGAGGACGGTCCGCGCGGGCGGTTCGTGAGCTCGGCGGTCAACGGCCTGATCGGGGACCGGCTGGTGCGGGAGCGGCCGCAGATGGCGATCCCGATGGCGGTGCGCAGCGGCGGCCGCGACGTACCTCTCGACGCGCTGGCGGAGGCGTTCCCCGACGCGACCGGCCGGATCGTGGTCTTCCTGCACGGCCTGTGCGAGAACGAGTCCTACTGGGGCTACGGCCGCGAGCGGACCGGCACGACGTACGGCGAGGCGCTCGCCGCCCGCGGCCGCACCCCGGTCTTCCTGCGCGCCAACACCGGGCTCGGCCTGCGCGAGAACGGCGTCGCGCTCTCCGCGCTGCTCCAGCGCCTGGTCGACGGCTGGCCGGTCGCGGTGCAGGAGGTCGCCCTCGTGGGGCACTCCCTGGGCGGCCTCGTGGTCCGGGCGGCCGGCGCGGTCGCGACCGCCGAGGAGCGGCCGTGGACCGACCGGGTCACCGAGGTGGTCACCCTGGGCACCCCGCACCTCGGGGCGCCGATCGCGTGGGGGATCGGGCACGGCAGCCGCGGGCTCGGCATGCTCCCCGAGACCGCGGCGTTCGGGAGGATCCTGGACTGGCGCTCGCTCGGGGTCCACGACCTCGTGGCGGGTCTGGCCGAGGACGTGCCGCCGCTGCCGCACGCCCGCTACCGGCTCGTCGCGGCCACGCTGACCCGCTCCCAGCGCCACCCGGTCGGCCACGTGGTCGGCGACCTGCTGGTGCGCCCGCGGTCGGCGTACGGGCGCGACCGGCGCGGGCGCACGCTCTTCCCCGGCGGCGAGGTGCTGCACCTGGGGCGCGCCGACCACTTCGACCTGCTGAACCACCCCGAGGTGCATCGCGCCATGGAACGATGGCTCCCGTGACCGCCTCGCCCTCGAGCCCTGCCGGCGAGCCCGGCCCGTCCGGTGCCCCCGACCGCGAGCTGCGCGCGGAGGCCGTCGTCGCGGCGCCGCCCGCCCGCGTGTGGGCGCTGCTGACCGACGTCGCCCAGATGCCGGCCCGGAGCCCGGAGCTGCTGCGGATGGTGCCCCTCAAGCGCGGCGGCCTGCGGGTCGGCCAGTGGTACCTCGGGCTCAACCGGCGCGGGCCCGCGGTGTGGCCCACCCGCAACGTCGTCGACGAGCTCGTCCCGGGCCGGGTCCTGGCGTGGACCACCACCTCGAGCGGCGCACGCTGGGTCTGGGAGCTCTCCCCGGCCGGGCCCGAGGGCCGCGCGACCCGCGTCGTCCACCGCCGCCCGGTCCCGCGCCGGCTGACGGTGGTCAGCAGGGTCTTCGCGCCGCTCGCCCTCGGCGGGTCGGCCGGCCACGCCGACGAGCTCGAGCAGGGCATGGCGCAGACCGTGGAGCGGCTCAAGGCGGCGGCCGAGGGCTGAGCCGCCGGCCGAAATCCGCTGTCGGCGAACAGTGGGGGACAAGCCGTGGAAGTGTCGGGGCAGCGGGCTAGGGTCATCGACGTGACCCAGAACCCCAGCCTCACCGGCGCCCCTGAGATGAACGGCGGCGCAGGCCTGAACGTCCTCGACGACCACATCTACCAGCGGCTGCTGCGCGAGCGGATCGTGTTCCTCGGCTCGGAGGTCCGCGACCAGAACGCCAACGCGATCTGCGCCCAGCTGCTGCTGCTCTCGGCCGAGGACCCCGAGGCCGACATCTTCCTGCACATCAACAGCCCGGGTGGCTCCGTGGACGCCGGCATGGCGATCTACGACACCATGAACTACATCCCCAACGACGTCGCCACCGTCGGGATGGGCCTGGCCGCGTCGATGGGTCAGTTCCTGCTCTGCGCCGGCACCAAGGGCAAGCGCTACGCCCTGCCGCACGCGCGGATCATGATGCACCAGCCCTCCTCGGGGATGGGCGGCTCGGCCTCGGACATCAAGATCCAGGCCCAGCAGTCGCTGCACATCAAGCAGGTCCTGCTCGACCTCATCGCCGAGCACACGGGTCAGTCCCGCGAGCAGGTCGAGGCCGACGCCGACCGTGACCGCTGGTTCACCGCCCAGCAGGCGATGGAGTACGGCCTGGTCGACCAGGTCGTGAAGTCCGCCCGCGACGCCGCCGACGAGGGCCGCCCGGCCCACCAGAAGGACTGACCCATGAACTACTACATCCCGCAGTGGGAAGAGCGGACCTCCTACGGGTTCCGCCGGATCGACCCCTACGCCAAGCTGTTCGAGGACCGGATCATCTACCTCGGCACGGCGATCTCCGACGACGTCGCGAACGCGGTCATCGCCCAGCTGATGTGCCTGGAGTCGATGAACCCCGACCAGGACGTGCAGATCTACATCAACAGCCCCGGTGGCTCCTTCACCGCGCTGACGGCGATCTACGACACGATGAACTTCATCAAGCCCGACGTGCAGACCGTGTGCATCGGCCAGGCCGCCTCGGCCGCCGCGATCCTCCTCGCGGCCGGGACCAAGGGCAAGCGCCTGGCGCTGCCCAACAGCCGGATCCTCATCCACCAGCCCTACACCGAGGGCACCTTCGGCCAGACCTCGGACATCGAGATCCAGGCCAACGAGATCCTGCGGATGCGCGAGCTCCTGGAGCGGATGATCAGCACCCACTCCGGCAAGGACATCGAGCAGGTCAGCCGCGACATCGAGCGCGACAAGATCCTCACCGCCGACCAGGCCCTCGACTACGGCCTGATCGACACCGTGGTGGTGTCCCGCAAGGCGACCCCGGCGCTTCTGCCGTCCTGACGTGTCACCCCGTGTCGGCGCCCTCGCGGGCCCGGCACGGGGTACCGTCTCCTGAGTTTCAGCACTGTTGAGGAGGATGACCGGCCGTGGCGCGAATCGGTGACGGTGGTGACCTGCTGAAGTGTTCCTTCTGCGGAAAGAGCCAGAAGCAGGTCAAGAAGCTCATCGCGGGCCCCGGGGTCTACATCTGCGACGAGTGCATCGACCTGTGCAACGAGATCATCGAGGAGGAGCTCAGCGAGGGCGCCGAGGTCAGCCTCGAGGAGCTGCCCAAGCCGCGCGAGATCTTCGAGTTCCTGAACTCCTACGTGATCGGGCAGGAGCAGGCCAAGAAGTCCCTGGCGGTCGCGGTCTACAACCACTACAAGCGGGTGCAGGCCGGCCTCCAGCCCGTCGCGGGCAAGCACAGCAAGGAGGAGGTCGTCGAGGTCGCGAAGTCCAACATCCTCGTGATCGGACCGACCGGCTGCGGCAAGACCTACCTCGCCCAGACCCTCGCGCGGATGCTGAACGTCCCCTTCGCGATCGCCGACGCCACGGCGCTGACCGAGGCCGGCTACGTCGGCGAGGACGTCGAGAACATCCTGCTCAAGCTGATCCAGGCCGCTGACTACGACGTCAAGAAGGCCGAGACCGGGATCATCTACATCGACGAGATCGACAAGGTCGCCCGCAAGGCGGAGAACCCCTCGATCACCCGCGACGTCTCCGGCGAGGGCGTGCAGCAGGCGCTGCTGAAGATCATCGAGGGCACCACCGCCTCGGTCCCGCCGCAGGGCGGCCGCAAGCACCCGCACCAGGAGTTCATCCAGATCGACACCACGAACATCCTGTTCGTGGTCGGCGGCGCCTTCGCGGGCCTCGAGCACATCGTCGAGCAGCGGGTCGGCAAGAAGTCCCTCGGCTTCACCGCCGAGGTGCGCGGCCAGGCCGAGCGCGAGGCCGAGGACCTGCTCCAGCAGGTCCGGCCCGAGGACCTCACCAAGTTCGGCCTGATCCCCGAGTTCATCGGTCGGCTGCCGCTGATCGCCAGCGTCAGCAAGCTCGACCAGGAGGCGCTGGTCCAGATCCTGACCGAGCCCCGCAACGCGCTGGTCAAGCAGTACCAGAAGCTCTTCGAGCTCGACGGCGTCGAGCTGGAGTTCACCGAGGAGGCGATCGCGGCGATCGCGGACAAGGCGATGGAGCGCGGCACCGGCGCCCGCGGTCTCAGGGCGATCATCGAGGAGGTCCTCCTCCACGTGATGTACGACGTCCCCTCCCGCGGCGACGTCGCGAAGGTCATCGTCACCGGCGACGTCGTCATGGGGGTCGAGGCGCCCACCCTGGTCCCGCGCGCGCTGGAGACCAAGAAGAAGAAGTCCGCCTGACCCAGGTCCCGGTGCAGGGGCGTGAACGACCCGGCGCCGCTCGACAGGTCCGACCTCGACCCGCATGGCCCGAACGGGCCGTGCGGGTCGGTCCGTTCGGACCATGTCGCGCGAGGCACGCCGCTCGTTGGGGAGTGGGGGCGGGCGGCAGCGTGCCGTGAGGGACGTGGAACGGAACGAGAGCAGGACGAGGGACAGTGCGGATCGACCACAAGCGACAGCTGACAGCCTTCGTCGCGGTGCTGCTGGTGGCGGCCGCGGTGGTGGTGACCGGGGCGCGCAGCGAGGCGGCGCGATCGGTCGTGCGCGCGGCCACGGTGCACGTCGTCGGCGGCGCGAGGCTGGCGCCGGAGCCCGTCGTCGGGGCGGTCGCCGAGCCCCCGGCGCCGGGGCGGACCGGCGAGCGGCGCGGTCCGGTGGACGTGGCCGCTGCCGACACCGCTGTTGACCCCGCTGCCGCCGCCGGCGACAGCACCGCAGCCGCCACCGAGCAAGCGGCCCCACCCACCGAGCAGCGGGACCCTGCCCCAGGTCCGCGAGCCGACGACGCCCGGGACGGGGTGGGTCAGGGGCACGGTCAGGGGCACGGTCCGGGTCACGGCGAAGGCCGCGGCCACGGCCAGAGCCGGGACCACGAGCACCCCGGGACCCCGCGGGACGACGAGACCCGCGGCGGTCGCGATCGGCAGGACGGGGCGCGCTCGCACGGCCCGGGTCGCGACCAGGGCCGCGCGCACGGCCCGGGCAAGGGGCGTGGCGCGGGGCACGCGCACCCGGGCCGCGGTCACGGCAAGGGCGACGGCGCCCGCCCTGGCCGGGGTCACGGGCACGGCCAGGGCGCCGGAGCGGGCCGGGGGCCGGGCAAACGTCGGTAGTCCGTTCGGGCCATTGTGCTCTGGCGATGCGGCGCGCACGCTCGTCCTGAGGGAGACTTGTCCAGACAACCGCACCACTCCTGATTCGGGCAGGAAGGGGAGACGTCCCGTGGGCACCCAGCACCGCGCACCCTTGGCGGCCTTCGTCCTCGTGACGATGGCGGCCGGTGGTGTCGCCGCGAACGCCTTGCACGGCGGCTCCGTCCCCGTGCAGGAGACGGTCGCCGGCTCCGCCCCCACCGCGCCGCAGGTGCCTCGTGCGATCGCCCCGCAGCCCCCGGCCGACCAGCCGGGCGGGTCGGCCGGCCCGTCCTCGCCCACCACTCCGGACGGCTCGGCCTCGGACGCCCAGGACGCCCCGGACGCCGGCGACCCGACGTCCGGCTCGGACGCCCCGGCCGGCGTGGCGGTCGGCGTGCTCGAGGCGATCCCCGGCCTCGCGGCGCTCCTCCACGGCGGCGCGGCGGAGGTGGACACCTCGGTCCAGCCCGGCGGCCCGGCACCCACCACCGGTCCGGCAACGCCCGAACCCCCGACGGAGCCCAGCCCGACGCCCGGCCCCACCGGGTCCGCGCCCAGCGACCCCCAGGACCCGAGCGGTACGCCGTCGCCGACCGACCCCGCGACGGACCCGGCCGGCGACATCCCGCCCGCGAGCCCGTCCGGCGAGGCCGAGCGCCCCGTCCCGGCGCCCTCGCCCTCGCCGTCGTCGACCCCGACGCCCTGAGCCGATCCTCTGACTCGACAGCCGGAGCCGGCTTCGTGAGCAGGCTCGGCGCCTGACCCGAGCCGGCCGCTGTGCGGACCGGGGCCGGTCCCTGCAGCCGACCCCTGGGGCGAACCCCGACCCGGGCGAGATGCCCCGGGCCGCGCGGGCCCGGGGCGGAGGGCTCAGCCCTCGGCGACCGGCGCGAGCTCGGCGGAGACGGCGAGCTCGGTGGCGCTCTCGTCGACGGTGAAGACCAGGTCGCCGGTGACCTTGCCGCTGCGGCGCAGGTCGTCGGCGGCGACCTCGGCGGCGCGGACGAGCGCCTCCGGGCCGGCGATCTCGACGCGGGAGAGCTCGGCGCGCATGGACACCTTCGCCTGCGACTTCGCCCCGCGGATGCCGCCGAGGGCGGCCGCGACGGCGTCGACGGTGCTCGGGTCGGCGGCGGCGGCCGCGCCGAGGTCGAGCCCGGTCGGCCACGGGGCGTGGTGGATCGAGCCCTGCTCGGCACCGCGCGGGTGCCACCAGGACCAGACCTCCTCGGTCACGTAGGGCAGGAACGGCGCCAGCAGGCGCAGCTGCACCTCGAGGGCGATGGCCAGGGTGGCCCGCGCCGAGGCGGTCGCGGCGCCGCCCTCGGCGTCGTACGCCCGCTCCTTGACCAGCTCGAGGTAGTCGTCGCAGAACTCCCAGAAGAACTTCTCGACGGTCTCGAGCGCGGTCGTGTAGTCGTAGGCCTCGAACGCGTCGGTGGCCTTGTTGATCACGGTCTCGAGCCGCCCGAGGAGGGCGCAGTCGATGGGCGCGGCGACCTCGAAGGCGTTGAGCTCGGTGGCCCCGACGCCGCCGAGGACGAACTTCGAGGCGTTGAGGACCTTCATCGCCAGCCGGCGGCCGACCTTCATCTGGCTCTCGTCGAACGGGGAGTCCAGGCCGGGGCGCGACATGGCCGCGCGCCAGCGCACGGCGTCGGCGCCGAACTTGTCGAGGATCTC
Organism: Nocardioides marmotae; assembly: GCF_013177455.1. Lineage (NCBI taxonomy): Bacteria > Bacillati > Actinomycetota > Actinomycetes > Propionibacteriales > Nocardioidaceae > Nocardioides > Nocardioides marmotae. The sequence continues at coordinate 1,329,406 of NZ_CP053660.1, forward strand.
GGTGGGGACGACGACGTTGCCCTTGGACTTCGACATCTTCTTGCGGTCGGGGTCGACCACGAAGCCCGAGATGAGCGCGTGGCTCCACGGGGTGACGCCCTGCTCGAAGTGCGCGCGCACGACGCGGGAGAACAGCCAGGTGCGGATGATGTCGTGGGCCTGGGTGGCCAGGTCCATCGGGAAGACCCGCGAGAACAGGTCGGGGTCGCTCTCCCAGCCACCGGCGATCTGCGGGGTCAGCGAGGAGGTCGCCCAGGTGTCCATGACGTCGGGGTCGCCGATGAAGCCGCCGGGCCGGCCGCGCTGGTCCTCGGTGTAGCCGCGCGGGGCGTCGGTCGAGGGGTCGACCGGCAGCTCGGCCTCGGAGGGCAGCAGCGGGTGGTCGTAGTCGGGCTCGCCCTGGTCGTCGAGCGGGTACCAGACCGGGAACGGGATGCCGAAGAAACGCTGGCGCGAGATCAGCCAGTCGCCGTTGAGGCCGCCGACCCAGTTCTCGTAGCGGTGCTTCATGTGGCTGGGGACCCAGGTGATCTCCGACCCGCGGGCGACGAGCTCGTCGCGCAGGGCGGTGTCGCGGCCGCCGTTGCGGATGTACCACTGGCGGGTGGCGACGATCTCGAGCGGCTTGTCGCCCTTCTCGAAGAAGTTCGTCATCCGCTGGGTCGGCTTCGGCTCGCCGTCGAGGTCGCCGGCCTCGCGGAGCATGGTGACCATCTCCTCGCGGGCGGAGAAGGCGGTCTTGCCGGCGAGCCTCTCGTACGCCGCCGCGGCGGGCGCGGCCGCGAGCCACTCGGGGGTCTCGCGCAGCAGGCGGCCGTCGCGGCCGATGACGGTGCGGACGGGCAGCTGCAGCTCGCGCCACCAGGTGACGTCGGTCAGGTCGCCGAAGGTGCAGCACATGGCGATGCCGGCGCCCTTGTCCATCTCGGCGGCCGGGTGCGCGACCACGGGGATCTGCACGCCGAAGACCGGGGAGGTGACCGTGGTGCCGAACAGCGGCTGGTAGCGCTCGTCGTCGGGGTGGGCGATCAGCGCGACCACGGCCGGGATCAGCTCGGGACGGGTGGTCTCGATCCACACCGTGTCCTGGCCAGGCTCGCCGTCCGCGCGGTGGAAGGCCACGCGGTGGTAGGCGCCGGCGTACTCCCGCGCCTCGAGCTCGGCCTGGGCGACCGCGGTCTGGAAGGTGACGTCCCAGAGGGTCGGCGCCTCCTGGAGGTAGGCCTCGCCGCGGGCGAAGTTGCGCAGGAACGCGCGCTGGCTGGCGGTCTGCGCCTTGGGCCCGATGGTCGTGTAGTGCTGGTCCCAGTCGACCGAGAGGCCGAGGGTGCGCCACAGCGACTCGAAGACCTGCTCGTCCTCCTCGACGAGGCGCTCGCACAGCTCGACGAAGTTGGGCCGGCTGATCGGCACCTGCTTCTTCGGGTCCGGCTTGGCCGGCGGCGTGAAGTCGGGGTCGTAGGGGAGCGAGGGGTCGCAGCGCACGCCGAAGTAGTTCTGCACCCGGCGCTCGGTCGGCAGGCCGTTGTCGTCCCAGCCCATCGGGTAGAAGACGCTCTTGCCGGTCATCCGCTGGTAGCGGGCGACCAGGTCGGTGTGGGTGTAGGAGAAGACGTGGCCCACGTGCAAGCTGCCGCTGACGGTGGGCGGCGGGGTGTCGATGGAGAAGACGTTCTCGCGCGGCTGGGTGCGGTCGAACGCGTAGGTCTGCTCGGCCTTCCAGCGCTCGGACCACTTCTGCTCGAGCCCCTCGAGCGCGGGCTTCTCCGGTACGGCGAGCGCGGGCGGAGCGCTCGGCGCGTCGGGGGCCTGCTGCTGGGTGGTCTCGGTCATAGGCGGAAGCCTAGTTCGACCGCTCCGACCTGCGGAAACCGGTTGCCGCTCCGTGCCCGTCCCGCCCTACCCTGCCCGGCATGTCCACCGCGCCCGACCGCACCGCCCCGACGTGGGCCGTCACCCTCACCACCGACCCCGCCGCGTTCCTCGAGCAGGCCGGCGCGCTGCTCGCCGCCGACCCGGTGGTCACCTCGGTCGTGGCGACGGTGACCCAGCGGGCCGCTGCCGAGGACGCCGCGGGCGGGCCGCTGCCGGACCACCCCCGCTGGTGGGCGCTCGTGCGGGACGAGGCCGATGAGGCGGCCGCGGCGGCCGCGGCGGGCGCGGCGGCCGCGGCGGGCGAGGCCGGCGGGCCCGGGGCGGTGGTGGGCGCGGCGATGCGGACCGCGCCGTTCGAGCCGCACCCGGCGTACGTCCTGCCGATGCCGGAGGCGGCCGCGCGGGCCCTCGCGCGCAGCGTCCACGAGCGCGGCGAGCACCTGGGTGCCGTCAACGGCGCCCTGCCGGCGGCCCGGGTGGTCGCCGAGGAGACCGCGGCGCTGGTCGGCGGGGAGGTCGTGGTCGAGGAGCACCTGCGGCTGTGGGAGCTCCCGGGGCTCGACGCGGTGGTCGACCACGACGCCCCGGGCCGGCTGCGTCCGGCCACGCCGGCCGACGTGGCGACGTGCGTGGCGTGGTGGACGGCCTTCGCCGTCGACGCCGCGGAGCAGGGCGGTCGCGACGGCGCGCACCCGATGGACCTGGAGACCGAGGAGGGGATGGCGCGCCGCATCGAGCGGGGGCTGGTCTGGCTGTGGGAGTCGGCCCAGGGCGAGGTCGTCCACCTGACCGCGCACACCGAGGCGGCGTACGGCGTGGTCCGGGTCGGCCCCGTCTACACCCCGCGCGAGCACCGCGGCCACGGCTACGCGAGCGCCGCCGTCGCCCAGGTGACCCGGCGGGTCCTCGAGGCGGGGGACCGGGCGTGCCTGTTCACCGACCAGGCGAACCCGACGTCGAACAAGATCTACGCCGCCATCGGCTACCGGGTCGTGGCCGAGACCGCCAACCTGCTGGTCCGGTGAGCCCGGGGCGGGTCACCAGACGAGCACGGCCTTGACGACCGCGCCGTCGTGGAGGTCCTGCACGGCGGTGTTGATCTCCTCGAAGGGGTAGGTGCGGATCCAGTCGTCGACCGGGAACTCGCCGGCGGCGTGCATCGCGAGCAGCCGCGGCACCATCACCTGGGGGTCGGAGTCGCCCTCGATGGAGCCCTTGACGACCTTGCCGTTCTGGAGCATGTCGATCGCGTCGAGCTGGTACTCCTCGGCCCCGAGGCCGAGCACGACGAGCTCGCCGCGGATGCCGAGCGCCTGCTGGGCCTGCTTGACCACGGCCGGGACGGCCGTGGTGTCGATGGCGTACGTCGCCCCGCCGCCGGTCAGCTCCTTGACCCGGTCGACGACCGACTGCTCGCCGAGCGCCCCGGGGTCGACGGTGACCGCGCCGAGGGCGGCCGCCCGCTCCAGCCGGCTCGCCATCAGGTCGACCGCGACGACCGTGCCGGTGCCGGTGGTCGCAGCGGCCGCGATCGCGGCCAGCCCGACGGCGCCGACGCCCCACACGACCAGGCTGTCCTGCGGGCCGGGGTCGAGCACGTTGAGCACGGTGCCGGCGCCGGTCTGGAAGCCGCAGCCGTACGGCGCGATCCGGGTCAGGTCGAGCGCCTGGTCGACCACGACGCAGTTGTCGGCGTACGCCAGGGCGTGCCGGGAGAAGGAGGACTGGCCGAAGAAGTTGGAGAAGACCGGCCCGGAGGCGCGGGAGTAGGCGGTGGAGCCGTCCATCCGCATGCCCATGTAGTTGAGCATCAGCGAGCTGTCGCAGTAGCCGACCTCGCCGGCGCGGCAGCGCGCGCACTGCCGGCAGGAGCGGAAGCTGAGCACGACGTGGTCGCCGACCTCGATGCCGGAGACGTCGGGCCCGACCGCCTCCACGACGCCGGCGCCCTCGTGGCCGAAGACGTTCGGGTACATCTCGGCCGGCAGCATCGAGGCCATCGTCACGTCGGTGTGGCACAGGCCCGTCGCGACGATCCGGACGAGCACCTCGTCGGCCCGGGGGCCTTCGAGCTCGACCTGCTCGAGACGGAACTGCTGTCCTGGGCCGTCGACGACGGCGACCGTGGTCTCCATGGCGCCAACCTAGAACGTGTTCCAGGTCCTGTCTCCCGAAACCGGCTCCCTAGACTCTGGACACGATGACCGAGCCCACCGACTCCACCTCCCCGGCCGCACCCCGCCTCGCCGAGTCCTTCGCCGAAGTCGAGGACGCGCTGCTGTCCCGCTGGCCCGAGACGCGGCTCGAGCCCTCGCTCGACCGGATCCGCGCCTTCACCGAGCTGCTCGGCGACCCGCAGAACTCCTACCCGGTCGTGCACCTGACCGGCACCAATGGCAAGACCTCGACCTCCCGGATGATCGACGCGCTGCTGCGCACCCTCGAGCTGCGCACCGGCCGCTTCACCAGCCCCCACGTCGAGCGGATGAACGAGCGGATCAGCATCGACGGCGAGCCGCTGGACGACGAGGCCTTCGTCCGCGCGTTCAACGACGTCGCGCCGTACACCCACCTGGTCGACGAGGACCAGCCGCACCCGCTGTCGTTCTTCGAGACCGTGGTCGCGATGGCGTACGCCGCCTTCGCCGACGCCCCGGTCGACGTGGCCGTCGTCGAGGTCGGCATGGGCGGGACGTGGGACGCCACCAACGTCGCCGACGGCACGGTCGCGGTCGTCACCCCGATCGCGGTCGACCACACGCGCTACCTCGGCGAGACCGTCGCCGCGATCGCCCAGGAGAAGGCCGGCATCATCAAGCCCGGCGCCCAGGTCGTCCTCGCCCAGCAGCCGCCCGAGGCCGCCGTCGTGCTGCTCGAGCGCGCGGCGGAGGTCGGCGCCACCGTCGTCCGCGAGGGGATCGACTTCGGCGTCGTCTCGCGCGTGCCCGGCGTCGGCGGCCAGCTCATCTCGCTCCAGGGCCTGCGCGGCCGGTACGACGAGGTCTTCCTGCCCCTCCACGGCGCCCACCAGGCGCAGAACGCTGCGGTCGCCCTGGCCGCGGTCGAGGCGTTCCTGGCCGGCGGCGACGCCGGGGAGGCGCTCGACGAGGACCTCGTGCGCGCCGCCTTCGCCGAGGTCACCTCGCCCGGCCGGCTCGAGGTGATCCGCCGCTCGCCGAGCGTCGTGCTCGACGCCGCGCACAACCCCGCCGGCGCCGAGGCCACGGTCGCCGCGCTCGAGGACTCCTTCACCTTCTCCCCGCTCATCGGCGTGGTCGGGGTGATGGGGGACAAGGACGCCGAGGGCCTGCTCGCCGCCTTCGAGCCGGTGCTGTCCCACGTCGTCTGCACCCAGAACAGCACCGCCCGCGCGATGCCGGCCGAGGAGCTGGCCGAGGTCGCCCGCGAGATCTACGGCGAGGACCGGGTCAGCGTCGAGCCGCGGCTGGCCGACGCCATCGACGCCGCCGCCGCGCTCGCCGAGGCGGGGGAGGCCTTCGGCAGCCCGCTGGGCTCCGGCGCCGTGCTCGTCACCGGCTCGGTCGTCACCGTGGGCGAGGCCCGCACCCTCCTGGGAGGTCCCCGATGAGCAACCCGCAGCAGCGCTCGCCCCGCCGGGGCATGTGCGCGGCGATCCTGTGCCTGGAGGCGATCGCCCTCGGCCTGACCGCGCCGGTGATGATCACGATCGCCGACGTCGACCCCGCTCCGGCCCTCACCATCGGCCTCGGGCTGATGGTCGTGTGCCTGCTCCTCGCCGGCATGCTCCGCCGGCCCTGGGCCTACACGGCCGGCTGGGTCGTCCAGGTCGCCGCGGTCGCCCTCGGGTTCGTCGTGCCGCTCATGTTCGTGCTCGGCGGCATCTTCGCCCTGCTCTGGGGCACCGCCGACTTCCTCGGCCGCAAGATCGAGCGCGAGCGCGCCGAGGCGTACGCCGCGTTCGAGGCCGACCGGGAGGTCTGACCCGCCGGCCCTGGCCCTCGGGGCCCTCGGGGCCCTCGGGGCCCTCGGCGGATCGGGGTCGCGGGGGATCGGGGTCGCGGGGGCCCGCGCGCGAGCGGCAGGATGGTCGGGGTGAGCACACCGCTGTCGCCGACCGCCCGCACCACCGTCCAGCGGGGCCGGCACCGTGTGGTCTCCGACCGCGAGGTGCTGCACGGGTTCCTCGCCGAGGCGCTCGTGGGGCACGTCGGCGTCGTGGTCGGCGACCACCCGGTCGTCCTCCCGTGCGCGTACGCCGTCGACCTCGCCGGCCCCGACGAGGGCGGCTCGCTCTACCTCCACGGGTCGGTGGCGTCGGTGTGGCTGCGGCACGCCATCGGGTCGACCGTCTGCGTGACCGTCACCGAGCTCGACGGGCTGGTGGCCGCCCGCTCGGCGTTCAATCACTCGATGAACTACCGCTCCGCGGTCGTCATCGGCCGCGCCCGGCTCGTCGAGGACGAGGCCGAGCGGGCCCGCGCCCTGGACCTCGTCGTCGACCAGATGGTCCCCGGCCGGGCCGCCACCCTGCGCCCCAGCACCCGCAAGGAGCTCGCGGCGACCGCCGTGCTCGCCGTACCGCTGCACGAGGCGTCGATGAAGGCTCGGGCCGGTGGTCCGGGCGACGAGCCCGAGGACGTCGCCGCCGGCACCTGGGGCGGGCACGTGCCGCTGCGCCGCGTGGCCGGGGAGGCGGTCCCCGCGCCAGAGGCGAAGGGCCCGGTACCTGCGGACGTGGCTGCCCGTGTGCGCGGCCTGGCGGGTGGATAGGGTCGCGGCATGACGCAGCGCACCCTCGTCCTCCTCAAGCCCGACACCGTCCGGCGAGGCCTCGTCGGTGAGATCCTGGGCCGGTTCGAGGCCAAGGGACTCACGATCGTCGCCATGGAGCTGCGGCACATCGACGCCGCCATGTCCGACCAGCACTACGCCGAGCACGTCGAGCGCGACTTCTACCCCGACCTGCGCACCTTCGTCACCAGCGGCCCGCTCGTCTCGCTCGTCCTCGAGGGCGACGACGCGATCGAGGTCGTCCGCGTGATCAACGGCGCCACCGACGGCCGGAAGGCCGCCCCCGGCACCATCCGCGGCGACTACTCCCTCTCCAACCGCGAGAACCTCGTCCACGGCTCCGACTCCACCGAGTCCGCCGCCCGCGAGATCGCGCTCTGGTTCCCGCAGCTGGCGCTGTAGGCCTGTCGGGGAAGGCCGCGAAGCAGCCGCCCGCGACGTCCCACGCGCCCCGCTGGCCCCAGCGGCCCCAGCGGCCCCAGCGGCCCCAGCGGCCCCAGCGGCCCCGCTAGCCCCACCGGTCTCGCCTGCGCGTGGATGATCGCGTCCCACCTTTTGGTGGTACGCGCCCGCTTCTGGGGCAAAATATTGGCCCAGAAGCGGGCGTATCCCACCTATAGGTGGGACGCACCCCACCCCACGAGCCCCAGCAACCACAGGCGACACACCCCGCGCGCGGCGTGCCTCCGCGGGAGGGAGGGGTCGGGTCCTTACGCTCCCGGTGGGCGCAGAGGCAGGCATTCGGCAGCGGATGAGGTACGCCGGGCGCCCGGACTTCCCCGGACGCGACGGACCTGCGAGGCACCAGGCATGGCGAACAGCTTCATCGGCCGCGACATGGCCGTGGACCTCGGCACCGCCAACACGCTGGTCTACGTCCGCGGCAAGGGCGTGCTGCTGGACGAGCCCAGCGTGGTCGCGATGAACGTCGCCACCGGCGAGGTGCTCGCCGTGGGCCACGAGGCCAAGCGGATGATCGGGCGGACCCCGGACGGGATCGCCGCGATCCGCCCCCTCAAGGACGGCGTGATCGCCGACTTCGAGGCGACCGAGCAGATGCTGCGGTTCTTCATCCAGCAGGTCCACAAGCGCCGGTACTTCGCCAAGCCGCGCATGGTCATCTGCGTGCCCAGCGGCATCACGGCCGTGGAGCAGCGGGCGGTCAAGGAGGCCGGCTACCAGGCCGGCGCGCGCCGCGTCTACATCGTCGAGGAGCCGATGGCCGCGGCGATCGGCGCCGGGCTGCCGGTGCACCAGGCGACCGGCAACATGGTCGTCGACGTCGGCGGCGGCACGACCGAGGTCGCGGTCATCTCCCTGGGCGGCATCGTGACCAGCCTGTCCATCCGCACCGCCGGCGACGACCTCGACGCCGCGATCGTGGCGTGGATGAAGAAGGAATACTCCCTGATGCTGGGGGAGCGCACCGCCGAGGAGGTCAAGACGACCCTGGGCTCGGCGTTCCCGATGGCCCAGGAGCCGGAGGCCGAGATCCGCGGCCGCGACATGATCTCCGGCCTGCCGCGCACCGTCGTGGTCTCCAGCTCCGAGATCCGCCAGGCCATCGAGGAGCCGCTCCACGCGATCGTCGACGCGGTCCGCGCCACTCTCGACCAGACCCCGCCCGAGCTCGCCGGGGACATCATGGACCGCGGGATCGTGCTCACCGGCGGCGGCGCGCTGCTGCGCGGGCTCGACGAGCGGATCCGCCACGAGACCGGCATGCCCGTGCACGTCGCGGAGGAGCCGCTGACCTCGGTCGCGCTCGGCGCCGGCAAGTGCGTGGAGGAGTTCGAGGCGCTCCAGCAGGTGCTGGTCACCGAGCCGAGGCGGTTCTGATGGCGGTCCAGCTCTTCGAGCGACCCACCCGCCAGCAGTCCGGCCCCACCTCGTCGGGCCGCGGGCCGCGCGAGCGCCGCTGGCGCGTGACCGAGCGGCTCGAGCAGCGCGGCCGCCCGCCCCGCTCGCTGGTCGTCGCCCTCGTGCTGGCCTGCCTGAGCCTGATCACCCTCGACTCCACCACCGGCGACGACTCGCCCGTCGAGCCGGTGCGCCGGGCGGTCGGCGAGGTCTTCGGCCCGATCGAGGTCGGCGTGGCCGCCGTCGTACGCCCCTTCGTCGCGGTGCCCGACTGGTTCCGCACCCACAGCGACCTCCGCGGCCGGATCAGCGACCTCCAGGCGGAGAACGCCCGGCTGCGCACCGAGGTCAACAGCGCCGACTACGACCGCAACCGGCTCGCGGAGTACGACGGCCTGACCGCCGCGGCCGAGGACCTCGGCTACTCCCTGGTGCCCGCGCGGGTCGTCGCGCTCGGCCCGGCGCAGTCCTTCTCGAGCACCGTCACCATCGACGCCGGCTCCCAGTCGGGCCTGCGCCCGGACATGACGGTCCTCAACAACGACGGCCTGGTCGGGCGGGTCGTCCGCGTCACCCGCACCACCGCGACCGTGCTGCTCATCATGGACCCCGACTCGGTCGTCGGTGGGCGCGTCGGCTCCTCGATGGAGCTCGGCTCGGTCCGCGGCCGCGGACAGATCGGCTCCACCGGCCGGCTCGACCTCGAGCTCATCGACGAGTCCGACGTCCCGCGCCAGGACGACGCCGTCGTGACCTGGGGCAGCGAGGGCGGCGCGCCGTACGTCGCCGGCGTCCCGATCGGCCGGGTCACCGCCGTCTACTCCAGCCTCCGCGAGACCGCCCAGCGAGCCGTGATCGAGCCCTACGTCGACTTCGCCGCGCTCGACCTGGTCGGCGTCGTCGTGCCCTCGGGCACGGCCAGCGACCGCGCCGTCATCGAGGCCGACGGGAGCATGCGGTGAACCCGGCCCGCGCGGCGCTCACCGTCGTGGCCGTCGCCGCCGCGCTCGTGCTGCAGGTGACCGTCTTCTCCCACGTCTCCTGGCACGGCGTCGTCCCGAACCTCGTCCTGCTCGTGGTCGTCGCGACCGGCCTGGTCCGCGGCGCCCAGCCGGCGATGGTGCTCGGCTTCGCCGCCGGCGTCCTGCTCGACCTGGCCCCGCCGGCCGACCACGTCGCCGGCCGCTGGGCGCTCGCCCTCGTCGTGGTGGGGTACGTCGCCGGGCGGGTGCGCCAGGACGTCCGGCCCACCGTCGGGTCGGTCGTGGCCACCGTGGCCGCCTCCTCCTTCGTCGGCACCTCGGTCTTCGCGCTGACCGGGATCCTGCTGCGCGACCCCGCTCTCGGGGTCGGCGAGGTCCTCCAGGTCATCGCCATCGGCGTCGGCTGGGACGTGCTGCTCACCCCGTTCGTGCTGCCGGTGGTCATGGGCGCCTACCGCCGCCTCGAGCCCGCACGGGCCACCGCATGAGTGCCGCCGAGGCCGCCAGCCGCCGCAGCCGGCTGCGGCTGCTCGTGGTCCAGGCCCTGGTCTTCTCGCTCTTCGCGACCCTGTTCGCGCGGCTGTACTACCTCCAGGTCGTCAGCGGCGAGCAGTACACCGCGCAGGCGGCCAACCAGTCGGTCCGCGACATCGTGGTGCAGCCCCAGCGCGGCCTGATCGTCGACGACATGGGCCGCCCCCTGGTCACCAACCGCACCGCCTGGATGGTCTCGGTCGACCGCAGCATGCTGGCCAAGATGGACGCGGGCCAGCAGGACAAGCTCGTCGAGCGGGTGGCCCAGGTCACCGGCGTCCGGGCCGGCATGGTCCGCAAGCGGCTGGTCACCTGCGGGGACGACGGCAGCGTCAGCGGCGAGTGCTGGAACGGCTCGCCCTACCAGCCGGTCCCGATCGCCAGCGACGTCGAGCAGTCGGTCGCGCTGCGCATCCTCGAGCAGCCCGAGGACTTCCCGGCCGTGATCGCCGAGCAGCAGACGGTCCGCAACTACCCGCGCCCCTACGGCGTCAACCTCGCCCACGTGCTGGGCTACCTCAGCCCGATCACCGAGGACGAGCTGACCTCGGCCGAGGACGACGACGACGACTCGGTCAACGGCGCCTCCTCGGTCGGGCGCGCTGGCGTGGAGAAGCAGTACGACGCGTGGCTGCGCGGCATGCCGGGCTACCGCAGCGTGGCGGTCGACTCGATGGGGCGGGTGCTCGGCGACGACGGCGAGGTCGAGGCCACGCCCGGCTCGACGCTGGTGACCTCCATCGACGCCCGCGTGCAGGGCCTGGTCGAGAAGGAGCTGGCCGGGGCGATCGCGAAGGCCCGCACCGAGGTCGACAGCGTCACCGGCCGCCCCTACGAGGCCGACTCCGGCGCGGTCGTCGTCATGGAGGCCGACACCGGCCGGATCGTGGCGATGGCCAGCCAGCCGACGTACGACCCCGGGGTGTGGGTGGGCGGCATCTCCAAGAAGCAGCTGGCCCGGCTGTACTCCGAGGCCGCCGGCACCCCGCTGCTGGGCCGCGCGACCCAGGGCCAGTTCGCCCCCGGCTCGACGTGGAAGCCGTTCATGACCGCCGCGGCGATGACCAACGGCTACGGCCCCGACACCCGGCTGGCCTGCTCCTCGGGCTTCCAGGTCGGCAACCGGGTCTTCAAGAACTACGAGTCCGGCGCCTACGGCTCGATCGGCTTCGACAAGGCGCTCGAGGTCTCCTGCAACACCTTCTTCTACCGGATCGGCTACGACTACTGGCAGCGCTTCGGCTCCGACGTCGCCGACGTCGACGCCAAGGACCCGCTGGTCGAGGAGGCCAAGGTCTTCGGCTTCGGCGCCGAGACCGGCATCGACCTGCCGGGCGAGGCGTCGGGCCGGATCGCGGACCGGACGTGGAAGCGCGCCTACTACGACTCGATGAAGGACTACTACTGCGGCATCGCCGAGAAGCCGCAAGACGAGAAGACCTCCGACTTCGTCTACCGCTTCGCCCGCGAGTTCTGCGTCGAGGGCTTCGCCTACCGCGCCGGTGACGCGGTCAACTTCGCCATCGGCCAGGGCGACACGATCGTCACCCCGCTCCAGCTGGCCCGGGCCTACGCGGCGCTGGCCAACGGCGGCACCCTGTGGGCGCCCCGGGTCGGCAAGGCGATCGTCGACCCCAGCGGCCGCACGGTGAAGGAGATCAAGCCCAAGAAGGTCGGCTCCGTGGACCTGCCGAAGTCGGTGCTCTCCTACATCGACACCGCGCTGCTGAGCGTCAGCAGCCGCGGCACCATGGCCTGGAAGCTGCCCGGCTTCCCGCTCGAGCAGGTCCGGATCCGGGCCAAGACCGGCTCCGCGGAGGTCTACGGCAAGCAGTCGACCTCCTGGGTGGCCTCCTACACCGACGACTACGTCGTGGTGATGATGGTCAGCCAGGGCGGCACCGGCTCGGGCCGCAACGGCGACTCGATCCGCCGCATCTACGAGGCGCTGTACGGCGTCGAGGGCCAGACCGTCGACCCCCGCCAGGCCTTCATCCCGGGCACGAAGCCGCCCCAGGGCCTGCCCACGTTCACCCCCGACGGCTCGATCCTGCCGCCCGGCCGTCGGACCGAGGAGGACCGGTGACCGTCACCCGCCTGAGCCCGCGCGTGCCCGTCCGGCCCGTCCGGCCCGCCACCCGTGGCGCGGCGCGCTCCGGCGTCGGCGCCCGGATCGGCACGACCGTCCGCGCGCCCGGCCTCGACTGGTGGCTCGGCGGCGCGGTCGCCGTGCTCCTCGTGGTCGGCACGCTGCTGGTCTGGTCGGCCACCTCGGCGCGCGACACGCTCACCGGCGGCGACTCCACGGCGTACCTCTCCAAGCAGGTCACCAACCTCGCCATCGGCGTCGTGCTGATGGTGCTGGTGATGGCGACCGACCACCGGTGGGTGCGGATCGTCGCGCCGCTGGTCTACCTCGGCTCCGTGGTCGGCCTGGGCCTGGTGCTCTCCCCGCTCGGCTCGACGATCAACGGGTCGCGCTCGTGGATCGACCTCGGCGGGATGTCGGTGCAGCCCTCGGAGTTCGCCAAGCTCGCCGTCGTCATCGGCATGGCGCTGGTCGTCGCCGAGCGCTCCGAGAACCGGTGGCGGGCCCGGGTGGGCGCCGGCGAGGTCGCCGGCATGCTCGCCATCGCGGCCGTGCCGGCCGCGCTGATCATGCTCCAGCCCGACCTCGGCACGATGCTCGTGCTCTCCGCGACGGTCTTCGGCGTCCTGGCCGTCTCCGGTGCGCCGCGCCGCTGGCTGGTGCTGCTGGTCGGGGGCGGCGTGACCGTGGCCGTCGCTGCGGTGGCCGGGGGAGCGCTCAAGCAGTACCAGCTCGACCGGTTCCTCGCCTTCATCAACCCCGACCTCGACCCGCGCGGCGCCGGCTACAACGTGGAGCAGGCGCGGATCGCGATCGGCAACGGCGGACTCTTCGGCCAGGGCCTCTTCGACGGCTCCCAGACCCGGTCGGGCTTCGTGCCCGAGCAGCACACCGACTTCATCTTCACCGTCGCCGGCGAGGAGCTCGGGCTGCTCGGCGCCGGCGCGGTCATCGGGCTGCTCGTGGTGGTCCTCTGGCGCGCGCTGGTGATCGCCGCCCGCGCCGACGACGTCTTCGGCCGGGTGGCGGCGGCGGGCATCGCCTGCTGGTTCGGCTTCCAGGCCTTCCAGAACATCGGCATGTGCCTGGGCATCATGCCGGTCACCGGCGTGCCGCTGCCGTTCGTGTCGTACGGCGGCTCCTCGATGTTCGCCAGCATGCTCGCCGTCGGGCTGCTGCAGAACATCCACCTGCGCGCCACTGCGCCCGCCGCCTCCCGCGCGAGCCTGCTCACCCGCTGACCGGCCCGAGGCCGGGGGCATCGGGCCCGGGGTTCGGGGGCCGGCGCCCGGCGGGGCGGCTCAGGGCACGACGGACAGGAACAGGAACGCGCCGAAGAGCACCAGGTGGATCAGGCCCTGCTGGGACTTCGCGCGGCCCTGGGCGACGGTGAGCGTCGAGACGACGACGGTGATCGCGAGCAGCACCAGCTGGGTGGTCTCCAGGCCGAGCTCGAGCGGGCCGTCGAGCCAGATCGAGGCGACGGCGATGGTGGGGACGGTGAGGCCGATCGAGGCCATCGCGGAGCCGAAGCCGAGGTTGAGGCTGACCTGCACCCGGTCGCGCGAGGCGTTGCGCACCGCGGCGATCGACTCCGGCGCGAGCACCAGCAGGGCGATGACGACGCCGACGACGGCGTACGGCGCGCCGACGGCGGAGACCGCGTCCTCGATGGTGGGGGAGAGCAGCTTGGCCAGCCCGACGACCGAGACCAGGGCGACGACGAGGAGCACCAGGCTGAGCGCGGTCTCCCGGCCCGACGGCGGGTCGGCGTGGTCGTCGCCGTCCTCGTCGACCAGGCCGGTGAACAGGCCGTACTCGTCGCTGGTGACCGGCACGAAGAAGTCGCGGTGCCGCACGGTCTGGGTGAAGACGAACCCGCCGTAGAGCACCAGCGAGGCGACCGCGGCGAAGGTGAGCTGGGCGGAGGAGAACTCCAGGCCCTGGCCGGAGGTGGTGAAGCTCGGCAGGACCATCGTCAGGCTCGCCAACGCGATCACGGTGGTCAGGGCGGTGCCGGTGCCCGAGGAGTTGAAGCTGACCAGGTGGTGCTTGACGGCGCCGACGAGCAGCGAGATGCCGACGATGCCGTTGAGGGTGATCATCACCGCGGCGAAGACGGTGTCGCGGGCGTAGGTGCTCGTGCCCTCCCCGCCGCTGGTCATCAGCATGACGATCAGGCCGACCTCGATCACGGTGACCGCGACGGCCAGGATCAAGGAACCGAACGGCTCCCCGACCTTGTGGGCGACCACCTCCGCGTGGTGCACCGCCGCGAGGACCGCACCGACCAGCGCGGCGCCGATGAGGGAGAGCACCGCCCAGTGCTCGTGATGGACCCAGGTCGCGGCGAGGACGAGGACGGCGACGATCGGCACGACCACCGACCACTGGAAGGGACCGCGGAGGGCGTGAGATGTCATCGCGGCCAAGGATAGGGCCGCGACGGCCCCGCCCCGCGTCGGTGCCGGGTCGACCGGCCCGGGGCGATGGACCCGGTCATGACGGCCGTCGGGCCCTGATCGGGGGTCCGGGGCGCACCTAGGTTCCCGAGGATGAGCACCCCGCTGCAGGACTCACGGTCGCCGGTGAGCGCATTCGTCCTCTCCGGGCTGATGCTGGGGATGTTCCTGGGGGCGCTGGACCAGACGATCGTCAGCACCGCGATCCGCACCATCGCCGACGACCTGCACGGGCTCTCCGAGCAGGCGTGGGTCACCACGGCCTACCTCATCACCTCGACGATCACCACGCCGATCTACGGCAAGCTCGGCGACCTGCACGGGCGCAAGAAGCTCTTCCTGGTCGCGATCACGATCTTCGTGCTCGGGTCGGTGCTGTGCTCCTTCGCGGACTCGATGTACCAGCTCGCCGCGTGCCGGGCCTTCCAGGGCCTGGGCGCGGGCGGCCTGTTCACCCTGGTGCTTGCCATCATCGGCGACCTGGTCGGGCCGCGGGAGCGGGCGCGGTACACCGGGTACTTCATGTCGGTCTTCGGCCTGACCAGCGTGCTCGGGCCGCTCATCGGCGGATTCTTCGCCGACCGGGCCGACATCCTCGGCGTGGCCGGTTGGCGGTGGGTCTTCCTGGTCAACGTGCCGGTCGGCATCCTGGCCTTCCTCGTCGTGCTGCGCGCCTTGGACCTGCCCGTCGTCCGGGAGCGGGGCGTCCGCGTCGACGTCGCCGGCGCGGTGGCGCTGACGATCGGGCTGGTGCCGCTGCTGGTGGTCGCCGAGCAGGGCCGCGACTGGGGCTGGACCTCGGCGCGCTCGATCACGGCGTACGTCGTCGCCGCCCTCGGCCTGGTCGCCTTCGCCCTCGTCGAGCGCCGGGCCGGTGACTCCGCACTCATCCCGCTGCGGGTCTTCCGGATCCGCGCGGTGGCCGTGACCGTCATCGCCAGTGTCGTCGTCGGTGCGGCGATGTTCGGCGGCATCATGCTGCTGCCGCTCTACCTCCAGATCGTGCACGGCGCCTCGCCGACGGACTCCGGCCTGCTGATGCTGCCGCTGGTCGCCGGGATCGCGACTGGCTCGGTCGTCTCGGGCCAGATCATCGCCCGGCTCGGGCACCTACGGATCTTCCCGGTGGCGGGCGCGGCCACGATGACCGTGGGGCTCTTCCTCCTGTCCTGGCTCGCGGGACCGGAGACCTCGATGGTGAAGGTGGGCGTCGGGATGGCCGTCCTCGGGCTGGGCCTGGGCAACTGCCTCCAGCCCTTCACCCTCATCGTGCAGAACGCCGTCCCGCCGCGGGAGATCGGCGTCGCGACCAGCGCCGCGACCTTCTTCCGCCAGATCGGCGGCACGCTCGGCGTCGCGGTCTTCCTCTCCATCCTCTTCGCCGGCGTCGGCGGCAACATCGGCAAGGCGGTCGAGCAGGACGCCCGCACCGAGGCCTGGCAGCAGACCGTCAGCGACCCCCGCGTGCTCGCCGACCCGGTCAACCGGCAGCTCATCGAGGCCCTGAAGAACCCGGCCGCGCGGAGTGGAGCGGTCGACGAGGTGCAGGCCGACTCCTCGGTGATCAGCGAGCTCGACCCCGTCCTCGCCCACCCGTTCAAGGTCGGCTTCGCCGAGTCGATCGACACGGTCTTCTTCTTCGCCGGCGGCCTCGGCGTGCTCGGCTTCCTCGTCCTGCTCGCGCTGCCGTCGGTCCGGCTGCGCGACAAGCACCCGGGCGACCCGTACGCCGGCCAGGACGCGCCACCGGTCGCCGACGCCGCTGCGGCCGCCCGCGCGCCCACCGCCCCGCACTGACCGACGCGCCCGGCCGCCCCGGCGGGGCCGGGCCCCCCGGCCGGGCCGGTCGCGAGGGTTCGTCCCGGCCAGCCGCCGCGTCGTACCCTGGACCGTTCCCCGATCTGTGTTGTGAGGTAGCCGCGTGCCTGGTCCCGACCGTGCTCCCGAGTCCGTCTTCCCCCGGCTGGAGCCCCGGCTCCCGTCGGTCTCCAAGCCGATCCAGTACGTCGGCGGGGAGCTGAACTCCACCGTCAAGGAGTGGGACTGCGGCGCCGACACCGAGAGTGGCGAGACCGTCCGGTGGGCGCTGATGTACCCCGACGCCTACGAGGTCGGCCTGCCCAACCAGGGCGTGCAGATCCTCTACGAGGTGCTCAACGAGCGCGACTGGATCATCGCCGAGCGCACCTACGCCGTGTGGCCGGACATGGAGCGCGTGCTCCGCGAGGGCGACGAGCAGGGCCCGATCCCGCAGTTCACCGTCGACGGCCACCGCCCGGTCCGCTCCTTCGACGTCCTCGGCCTGAGCTTCTCCACCGAGCTCGGCTACACCAACATGCTCAACGCCCTCGACCTCGCGGGCATCCCGCTCCACGCCATCGACCGCACCGACGACGACCCGGTCGTCCTCGCCGGCGGCCACGCCGCGTTCAACCCCGAGCCGATCGCGGACTTCCTCGACGCCGCCGTCCTCGGCGACGGCGAGGAGGTCGTGCTCGCGATCTCCGAGGTCGTCCGGGAGTGGAAGGCCGAGGGCCGGCCCGCCGGCGCGATGGCCAGCCCCCGTGACGAGCTGCTGCGCCGCCTCGCGGTCAGCGGCGGCGTCTACGTGCCGAAGTTCTACGACGTCACCTACGGCCCCGACGGCGCGATCGCCTCGGTCGTGCCGAACGTGCCGGGCGTCCCGTTCCGCGTCGCCAAGCACACGCTGATGGACCTCGACGCCTGGCCCTACCCGGCCAAGCCGCTGGTGCCGCTGGCCGAGACCGTCCACGAGCGGTTCAGCGTCGAGATCTTCCGCGGCTGCACCCGCGGCTGCCGCTTCTGCCAGGCCGGCATGATCACCCGCCCGGTGCGCGAGCGCTCGATCGAGACCATCGGCGCGATGGTCGAGAACGGCATCCGCAGCACCGGCTTCGAGGAGGTCGGCCTGCTGTCGCTCTCCAGCGCCGACCACACCGAGATCGGCGAGGTCGCCAAGGGGCTCGCCGACCGGTACGAGGGGCAGAACGTCTCCCTCTCGCTGCCCTCGACCCGGGTCGACGCCTTCAACATCAACCTGGCCAACGAGTTCTCCCGCAACGGCCGCCGCTCCGGCCTGACCTTCGCCCCCGAGGGCGGCTCGGAGCGGATGCGGAAGGTGATCAACAAGATGGTCACCGAGGAGGACCTCATCCGCACCGTCGCGGCGGCGTACTCCCACGGCTGGCGGCAGGTGAAGCTCTACTTCATGTGCGGCCTGCCCACCGAGACCGACGACGACGTGCTGCAGATCGCCGACCTCGCCAAGCGCGTGATCGCCAAGGGCCGCGAGGTCTCCGGGCGCAACGACGTGCGCTGCACCGTCTCCATCGGCGGGTTCGTGCCCAAGCCGCACACCCCCTTCCAGTGGGCCGCGCAGCTGGACCACGAGACCACCGACGACCGGCTGCGCAAGCTGCGCGACCTGGTCCGCGAGGACAAGAAGTACGGTCGCGCGATCGGCTTCCGCTACCACGACGGCAAGCCCGGCACCATCGAGGGACTGCTCTCCCGCGGGGACCGGCGCGTGGGCCGGGTCATCGAGCAGGTCTGGCGCGACGGCGGCCGCTTCGACGGGTGGAGCGAGCACTTCTCCTACGAGCGCTGGGTCGCCGCCGCCGAGCAGGCGCTGGCCGGCACCGGCGTGGACCTGGACTGGTACACCACCCGCGAGCGCGGCTACGACGAGGTCCTGCCCTGGGACCACCTCGACTCCGGCCTCGACAAGGACTGGCTGTGGGCCGACTGGGAGGACGCCCTCGCGGTCGCCGACGGCTCCTCCGACGTCGAGGTCGAGGACTGCCGCTGGACGCCCTGCTACGACTGCGGCGTGTGCCCGACGATGAACACCGACATCCAGATCGGGCCCACCGGGCGGCAGCTGCTGCCGCTCTCGGTGGTCTGATCCCGGCCTGATCTCGGTCTGATCTCGGCGGCCCGGGCGGGCCTCCTGCCCCGGGGTAGTCCGCCACACCTGCGCCCTTGGCGGGCCGGCCAAGGGCGCGCCTGTGGCGGACTATCCCGCCAGTGGCCCCACGCACCTGCCCCCGCACAGCCCCGGGTACGCCGGCGGGCGGGCCTCAGCGCCGCCCGCGCCGCAGGGCGGCCCAGGTCTCGCCGGCGACCACGCCGGTGACCGCCACACCCACCTGGCGCTGGTAGGTGCGCACCCAGCGGGCCGTCGCGCGGTCCAGGACGCCGGTGACGCGCAGGTCGGCGGCGGTGGCGACGTTCAGCGCGCGCTGGACACGGCGTACGGCGTCACCGGCCGAGCCCTCCTTGAGCAGGGGAGCGGAGCCGGCGGCGAGCAGGCTGGTCCAGGTGCGGCGGTCGACGCGGCCGCTGACCGGGAGGTCGCGGCTGCGCTGGTGGCGGCGGACCGCGGCGGTGACCGGGCGGTCGAGCACGCCGTCGACCCGCCCGCGGTAGGCGCCGCGCTGCTGGAGCAGGCACTGGGCGGTGCGGACGACCGCGCCGCGGCGGCCGGGGCCGAGGGCGGGGTAGTCGGCCCGGTCCAGGCGCACGCCGCCGCAGGCCTTCGGGGCGGGCGGGGCGACCGAGCCGCCGCCGAGCTCGAGGTAGTTCAGGTCGATCTCGAGGGTGACCCCGCCGTGGGTGACGGTCCGGTCCAGGGCGTACTGGTGCACCCGCTCGCCGGCCCAGCTGCCCGCGCGGACCCAGCGGGGGGCGGCGACGGTGTCGGCCCGGTCGTTCTCCCAGGCGAACCAGACCTGGTCGGGCATCGTGTAGGAGCCCGGCGAGACGTGGTCGGCGTTGTCGAGGGCGTGGATGCCGGCCGAGATGCTGGAGTAGACCCCCGAGCGGTGCCCACGCGCGTGCAGCGCCTCGGTCCACCCGGAGAGGAACCGCAGGGCGGAGCGGCGGCAGTCGGTGTCGGCGACGTCGAAGCCGCCCTCGAGGTCGTACCAGAGCGTGCTGCGCGCCGGGATCCCCAGTGCGCGGGCCCGGGCGACCGCCGCGGCCGCCTCGGCACGGCCCTGGGCCTCGGCGGCGGCGTACGCACCCGCCGGCGCGGGGTCGATCCGGTCGGCGTAGGCCGAGCACGAGGCCTGCGGGCCGACCCACAGCGGCAGCAGCCGCCAGCCGGCGGCGCGCTGGCGGGCGACCCAGGTCGCGTCCAGGTGCGGCTGCCCGGAGGTCGGGTCGGCCGGGTCGGGCCGGCACGCCATGGTCGACCCGCCGAGGTAGATGCCGACGGCGGAGTACGGCGAGGCGGTGCGCCAGACGTCCATCTCCTCCTGCGTCGGCGCGCACCTGGCGTCGAAGGCGTGACCGGTGAACGCGCCGGGCTCCGGGCGGGCCGCGGGCGCGGCAGCCGTCGCCGGGGCGCCACCGACCAGCCCGCCGACCAGCCCGGTGAGCAGCCCGCCCAGCAGGGTGGTGGCCAGGGTGAGTGCGCCGAGGGCGCGGGGCCGGAGCTGACTGGTCATGGTCGCCTCCCGAGCGGTGCGGCGTCGCGGGGTCCCGACGGCCAGGGGCACCCTACGACGACGCCGGCGCCGCGGCGCCCCGGCGGCGGGTCAGGCCCGGAGCTGGTCCTCGATCGCGTGGGGCCGGGCGACGTACGCCGCCAGGGGCGCCAGCGGCAGGCTCAGCACCAGCAGCAGGGCGACCGGCCACCGCCACCCGCCCGTCGCGTCGTGGACCACCCCGATGGCGAACGGCCCGACGGCCGCGAGCAGGTAGCCCGCGGACTGGGTGAAGGCCGAGAGCGCCGCCGTGCCCTCGGCGGTGCGGGCCCGCAGCCCGACGAGGGTGAGGATCAGCGGGAACGTGCAGGCCGCGGTGCCGACCAGCAGCGCCCACAGCGGGGCGAGGGAGTACGGCGCGAGGATCAGCCCGAGGTAGCCCACCGGGTAGCAGGCGATGACCGCCAGCAGCACGCCCGCCGGCCGCTCGCGGGAGGCCAGCAGGCGGGGGAGCCACAGCGACAGCGGGATGCTCACCGCCGCGATCAGCGCGACCAGCAGGCCGGCGGCCGTGGGCGACCAGCCGCTGTCGCGCCACAGCTGGGCGAACCAGCCGAACACGGCGTACGCCTGGAGCGACTGGAGGCCGAAGAAGAGCGCCATCGCGAGGCCGAGCGGGGTGCGGGCGACGTCGGCGTACCGGACGACCGTCGCGGCGGGTGCGTCGTCGGGCCTGCGGTCGTGGGCGACCAGGCCCAGCCACGGCAGCGCGGCGAGGAAGGCGACGACCGCCCAGAGCCCCAGCCCGGTGCGCCAGCCGCCGAACGCCTCGGCGACCGGCACGGTCAGCGCCAGCGAGGCGGTCAGGCCGACCGCCAGCGCGGTCGTGTACGCCGCGGTCATCGCGCCGATGCGGGTGGGGAAGTGCAGCTTGATCAGCGAGGGCAGCAGCACGTTGGCCATCGCCATGCCGGCCACCGCGAGCAGCGAGAGCAGCAGGAAGAGCGCCTCGCTGTGGGTGAGCGCGCGCCCGAGCAGCCCGGCGCCGACGGCCAGCAGCGCCAGCAGCGTCACCCGGTGCACCCCGACGAGGCGGGCCGCGGTCGGGGCGACGGCCCCGAACACCGCGAACGCCAGCACCGGCAGCGAGGTCAGCAGCCCCGCGGTCGCCCCGGACATGCCGAAGGCGTCGCGGACCTCGCCGAGCACCGGCCCGACGCTCACCGCGGCCGGGCGCAGGTTGAGGGAGAGGAGGACGACGCCGGCGACGAGGAGCGCGGTACGCCGCGTGGTCACCGCCCGCACCCGGGTCGCGGCACGTCGAAGGTCACGCGCACGGCGCGGTGGTCGCTGATCGCCGAGCGGAGCGCCTGCGCGCTCGTCGGGAGGAGGTGAGGGGAGTGCAGCACGTAGTCGATCCTCCGCCTCGGCACCCGGGCGGGCACCGTCAGCCCTTCCCCCTCGCCGACGACGGGCCACGGGTCGAGGGCGAAGGAGCGGGTGACGCCCAGCGCGGGGGAGTCGGGAGTGGCGTTCAGGTCGCCGCCCAGCACGAAGGGCGTCCCTGGCCCCGAGCGCCGCGCGACGATGCGCCGGGCGGCCTTGAGCTGGGCGATCCGGATCGTGCCGCGGGTGTGCTGCAGGTGGGTGTTGTAGACGTCGAGCGGCCGGCCGGCGAGGTCGAGCGTGGCCCGCAGGAGGCCGCGCTGCTCCTGGCCGCGCTGGCGGGGCAGCATCCGGTTCTCCCAGCGGCGCACCGGCAGCCGGCTGAGCAGGGCGGTGCCGTACTCCGCGCGCGGGGCGCCCCGGCGCTCGGGGAGGCGGACGACGTTGCGGCCGTAGACGGCGTTCATGCCCAGCCGGGTGCCCAACCAGGTCGGCTGGTCCACGAAGCCGCTGCGCGCCCGGAACCGGTCGACCTCCTGGAGCAGCACCACGTCGGCGTCCCAGGCCTTGATCTCCCGGGCGATCCGCTCCAGGTCCTGCCCGCCGGCCCCGAGGCCGCCGTGGATGTTGAAGCTGAGCACGACCAGCCCGTCGGGCGCGGGGTCGATGCAGGTCTGGGCGGGCTCGGTCGGCAGCGTCGGGAGCCCCGGCGAGCCGGGCGAGCCCGGCCCCCCGGTGGCCCCGCCGGTCGGTCCGCCGGTCGGTCCGCCGCTCGATCCGCCGGTCGGCAGGCCGGAGGGGCCGGTCGCGGAGGGCCCGGTGGGCTGGGGGATGCCGCCGGGGCGGCCGGGTCCTTCGGGGACGTTCGCCGGCTGCGGCCACAGCACGACGAGGGACACGATCGTCGCGAGGGCGACGAGCGCGAACAACCCGTGGACCCCGCGATGCACTCGTGCAGGATAGGCGCCGTGCGCTGCGTGACCGACGACGAGCGGCGGGCGCGGCTCGCGCTGCGCCACGGCCTGGCCCCGACCGCGCGGGTGGCCGACGCCGAGGCGGCCACCGCCGCGATGACGGTGCTGCACGCGACCGAGCCGGCGACGCCGTACCTCTCGGTGTGGGCGCGGGTCGACGGCTTCGCCCGCGCGGACCTCGACCGGGCGTTGGAGGCCGACCGGACGCTGGTCAAGCAGCTGGCGATGCGCCGCACCCTCTTCGTGCTGCCGCGCGACCTGCTGCCCGCCGCGTGGGGGAGCGCCTCGGCGCGGGTCGCGGCGACCGAGCGGGCCCGGGTGGTCAAGGACGTCGTCCTCGAGGGGCTCGCCACCGACGGCGAGGCGTGGCTCGCCGCGAACCGCGCCGACGTGCTGGCGCTGCTCGCCGAGCACCCCGCCGGGCTGACCGCGGCCGAGCTGCGCGCGGCGGTCCCCGCCCTCGGGGGATCGCTGTTCACCGGCCGGCTGCTCACCGGGCTCGGCGCGGAGGCGCGCGTGGTCCGCGGCACCAACACCCAGCACTGGCGGGTCTCCCGGCCGCGCTGGACGCTCATGGAGCACTGGCTCGGCGAGGTCCCGGCGCCGCTCCCGCCGGCCGAGGGGTACGCCGCGCTGGTGCGGCGCTGGCTGTGGAGCTTCGGCCCCGGCACCGAGGCCGACCTGGTGTGGTGGCTGGGCGCGACCAAGGGCGCGGTCCGCGCCGCGCTGGCCGACCTCGGCGCGGTCCGCGTCGGCCTCGACGGCGGCGGCACCGGCTGGCTGCTGCCCGAGGACGAGGAGCCCGTGGCCGCCCCCGAGGACTGGGCGGCCCTGCTGCCGGTGCTCGACGCGACCGTGATGGGGTGGAAGGAGCGCGCCTGGTACCTCGGGCCGCACGCGCCCGCCCTCTTCGACCGCAACGGCAACGCCGGCACCACCGCCTGGTGGAACGGCCGGGCCGTCGGCTGCTGGACCCAGGACCCCGCCGGGACGGTGCACGTGCGGCTCGTCGAGGACGTGCCGGTCGCGGCCCGCGCCCTGCTCGACCACGAGGCCGCACGGTTGACCGCCTGGCTGGCGGGGGAGCGTGTCGGCACCGTCTACCCCTCGCCCGCCATGAAGGAGCGCCCGTGACCCAGCCGCCGCAGCCGCCGTCGTACGGCGGGTGGCCGCCGCCTCCTGGCCCGCAGCCGGGCCAGCAACCCGGCGCCTTCCCACAGCCTCCGCAGCCTCCGCAGCCCCCGCCCACGCCCGGCCAGGCAACCGCCTCGCTCGTGCTCGGCGTGCTCTCGCTGACCTGCGCGGGGTTCCTCACCGGGGTGCCGGCGATGATCCTCGGGAGGTCCGCGCAGCGGGAGATCGCGGCCTCGGGCGGCCGGCTGGGCGGGACGAGCGTCGCGAGCGCCGGCTTCGTCACGGGCCTGCTCGGCACGATCATCTCGGTGGTGGGGACCGCGGTGGTCCTCGCCCTCGTGATCGGGGTCGGCGTGGCGATCGACAACGGCCGCGAGGAGATCCGGCGGAGCCGGCCCGTCCCCGTGGACCCGACCAGCACCTGCGTGCCCGGCGGCGGGACCCTCGGCGATCCGCTACTCGAGGACTGCCGGCCGTAGGATCCGCGCGTGCGCAAGCAGCCCGAGCAGCAGGCCCCTCCCGTCCAGCGGCTGCGGATCCGGTACGCCAAGCGCGGCCGGCTCCGGTTCACCAGCCACCGCGACTTCAGCCGGGCCTTCGAGCGCGCGGTCTTCCGCGCCCGCCTGCCGATGGCCTACTCCTCGGGGTTCCACCCCCACCCCCGGATCTCCTACGCCGGCGCCGCGCCCACCGGGTCGGCCAGCGAGGCGGAGTACGTCGAGATCGGGCTCGCCGCGGTCGTCGACCCCGCCGACATCCATGCCCAGCTCGAGGAGGCGCTCCCGGTGGGCCTCGACGTGCTCGAGGTCGTGGAGTCCCCGGGCGGCTCGCTCGCCGACCTGCTCGAGGCCAGCCGCTGGTGGGCCGACATCGAGGCCCAGCCGACCGAGGCGGCGATCGCGGTCGACGCCTTCCTCGCCGCGGACTCGGTGCTCGTGGAGCGGATGACCAAGAAGGGCCTGCGCGAGCTGGACTGCCGCGTCCCGGTCGTCTCCCTCGTCGCGGGGCCCGCCCCGGACGACTCGCCCGCCGGCGCCCGGCTCGACCTGGTGCTGCGACACGCCGTGCCGTCGATCCGACCCGACGACGTCCTCCGCGGCCTGGCCCAGGTCTCCGCGGTCGCGCTCGGCCCGGCACCGCTGCTCACCCGCATCGCCCAGGGGCCCCTGGACGAGGAGACCGGAGAGGTACGCGACCCGCTTCACGCGCGGTCATGACCGCAACACCCGTGTGGTGTGCGATACTCGGCGACGGTCGACCCCGTCGACCCGACGACGTTCTCGCCTGGTCCGCAGCCTGTGGGCCGGCACGGTGGGTGCAGGTCGTCGCCAGACGCGACGCAGCCGTGACAGGGCTCGGCGACCGCGGCAGGTGACCTCCCACACCCAGCGACGCACACCGCGGAGGGTGTCGCCGCCACCGAAGGCTTTGCGCCGTCGACCTTGAGCACCCGGGTGGGCGGCGTCTGACCGCCCGGTCGCCCCGCGGGGCCCGGGCCGAGGAGCAGCACATGGCTGACGACGACCTGCAGGTCGCCCCCACCGAGACCACGGGGGCCACCACCGGCCCCGCCTCGGAGGACACGCCGCCGGCGAAGAAGACCGCCGCGCGCAAGACCGCCGCCAAGAAGACGGCCGCCGCGAAGACCGCGACGACCAAGAAGGCAGCGGCCAAGAAGGCCCCCGCCAAGCGGACCACCAAGAAGGCCGCCGCCGTGGCCGACGCCGAGCTCCCGATCGCGGACGCCGCCCCGGTCGAGGCGCCCGTCGAGGTGCCGGCCGAGAGTCCGGTCGCCGTCGCGGGCGAGGAGCCCGCCCCGGCGAAGAAGGCTGCCGCGAAGCGGACCACGAAGAAGGCCGCCGCCAAGAAGGCCCCGGCCAAGCGGGCGAGCGCGAAGAAGGCCGCCGCGGCTCCCGAGGTCGACCCGACGGTCGAGGCCGCGGCTTCCCCCGCCGAGGACGCCGGAGCGGGCGAGGCCACGGTCGAGGCGACCCGCCCGGCCGCCGTACCGCTGTTCCAGGCCCCCGAGCCGGTCAAGGCGCCTGCGCGCCGCAGCCGCAAGCGCGCCGTCCCGGCTCCCGAGCCGGAGCCGGTCGAGGAGCCGCTGGCCGAGGACGACGAGCTGACCGAGGCCGCCCCGGGCGAGCCGACCGTCGAGCCGCCGGCCGCCGAGGAGGCTGCTGAGGCGGCCGACGAGCAGGCCGACGACCAGGACGGCGAGGACGCCGACGAGCAGGACGGCGAGGACGACACCGACCAGGACGACACCGACCAGGACGGCGAGGGCGGCGGCAACGGCCGTCGTCGTCGCCGCCGGGGCGGTCGCCGCCGCCGCAAGTCCGGTGGCGGGGACTCCGCCGAGTCCGACCAGGGCTCCGGCGACCAGGGCTCGGGCAACCAGGGCTCGGGCAACCAGCGCTCCGGCGCCAAGGACAGCACCGCCGCGGGCGAGGGCCAGGCCGGCGAGAAGCCCGGCGAGGCCTCCGAGGAGGCGTCGGACCAGGAGCAGGACAAGGACCGCAGCGAGGGGGAGTCCGGCGAGGGCTCGTCCTCCCGGCGCCGCCGCCGGCGCCGCCGCTCCGGTGAGGGCGGGGACAGCGGCGACAGCGGGGAGGACTCGGAGAAGACCGTCACCCGCGTCCGGCAGAGCCGCACCGGCGAGGACCAGATCACCGCCGTCTCCGGCTCGACCCGCCTGGAGGCCAAGAAGCAGCGCCGCCGCGAGGGCCGCGAGGCCGGCCGCCGGCGCGCGCCGATCGTGAGCGAGGCCGAGTTCCTGGCCCGTCGCGAGGCGGTCGACCGGGTCATGGTGGTCCGCCAGCGCGACGAGCTGACCCAGATCGGCGTCCTCGAGGACAAGGTGCTCGTGGAGCACTACGTCGCCCGCGAGTCGCAGACCTCGCTGATCGGCAACGTCTACCTCGGTCGCGTCCAGAACGTGCTGCCCTCCATGGAGGCGGCGTTCATCGACATCGGCAAGGGCCGCAATGCCGTGCTGTACGCCGGTGAGGTCAACTGGTCCGCGCTGGGTCACCGCGAGGGCCAGCCCCGCAAGATCGAGTCGGTCCTCTCCTCGGGCCAGTCGGTGCTCGTGCAGGTCACCAAGGACCCGATCGGCAACAAGGGCGCCCGGCTCACCAGCCAGGTCAGCCTCGCCGGCCGCTTCCTGGTCTACGTGCCCGACGGCACCACCAGCGGCATCTCCCGCAAGCTCCCCGACACCGAGCGCAGCCGCCTCAAGGCGCTGCTCAAGGACATCGTCCCCGACTCCGCCGGCGTGATCGTGCGCACCGCGGCCGAGGGGGCCAGCGAGGACGAGCTGACCCGCGACGTCGAGCGGCTCAAGGCCCGCTGGGAGGACATCGAGAAGAAGGCCAAGGGCAGCGCCCCGCAGCTGCTGTACGGCGAGCCGGACCTCACCCTCAAGGTGGTCCGCGACCTGTTCACCGAGGACTTCTCCAAGCTCGTCATCGAGGGCTCGGACGCCTGGGACACCGTCCAGGGCTACGTCCAGCACGTCGCGCCCGACCTCGCCGAGCGCCTCGAGCGCTACGAGCCGTCCGAGCACGACGGCAAGGACGTCTTCGCGTCGTACCGGATCGAGGAGCAGATCGCCAAGGCGCTGGACCGCAAGGTCTGGCTGCCCTCGGGCGGGTCGCTGGTCATCGACCGCACCGAGGCGATGACGGTCATCGACGTCAACACCGGCAAGTTCACCGGCTCCGGGGGCAACCTGGAGGAGACGGTCACCAAGAACAACCTGGAGGCGGCCGAGGAGGTCGTGCGCCAGCTCCGGCTGCGCGACATCGGCGGCATCATCGTCGTCGACTTCATCGACATGGTCCTGGAGTCCAACCGCGACCT
This sequence comes from Nocardioides marmotae, assembly GCF_013177455.1. Lineage (NCBI taxonomy): Bacteria > Bacillati > Actinomycetota > Actinomycetes > Propionibacteriales > Nocardioidaceae > Nocardioides > Nocardioides marmotae. The sequence continues at coordinate 1,356,790 of NZ_CP053660.1, forward strand.
CGTGCTCCGCCGGCTGGTGGAGTGCCTGGGCCGCGACCGGACCCGGCACCAGGTCGCCGAGGTCACCTCGCTCGGGCTGATCCAGATGACCCGCAAGCGGATCGGCACCGGCCTGGTCGAGTCCTTCAGCGAGAACTGCGAGCACTGCCAGGGCCGCGGCGTGGTCATCCACGATGCCCCGGTCGAGCCGCGCAGGAGCGAGGACGAGGGCCGCGGCCGCGGTGGCAGTGGCAGTGGCGGCGGTGGCCGTCGCCGGGGCGGCAAGGGTCGCGACGACGACCAGCCGCCGCAGTCCCAGCAGCAGTCCGGTCGCGACGGCGGATCCTCGGACAAGCCGGGCGCCCCCAAGGTGCCCAGCCCGGCCGAGCTGGCCGCGATGGCCCGCCCCGACGAGAAGGCCGAGGCTGCGGACGACACCGCTGCCGAGGCGCCCGTCGAGGCTCCCGCTGCCGTGGAGTCGGAGGTCCAGCCCGAGGCCGCCGCGGAGCCGGCGCCGCCGCGGGTCACCACCCGCAGCCGTCGCCGTGGTGGCAGCCGCTCGGCCGACCCGGCGCCCGTCGCCGAGCCGGTCGTCGAGCCGGCCGCGCCCGTGGAGCCCGCCGCTGAGCCCGCCGCTGAGGCCCCCGCCGAGGCACCCGCTGCCGCGGAGTCGGAGGTCCAGCCCGAGCCCGTCGCCGAGCCGGCGCCGCCGCGGGTCACCACCCGCACCCGCGGCCGCCGCGGGAGCCGCGCGGCTGACCCGGCGCCCGTCGCCGAGCCGGTCGTCGAGGCGGTCGTCGAGGCGACCGCGCCCGTCGAGCAGGCCGTCGAGCCGGTCGCGGAGCCGGTGGCCGAGCCGGTGGCCGAGCCTGCGGTGGAGGCGCCGGTCGAGCCGGCCGCGCCGCCGCGGGTGGTCACCCGCACCCGGCGCCGGGCGGCGAGCCGTCCGGCCGGTCAGCCGGACACGGTGAGCGAGCCGGTCTCGATCAGCGAGCCCGCGACCCCCGAGGCCCCGGCGACCGCCGAGGCCGTGGAGCCGGTCACCACCTCGCAGGCTCCCGAGGCCGCCCAGGCGGCTGAGCCCGCCGAGGCGCCCGCGACGACCCCCGTGGTCACGCCTCCGGCGCCCAAGGTGGTCACCCGCACGCGGGGCCGCAGCGCGACCCGTCCGGCGGGTCCGCCCGCCGGAGTGACGGCGAGCAGCACCAACAGCACGGACGGCACCACGGCCGGCAGTGACGGCCAGGACGGCCCGGCGGACAGCGAGGGCGAGGACGAGTCCTCGGTCGAGCACGTGCCGGTGAAGAAGAAGGGCCCCCGCAAGCGCTGACCGGCGCGAGCAGGGGTGACGGGGCGGCGTACCGGCGTTTTGCGGTCGCCGCCCCGCGTCCGTAGTATTGAGCCTCGGTGCGCGCTGGACGGCGCGCCCTCTCTCCGTGCGGCGCGCGTGCGTGCGTGCCCGGGGACCCCGACGTAAATGCAGAGACCGACGAAGGAGACCGCGGTGTACGCGATCGTGCGCGCAGGCGCCAAGCAGCAGAAGGTTGCCGTGGGCGACGTCATCGAGATCGACAAGGTCGCGACGGCCGCCGGTGACTCGCTCACCCTCCCCGTCGTGCTCGTGGTCGACGGCGACGACGTCACCTCCGACGCCGCCAAGCTCGGCGGCGCGTCCGTGACCGCCGAGGTCGTCGGCGCCACCAAGGGCCCGAAGATCATCATCCAGAAGTACAAGAACAAGACCGGCTACAAGAAGCGCCAGGGTCACCGCCAGAAGTACACCCAGGTCAAGGTCACCGACATCTCCCTCTGAGCCCCGGCTCTCAGGTCAGCAACCCACACCCAAGGACACGACATGGCACACAAGAAGGGCGCGGCGTCGACCAAGAACGGTCGCGACTCCAACGCGCAGCGTCTGGGCGTCAAGCGCTTCGGCGGCCAGACCGTCAACGCCGGCGAGATCATCGTCCGCCAGCGCGGCACCCACTTCCACCCGGGCAGCGGCGTCGGCCGTGGCGGCGACGACACGCTGTTCGCGCTGGTTCCCGGCGCCGTCGAGTTCGGCACCCGCCGGGGTCGTCGCGTCGTGAACATCGTCCCGGGCGAGTGACCTGAGGCGACACATCGTCGGTCGGCCCCGAGCCGACAACCGTTGGGCGCCCCGGAAGCCGGGGCGCCCTTCGTCATTTCCACCCGGCGCGAGCCACCAGGAGTAGGTACCAGCATGGCCGTCCCCACGTTCGTCGATCGCGTGACCCTGCATGTCGCAGCCGGTCGTGGCGGGAACGGCGTCGCATCCGTCCACCGCGAGAAGTTCAAGCCGCTGGGCGGCCCCGACGGCGGGAACGGTGGCCCCGGCGGGTCGGTGATCCTCCGGGTCGACCCGCAGATCACCACGCTCGTCGACTACCACCACAGCCCCAAGCGGCGCGCCGAGCACGGCGGCCACGGGGCGGGCGCCCACCGCAACGGCGGCCACGGCGCCGACCTGGTGCTGCCGGTCCCCGACGGCACGGTCGTCAGCCTCAAGGACGGCACCGTCCTGGCCGACCTCGTCGGCGCCGGCACCGAGATGGTGATCGCCCAGGGCGGTCGCGGCGGCCTCGGCAACGCCGCTCTGGCCAGCAGCAAGCGCAAGGCCCCCGGCTTCGCGCTGCTCGGCGAGCCCGGCGACGAGCTCGACATCGTCCTGGAGCTCAAGGTCGTCGCCGACATCGGCCTGGTCGGCTTCCCGAGCGCCGGCAAGTCGAGCCTGATCGCCGCGGTCTCCCGCGCGCGGCCGAAGATCGCCGACTACCCCTTCACCACGCTCGTGCCGAACCTCGGCGTGGTCACCGCCGGCGAGGTCACCTTCACCGTCGCCGACGTGCCGGGGCTCATCGAGGGCGCCAGCGAGGGCCGCGGCCTCGGCCACGACTTCCTGCGCCACATCGAGCGCTGCGCCGCGATCGTCCACGTCATCGACACCGCGACGATCGAGCCCGGCCGCAACCCGGTCGACGACCTCGACGTGATCGAGAACGAGCTCTCCCGGTACGGCGGCCTCGAGGACCGGCCGCGGCTGGTCGCGCTGAACAAGACCGACGTCCCCGACGGCTCCGACCTCGCCGACATCACGATCGAGGACCTGCGCGCCCGCGGGCTCACCGTCATCCCGGTCTCGGCCGCCTCCGGCGCCGGGCTGCGCGAGCTGACCTTCGCGATGGCCAAGATCGTCGAGGCCGCGCGCGCCGCGAAGCCGGTCGTGGAGTCCCAGCGGATCGTGCTTCGGCCGCCCGCGGCCGACGGCGGCGACGACTTCACGATCAAGGCGACCAGCGAGGGCTGGCGGGTGCGTGGCACCAAGCCCGAGCGCTGGGTCCGTCAGACCGACTTCAGCAACGACGAGGCCGTCGGCTTCCTCGCCGACCGGCTCAACCGGCTCGGCGTCGAGGACCGGCTGGTCAAGCTGGGCGCGGAGGAGGGCGACACCGTCCTCATCGGCCACCCCGACAACTCGGTCGTCTTCGACTTCAAGCCCGGGATGGAGGCCGGCGCGGAGATGCTCGGCCGCCGCGGCGAGGACCAGCGCTTCGAGGAGTCCCGCCCGGCCGCCCAGCGCCGCCGTGCGATCGATGAGCTGATGGACGACCGGGGCGAGAACGAGACCCGGGCCGACGTGGCCCGCCGCCTCGACCGGCCGGGCGGTCCGATGTCGTACGAGATCGGGACCTCGGAGGACCCCGACTGGCTCGAGGACGACCCGGGTGAGTGAACGCGCGGAGGTCACCGGTGCCCGGCGCGTCGTCGTCAAGGTCGGTTCCTCCTCGCTGACCACCGCCGCCGGCGGCATCGACCCGGACCGGATGAGCCGGCTCGTCGACGTCCTCGCCGCGGCGCGGGCGCGGGGCGCCGAGGTCGTCCTGGTCTCCTCCGGGGCGATCGCCGCGGGGCTCTCGCCGCTGGGGCTGCGCGCCCGCCCGCGCGGGCTGGCCGCGCAGCAGGCGGCGGCCTCGGTGGGTCAGGGCCTGCTGGTGCACCGCTACACCGAGGAGCTCGCGCGCCACGGCGTCGTCGCCGGGCAGGTGCTGCTGACCGTCGACGACGTGACCCGGCGCTCGCACTACCGCAACGCCCACCAGACCCTCGCCAAGCTGCTCGAGCTCGGCGTGCTCCCGATCGTCAACGAGAACGACACGGTCGCGACCACCGAGATCCGCTTCGGTGACAACGACCGGCTCGCCGCGCTCGTCGCGCACCTGGTCCACGCCGACCTGCTGGTGCTGCTCTCCGACGTCGACGGGCTGTACGACGCCGCGCCGTCGACCCCCGGCAGCCGGCTGCTCACCGACGTCGTCTCCGACGCCGACCTGGCCGCGGTCGACATCGGCGGCACCGGCTCCGCGGGCGTCGGCACCGGCGGCATGCAGACCAAGGTCCAGGCCGCCCGCATCGCCACCGGCGCCGGCATCCCGGTGGTGCTGACCTCCGCCGACCGCGCCGCCGAGGCGCTGGCGGGGGAGCGGGTCGGCACGCTCTTCCACGCCACCGGCCGCCGCCGGCCGACCCGGCTGCTGTGGCTGGCCCACGCCACCGAGCCGCTCGGCTCGCTGGTGCTCGACGCCGGTGCGGTCCGCGCGGTCGTCGAGCGGCGGGCCTCGCTGCTCGCCGCCGGGATCACCGCCGTGACCGGCTCCTTCCACGCCGGCGACCCCGTCGACGTCGTCGGCCCCGACGGCACCGTCGTGGCCCGTGGTCTGGTCAACTTCGACGCCGACGAGCTGCCCGATCTGCTCGGCCGGTCCTCGCGCGACCTCGCCAAGGAGCTGGGCGCGGCCTACGAGCGGGAGGTCGTCCACCGCGACGACCTCGTGCTCGTCTGAGGCGCCCGCCCGGGATGCTGCGCCGCGCGCTCTCGGCCACCGGCTGGTGGCTGCGGGACCACCTCGGCCTGGTGCTGCTGGTCCTGCTCCTGCTGCCCGCCGCCGCGCTCACCGCCCTCCGGCTGAGCGACCCCGCCTGGGGCCCGGCTGTCCGGCTGACCTCGTTCGTCCCCCTCGCGCTGCCCCTGTACGCCGCCGCGCTGGTCGTCGCCGGGGTCCGCCACGCCCGGTGGCGGGCCCGGGTGCGGCTCGTGCCGGTGGTGCTCGCGACGGCCGGCCTGGCCGCGCACGCGTGGTGGGTCGCACCCTTCTGGCTCGGTCCGAACCCGCCCGCCGCCCGCGGGGCCGACGCGCTGGTGGTCGTCACCGCGAACCTCTACCAGGGCGAGGGCGACGCCCTCGGGCTGGTGGCGCTGGCCAGCGCGGAGGAGGCCGACCTGCTGGTGGTCAACGAGATCACCGGGCCGGCGCTGCGGCGGATGCGTGCGGCCGGGATCGACGACGTGCTGCCCTACGCGATCGGGCGGCCCGAGCAGGACCCCGTCGTCGGCACGATGGTCTTCAGCCGGGTGCCGCTGTCCGAGCCGCGCCGCCTCGACACCCCGCTGGCGTCGTACAAGGTCGACGTGGGTGGGCCCGGCGGACTCACCCTGCTCGCGGTCCACCCCTCGGCGCCGCTGGACGCCGAGGCCTGGCGCCGCGACCACGACACGGTGCGGCGGGCGGCCGTGCGCGGCGGGGCCGACCTCGTCGTCGGCGACCTCAACGCCACCCTCGACCACGCTCCGCTGCGGCGGCTGGTCGACGCGGGCTACCGCGACGCCGTCGAGCTGGGCAACGCCGGCTTCCAGCCGACCTGGCCCGAGAACGGGCTGTTCGGGCCGCTGTCGTTCCTGCCCGCCCTGGTGCCGATCGACCACGTCATGGTCGGCGAGGACCTCGCCGTCCGCTCGGTGCGCACCGTCGCCCTCGGTGGCACCGACCACCGCGCGGTCGTCGCCGAGCTCGCCCGCCAGTGACCTGACCCGCCGAGGTGGCACCCCTGCAGCGTCGAGGTGGCGCTCGTGCAGCGTCGAGGTGGCGCTCGTGCAGCCTCGAGGTGGCGCTCGTGCAGCCTCGAGGTGGCACTCGTGCAGGGAGCGGCGTGCGGGAGTGCCACCTCAACCGTGCAGGAGTGCCACCTCGACCGTGCGGGAGTGCCACGTCGGCGGGGGTGGAGGGGTGCGCCGTAGGCTGGGGGATGCCATGACCAGCAGGACCGTCTACCTCGACCATGCCGCGACCACCCCGATGGTCCCCGCGGCCGTCGAGGCGATGACCGCCCGGATGGGGCAGGTCGGGAACCCGAGCTCGCTGCACGCCTCCGGCCGCCACGCCCGGCGGGTCGTCGAGGAGTCGCGGGAGACGATCGCGCAGGCGATCGGCTGCCGCCCCGGCGAGGTGGTGTTCACCTCCGGTGGCACCGAGGCCGACAACCTCGCGGTCAAGGGCGTCTTCTGGGCCCGCCGCGACGCCGACCCGCGCCGTACCCGCGTGCTGACCACGGCCATCGAGCACCACGCCGTCCTCGACGCCGTCGAGTGGCTCGGGGAGCACGAGGGCGCCGAGGTAGAGCTGCTGCCGGTCGACTCCCACGGCGTTCTCGACCTCGACGCGCTGCGCGCCAGCGTCGAGCGCGACCCGGCCAGCGTCGCGCTGGTCTCGGTCATGTGGGCCAACAACGAGGTCGGCACGCTCCAGCCGGTCGAGGAGGTCGTCGCGGCGGTCGCCCCGCACGGCATCCCGGTCCACACCGACGCCGTCCAGGCGGTCGGCCAGGTCCCGGTCGACTTCGCCCGCACCGGCGTCGACGCGCTCACGCTGACCGGGCACAAGGTCGGCGGTCCCTACGGCGTCGGCACCCTCGTCGTACGTCGCGAGCTCGGCGTGACCCCGATCGTCCACGGCGGCGGGCAGGAGCGCGACATCCGCAGCGGCACGCTCGACGTGCCGGCGATCGCGGGCTTCGCCGCCGCGGTGGAGCTGGCGGTGAAGAACCAGGCCGAGCACGCCGCCCGGGTCGCAGCACTCCGCGACGACCTGGTGCGCCGGGTCGTCGAGCAGGTGCCCGACGCCCACCTCCACGGCGGCTCGATCGAGGGCGAGGGCACGCACCGCCTCCCCGGCAACGCCCACCTCGGCTTCCCCGGTTGCGAGGGCGACTCGCTGCTGATGCTGCTCGACGCCCGCGGCATCGAGTGCTCGACCGGCTCGGCGTGCAGCGCGGGCGTGCCGCAGCCCAGCCACGTCCTGCTCGCGATGGGCTGCGACGAGGAGTCCGCGCGGCACTCGCTGCGCTTCACCCTCGGCCACACCAGCACCGTCGCCGACGTCGACGCCGTCGTGGAGGCCATCGCGCCCGTCGTCGAGCGGGCGCGGGCCGCGCGGGCATGAAGGTCCTCGCCGCCATGTCCGGCGGCGTCGACTCCGCCGTCGCCGCCGCCCGCGCCGCCGAGGCCGGCCACGAGGTCACCGGCGTGCACCTGGCCCTCTCGCGCAACCCCGCGTCGTACCGCTCCGGCGCCCGCGGCTGCTGCACCATCGAGGACAGCAACGACGCCCGCCGCGCGGCCGACGTCATCGGCATCCCGTTCTACGTCTGGGACATGAGCGAGCGCTTCCACGCCGACGTGGTCGAGGACTTCATGGACGAGTACGCCGCCGGGCGCACGCCCAACCCGTGCCTGCGGTGCAACGAGAAGATCAAGTTCGCCGCGGTGCTCGACCGGGCCCTGGCCCTCGGGTTCGACGCGGTGGCGACCGGTCACTACGCGCGGCTGCGCGAGGGGCCCGACGGTCTCGTCGAGATGCACCGCGCCGCCGACGCCGGCAAGGACCAGTCCTACGTGCTCGGCGTGCTGGACCAGGACCAGCTGCGCCACTCGCTCTTCCCGCTCGGCGACACCCCGAAGGCGCAGGTCCGCGAGGAGGCCGCCGCCCGCGGGCTGCTGGTCGCGGACAAGCCCGACAGCCATGACATCTGCTTCGTCGCCGACGGCGACAACGCCGGCTGGCTGCGCGAGAAGCTCGGCGACCGCGCGCCCAACCACGGCGGCGACATCGTCGACGACGCCACCGGCGAGGTGCTCGGTCGGCACGCGGGCACCTACGGCTACACCATCGGCCAGCGCAAGGGCCTGCGGATCGGCACGCCCGCGCCCGACGGCCGGCCGCGGTTCGTCCTCGACATCGAGCCGGTCTCCGCCACCGTCCGCGTCGGCCCGCGCGAGCGGCTCGCGGTGACCCGCCTGCGCGGCATCCGCCCCCGCTGGTGCGGCACCGTCCCGACCGCGCTCGAGGGCTCCGGCGTGACCGTCCAGCTCCGCGCGCACGGCGAGGAGCACCGCGCGCGGGTGATCGTGAGCCTCGACGGGCCCGACACCGAGGTCGAGGTCGAGCTGCTCGACCCGGCGTACGGCATCGCGCCCGGCCAGGCGGTCGTCGTCTACGACGGCACGCGGGTGGTCGGCTCGGCCACCATCGCCGCGACCGAGAGGGTGCCGGCATGAACGGGAGCGGCATGAAGGGGCGCAGCATGAGCGGGAGCAGCATGAACGAGAGCAGCATGAGCGGGATCCGGGCCACCGGCGTCGGCTCCCACCCGGGCGAGGACCAGCGCGACCACGCCGAGGCGGTCCGGGTGGTGCTCGGCGAGCTCGGCCAGGAGCCCGGCCTGCCCTACCTGCCCGAGGTCCCCGGTCGCGGCGCGACCGCCACGATGATCGGGCGCGGCCTGGCCGTCCTCGACGCGCTCGACGCCGACCTCCACCCGGCCGGCTGGCGGCTCACCGGCTCCTCCGGCTCGCCCGGCGTCGACCACCGCCGCGCGCGCAGCCTGCTCGGCCAGGACCTCGACACCCTCGAGGAGCTGGCCCAGGACGCGCTGCCGGCCGAGGGCGCGGCGTTCAAGATCCAGGTCGCCGGGCCCTGGACGCTCGCCGCGACCGTCGAGCGGCCGCGCGGCGACAAGCTGCTCGCCGACCACGGCGCCCGCCGCGAGCTGGCGCAGGCGCTGGCCGAGGGCGTGCGCGCCCACGTCGCCGACGTACGCCGCCGGCTGCCGTCCCTCGAACGGCTCGTCGTGCAGGTCGACGAGCCGGCCCTGGCCGCGGTGGTGACCGGCTCCGTGCGGACCGCCTCGGGCTTCTCCCGGCACCGCACCGTCGACCTGCCCGAGGCCTCCCAGGCGCTGGAGTGGGTCCTCGACGCGGTGACCGAGGCCGGCGCCGAGCCGTGGGTGCACGCCTGCGCCCCGGGCACCCCGTGGGGCCTGGTCCGCGGCGCCGGCGCGCGCGGGCTCTCGGTCGACCTCGCGATGATCGCGGCCGCCGACCACGAGGTGCTGGCCGAGGCCCTGGAGGCGGGGGAGTCGGTGGCGCTGGGCGTCGTGCCGGGCACCGGCTCCGCGGGCGCGACCGGCGACGCCCAGGTCACCGAGCGGGTGCTGCGGTGGCTGGACATGCTCGGTCTCGACCCGGCCGAGGTGCCGGGCCTCGTGGTCGCGCCGGCCTGCGGCCTGGCGGGTGCGGACGCGGCGTACGCACGCGCGGCGCTCGCCCTGGTCCGGACGAGCGCCGCGAACGTGCGTGCGGGCTGACTCAGCCCCGCCCCAGCCCCGAGTCAGGCGCCTCAGCCGACGTGCCCCCCGCCCTCGGGGCCGTCGGTGGCCAGCTCGGTGTGCTTGACGTTGAGCAGCGTCCAGATCAGCAGCGAGCCGATGAGGATCATCCCCGCGCCGGTGAGGAACGCCGCCGTCGCGCCGTCGGTGAAGGAGCCGACGAACGTGAGGTAGCCGATCTGTTCCGGGGTCGCCTGGCCGCCGGTCGCCTGGGCCAGCTGCGGGGCCAGGTCGTCGCCGGTGCGGGTGGCGAAGTGCAGCGAGACGGTGCTGAGGATCGCCAGGCCCAGCGCGCCGCCGACCTGCTGCATCGTGTTCAGCACGCCTGAGCCGATGCCGGAGTCCTCGGCGCGGACGTGGTGGACCGCGGTGAGCGTCATCGGCACGAAGGTCAGGCCCATGCCGAAGGCCATCAGCACGATGAAGGGGAACAGCGAGGTCCAGTAGTTGATGTCCGCGCCGACGTGCCCGTCCGCGGCCGTGAGCAGCGCGCCCACGGAGTCGTCGACGGAGAGCCGGGAGAAGCCGAACAGCGCGCCCGCGGCGAGCAGGGTGCCGGTGCCGGCGATGTAGCGGGCGTCGATCCGGTTGACCAGGTTCGAGGACAGGCCGGCCCCGGCGACGATGCCCAGGGAGAAGGGCAGGAACGCGAAGCCGGTCCGCAGCGGGCTGTAGCCCACCACCTGCTGGATGAACAGGCTCAGGAAGTAGAACATCGCGAACATCGCCGCGGGGATGAGCATCATCACCGCGAAGCTGGTGGCCCGGGTGCGGTTCTGGAAGATGCGCACCGGCAGCAGCGGGTGGCTGACCCGCGACTCGATGACCGCGAAGACGGCCAGCAGCGCCACGCCGGCCGCGAGGGACGCGATCGTCGAGGGGGCGCCCCAGCCGTGCGCCTCCTCGCCGGCCCGGGTGAACCCGAAGACCAGCGCGAGCAGGCCGAGCGTGCCGGCCAGGGCGCCCGGCACGTCGAGCTGGCCGGGGTGGGACTCGGACTCGGGCAGGAAGCGCGGGGCGAGCAGCGCGGCCGCGATGCCGATCGGGACGTTGATGAGGAAGGTCAGCCGCCAGCCGTTGAGGTCGGTCCCGAACAGGGTGTCCACGCCGAAGACGCTGTCGAGGCCGGTCAGCCAGCCGCCGAGGATCAGGCCGACCGCCGCGCCGGCGCCCGACATGGCGGCGTACACCGCGAAGGCGCGGTTGCGCTTCGGCCCGGCCGGGAACGTCGTGGTGATCAGCGCCAGCGCGGCGGGGGAGGCGAGCGCCGCGCCGAGGCCCTGGAGGCCGCGGGCGCCGAGCAGCAGCGGCTCGTTGGTCGCGAAGCCCCCGAGCAGGGAGGCGATCGCGAAGACGACCAGGCCGGTCATGAAGATCCGGCGGCGGCCGTAGAGGTCACCGAGCCGGCCGCCGAGCAGCAGGAGGCCGCCGAAGGCGAGGGAGTAGCCGGTGACGATCCAGGTCAGGTTGGCCTCGTTGATGTCGAGGTCGGTGCCGATGTAGGGCAGGGCGATGTTGGCGATGCTCGCGTCGAGCACGACCATCAGCTGGGCGATCGAGATGAGCACGAGCGCCCAGCCGAGGTGACGGCCTGCCCCCGAGGACGGCTCGGCCACCGTCGTACCGCTGGTGGGGTCGGACATGGGTGGTCCTTCTTCCTTCTCTGTCGGACTCCCTCAGGAGCCTGGGCCGCGGGAGGCGGCGGGCAGGACGATCTGGTCGATGACCCGGGCGACGAGCTCGGGGGTGGGCTCGTCGCCGAGCACGAAGACGCGGTGCAGGACGATCCCGGGCAGCGCCGCCTCGAAGAGCTCGAGGTCGGCGTCGGCGCGGATCTCGCCGCGCTCGAGGGCGCGGTCCCACACCTCGCGGGAGAGCGCTCGCTTGTGGGGTACGACGTGCTCGCGCCACGCGGCGGCGAAGTCGGCGTCGCGGGCGATCGCGGTGAGCACGCTGGCGAACAGGGCGACCTGGCGGCGGTCCATCAGCCCGCTGCCCGGGGCGAACCCGCAGAAGAGCTCCGCGAGGTCGCCGCGCAGGCTGCCGGTGTCCGGCAGCTCCGAGGGCGTCTTGGTGGCGTGCAGCGCCTCGACGACGAGCCGGGCCTTCCCGTTCCACCGCCGGTAGAGGGTCGCCTTGGACGCCCGCGCGCGGGCGGCGACGGCGTCCATGGTGAGCCGGTCGTAGCCGACGTCCTCGAGGACCTCGAGGGTCGCCTCCAGGATCTCGCGCTCCCGCTCGCCCACGACCCGCGGCCGGGGGGAGGGCTCGGCGGAGCGCTGGGGGGAGGGCCCGGCGGCGCGCTGGGGGGAGGGCTCGGCGGCGGGCTCGGCGGCGTCGGTCTCGACCGGGGACATGGGCAGGAGCACCTGCTTCGCGTCGATGGAACGGAACCGTTCCGTTCCATGAGGGGCCCAACCGGGCCCGCAGCCGGGCTATTCCACTGGTCGGGACCACCAGGGCGTCCGCGAGTCATCGGCGGGCTGCGGAGGTGTCGGTGCCGCCGGGCAAGATGTCCCCATGACCGACCCGACCCCCGCGACCGAGGACGCCCGCGAGGAGCACCGACGGCTGGCCGAGGAGGTCGAGGACGCGCGCTGGCGCTACTACGTCCTGGACTCACCGACCCTGTCCGACGCCGACTTCGACGCGAGGATGCGGCGGCTGGAGGAGCTGGAGGAGCAGTACGCCGAGCTGCGCACCCCCGACAGCCCGACGCAGAAGGTGGGCGGGGCGGTCTCCACCGACTTCACCGCCGTGGACCACCTGCAGCGGATGGAGAGCCTCGACAACGCCTTCTCCTTCGAGGAGCTCGAGGCCTGGCACACCCGCCTGCGCCGCGACGGCGTGGACGACCCGGCGCTGCTGTGCGAGCTCAAGGTCGACGGGCTGGCCATCAACCTGCTCTACGAGGACGGCCGGCTGGTGCGTGCCCTCACCCGCGGCGACGGCCGCACCGGCGAGGACGTCACGCCCAACGTGCGCACCATCGACTCCGTCCCCGACCGGCTCACCGGCACCGAGGAGCACCCCGTGCCGCGGCTGGTGGAGGTCCGCGGCGAGGTGTTCCTGCCCGTCGAGGCGTTCGAGCGGCTCAACGAGGCGATGACCGAGGCCGGCAAGCCGGTCTTCGCCAACCCGCGCAACGCCGCGGCCGGGTCGCTGCGGCAGAAGGACCCCCGCGTCACCGCCACCCGCGCGCTGGGCATGGTCTGCCACGGCGTCGGCAAGCGCGAGGGCTTCGAGCCGCGCGCCCAGTCCGCGGCGTACGACGCGTTGCGGGCGTGGGGCCTGCCGACCTCCGACCGGGTGCGGGTGGTGGACTCCCTGGCCGAGGCCCGCGAGTTCATCGAGCACTACGGCGAGCACCGCCACGACGTCGAGCACGAGATCGACGGCGTGGTGCTCAAGGTCGACGACGTCGGGCTCCAGCGCCGGCTCGGCTCGACCAGCCGCGCCCCGCGGTGGGCGATCGCGTTCAAGTACCCGCCCGAGGAGGTCAACACCCGGCTCCTGGAGATCCGCGTGAACGTCGGGCGCACCGGCCGGGTCACGCCGTACGGCGTCATGGAGCCGACCAAGGTCGCCGGCTCCACGGTGGAGAACGCGACGCTGCACAACTACCACGAGGTCGAGCGCAAGGACGTCCGGCCGGGCGACACCGTGATCCTGCGCAAGGCCGGGGACGTGATCCCCGAGATCCTCGGGCCGGTGCTGGACCTGCGCCCCGAGGGCCTCGCCCCGTGGGTCGGCCCGACCGCGTGCCCCGCCTGCGGCACCACGCTGGTCGAGCAGAAGGAGGGCGACAAGGACCGGCGCTGCCCCAACCACCAGTTCTGCCCCGCCCAGGCGCGCGAGCGGGTCTTCCACGTCGCCGGCCGCGGCGCCTTCGACATCGAGGGGCTCGGCTACGAGGCCGCGACGGCCCTGCTCGATGCGGGGGTCATCGGCAACGAGGGAGACGTCTTCGACCTCACCGCGGAGTCCCTGCTGCGCGCGCCGCTGTTCACCCGCGCGCCGAAGAAGGGCGAGGGCGACCACCCGGTGCTCAGCGCCAACGGCCAGCGGTTGCTGGCCAACCTCGCCGAGCGCAAGCAGGTGCCGCTGTGGCGGGTGCTCGTCGCGCTCTCGATCCGCCACGTCGGCCCGACCGCCGCGCGGGCGCTGGCCCAGGAATTCGGCTCGATGGAGCGGATCCGCGCGGCCAGCGAGGCCGAGCTGGCCGCGGCCGAGGGCGTCGGGCCGACCATCGCCGAGGCGGTGATCGAGTGGTTCACCGTTGACTGGCACGCCGAGATCGTGGAGAAGTGGACCGCCGCCGGGGTCTCCATGGCCGACGAGCGCGACGAGTCCACGCCGCGGACGCTGGAGGGGCTCACCGTGGTGGTGACCGGCTCGCTCGCCGGCTTCAGCCGCGACGAGGCCAAGGAGGCGATCCTCGCCCGCGGCGGCAAGGCCTCGGGCTCGGTGTCGAAGAAGACCGACTTCGTCGTCGTCGGCGAGAGCGCCGGGTCCAAGGCCGACAAGGCCGAGCAGCTGGGCCTGCCGATCCTCGACGAGGACGGGTTCGTCCTGCTGCTCGACGCCGGCCCCGACGCCGTCCGTCCGCCCGAGGGCGGGGACGACGCCGGAGCCGACGAGGGGGCCGGCGAGGAGGCCGGCGAGCTGGACTGAGCGGTCAGGCCTCGTAGAGGCTGCCCGCCACCCGGAGGCCCGCCTCGTCGACCTCGATCCCGGTCGGCGTGCAGGTGCCGTCCGCCTCGCAGACCTCGACCGTCTCCTCGGCCACCACGACCAGCCGGCCGTCGGCGGTCCAGCCGGTGCCGGAGGCGCCGTCCAGGGCGACGGGGGTACGCCGGCCGGTGGCCAGGTCGACCAGCGCGCCGTCCTCGGTGAACCGGCACCGGTCGGGCTGCTCCTCCTCGGCGTCGGACTCCGGGCTGGTCGCCGTGCCCTCGCAGACCCGGTAGCCGTGCAGGAGCGCCGTCCCGCCGTCGGGGGAGAGGCTCACGAGCTGGTCGGGGCCGACCGTCTCGACGAGCACCTCCTCCGAGGCGACCTCGACGACGGCCTCGCCGCCGTCGCGGCCGCGCTCGACGACCTCCCGGCCCGCGCGGACCGTCGGCATGGTGGCGGGGGGCAGGGCGCTGGTGGTGACCTGCCCCGTGCGCCAGTCGACAGCGAGGGTGGCCTCGTCCAGGCCGACGTACACGGTGTCGCCGTCGAGCGCGACCGGCGGCGCCGACCACCCGCCCCAGGTGAACCCGCCCTCGACGTCCACGGTGCGCACCTCCTCGCCGCTGCGCACGTCGCGGAGGACCACCTCCCAGGTGCGGGCGTCCGCACCGGCGCGGGCGTAGGCGATCAGCGGCAGCGTGGGGTCGGTGCTCGCGACGCGGTCGCCGAGCTCGAGCTCGAACGCCGTGGGCTCGCCCGCGCCGCCGATGAGCTCGTAGTCGCGCTCGGCCTGGTCGGCCGAGGACGTCGCCCCGGTCCGCACCAGGATCCCGGCGGAGGTGTAGGACAGCGAGGTCACCACCCCGTCGACCGCCACGTTCGAGCCGTCGTCGAGGTGGACCGTCGACCCGGAGCCGACCGCCCAGGTGATCGGGAGAGCCCCGGCGGGCGGCAGGTCGACGGCGCGGTCGCCCGGGTCCCCGCCGCCGACCGCGGCCAGGCCGATCCCGCCGACCAGGGCGAGGGCGGCCAGCGAGGTGCCGGCGGTGGTGATCCGGCGGCGCCGCCGGAGCCGGCGGCCGCCGGCGAGCACGGCGCCGGCGTCCGGCGGCGGCACGCGGAGCTCGTCGGCCTCGGTGTGCAGGAGTGCGGAGAGTCGATCAGTCATGGCGGGCTCCAGTGGTGTGCGGGACGACGGCGTCCCCGAGCAGGGTGCGCAGCCGGGCGAGGGCGTCGGAGGTCTGGCTCTTGACGGTCCCCTCGCTGCAGTCGAGGGCGCGGGCGACCTCGGCCACCGGGAGGTCGTCGTAGTAGCGCAGCACGACGACCGCGCGCTGGCGCGGCGCCAGCTGGGCCAGGGCGGCCAGCAGCGTCGGCCGGTCGGCGAGGTCACCCGCCGGTGCGGCGGCCTCGGGCAGCTCGGCCGTGGGTCGCTCGTTGCGCCAGCCCCGCTTGCGGAACCACGAGGCCGCGGTGTTCACCAGGACGGTCCGGGCGTAGGCCGGCGCGGCCTCCGGCGTACGGACGCGAGACCAGGAGGCGTAGGTCTTGGCCAGGGCCGTCTGGACGAGGTCCTCGGCCTCGGCGTGGTCGCCGAGCAGCAGGTACGCCGTGCGGTACAGCGAGGGCCACGTCGCGTGGACGAGCTCGCCGAACGCGGCGTCGGAGGGTGGTCGTGGCACGGGCGGCTCCTTCGGGAGGTGTCTACCCGAGAAGATGCCGCGGCCGCCACGATCGGTTGGGTCGCCCGCCGGCGTACGCCCCTCCCGTCACAGCGCGCACGCGATCCCGGCACCCCCGTCGAGCAGCCTCGGGCCGCGAGCCCCTCCGCCACGGCGAGCGCGCGGACGACCAGGTCCGGGGGTCGGCGCCCGACCGGCGACGGGGCGGACCGGACCGGCTCCTAAGATCAACCCATGCCTGAGATAACGCGTGACGAGGTCGCGCACCTGGCGGACCTCGCCCGGATCGACCTGGACGACGCCGAGCTCGACCACCTCGCCCCGCAGCTGTCGGTGATCTTGGACTCGGTCGCCTCGATCAGCGGCGTCGCCGGTGACGACGTGCCGCCGACGTCCCACCCGCTGCCCCTGACCAACGTCTTCCGCGAGGACGTGGTGACCCCGTCGCTGGCCCCCGAGGACGCTCTCGCCATGGCGCCCGCGGTCGAGCAGCAGCGCTTCGCCGTGCCGCGGATCCTCGGGGACGAGCAGTGAGCGCCGTGCCGGGTCCCGAGACCCGCACCGCCGCCGCGCTCGCCGACGCCCTGGCGGCCGGCGAGACCACCTCGGTCGCGCTGACCCAGGCCCACCTCGACCGCATCGCCGCGGTCGACGGCGACGTCCACGCCTTCCTCCACGTCGACGCCGAGGCCGCCCTGGCCCAGGCCGCGGAGTCCGACGCCCGCCGCGCCGCGGGCGCCCCGGCATCGCGGCTCGACGGCGTCCCGATCGCGGTCAAGGACGTGCTGACCACCGTCGGCATGCCGACCACCTGCGGCTCGCGGATCCTCGAGGGCTGGCTGCCGCCGTACGACGCCACGGTCGTGCGCCGCCTCAAGGAGGCCGGCCTGCCGATCCTCGGCAAGACCAACATGGACGAGTTCGCCATGGGCAGCTCCACCGAGCACTCGGCGTACGGACCCACCCGCAACCCCTGGGACCTCGACCGGATCCCCGGCGGCTCCGGCGGCGGCTCGGCCGCCGCGGTGGCGGCCTTCGAGGCGCCGCTGGCCCTCGGCACCGACACCGGCGGCTCGATCCGCCAGCCCGGCGCGGTCACCGGCACGGTCGGCGTCAAGCCGACGTACGGCGGGATCTCGCGCTACGGCCTGGTCGCCATGGCCAACTCCCTGGACCAGGTCGGCCCGGTGACCCGGACCGTCCTGGACTCCGCGCTGCTGCACGAGCTGATCGGCGGGCACGACCCGCTCGACTCCACCAGCATCGCCCAGCCGATGCCGGCGCTCGTCGCCGCCGCCGAGCAGGGCGCGACCGGCGACCTCACCGGCCTGCGGGTCGGCGTGATCAAGGAGCTCCAGGGCGAGGGCTACCAGGCCGGCGTCCAGGCGCGCTTCACCGAGGCCGTCGAGCTGCTGGTGCAGGCCGGCGCCGAGGTCGTCGAGGTCTCCTGCCCGAGCTTCGTGCACGCGCTGGCGACCTACTACCTGGTCATGCCGTGCGAGGCCTCGAGCAACCTGGCGAAGTTCGACGCCATGCGCTACGGCCTGCGGGTGCTGCCCGAGGGCATCGAGAACCCCAGCGCCGAGGAGGTCATGCGCGCCACCCGCGACGCGGGCTTCGGCGACGAGGTCAAGCGCCGGATCATCCTGGGCACCTACGCGCTGTCCAGCGGCTACTACGACGCCTACTACGGGCAGGCGCAGAAGGTCCGCACGCTGATCAGCCGCGACTTCGCGGCTGCCTTCGAGCAGGCCGACGTGCTGGTCTCGCCGACCGCGCCGACCACGGCGTTCAAGCTGGGCGAGAAGCTCGACGACCCGCTGGCGATGTACCTCAACGACCTGGCCACCATCCCGGCGAACCTCGCCGGCATCCCGGGCATCTCCCTGCCCAGCGGCCTCGCCGACGAGGACGGCCTCCCGGCCGGCTTCCAGGTGCTCGCCCCGGCGCTGGCCGACGACCGGCTCTACCGCGTCGGCGCGGCGCTCGAGGCGGCCCTCCACGCACAGTGGGGCGGCCCGCTGCTGGCCCAGGCCCCGACCCTCGAAGGAGCGACCCGATGAGCGCGACCACCCGCGAGGCGCTGCTGCCCTGGGACGACGTGCTGGCGGCGTACGACCCGGCGCTGGGCCTGGAGGTCCACGTCGAGCTCAACACCGCCTCGAAGATGTTCTGCGGCTGCGCCACGGAGTTCGGCGCCGAGCCGAACACCCAGGTGTGCCCGACCTGCCTCGGCCTGCCCGGCGCGATGCCGGTCGTCAACGCCAAGGCCGTGGAGTCGGCGATCCGGATCGGGCTGGCGCTCAACTGCGACATCGCGGAGTGGTGCCGGTTCGCGCGGAAGAACTACTTCTACCCGGACATGCCGAAGAACTTCCAGACCTCCCAGTACGACGAGCCGATCGCGTTCGAGGGGTTCATGGACGTCACGGTGCCCACCGAGGACGGCGAGGTCGAGACCTTCCGCGTCGAGATCGAGCGCGCGCACATGGAGGAGGACACCGGCAAGTCGCTGCACGTCGGCGGTGCCACCGGTCGCATCCACGGCGCCGACTACTCCCTGGTCGACTACAACCGCGCCGGCATCCCCCTCATCGAGATCGTCACCAAGCCGATCCGCGGGGCGGGGGAGCGGGCGCCGGAGATCGCCAAGGCGTACGTCGCGCAGCTGCGCGAGCTGATCGTCGCGCTCGGCGTCTCCGACGCCCGGATGGACCAGGGCTCGATCCGCGCCGACGTGAACCTCTCGCTCGCGCCGAAGGGCACCGGCACCCTCGGCACCCGCACCGAGACCAAGAACGTCAACTCGTTGCGGTCGGTCGAGCGCGCGGTCCGTTACGAGATGCAGCGCCACGGCGCGATCCTCGCCGGTGGCGGCTCGATCCTCCAGGAGACCCGGCACTGGCACGAGGACACCGGCATGACCACCAGCGGCCGGGAGAAGTCCGACGCCGAGGACTACCGGTACTTCCCCGAGCCCGACCTCGTCCCCGTCGCGCCGTCGCGCGCGTGGGTCGAGGAGCTGCGCGGGACGCTGCCGGAGAACCCGACCCAGAAGCGGGCCCGGCTCCAGGCGGAGTGGGGCTTCTCCGACCTCGAGATGCGCGACACCGTCGGTGCCGGCGCCCTCGGGCTGGTCGAGGAGACCATCGCCGCCGGCGCCACGCCGACGGCCGCCCGCAAGTGGTGGCTCTCCGAGCTCGCCCGCCGCGCGAACGAGGCCGGCACCGAGCTCGCCGGCCTCGGCGTCTCGCCGGTCGACGTCGCCCGCGTGCAGGCGCTGGTCGACTCCGGCGCGATCAACGACAAGCTGGCGCGCCAGGTCTTCGACGGCCTGATCGCCGGCGAGGGCACCCCCGACGAGGTCGTCGACAAGCGCGGGCTCGCGATCGTCTCCGACGAGGGAGCGCTCTCGACCGCCGTGGACAACGCGATCGCCGCCAACCCCGACGTCGCCGACAAGATCCGCGACGGCAAGGTCGCCGCCGCCGGCGCGCTCATCGGCGCGGTGATGAAGGAGATGCGCGGCCAGGCCGACGCCGGCCGCGTGCGCGAGCTCATCCTCGAGAAGCTCACGTAGGTCGCGGCAGCCGGAAGATTCATCGGCCGGCCGATGAATCTTCCGGCTGCGGCGCGCGCCCGGGCCCCACCGGCCCCACCGGACCGGTGAATCGGTGTCCCCGGGCGTGTGACACATGGGACGGATGTGACGGCGGCGTACCCTGTGCATTCGCGGTCTTGGGGGACCGCGGCGTGCACGGTCTTGGGGGACCGTGGCGTTCTGCTGCCGTCAGGAGTCTTGTGTCCGTCCGCCGTACCGGGGGTCTGCTCGCGCTGAGCACGGTCCTCGCCCTGGTCCTCACGCTGACCATCACCCTCGTCGGGACGGTGTCGCTGGGGGCGGCGCCCGCCCAGGCCGCGCCAGCCGCAGCGCCAGCGTCTGCGGGGGTGGCGACCGCGCCGCTCACGCCGGCGCACGCGCTGGAGCCGCAGGCGCGGCGGGGCCGCAAGGCGTGGAAGCCGCGGGCCGGGGTCGTCTTCAACAACCCGCTCGGTGACCGGCAGCAGCGACGGCGCATCGTGCGTCAGGTCATCCGGGCGATCGACCACACCCCGCCGCGCGCGGAGATCCGGATCGCGAGCTGGAACGTCCGCAACGCCGGCATCACCCGCGCCCTGGCCTCGGCCCACCGGCGCGGGGTCTCGGTGCGCCTGATCATGTCGCGCGGCAACCTGGGCAAGAAGGGCGACCCGAACCCGGGCGTGCGCCACCTGGTGCGCGAGCTGTCGGGCCACGGCAACAAGGCCCGCCGGCCGCTGCGGCGCAGCCACGTGAAGTCGTGCGTGAGCTCCTGCCGCGGCACCACCGGCATCTCCCACTCCAAGTTCTTCCTCTTCAGCCGCACCGGCGCCGCGCGCTGGGTGGTGATGAACGGCTCGTTCAACGCCACCGACCTGGCCTCGAGCAACCAGTGGAACGACATGTACGTCGTGCGCGGCAAGCCGAAGGCCTACCGGGCCTTCCGCACGACCTTCGCCGAGATGTGGCGCGACAAGCCGGTCCGCAAGGCCTACACCCGCACCCGGATCGGCCCGGTGACCGCGTTCTTCTACCCCTACGCCGGCCCCCGGGCCAAGCGCCTGGACCCGGCGCTGAGCGAGCTCAAGGCGGTCCGGTGCCGTGGCGCCCGCAACACCGCCGACGGCCGCACCCGGGTGCGGATCGCGATGACCAGCTGGTTCGGCGAGCGCGGCACCCGGCTGGCCTGGCGGGTGCGCCGGATGCAGAACAACGGCTGCGACGTGAAGATCGTCTACGCCGTCATGGGCAACGAGGTGCTGCGCATCCTGCGCCGCGAGGGCCGCCGGCCCGTGCGGATGGAGCAGATCGTCCAGGACTTCGACAACGACGGCGTCTACGACCGCTACCTGCACACCAAGGTGCTGACGATCAAGGGCCGCTACCGCGACAGCCGCCGCGCGACGGTCGTGGTCAACGGCTCCGCGAACTGGTCGCCCGCGGTCCTCAACAGCGACGAGGCGGTGCTCCGGATCCGGCGCGCGCCCGTGCTCAAGGCCTACAACCGGTGGATCGACAAGCTCTACCGCAACCCGCCGGACCCCGGCCTCCTCGGCCGCCTGCTCGGGCGCCGGCTCGGCGTGATCGACCCCTACGCCAAGATCGAGGTCGACTGACGGCGCCGGCCACCCGGCTGCGCCGGGAGCCGCGCTGAGAGTCCGGTCACGCCGATGGTGGGCCGGCAGCGAGCCGCCCGCCGTCTGCTTGCCGAGCTGCTAGCGCCGCCCCCGGCCCCCCGTCGTACGCCGCGTGGGCAACGGGCCGAGGACCGCTTGCCCGGCTAGCGACCGCGGGGGTCCACGGCCCCGCGAGCGGCCGGTCGGGACGGGGCCGGTCGGGGTGGCGGGCGTCTCGTTCCCGGGGCTCGACGACGGGCCGAGCCCCTCCCGGTCCGCGATCGGCGCGTTCCTGGTTGTTACCGTCGATGAGCAGCTGTCCCCCAACGACCGAGCCGATTCCCGGGGTGCCTCGTCGATGATCAACCGCTTGCCCTTCCCCCATGCCCGCCTCGCGGCGGCCACCGTGCTGGTGGCCGTGCTGGCCCTGCTGGCCGGACCCCTGAGCGTGCCGGCGGAGGCCGCGCGCTACACCCCGCCCGCCGGGGTGCGCACCAACGACCCCCTCGGTGACCGGCCCGCGCGCCGCGCCGTGATCGGGCACGTGATCCGCTCGATCGACGCCGTGCCGCGCAAGGGCCAGATCCGGATCGCGAGCTGGAACATCCGCAGCGACGACATCGTCGACGCCCTGATCCGCGCCCACAGCAAGCGCAAGGTCGGCGTCAAGGTGGTCATGGACCGCCTCAACGCCAACCCCGACAACCCCAACCGCGGCGTCGACCGCCTCCAGCGGGCGCTGAAGAAGGGCAACGCCTCGCGCAAGCCCTACCTGCGCAGCGGCCTGCGCAAGTGCGTGAGCGCCTGCCGCGGCCCGGGCGGCATCGCCCACTCGAAGTTCTTCCTGTTCAGCCAGGCCGGCAAGGCGCGCTGGGTGGTCATGAACGGCTCGTTCAACGCCACCGACCTCGCGGCGTACGGCCAGTGGAACGACATGTACACCGTTGTCGGGCGCAAGGCCGTCTACCAGGAGATGCGCACGGTCTTCGCCCAGATGTGGAAGGACAAGAACGTCAAGCAGGGCTACCGCCACCGCTCCTTCGCCAAGGGCCTGGAGACGATGGTCTACCCCTGGCGGGGCAAGGGCACCAAGGGTGACCCGGTCCTGCGCGAGATGTCGAAGATCTCCTGCAAGGGAGCGCGCAACACCGCCAACGGCCGGACCAAGATCCGGATCTCCATGACCTCCTGGCACGGTGAGCGCGGCAAGAAGATCGCCTGGGCCGTGCGCCGCAAGCAGAACTCCGGCTGCAACGTGAAGATCGTGTACGCCGTCGCCGGCAACGAGGTGCTCCGCATCCTGCGTCGCGAGGGCCCCCAGCCGGTGCCGCTGCGCCAGATCACCCAGGACTTCAACGGCGACGGCGTCTACGACCGCTACCTGCACACCAAGGTGCTCACCGTGCGCGGCCACCACGGCAACGACCGGTCGGCGACGATGACCCTCAACGGCTCGGCGAACTGGTCGCCCGCGGCGCTCCCGAGCGACGAGGTGCTGATCCGGCTCCAGGGCAAGGGCCCGCTCCAGCGCTACAACGCCTTCGTCGAGCGGCTGTTCAACAACCCGCCGCCGCGCAGCCGGGTCGCCGCCAAGGGCTCGACCGGCCGGGAGGGCACGCCGGTGGAGCTGCCCGAGCACCTGCCGCTCGGCTCGCGGGTCAACGGGATCGACCCGTACGCGCTCCTGCAGGAGGGCTGAGGGACACCTCACCCTCCTGCGGGGCGCCGGGCGGCCGCGCGGTCCAGTACGCTGCCCGGCGACAACCACATACCGTCCGCATCCAGGGGAAGCCGGTCCGAGTCCGGCGCTGACCCGCAACCGTAGGCCGATGGTCCCGAGCACCACCCAGCAGCACCCGGGACCACACGGCGAGCCGGAGCACCTGCTGCGTGACGCCTGATCACACGCTGTCGAGGAACGCAGCGGGTGGCCACGCCGGGACCCCGGCCGTCGCCTCCCGCTGTCGCAGCGGGAAGGAAACCATGCGCAACGCCGCTCGCCTGCTCGCCGGAGGGATGGCCGCCACCGTGCTGTCCGCCGGTCTCGTCGCAGCCCCCGCCGGGGCCGCCACGACCACCACGCCGAAGAACGCCGGGAAGAACGCCGCGAAGACCGCTCCGAAGAATGCTGCCGCTCGGTGGCTGACCGGTCAGCTCACCGACGGGCTGGTCCACAACGACCACTACGGCGTCGACGACTACGGCCTGACCGCCGACGTCGCGCTCGCCCTGGACGGCGTCGGCGGCCGGGCCGCGCAGGCCAAGGCGGTCCGCAAGGCGCTCGCGCCGCACGTCGACAGCTGGACCACGGGGGTCGACTACGGCTCCGACGACGTGTACGCCGGCTCGGTCGCCAAGGCGGCCGTGGTGGCGCAGCGCACCGGCGGCGACGCCCGCCGCTTCGGCGGCGTCGACCTGGTCGAGCGCCTCGAGGGCCGCGTCCTGACCTCCGGCGCCGCCCGGGGCCGGATCCAGGACCAGGGCTCGGCCGACTACGCCAACACGCTCGGCCAGGCGTTCGCCGCCGAGGCCCTCTCGGTGGCCGGGTCGAAGCGGGCGGCCGCGGCCGTGCGCTTCCTCCTCGCCCAGCAGTGCGGCGCCGGCTACTTCCGGGTGACCCTGGACCCCGCCGATGCCAGCACCCAGACCTGCGCCGAGGCGCGACGCGCGCAGGCGAAGCCGAGCGTCGACGCCACCGCGGCCGCGGTGCTGAGCCTGCGCGAGGTCCCCCAGCAGACGGCGAAGGTGCGCCGCGCGATCAAGGCCGCGCTGGCCTGGCTCGCCAAGCGCGCCCAGCGCGATGGTCTGTACGCCAGCGAGGGCCAGCGCACCGGCGGCGACCCGAACGCGAACAGCACCGGCCTGGCCGCGTGGGCGCTCGGCGACGCCGGCCGCTGCGGCGCGGCCCGCACCGCCGCCCGCGGGGTCGCGAAGCTGCAGCTCAGCGGCTCCTACGGCGGCACGCCGCTGGCGGGGGAGAAGGGCGCGATCCCCTTCGACCGGGCCGCCAAGTTGGCCGGCCGCGATGGCATCGCGGTCGCCGAGCGCGACCAGTGGCGCCGGGCGACCGCGCAGAGCACGCCGGGCCTCGCCTACGTCGCCGGCTGCCGCTGATGGTCGCGCCGGTGCTGCCGCCGAAGCTGCGCGGCCTCCTCACCCGCCTCGCCGCCGCGACCGTCCTGGTCGCGGCGGTGGGCGCCGTCGTCGACCCGGCGCCCGCGCAGGCAGCCGCCTGCTCGAGCGCCAGCGGCGTGACGGCCGTCGTCGACCACAACGAGCTCGGCGGCGGCGTCCAGCAGGTGTGCGTGACCGGCGGGGGCGGTGACACCGCGGCCGCGGTCTTCGCCGCCGCCGGCTTCCCGCTGACCTACGCCCAGCGCCAGCCCGGCTTCGTCTGTCGCGTCGGGGGCCTGCCCGCGGACGACCCGTGCGTGAACACCTCGCCCACCGACGCCTACTGGGCGCTCTACTGGTCCGACGGCACGAACGGGTCGTGGGCCTACTCCTCGGCGGGTGCGGGGAGCCTGACCGTGCCCGACGGCGCGTACGTCGCGTTCTCCTGGCAGGGCTCGACCACCAAGAGCCCGCCGAGCGCCACGCCCACGCCGCACCGGGCCCCCGCGGCCTCGCCGAGCCCCCAGCCGGCGCCCTCGGCCCAGCCGACCCGCGCCCCGGGCGCCGGGCCCACCCGTGGCCCGTCGACCGCGCCCGCGGGCAGCGACCCCGCTGAGCCCACGGCCTCCGCGCCGGGCGCTGGTGCGTCCGGCCCGGCCGAGGCGTCGGCGAGCGCGGGGCGCCGGGGGGACGGCCCGGGTGACAAGCAGGGCAAGCGCGGGGACGGTCGGCGCGGCGCCGACGCCTCGGCCTCGCCCAGCCCGTCGGAGGCCGGCGCGACGACGTACCCCGCCGACGCGGAGGAGACCGCCCCCACCGCCGCGGAGCCCGGCGACAACGGGCTGCCCGCGTGGGTGCCGCTCGTCTTCGTCGTGCTGCTGCTCGGCGCGGTCGCGCTGATCGTGGTGCGTCGCCGCGGTGCGACCGGGAGGCCGTGAGCGCGCGATGACAGCGAGGACGGTGCCGGCGACCGGGTCGGGTGGTGGGGTGCAGGGCGTGCGGGCTCGGGCCCGCGCGGCCCGGCTGCCGCGCGACCTGCACCCGGTCGCCTGGTACGCCTGGGCGATCGGCCTGGCGACCGCCGCGTCCTCGACGACCAACCCGCTCGTGCTAGGCCTGCTGCTCGCGGTGGCCACGCTGGTGGTCGTCGCCCGCCGCTCCGACCAGCCGTGGGCGGCGTCGTTCCGCCTCTACCTCTGGCTGGCGCTGTTCGTGCTGGTGCTGCGCGTCGTCTTCCGCATCGTCTTCGGCGGCAGCTACCCCGGCACCGTCCTGCTCGACCTGCCCGAGATCCCGCTGCCGGACTGGGTGCTCGGCGTCCGGCTGCTCGGCCCGCTCACCCAGGAGGGCCTGTTGAGCGGGGTGTACGACGGCCTCCGGCTCGCCACGATCATCGTCTGCATCGGCGCCGCCAACGCGCTGGCGAACCCCAAGCGGCTGCTGCGCTCGGTGCCGCCGGCGCTGCACGAGGTCGGCACGGCGCTCGTCGTCGCGGTGACCGTGCTGCCCCAGCTGGCCGACAGCGTGCGCCGGGTGCGGGCCGCCCAGCAGCTGCGGGCGGGGGAGGAGCGGCGGGTCCGCGGGCTGCGCCGCGTGCTCGTGCCGGTGCTGGAGGACGCCCTGGAGCGGTCGCTGGCGCTCGCGGCCGGCATGGACGCCCGCGGCTACGGCCGGGCGCCCGGCCAGACCCGCCGTGAGCGGTGGACGACCGGGGCGCTGCTGCTCGTCGGTCTCGGCGGCATCTGCGTCGGGGTCTACGGCGTGCTCGACCAGACCGCCCCGCGCGTCCTCGCCGCCCCGATGCTCGTCCTCGGCGTGGTCGTGGCCGTCGCCGGGCTGGTGAGCGCCGGGCGTCGGGTGGACCGCACCCGCTACCGCGCCGACCGCTGGCGGTGGCCCGAGCTGGTCGTCGTCGCGAGCGGCGTCGTGGTCGGCGTCGTGGGGGTCTGGGCCGCCCGGAACCAGGTCCCGATCGCCTACCCCGACCTCACCCGGGTCCCCGAGATCAGCCTCGCCCTGCTCCTGGGCGTGCTGGTCGGCGCGCTCGCGGCCGTCGTCGCGCCCGAGCCGAGGACGGTGGCGGCGTGATCGAGCTGCGCGGCATCACCTTCGGCTACGGCGAGGGCCGGGCGCCGGTCCTCGACGGCGTCGACCTCACCATCGAGGAGGGCGAGCTGGTCCTGGTCAGCGGGCCGACCGGCGTCGGCAAGTCGACGCTGCTCGGCGTCGTGACCGGGCTGGTGCCCCGCTTCTCCGGCGGCGTCCTGGCCGGCGACGTGCTCATCGACGGCGCCAGCGTCGTCCACGCCCCGCCGCGGGACCGCGCGCACGTCGTGGGGTACGTCGGGCAGGACCCGGCCGCGGGCTTCGTCACCGACACCGTGGAGGAGGAGCTCGCCTACGGCATGGAGCAGCTCGGCCTCCCTCCCGAGACCATGCGCCGGCGGGTCGAGGAGACCCTCGACCTGCTCGGGATCGCCGCCCTGCGCGACCGCGACCTGCGCACCCTCTCGGGCGGCCAGCAGCAGCGGGTCGCCATCGGCGCGGTGCTGACCATGCACCCCCGGCTGCTCGTCCTCGACGAGCCGACCAGCGCGCTGGACCCCACCGCGGCCGAGGAGGTGCTGGCCACGCTGACCCGGCTCGTGCACGACCTGGGCGTCTCGGTGCTGCTCGCCGAGCACCGGCTCGAGCGGGTCGTGCCGTTCGCGGACCGGATGGTGCTGCTCGACGGCTCCGGCGCGGTGCGGGTCGGCGAGACCGCCGAGCTGCTCGAGACCTCCCCGATCGTGCCGCCGATCGTCGAGCTCGGCCGGCTCGCGGGCTGGCACCCGCTGCCGCTCAGCGTCCGCGACGCCCGCCGGCGCGCCCGTTCGCTCCACCTCGCCGCACCCGACCCGCGGCCGGTGCCCGACGGCGTACCCCTGCTCGGCGCGCGGGCGCTCACCGTCGTCCACGGCCGCACCACCGCGCTCCGCGAGGTCGACCTCGACCTCGATGCCGGCCGGGTGACCGCGCTCATGGGCCGCAACGGCGCCGGGAAGTCCTCGCTGCTCTGGGCCCTCCAGGGCAGCCGGAAGCGGCACGGCGGGACCGTCGACGTCGCGGGCAGCGACCCGGCCCGGCTCGACGCCGCCGGCCGGCGCGCCCTGGTCGGCCTGCTCCCGCAGGAGGCGGCCGACCTGCTCTACCTCGAGACCGTCGCCGAGGAGTGCGCCGCCGGCGGCCCCACGACCCGCGCGATCCTCGACTCGCTCGTGCCGGGCATCCCCGACGACACCCACCCGCGCGACCTCTCCGAGGGCCAGCGGCTCGCGCTGGCGCTGGCGCTCGTGCTGGCCGCCCGTCCCCGGGTGCTGCTGCTCGACGAGCCGACGCGCGGGCTGGACTACGCGGCGAAGAAGGTGCTCGCCGCCACGCTGCGCCGGCTCGCCGCCGACGGGCACGCGGTGCTCGTGGCGACCCACGACGTGGAGTTCGTCGCCCAGGCCGCCGACGAGGCGGTCGTGCTCGCCGAGGGCGAGGTCGTCTCCGCGGGTCCTGCCCGCCGCGTGGTCGCGGAGTCGCCGGCGTACGCGCCGCAGGTCACCAAGATCCTCGGCCCGCCGTGGCTGCGGGTCGATGAGGTCGCGGCCGCCCTGGAGCCGGCATGACGCCGGCGGTGCGGGTCTCGCGCCGCTCGGCCCTCGTGCTGGCCGTGGCGTCGCTGGCCGGGCTGATGATGCTGTGCTGGCCGCTGCTGCTCCAGGCGCCGGCCGACGCCCGGGTCGACCCGCCGTTCCTGTTCCTGGCGCTGCTCCCGGTGATCGTCGCGGTGGTGCTCGCCGAGCTCACCGAGGGCGGCCTCGACGCCCGCGTGCTCGCCGTGCTGGGGGTGCTCACCGCGGTGCAGGCGGTGCTGCGGGCGGTCTCGGCGGGGACGGCCGGCGTGGAGCTGGTCTTCTTCATGCTGGTGCTCGCGGGGCGGGTCTTCGGGCCGGGGTTCGGGTTCGTGGTGGGGTGCACCTCGCTGTTCGTCTCCGCGCTGATGACCGCCGGTGTCGGGCCGTGGCTGCCGTTCCAGATGATGTGCTCGGCCTGGATCGGGATGGGGGCGGGCCTGCTCCCGCGGCGGGTGCGCGGCCGCGCGGAGATCGCGATGCTGGCGGCGTACGGCGTCGTGGCGGCGTACCTCTTCGGTGCGCTGATGAACCTCTCGTCGTGGCCGTTCCTGCTGGGTGTGCAGGTGCCCGGCCACGAGGGCTCGCTGGCGTTCGTGCCGGGGGCCTCGCTGGCCGACAACCTCGCGACGTTCCTGCGCTACACGCTCATCACGTCCACCGGCAGCTTCGACACCATCCGCGCGGTCACCAACGTCGTCGCGATCGTGCTGCTCGGGCCGGCGGTGCTCACCACCCTGCGCCGCGCCGCCCGTCGCGCGACGGTGACCGGCACGGTGACCGGCACCGTGACCGACACGGGCGCGCCGGACCGGGTCAGGGCCTGAGCACGAGGATCCGGTCGTCGTCCTCGGCCGGCTGGCCGCGGCCGTCGCGGTTGCTGGTGGTCAGCCAGAGCCGGCCGTCGGGGGCGAAGGCGACCGTGCGCATCCGGCCGAGCTCGCCGACGAGGAAGGCCTCGGGCTCGCCGGCGCCGTCGGGGCCGACCGGGACCCGCCAGAGCCGCTCGCCGCGCAGCGCCGCGAGGTAGAGGTGCCCGTCGGCGTACGCGAGGCCGGAGGGGGAGGCCTCGTCGGTGGACCACTGCGCCTGCGGGTCGACGAAGTCGCCGCTGGGCCCGCCGTCGATGGTGCCCTCGGCGCGGCCCTCGACCTCGGGCCAGCCGTAGTTGGCGCCGGCCTCGATCAGGTTGAGCTCGTCCCACGTGCTGTCGCCGAACTCCGAGGCCCACAGCCGGCCCTCGCCGTCGAAGGCCAGGCCCTGGACGTTGCGGTGGCCCCACGACCAGACCGGCGAGTCGAACGGGTTGCCGGGGGCCGGGTCGCCGTCGGGGGTGATCCGCAGGATCTTGCCGCCGAGGTCGTCGCGGTCCTGGGCGCGCTCGCGCTCGCCGATCTCGCCGGTGGAGACGTAGAGGTAGCCGTCGGGGCCGAACAGGAGCCGCCCGCCGTCGTGCACGTAGCCGTTGGGGATGCCGGTGAGGACCTCCTCGGTCGGGCCGAGCCGGTCCCCGCTCAGCTCGGCGCGCACCACCCGGTTGTCCTCGGCGGTGGAGACGTAGAGGTAGACCAACCGGTCCTCGGCGAAGGACGGCGAGACCGCGACGCCGAGCAGGCCGGCCTCCGTCTGGGGCTCGGCCTCCTCGACGGTGCCCAGCTCGGTGACCTCGCCCTCCGGGCTGACCCGGAGCACCCGGCGGCTGTCGCGCTCGGTGACGACGGCGTCGCCGTCGGGCAGGAAGTCCAGCCCCCACGGGGCGGCGAGCCCGGTGACCACGGTCTCGGCGATCCTCGGCCGCGCCGAGGTCGGCAGCTCGGTGCGCGCGCTCGGCGACGCGCCGGGGCCGGCCGAGCCGCTCGGGGAGGCCCCGGAGTCCTCGGCGTCGCCCGCGCGCGCGCTGGCCGGGGCGGTGCCGGTGACGTCGACCTCCACCTCGTCGCCGCCCTGGGCGCAGCCGGCGAGGGCGAGGGGCAGCACCAGCGCGCCCACGGCGTACGTCGCCGGCGACCGTCCGCGGCGGGCCACCTCAGGCGACCTGGTCGTCGGAGACGCGGGCGAGGAGGTCCAGCAGCAGCCGGTGAACCTCGTCGGGGTGCTCCATCTGCACGAAGTGGGACCCCGGCAGCTCGACGTAGCTGGCGTCGGGGAGCCGCTCGGCGGCGGTCGCGATGTGCCGGGCGCCGGCCAGCACGTCCCAGCGGCCGGCGACGAGCACGCACGGGACGTCCACGCCGCTGAGCGAGACCCGGCGGTGCAGCGAGGTGGTCAGCGCCATGTGGAAGTACCAGTCGATCGGCGTGGCCAGGAACGCCTTGACCGCCGCGGCCGCCAGCTGCGGGTCGGCCACGGGGAACATGAAGCCGGAGTGGCTGAGCACCGCGATCGCCCGATCGCCGATCGGCAGCCGGGTCGTCACCGGGGTGATCGCCTTGCCGGCGAGACGCACGACGCGGGAGAGGTTGACGGTGACCGCGCGCGCGGCGGGCCGCGGCAGGCGCAGCGGGCCGAGCATCGAGGAGAAGGTGTCGCCCGGGACCCCGGCCACCGCGAACAGCCCCTGGACCCGCTCGGGGTGGTCGACCGCGAGCTGGAACATCGTGTTGACGCCGATCGACCAGCCCATGACGACCACCCGGTCCAGGCCGAAGTGGTCCATCACCGACAGCGCGTCCTGCACCAGCTCGTCGA
The DNA here is from genome assembly GCF_013177455.1 of Nocardioides marmotae. Taxonomy (NCBI): domain Bacteria; kingdom Bacillati; phylum Actinomycetota; class Actinomycetes; order Propionibacteriales; family Nocardioidaceae; genus Nocardioides; species Nocardioides marmotae. Next base: position 1,387,304 of record NZ_CP053660.1, read on the forward strand.
CGCCGCACGCCTCGTCGCGGGCGGGGCGGTCCGAGCCGCCCGTGCCGCGGTGGTTCCAGGAGACGACGCGTACGCCGCAGGCGGGGTCGAGCAGCGCCGGCCACGCGAACGCGCTGGTGCCCAGGCCGTTGCACAGCAGCACGGTCGGGCCCTCGATGCGGTGGTCGGGGTCGTTGGTCCAGGCGCGGAGCCGGGTCCCGTCGTCGGAGAGGACGTCCCGGAAGGCGATCGTGGCGGCGGGCGCGGTGTCCGCGGTCGACTGCATGCGCCCCAGCGTGCCAGAGCGCGCCGACCGGGGGCGGGAATCGTGGTGGAGCACACGGGTGGACCCGGGGTCGGCGCGGGTGCGCACCCGGAGGAGACCGCCGGCCCGGCAGGGAGGTGCCGGGCCGGCGGCCTCAGCCGTGCGCCGCGCGCCTGGTCGCGACCGCCGGGGCGGTCGTCGGGGTCGTCCTCGTCGTCCCCGCCAGGACGGCGAGGAACTCCTCGACCTCCACCTGCTCGGCACGTCGTCGGGCCAGTGCGGTGGAGGCGACCATGGCGTTGCGCCTGGCCTGCAGCTGCGACGCCTCCGGCCACTCACGGACCCGGTGGACGAGAGCCGGGAGGAGGGGGAGGGTCGCGCGGAGGGCCATGCCCTCGACCGTAGGCAGCCCCGGCGACGCCCCGATCACCTGCGTGTGACGTCTGGGTGAACAGCCCCGGCCCCGGCCCCGCGGTGCGTCCGGGCCGGCCGCGCGCCCTTGTAACGGACCGTTCGCCACTCTTCCTGCACGTTGCAGCGTGCAGGAAGAGCAGCGAACGATGCGTTACATGCCCCCGCGGACCCCGCCGACCCCGCGGCCCCGGCGGACCCCGGCGAACCCCGCCGCCCCCCGCCGGGCTCAGTCGGGCGCGGGCTCCGCGAGGGTGCGGCCCGAGCGGGTGGCGCCGACGCTGGCGACGACGACGCAGGCCATCGCGAGCCACTGCACGGGGGCGAGCAGCTCACCGAGCACCACGATGGCGGCCAGCGCCGCGGCCGCCGGTTCGAGCGACATCAGGATGCTGAACGTCGAGGGCTTGATCGAGCGGAGCGCGATCAGCTCGCAGGTGTAGGGCACGACCGAGCTCAGCAGGCCGACGAGCGCGCCGATGACGATCACGTGCAGGTCGGCGAGCTGGTCGCCGTACCGCCCCAGCGCGACGGGGGAGAGCAGCAGCGTCGCGACCACGCTCGCCACGGCGAGCCCGTCGAGGCCGCGCCAACGGGCGCCGGTCGCCGCGCTGAGCAGGATGTACGCCGCCCACGCGGCGCCGGCGAGGACGGCGTAGGCGACGCCGACGAGGTCGAGGTCGGTGCGCTCGAAGCCGAGCAGCAGCACGCCCAGGCCGGCCAGCCCGACCCAGGCCAGGTCGCGCAGCCGGCGCGAGCCGAGCACCGCGAGGGTCAGCGGGCCGACGAACTCGATGGTGACCGCGAGGCCGAGCGGGATCCGCTGGAAGGACTGGTAGATCGCCCAGTTCATGCACCCCAGCGACGCGCCGTACCCCAGCACGACCAGCCAGTCCTGCCGGGTCTTGCCGCGCAGCACCGGCCGCGCGACCGCGAGCAGCACCAGCGCGCTGGTGACCAGGCGCAGCCACACGATCGTCGTGGGCGAGACCTCGTCGAAGAGGCTCTTGGCGATGCTCGCGCCGAGCTGGACCGAGGCGATGCCGACGAGGACGAGCCAGACCGGCGACAGGGCTACCGATGAGTTCGCCCGCGTCACCGGGTCAACGTAGGCGAACATCGCCACGGCGGAAGGAACGGGGATGGCTCGCGGGACGATCTTGATGGTGGGCACGCGCAAGGGGCTGTGGGTCGGCCGCTCGGACGAGGCGCGCGAGGAGTGGTCCTTCTCCGGGCCGCACTTCGCGATGGAGGAGGTCTACTCCTGCATGGTCGACACCCGCGGCGAGCAGGTCCGCCTGCTCGCCGGCTCCGCCTCGACCTGGCTGGGCGCGCAGGTGCACCGCTCGGCCGACCTCGGGGAGACCTGGGACGAGACGCCCGGCGGCGCGGTGCGCTTCCCCGACGACGTCGACGCCTCGGTCGAGCGGATCTGGCAGCTCGTGCCCGGCGTCGAGCCGGAGGTGGTCTGGGCCGGCACCGAGCCCGGCGCGGTGTTCCGGTCCCGCGACGGCGGGCAGACCTTCGCCCTCGAGCGCGGGCTGTGGGACCACCCCCACCGCACCGAGTGGGGGGAAGGCTTCGGCGGGCAGGCCTTCCACACCGTGCTCCCGCACCCGACCGACCCGGCGTCGGCGACCGTCGCGATCTCGACCGGCGGGGTCTACCAGACAGCCGACGACGGCGCCTCCTGGGAGCCGCGCAACACCGGCATCCGGGCGGACTTCCTGCCCGAGGGGCAGCAGTTCCCGGCGTTCGGCCAGTGCGTCCACAAGGTCACCCGCCACCCGGCGCGGCCCGAGCGCCTCTTCCTGCAGAACCACGGCGGCGTCTACCGCTCCGACGACCACGCCGCCACCTGGACCTCGATCGCCGAGGGCCTGCCGAGCGACTTCGGCTTCCCCGTGGTCGTCCACCCGCACGACCCGGACACCGTCTACGTCTTCCCCCTCGGCGACGGTCGGTTCCCGCCCGACGGCCGCGCCCGTGTGTGGCGCTCGCGCGACGCCGGCGGGTCGTGGGAGGAGCTGGGCAAGGGACTGCCCGACGAGCTGTGGGCCGCGGTCGTGCGCGACGCGATGAGCGCCGACGAGCACGCCGAGGCGGGCCTGTACGTCGGCGCCCGCAACGGCACCGTGTGGTGCTCGACCGACGCGGGCGACACCTGGCGCTGCGCGGTCACCGACCTGCCCGACGTCATGGTCGTGCGCGCGGCGGCGGTCGACCTGTGAGCCGGCCCGTCTGACGCGTCACACCGGCTGAGACCGGCCGAGGAGCGTCGGCGGCCGGGACTAGGCTGGCGGGCATGACCGAGCAGGACCCCCAGAAGCCCACGCCCGACATCAAGCCCCGCTCGCGCGACGTCACCGACGGTCTCGAGCGGGCGGCGGCGCGCGGCATGCTGCGAGCGGTCGGCATGGGCGACGACGACTGGGAGAAGCCCCAGATCGGCGTCGCGTCGAGCTGGAACGAGATCACCCCCTGCAACCTCTCGCTGGACCGCCTCGCGAAGGCCGCGAAGAACGGCGTGCACGCGGCCGGCGGCTTCCCGATGGAGTTCGGGACCATCTCGGTCTCCGACGGCATCTCCATGGGCCACGAGGGCATGCACTTCTCGCTGGTCTCCCGCGAGGTCATCGCCGACTCCGTCGAGGTCGTGATGAGCGCCGAGCGCCTCGACGGCTCGGTGCTCCTGGCCGGCTGCGACAAGTCGCTGCCGGGCATGATGATGGCCGCGGCCCGCCTCGACCTGGCCAGCGTCTTCCTCTACGCCGGCTCGATCATGCCCGGGAACGTCGACGGCAAGGACGTCACGATCATCGACGCCTTCGAGGCCGTCGGCGCGTGCCTGGCCGGCAAGATCACCCGCGAGGAGGTCGACCGGGTCGAGCGCGCGATCTGCCCGGGCGAGGGCGCCTGCGGCGGCATGTACACCGCCAACACCATGGCCGCCGTCGCCGAGGCGATCGGCATGTCGCTGCCCGGGTCGGCCGCACCGCCGGCGGTCGACCGCCGCCGCGACGGCTTCGCCCACAAGTCCGGCGAGGCCGTGGTCAACCTGCTCCGCCAGGGCATCACCGCGCGGCAGATCATGACCAAGGAGGCCTTCGAGAACGCCATCACCGTCGTCATGGCCCTCGGCGGCTCCACCAACGCCGTGCTCCACCTGCTGGCCATGGCCCGCGAGGCCGAGGTCGACCTGACCATCGACGACTTCAACCGGATCGGCGACAAGGTCCCGCACCTCGGCGACCTCAAGCCCTTCGGCAAGTACGTCATGTACGACGTCGACAAGGTCGGCGGCATCCCGGTGGTCATGAAGGCGCTGCTCGACGCCGGCCTCATGCACGGCGACTGCCTGACCGTCACCGGCAAGACGCTGGCCGAGAACCTCGCCGACCTCGCCCCGCCGGACCTCGACGACGACGTCATCCGCAGCCTCGACCGCCCGATCCACAAGACCGGCGGCCTGACCATCCTCAAGGGCTCGCTCGCCCCCGAGGGCGCGGTCGTGAAGACCGCCGGCTTCGACGAGTCGGTCTTCACCGGCACCGCCCGGGTCTTCGACGGCGAGCGCGCCGCGATGGACGCCCTCGCCGAGGGCCGCATCGTCGCCGGCGACGTCGTGGTCATCCGCTACGAGGGCCCCAAGGGCGGCCCCGGCATGCGCGAGATGCTCGCCATCACCGGCGCGATCAAGGGCGCCGGCCTCGGCAAGGACGTCCTGCTGCTCACCGACGGCCGGTTCTCCGGCGGGACGACCGGCCTCTGCGTGGGCCACGTCGCCCCCGAGGCCGTCGACGGCGGCCCGATCGCCTTCGTCCGCGACGGCGACCAGATCACCCTCGACGTGCTCAACCGCAGCCTCGAGGTGGAGATGGCCGACCTGGAGGACCGCAAGGTCGGCTGGCAGCCCAACCCGCCGAAGTACACCCGCGGCGTCCTCGGCAAGTACGCCGCCACCGTCCGCTCCGCGGCCCACGGAGCGGTCACCAGCTGACCGCTCCGGCTCCGGGGCTCCTGCTGGTGCTGCTCGCGGCCTGAGCCCGCCGGTGGGGGAGGATGCGCCCCATGGACCTCCGCTTCCCCCGCCCGCTCCGCCCCGGCGACCGGATCGGGGTGACCGCGCCGTCGGCGGGCGTGCAGCCCTCGATGCGCGCGCGCCTCGACGCGGCCGTGGCGGCGCTGGGCGGGCGCGGGCTGGAGGTCGTGCTGGGGGAGTGCCTCGGCACGACCGGCGTGACCGCGGCGCCCAAGGAGCAGCGCGCCGCGGAGCTGACCGCGATGCTGTGCGACCCGACCATCGCCGCCGTCGTACCTCCCTGGGGCGGCGAGCTCGGCATCGACGTGCTCGACCAGCTCGACTGGGCCGCGCTGGAGCAGGCCGAGCCGACCTGGCTGGTCGGGTTCAGCGACACCTCCCTGCTGCTGGTCGCGCTCACCACCCGGCTCGGCTGGGGCACCCTGCACGGCTCGAACCTCATGGACAGCCCCTACGACCCGCCCGCCGGGCTGCTGCACTGGGTCGACGTCGCCTCGGCCACCGGGCCGGTCACCCAGCGCAGCCCGGGCCGGTACCGGACCAGCGGCTGGGACGACTACGAGAACGACCCCGGGGTCTCGACGATGACCCTCGACGGCGCCGGCGGCTGGTCGGTGCTCGGCGGGGGCGGCGCCGACGTGACCGGCCGGCTGATCGGCGGCTGCGTGGAGATCATGGGCCCGATCGCCGGGACGCCGTACGGCGACGTGCGGGCGTTCGGCGAGCGGCACGCCGACGAGGGCCTGCTCGTCTACCTCGAGGCGTGCGAGGACAACGCCTACACCATCGCCCGCACGCTGCACGGGCTGCGCCTGGCCGGCTGGTTCGACCACGCCAACGCCGTGCTCGTCGGGCGGACCGCAGCCCCCGACGCCCCCGACCTGAGCCAGCGCGAGGCGGTCGCCGACGCGCTCGGCGGGCTCGACGTGCCGGTCGTGCTCGACGTCGAGTGCGGCCACGTCCAGCCGTTCCTGCCGCTGGTCAACGGCGCGTCGGCCCGGGTCGTCGTCGACGACCGGCGCCACGAGCTGGTGCAGGAGTGGTGAGCGTGCCTCAGGTGAGCCCCCACGTGAACGAGCACGCCCAGGCCGTCGGCCCCGAGGTCCCGGGCTGGTCGCCGCGCACGCCGCCCGTCCCGGTCGTGCTCGAGGGCCGGTACGTCCGCCTGGAGCCGGTCGCCGCGGCGCACGCCGAGCCGCTGTTCGAGGCGCTCGGCGCGGCCGAGGACGCCCCGCTGTGGACCTACCGCCCGGCCGCCCAGCCGGCCGACGCGGCCGCGATGGCCCGCGACGTCGTCGCCCCGCTCGCGGCCCACACCGGGGCGCTGACCTTCGCGATCGTCCCGACCGACGGCGCCGGCCCCGCGCGGGCGGCCGGCCTGGCGACGTACTGGCGGGTCGAGCCGACCCACGGGGTCGTCGAGATCTCCGGGGTGCTGTTCGCCCGGCGGCTCCAGCGCACCCGCGCCGCGACCGAGGCGATGCACCTGATGATCGGGCACGCGATCGAGGAGTGGGGTTACCGCCGGGTGGAGTGGAAGTGCGACGCGCTCAACGAGCCGAGCCGGCGGGCGGCCGCGCGGCTGGGCTTCACCTACGAGGGCCGCTTCCGCCAGCACATGGTGACCAAGGGGCGCAGCCGCGACACCGACTGGTTCTCCCTCCTCGACGGGGAGTGGCCTACGGTCCGGGCCGCGCACGAGCGGTGGCTCGACCCCGCGAACTTCCATGCCGACGGCCGGCAGCGCGCCCGCCTGGAGGTCCCTCCGCCCTCGCAGGGGTGACGCCATCGGCGCCGACTGCCAGGATCGGTCCATGGACCAGCGGATCAGCTTCGTGACCCTCGCGGTGGCCGACCTGGACGCCAGCCGGGCCTTCTACCGCGACGGCCTGGGCTGGACGGTCGCCCTCGACGTGCCCGGCGACGTGGTGATGATCGAGGTCGGCGCGCACGTGGTGCTCTCGCTGTGGGCGCGCGCGGCCTTCGAGGCCGAGGTCGGGCCGATCGCGGACGGGCCCGGCGTCGCGCCGTTCACCCTCGCCCACAACGTGGCGACCCCCGAGGAGGTCGACGCCGCCTTGGCGACCGCCCGCGCGGCCGGCGCGGACCCGGTGCACCCGGCCGCCGCGCGGGAGTGGGGCGGGTACTCCGGCTACTTCGCCGACCCCGACGGGTACCGCTGGGAAGTCGCGTACAACCCCGGACCCATCGGATCGAAGGTGCTGCCGTGAGCGATCAGAGCCCCGCGCCCGACCCCGCGACCGACCCCGCGACCGACCCCGCGCCCGAACCCGCGCCCGAGCGGGGCGCCGAGACGGGCGGCGACGCCCGGCCCTCCACCGAGGCGCTCAACGCCGTCCCCAGTCCCGACGACCGGACGCTGCTGACCGGCCACGACGTCGCCGCCGAGCTGCTCGACGACTGGCGGGTGATGTTCGACCAGCTGCACGCTCGCTTCGCGACCGGCGACTTCGCCACCGGCCTGCGCCTGGTCGCCGCGATCGGCGAGGCCGCCGAGGAGATGGACCACCACCCCGACGTGGACCTGACGTACGGCGCGGTCGTGGTGCGGCTGTGGAGCCACGACGTCGGCGGGGTGACCATGCGCGACGTCCGCCTGGCCCGGGTGATCGGCGACGCGGCCGGCCGGGTCGGCGCGACCGCCGAGCCGCACCGGCTCGCCACCCTCGAGGTGGCCCTGGACACCCCCGACGCCGACGCGGTCCGCCCGTTCTGGGCAGCGCTGCTCGGCTACGAGGAGACCGGTGAGGAGCAGTACGTCGAGCTCCGCGACCCCACCGGACACGGTCCGACCCTGTGGTTCCAGGAGTCCGGGCCCCGCTCGCCCGAGGGCGTCGAGCAGCGCTTCCACCTCGACCTCCGCGTCCCGCCCGAGGTCGCCGAGAGCCGGGTCCGCGCCGCCGTCGCCGCCGGTGGCACCCTCGTCGACGACGGCTGCGCCCCGCGCTTCTGGGTCCTCGCCGACGCCCAGGGCAACCGCGCCTGCCTCACCACCTGGCTCGGCCGGGGCGACTGAGCCCGGCCGCGCGCGGCGTCGCGTCGTCGTACGTTTTGTCGGCCGGCCGATAGACCTCCCGGTCGGACGATGGAACTTCATCGGCCCACCGGGAGTTTCATCGGCCGGCCGATGAAGCTGCCGGCCCGCCCGCGCACCCACCCCGTGCCAACATGTGGGACTCGCGTCCCGTATGCTGGGACGGCAGCCGGGACCGGGTGACGGGCGCGGGCCGGGCGGCTACCGTGGTCGCATGCGCCAGGACCTCCTTGTACGCACGCGACGCGTGGGCTGAGCAGCCGCTCCCAGCCGACGCGTCACCCCTCGCCCGCCTGCGGCCGAGGGGTTTTTTGTTGGGCACGTGCACGACCACGCACCACCACGGAACGGGGATAGCGAGACAATGACCGAGCAGATCACAGGCGCGCAGAGCCTGGTCAGGTCACTGGAGGCCGCGGGTGTCACCGACATCTTCGGCATCCCGGGCGGCGCGATCCTCCCGGCGTACGACCCGCTGATGGACTCCTCGATCCGTCACGTCCTGGTCCGCCACGAGCAGGGCGCCGGCCACGCCGCGCAGGGGTACGCCGCGGCGACCGGCCGCGTGGGCGTGTGCATGGCGACCTCGGGCCCGGGCGCGACCAACCTGGTCACCCCGATCGCGGACGCCCACATGGACTCCGTCCCGATGGTGGCGGTCACCGGCCAGGTCGGTGCCTCGATGATCGGCACCGACGCCTTCCAGGAGGCCGACATCCGCGGCATCACGATGCCGATCACCAAGCACAACTTCCTGGTCACCGACCCCGCGGAGATCCCGCAGCGCGTCGCCGAGGCGTTCCACATCGCCTCCACCGGCCGGCCCGGCCCGGTCCTCGTCGACATCGCGAAGTCCGCGCTGGAGTCGATGACCGCCTTCCGCTGGCCCACCGAGCTGCACCTGCCCGGCTACCGCCCGGTGACCCGCCCGCACGCCAAGCAGATCCGCGAGGCCGCCAAGCTCATCCTCGAGTCCCGCCGCCCGGTCCTGTACGTCGGCGGCGGCACGATCCGCGCCGGCGCCGCGCCCCAGCTGCGCGAGCTCGCCGAGCTGACCGGCATGCCGGTCGTCACCACCCTGATGGCCCGCGGCGCGTTCCCCGACAGCCACCCGCAGCACCTCGGCATGCCCGGCATGCACGGCTCGGTGCCGGCGGTCGCGGGGCTGCAGAAGTCCGACCTGATCATCAGCCTCGGCGCCCGCTTCGACGACCGGGTCACCGGCCGGCTGGACTCCTTCGCGCCCAATGCCAAGGTCATCCACGCCGACATCGACCCCGCCGAGATCGGCAAGAACCGCCACGCCGACGTCCCGATCGTCGGCGACTGCCGCGAGGTCATCGCCGACCTGGTCGCCGTCCTCAAGGCCGAGGCCGACGCCGGCAACACCGGCGACTTCGAGGCGTGGGTGGAGTTCCTCACCGGCATCAAGCGCCGCTACCCGCTGGGCTACGAGACGCCGGCCGACGGCAGCCTCGCCCCGCAGTACGTCATCCAGCGCCTCGGCCAGATCGCCGGGCCGGACACGATCTACACCTCCGGCGTGGGCCAGCACCAGATGTGGGCCGCGCAGTTCATCGGCTACGAGAAGCCGATGACCTGGCTCAACTCCGGTGGCCTGGGGACGATGGGCTACTCCGTCCCGGCCGCGATGGGCGCCAAGGTCGGCGCCCCCGACACCACCGTGTGGGCGATCGACGGCGACGGCTGCTTCCAGATGACCAACCAGGAGCTGGCCACCTGCGCGATCAACGACATCCCGATCAAGGTCGCGATCGTCAACAACGAGTCGCTCGGCATGGTCCGGCAGTGGCAGACGCTGTTCTACAACGAGCGCTACTCCAACACCGACCTGCACTCCAAGCGGATCCCCGACTTCGTCAAGCTCGCCGAGGCCTACGGCTGCGTCGGCCTGGCCTGCGAGAGCCCCGCGGACGTCGACTCGGTCATCGAGAAGGCCATGTCGATCAACGACGTCCCCGTCGTGGTCGACTTCCGCGTCAACCGCGACGCGATGGTCTGGCCGATGGTCGCCGCCGGCAAGAGCAACGACGAGATCAAGTACGCACGTGACCTCGCACCCGACTTCGACCGGGTCGAGGACGACTGGGAGGTCCGACCGGCATGAGCAAGCACACCCTCTCGGTCCTGGTCGAGGACAAGCCCGGCGTCCTGGCCCGGATCGCCGGCCTGTTCAGCCGCCGCGGCTTCAACATCGACTCGCTCGCCGTCGGACCGACCGAGCACCCCGACGTCTCGCGGATGACCATCGTCGTCAACGTCGAGTCCTCCCCGCTGGAGCAGGTGACCAAGCAGCTCAACAAGCTCGTCGAGGTCATCAAGATCGTCGAGCTCGACCCGACCGCATCGGTCGACCGCGAGCTCGTCCTGGTCAAGGTCGCCGCCACCGCGGAGACCCGGGGCCAGGTGCTCGACACCGTCCAGCTCTTCCGCGCCAAGGTCATCGACGTGGCCCCGGACGCGGTGACCATCCAGATCACCGGCAACGCCGGCAAGATCGCCGACTTCCTGCGCGTGCTCGAGCCCTTCGGGATCCGCGAGCTCGTGCAGTCGGGGATGGTCGCCATCGGGCGCGGCTCCCGGTCGATCTCCGAGCGCAGCCTGCGCCCGGTGGTGCCGGCCCGCCCGGCCGCCGGCTGAGCGCCGTACCTCCGCACCACCCCCACCCGACGCTTCACGAACCACCGCTGCCGCCCAACCCGGCAGACCCAACCAGAAGGAGAAGCCCTCGTGGCTGAGATGTTCTACGACGACGACGCCGACCTGTCCCTGATCCAGGGCAAGAACGTGGCCGTCATCGGCTACGGCAGCCAGGGCCACGCCCACGCGCTGTCGCTGCGCGACTCCGGGGTCGACGTCCGCGTCGGCCTGCAGCCGGGCTCCAAGAGCCGCGCCAAGGCCGAGGCCGAGGGCCTGCGCGTCCTCACGCCGGCCGAGGCCGCGGAGGAGGCCGACGTGATCGTCATCCTCGCCCCCGACCAGCACCAGCGGAAGCTCTACGCCGAGGAGATCGCCCCGCACCTCGCCGAGGGCGACACCCTGGTCTTCGGCCACGGCTTCAACATCCGCTTCGGCTACATCACCCCGCCCGAGGGCGTCGACGTCTTCATGGTCGCCCCCAAGGGCCCCGGCCACCTGGTCCGTCGCGAGTACGTCGACGGGCGCGGCGTGCCGGTCCTCGTCGCGGTCGAGAAGGACGCCTCGGGCAAGGCCTGGGACCTCGCGCTGTCCTACGCCAAGGCCATCGGCGGCCTGCGCGCCGGCGGCATCAAGACCACCTTCACCGAGGAGACCGAGACCGACCTGTTCGGTGAGCAGGCCGTCCTGTGCGGTGGCGCCTCGCAGCTGGTGCAGTACGGCTTCGAGGTCCTCACCGAGGCCGGCTACCAGCCCGAGGTCGCCTACTTCGAGTGCCTCCACGAGCTGAAGCTGATCGTCGACCTCATGTACGAGGGCGGCATCGCCAAGCAGCGCTGGTCGGTCTCCGACACCGCCGAGTTCGGTGACTACGTCTCCGGCCCGCGCGTCATCGACGAGCGCGTCAAGCAGAACATGGTCGCGGTCCTCGAGGACGTGAAGAACGGCACCTTCGCCGAGCGCTTCATCAACGACCAGGAGAACGGCTCGCCGGAGTTCAAGAAGTTCCGCGAGCAGGGCGAGCAGCACCCGATCGAGAAGACCGGGCGCGAGCTGCGCAAGCTCATGGCGTGGGTCAAGAGCCACGACTCCGACTACGTCGAGGGCACCGCCACCCGGTGATCCCGGCGACCGTCCCCGGCTGAGGGACGGCAGGAACAAATGCGGGCAGGCGACGCGTTCCGGTTCTCATGCGCATCGAGATCTGGAGCGACGTCGTCTGCCCGTGGTGCTACGTGGGCAAGCGCCGTCTGGAGAAGGCTCTGGCGGGCTTCGAGCACCGCGACGCCGTCGAGGTCGTCTACCGCTCCTTCGAGCTCGACCCCTCCGCCCCGCGGCACGGCCACGAGTCGACGCTGAGCCAGCTGGCCAAGAAGTACGGACAGTCCGAGGACCAGATGCGCGCCGGCATGCAGTCCCTCATCGACACCGCCGCGGACGAGGGCCTGGACATGAGGCTGTTCGACAACGTCCACACCAACACCGTCGACGCCCACCGCCTGCTCCACCTCGCGCTCGAGGCCGGCGGCCCCGCGCTCCAGCGCGAGCTCAAGGAGCAGCTGCTGGCGGCGTACTTCCTGCGCGCCGAGGACGTCGGCGACCACGACGTGCTCCGCGCCGCCGCCCGCACCGCGGGCCTGGCCGAGGCCGCGGGGGAGCAGCGCGTCGACGCGGTCCTCGCCGGCCAGGAGTACGCCGACGCGGTCGCCGCCGACATCGCGCAGGCGCGGGCGTACGGCGCCACCGGGGTGCCGTTCTTCGTCGTCGACCAGCGCTACGGCGTCTCCGGCGCCCAGCCCACCGAGGTCTTCGAGCAGGTGCTCGCGACCGCGTGGGCCGACGCCCACCCGGTGCTCCAGCCCGTCGGCGGCGACGCGGACGCGTGCGGCCCGGACGGCTGCCCGATCTGACCCGACCGGCGCGCGAGCGCCCGCGGGTGGCCCGCTCAGGCCCCGGTCATGCCCCGGTCACGACCCGTCGGTCCGGCCGGCGACCTGCGGCGGCACCAACGGCGCGGACGGGTCCGCCAGCGCCCGGCGGGTGTAGTCGTCGGCCGGCAGGTCGGGGTTCCGCGCCAGCGCGGGACGCAGGATGCGCAGCACGTCGGCGATGTCGCGCACGTAGGGCGTGTTGAGCGTCAGCTGGCGGTCGGGGTGGGTCACCACGACCTTCCAGGTGCCGCTGACCGTCGAGCCGAGGGCCTGGCGGCGGTAGTCGAGCCGGGCCGTCGTCGGTGCCTGCAAGGTCATCGCGACGTCCCGGCCGAAGAGCACCTGGTGCAGCTCGTCCCGGTCGTGGTCGACCCAGACCTTCGAGGTCCACGCCTGCACCACGCCGGCCAGCGACGCGACCCCGAAGAGCACGACCAGCGGCACCGCGATGATGTTCGTGGTCGTCCACTCCAGGTCCCCGGTGGCGATGCTCGTCACCGCCCACACCAGGGCGGCGCCGAAGAAGGCGCCCACGAGGGTGAAGGCCACGCGCACCGGCGGGGCCGGGGTCAGCACCTCGCTGCGTCCGGACGCGGGGACGGGGTCGGTCGTCATGGCGGTTCTCCTGGTGGTCCTGCCGCCGGGGGTGCCGGGCGGCTGCGGTCCAGTCATACCCGCCGGGGCCGGGTTTGCACCTCGGCGGGGCGGGCAGCATCCGCGGCAGCAAACCGGCACCACCAGCAGGAAGGACCCCGGGTGTACTCCAGCCCCGAAGAAGCCCTGGCCTCGGTCGACCGAGCAGCCGCGCAGATGCAGGAGCAGGTCGTCAAGGCCCAGGCGTACGCCGTCGAGGTCGAGACCCTGCGGATCGTCGGCCAGTCCCGTGACGGCGCCGCCGAGGTGACCGTCGGCCACAACGGCGCGATCCGCGACCTCTACCTCGCCCGATCGCTCAACGACGCGACCCTCGATCGGATCCGCGCGGCGGTCCTCGAGGCCAACGCCGACGCGCAGCGGCAGGTGGTCGAGCGGGTCAGCGAGCTGAGCGCGGAGACCTTCGGTGCCGAGTCGGCCACCGCACGCGAGATCTCCCGGCAGTACGCCGAGATGTTCCCCGCGGCGCCCGACGACGACGGCGGTAGCGCCGGCTCGACCGGGGCGGGGGTGCTGCGATGAGCTCGGAGGAGATCAAGGTCGTCACCGAGTCGATGCGGACCCACGCCGGCCAGGTCGAGCAGCTCGCGGTGTCGGCGTACGAGGGCGTGCAGGTCGGCGGCGACATGGCGCTGGACGGCGAGGCCTTCGGGGTCCTGTGCGGCTTCATCGGCACCGCGCTGGTGCCGGCGCAGCTCACCGGCGTCTCCGCCACCGGGGCGGCGGTCGGGAGCCTCGCGGCCACCGGCCTCCAGGTGCGCGCGGCGGCGAAGATCTTCGAGGAGGCCGATGAGGTCATCGCCTCCGTCATGGACAAGTTCAAGGGGTAGGGCATGGGTGCAGAGAGCCTCATCGTCGCGCCGACGGAGTCGACGACCGCCGTCACCGGCCTGGGGCCGGTCGAGTCGCTGGTCGGCTGCGGCAACGCGCTGGCCGCCGGCGACTGGGTCGAGGCGGGCCTCATGGGTGTCGCCACCGGCCTGGAGACGCTCGGCGCCATCGCCGACCCGCTGGGGGCGCTGCTCTCCGCGGGCATCGGCTGGGTGATCGAGCACTTCGGCCCGCTGCCGGGGTGGCTCGACGACCTCGCCGGTGACCCCGACCAGATCGCCGCCTTCGCCGCGACCTGGCGCAACATCGCCGACCTGGTCAAGGACACCTCCGAGCAGTTCCTCGACGCCGTCGCGTCCGCGACCTCGGAGTGGGACGGCGTCGCGATCGACGCCTACCGGATCGCCGCCAAGGCCCAGGCGATCCTCATCGACGCCTTCGGCGTGGCCGTCGACGGCGTGGCCGCGGCCGTCGACGTGGGCGGCGCGATCGTCGCCGGGGTCCGCGAGCTGGTCCGCGACGCGATCTCGCAGATCGTCGGCTACGCGATCTCCAAGGTCGCCCAGCTGCTCACCGTGATCCTCGCGCCCAAGGCGATCGGCGAGATCGTCGCGAAGGTGGGGGAGTGGGTTGCGAAGCTCACCAGCTTCATCAAGGGCCTGATCAACTCGATGACCGCGATGTCCAAGCACCTCGACACGCTCGTCAACGCCGCCAGCGACGGCGCCGCCGCGATCAAGCGCACCGCCGACGCCTGGGGCCGCACCAACATCGCGAACAGCCGCTACAACTTCGACGCCCTGCTCAACGGCACCGCGACCCCGGGCAACGGGCTGCCGACGATCGCCAGCGTCAGCTACCAGCTCGGCGGCGGCGCGGCCAAGCACGGCGCGGGGCTCGACGACCGGTAGCACGTGGTACGACGCGGCCCGGGCGGATACCGGGCCGCGTGCAGACCTTCCTCCCATACGCCGACTTCGAGCGATCCGCGCACGTGCTGGACCCCCGGCGGCTGGGCAAGCAGCGCGTGGAGTGCATCCAGGTGGTCCGCGGGCTGACCGTGCCGACGTACGCCTGGCGCAACCACCCCGCGGTGAAGATGTGGCGCGGGCACCTCGAGGCGCTCGGCCGCTACTCCTTCGCCTGCTGCGAGGCGTGGGTCGAGCGTGGGCACCACGACACGTGCGCGGCCACGGTCGGCGCCGACCTGGCGGCCGCCGGGGTGCGGGAGGTGGGCAGCCAGGCCGAGCTCGCCGCGGCCGAGGCGCTGCCGCCGTGGCTGGGCGAGGTGGCCCTGCACCGCAGCCACCGGTCCAACCTGATCCGCAAGGACCCGGACTACTACGGCCCGCTGTTCCCGGGCGTGCCCGACGACCTGCCCTACGTCTGGCCGCCGGACCCGACCGCCTCGGCGGCCTGAGCAGGACACGATGGGGCAGCGAACGATTGGGGAGAAGGCCGATCGTGCGGGACGGTGGCCCGGTGACCGTGCTCCCCACCCGCCCCGCGCTCGCCGACCTCGGCCCGCTCGCCCAGCTGCGCGCCGGCCGGCTGGCCCGGCGGCTGGTGCAGCTCTACGTCGGCCTGGTGCTCTACGGCGTCTCGCTGGCGATGATGGTCCGCTCCGACCTCGGCCTGGCGCCGTGGGACGTGCTCCACTCCGGCCTGGTGCGCCACCTGCCGATGACGCTCGGGCAGGCGGTCGTCGTGATGAGCTTCGTGGTGCTGGTGCTGTGGATCCCGCTGCGCGAGGTCCCCGGCCTCGGCACGATCAGCAACGCGCTGGTCGTCGGCCTCGCCGCGGACGCCACGCTGTGGCTGCTCGAGCCGCCCGACGCGGTCGTGCTGCGGGTGGGCCTGGTCGTCGGGGGCGTCGCGCTGTGCGGGTACGCCGGCGCGATGTACATCGGCGCCCAGCTCGGCCGCGGCCCGCGCGACGGGCTGATGACCGGCCTGGCGCGACGTACCGGCCGCTCGCTGCGCCTGGTCCGCACCGGCATCGAGGTGACCGTCGTCCTGGTCGGCCTCCTCCTCGGCGGCGCGCTCGGCCTCGGCACGGTGCTCTACGCCCTGGCCATCGGCCCGCTCACCCAGCGCTGGCTGCCCGCCTGGACCGTCGAGCTGCCCGCGCCGCCGCGGGTCGCCTGAGCGCTCCGAGCCCGTCCGCACCCTTCTGGAGCGGCACTGGTGTCGCTCCACACGACTCCTGCGTCCTCTCCAGCGACCACAGTGCCGCTGGAGGGGGCGTCGGTTCGCGGCCCTCAGCGCTTGGTGGCGATCAGCGTGGCGGCGTCGGAGGCGACCATCACCTCGACGGCGGTGAACCGCTCGTCGGTGAGCCACCGCTCGCGCAGGGTGTCCACCCGTCCGTCGGTGACCGGGGGCCACATCTCGCAGGGGGTGAAGTCGTCGAGGACGACGATCCCGCCGCTCTCGACGAGGTCGGCCACGGCGTCGACGCCGACCTCGGTGGGCTCACCGGAGTCGAGGAACAGCAACGAGAACGGGCCCTTGTCCAGCAGCGTGGACCAGTCGGCGGAGAGCACCTCGACCTGCGGGTCGTCGGCGAAGATCTCGGCGGCCGCGCCGGCCAGCCGGGGGTCGAGCTCGGCGGTGACGATGCGGGTGGCGTCGTCGGTCACGCCCGAGCGCAGCCAGGCGGTGCCGACGCCGCAACCGGTGCCGAACTCCGCCATCGTCCCGGTGCGGGTCGCGGCGAGGGTGGCCAGCAGCCGCCCGGTCTCGTTGCGGCAGAAGGACACGTAGCCCGAGCGCCGCGAGACCGCGAACGCACGGGACACCACGTCGGGGAGGTCGGGCGGTGCGCTCATGCGGGGGAGTCTCCCATCCCGGGACGGATGTCTCGGATCGCGGGACGGTTCGGCGGAACCCCTGGTGCGCGGCGGGGAGGGCGGCGTAGGTTCGCCGCCATCATGCGGAGCGTCTTCGTACTCATCGAGCGCCGCGGCGAGGCCCAGCAGTAACCACTGCACGTGAGGCCCCCTCGCCGCGGTGGTCGGCGTTGCTCCCGGGCCTCACTCCTCGCACCACCCGCCGCCCGTGACGGGCAGCGGCCCGAAGACGCCACCGCGGCGGATCAGCCCCAGCACGTGCGCGATCCGCATCCCTGTCGGTCCTCGGCCCACGCGACCCGTGCGGCCGTCGTTCCTCCGCGGGGCGTCTCCCGGGCATACCTCATCGACGCCGAGTCGACCCCGAGAAGACACCGACACCGGAGGAGAGACCGATGTACGACATGTATCCCGAGTGGGGACCCGCCAGCCACAACCCGGAGAACCCGCGCAGCCACGAGGCCGTGCAGCGCTCTCTCGACCTGCGGGACAACGGCGGCCAGCGCCCCGACGACAACTAATCTCCCGCCTCATGACCACCACCCCCACCAGCAGCCCCACGGGCACGGTCCGGCTCGCCGTCATCCCCGGCGACGGCATCGGCCCCGAGGTCACCGCCGAGGCCCTCAAGGTCCTCGAGGTCGCCTCGCCCACCGGCGTGAGCTTCGAGCAGACCCGCTACGACCTCGGCGCCGAGCGTTACCTCGCGACCGGCGAGGTGCTCCCGGACTCGGTGCTGGCGGAGGTCCGCGCCCACGACGCGATCCTGCTCGGCGCGGTGGGTGGCAAGCCGAACGACCCGAACCTGCCCCCGGGCATCCTCGAGCGCGGCCTGCTGCTGCGCCTGCGCTTCGAGCTCGACCACTACGTCAACCTGCGCCCCTCGCGCATCTTCCCCGGCAGCGTCTCCCCGCTGTCGGAGGCGGTGACCGGCCGCGGCGAGGTCGACTTCGTCGTCGTCCGCGAGGGCACCGAGGGCCCCTACACCGGCAACGGCGGCGCCCTGCGCGTCGGCACCCCGCACGAGGTCGCCACCGAGGTCTCAGTCAACACGGCGTACGGCGTGGAGCGGGTCGTCCGCGACGCGTTCGCCCGCGCCGAGCGCCGGCCGCGCAAGAAGCTCACCCTGGTCCACAAGACCAACGTCCTGGTCAACGCCGGGTCGGTGTGGTGGCGGATCTTCGAGGAGGTGGCCGCCGAGCACCCGGACGTGACCACCGACTACATGCACATCGACGCGGCGATGATCTACATGACCACCGACCCGCAGCGCTTCGACGTGATCGTCACCGACAACCTCTTCGGCGACATCATCACCGACCTGGCCGCCGCCATCACCGGTGGCATCGGCCTCGCGGCCTCCGGCAACGTCAACCCCGACCGGACCGCCCCGAGCATGTTCGAGCCGGTCCACGGCTCGGCCCCCGACATCGCCGGCCAGCAGAAGGCCGACCCGACCGCGGCGATCCTCTCCGCCTCCCTCCTGCTCGACCACCTCGGTCACCCCGAGGCCGCGCGGGTCATCGAGGACGCCGTCGTCGCCGACCTCGCCGCCCGCGAGCCGGGCACGGTCCGCAGCACCTCGGAGGTCGGCGACGCGGTCGCCGCACGAGTAGCCGGCTGACCGCCGGACCCGAGCGACGTGAGCTCGGGCCGGCGGCCCGACGTACCCCACCCGGCCCCACCGGCCCGAGCCCACCGAGGACTACCGTGAGCACCATGCAGATCCGCACGACCCGCACCGACCAGCCCGTCGCCGAGGACCGGCTCGCCGAGATCCTCGCCGACCCCGGGTTCGGCAACCACTTCACCGACCACATGTTCACGGTGGAGTGGACCCCCGAGGCGGGGTGGCACGACGCGCGGATCGAGCCCTACGGCCCGCTCAGCCTCGACCCGGCCACGGCGGTCCTGCACTACGCGCAGGAGACCTTCGAGGGCATGAAGGCCTACCGGCACGCCGACGGCTCGGTGTGGTCCTTCCGGCCCGAGGAGAACGCGCGGCGCATGGCGCGCTCCAGCCACCGGCTGGCGCTGCCGGTGCTCGAGGTCGAGGACTTCGTCGCGGCCGTCGACGAGCTCGTGCGCGTCGACGAGCGCTGGGTCCCCACGACGACCGACCCGGGCACTGCCGAGAAGAGCCTCTACGTCCGGCCGTTCATGTTCGCCTCCGAGACGTTCCTCGGCGTCCGGCCCTCCCAGCACGTCACCTTCATGGTGATCGCCAGCCCCGCCGGCTCCTACTTCAAGGGCGGGGTCAAGCCGGTCACGCTCTGGCTGACCGAGGAGTACACCCGCGCGGGCCGCGGCGGCATGGGTGCGGCCAAGACGGGCGGCAACTACGCCAGCTCGCTGGTCGCCCAGCAGGAGGCCATCGCCCAGGGCTGCGACCAGGTCGTCTTCCTCGACGCCCAGGAGGGGACGTACGTCGAGGAGCTCGGCGGCATGAACATGTACTTCGTCTACGACGACGGCCGCATCGTCACCCCCGCCACCGGCACGATCCTCGAGGGGATCACCCGCGGCAGCATCATCGAGCTGGCCGGCAAGCTCGGCCACCAGGTCGAGGAGCGGCGCTTCTCGATCGACGAGTGGCGCGAGGGCGTGACCAGCGGCGCGATCCGCGAGATCTTCGCCTGCGGCACCGCCGCGGTCGTGACGCCGGTCGGCAGCCTGAAGTGGGAGGGCGGCGAGGTGCCGGCCCCCGCGGAGACCGAGCTGACGATGCGGATCCGCCAGGCGCTGGTCGACATCCAGCTCGGCCGCGCCGAGGACACCTTCGGCTGGATGCACCGCATCCTCTGAGCCGCTGCCATCGCAGCCGGGGAGAGGTTACCCTTACCTAAGTAAGGCCTGCGTCCGGCGCGGCTGCCGACGGTGAAGGGGGACGTGTGAGCGCGCTGCTCGACCCGTCGACCGCCACCCGACCGGGTGATGCCCCGGCGCCGGGGCCGGGCACACCGGCCGCCCTGCGCGGCCTGCTCGCCGTCGTCGTCCTCGTGCTCGTCCTCCTCGCGGTCGCCCTCGCCAGCCTGATGTGGGGCGCGCGCGACGTGGCCCCCGGCGTGGTCTGGGACGCGCTCGTCGCCCCCGTCGCCGGGAACAACGACCACCTGGTCGTCCGCGACCTGCGGGTGCCGCGGACCCTGATCGGCCTGGTCGGCGGGGCGGCGCTCGGCGCCGCGGGCGCGCTCATGCAGGGCGTGACCCGCAACCCCATCGCCGACCCCGGCCTGCTCGGGATCAACTCCGGCGCCTCGCTCGCGGTCATCGTCGCGATCGCCGGGCTGGGCGTGACCTCCACCAGCGGCTACCTCTGGTTCGCCTTCGCCGGCGCCGCCGTCGCCGCCGTGGTCGTGTACGGCGCCGCCTCGCTCGGGTGGGAGGGCGTCACGCCGGTCAAGCTCGCGCTCGTCGGCGCCGCGTTCACCGCGACCTGCACCTCGGTGATCACCGTCGCCCTGCTCACCGACACCCGGACGCTGGGGGAGTTCCGCTTCTGGCAGGTCGGCTCGCTGGCCAACCGCCCCCTCGACGTGCTGGTGACGGTGCTGCCGTTCGTGCTCGTCGGGCTGGCGCTGGCGCTCGCCGCCGGCCGGGTGCTCAACGCCCTCGCGCTCGGCGACGACGTGGCCCGCGGGCTGGGCCAGGACGTCGTCCGCGGCCGCCTGCTCGTCGTGGCGGCCGTGGTGCTGCTCTGCGGCTCCGCCGTCTCCCTGGCCGGCCCGATCGCCTTCGTCGGCCTGGTCGTGCCGCACGTCGCCCGCGCCGTGGTGGGCCCGGACTACCGGTGGATCGTCGCGCTGTCGATGCTGATCGGCCCCGTGCTCCTGCTGGCCGCCGACATCGCCGGCCGCCTGGTCGTCCGCCCGTCCGAGCTCGAGGCCGGCCTGGTCGTCGCGGTGCTCGGTGCGCCGGTCCTCATCGCGCTCGTGCGCCGCTCCCGGGCGGTCGCCGCATGAGCGTGCCCACCCTGGTCCCGGCCGGCGACGCCCGCACCCGCGAGGAGCGGCAGGTGGTCGCGAGCGAGGGCCTGCGGGCCACCCGCCGGCGCCGCCGGCAGCGGCGGACCGTCGTCACCGTCGTCCTCGCCGCGCTCGCCGCCGTCCTCTGCGTCACCGCCCTGATGCTCGGCGACTTCCGGCTCTCGGCCGCGGAGGTGCTGCGCGCGCTGGCGGGCGCCGACGAGGGCGCCGCGCGGTTCATCGTCGTGGAGCTGCGCCTGCCGCGGCTGGTCCTCGGCGTCCTCGTCGGCGTCGCGTTCGGCCTGGCCGGAGCGCTCTTCCAGTCGGTGCTGCGCAACCCGCTGGCCAGCCCCGACGTCATCGGCATCTCCCAGGGCGCCAGCGCCGGCGCGGTCATCGCGGTGCTCGGCTTCGGCACGGCCTCGGGCGTCGTCGTACCCCTCTCCGCGCTGGCGGGCGGAGCTCTCGTCGGCCTGCTGCTCTACGCCGTCGCGTGGCGCGGGGGGATGACCGGGCACCGCTTCGTGCTGGCCGGCATCGGCGTGGCCTACGTCTGCACCAGCGTGATCGGCTACCTGCTCACCCGCAGCGACGTGAAGGAGGCCCAGGTCGCGCTGCTGTGGATGGCCGGCAGCCTGGGCCAGGCCGACTGGTCCCTCGTCCGGACCCTGGCCATCGCCCTCGCCGTGCTCCTCCCGCTCGTCGCGCTCGTCGCCCGCGGGCTGGCCCTGCTGCTCCTCGGCGACGAGCAGGCCGGCAGCCTCGGGATCCGGCCCGAGGTCACCCGCGCCTGCGTGGTCGCCCTCGGCGTCGCCCTGGCCTGCGTGGCGACCGCGGCGGCCGGGCCCGTCGCGTTCGTGGCCTTCACCGCGGCCCCGGTCGCCCGGCGGCTGCTCGGCGACGGCACCCTCGCCCTGCTGCAGTCCGCCCTCGTCGGCGTCGTGCTCGTCGTCGGCGCCGACATCGTGGCCCAGCACCTGCTCCCCGCCGACCTGTCCGTCCCCGTCGGGGTGATCACCGGCGCGGTGGGCGGCCCGTACCTCATCTGGCTGATGGCCAGCGGACGCACCCGGACCGCCTGATGGCACCGAACCAAGGAGACCCCGTGAGCCTCGTCGCCGAGCGTCCCGCCCAGGAGCCCGGGGACCGGTTGCCGCAGGACGCGCTCGAGCACCACGATCCGGTCACCCTCGTCGCGAAGGGTCTGAGCCTGGCCTACGACCAGCGCACCGTCGTGCACGGCGTCGACCTCACCATCCCGGCCGGCGCGGTCACCGCGATCGTCGGCGCCAACGGCTGCGGGAAGTCCACGCTGCTGCGCGGCCTGGGGCGCATCCTCAAGCCGGCCGCGGGCACGGTCGAGCTCGGCGGGCGCGACATCGCCCGGATGCGGCCGCGCGAGGTCGCCGGCCTGCTGGGGCTGCTGCCGCAGCAGCCGGTCGCGCCGGAGGGCATCACCGTGGCCGACCTCGTCGGCCGCGGCCGCCACCCCCACCAGGGCGCGTTCCGCCGGTGGAGCGCCGCGGACGCCGACGCCGTGGCGGTCGCGCTCGCGCTGACCGACACCCAGGACCTCGCCGCCCGTCGGGTGGAGGAGCTCTCGGGCGGCCAGCGCCAGCGGGTCTGGGTCGCGATGATGCTCGCCCAGGACCCCGGCATCATGCTGCTCGACGAGCCCACGACGTACCTCGACATCGCCCACCAGGTCGACGTCCTCGACCTCCTCGCCGAGCTCAACGAGGAGCGGGGGACCACCGTGGTCATGGTGCTGCACGAGCTGAACCTCGCGGCGCGGTACGCCGACCACCTGGTCGTCATGTGCGAGGGTCGCGTGCTGCGGGAGGGCGCCCCGGGCGACGTGCTCGACGTCGCGTGCGTGCAGGAGGCGTTCGGCCTGACCGCCCGCGTCGTGCCGGACCCGGTGACCGGGTCGCCGCTCGTGGTGCCGGTCGGCCGGCGCGGCACTCGCGGCGCGGCCACGGCTGGCCCCGACGCCTGAGCGGCGTGTAAGGTGAGGCTCACCTAACCACCGTTGACCGGACTCGGCCGGTCCCGC
This sequence comes from Nocardioides marmotae, assembly GCF_013177455.1. Taxonomy (NCBI): domain Bacteria; kingdom Bacillati; phylum Actinomycetota; class Actinomycetes; order Propionibacteriales; family Nocardioidaceae; genus Nocardioides; species Nocardioides marmotae. The sequence goes on from NZ_CP053660.1 coordinate 1,410,003, forward strand.
ACCACGAGGAGTGGACGTGACGTCCCTTCGTCCCCTGACCCGGCGCGGACGCGTCCCCCGCGCCCTGCTGCCCGTCGGCGCCCTCCTGCTCGCGCTGCCCCTGGCCGCCTGCGGCTCGGAGTCGGACTCCGAGGACAAGGCCGGCGGCGGCACCAGCCCGGCCGCCGAGGCCTTCGAGCCGGTGACGATCGAGCACGCCTTCGGCTCGACCGAGATCGAGGAGCAGCCCGAGCGGGTCGCGACCTGGGGCTGGGGCAGCGGCGACGCCGCGCTCGCGCTCGGCGTGACGCCGGTCGCGATGCCGAAGTACTCCTACGGCGCCGACGAGAACGGCCGGATGCCGTGGCAGACCGAGGCGATCGAGGAGCTCGGCGGCGAGGAGCCCGCCCTGCTCAGCGAGACCGCCGAGGCGCCGATCGAGGAGATCGCCGCCGCGCAGCCCGACCTGATCCTGGCCAACTACTCTGGGATCACCGAGGGCGACTACGAGAAGCTGTCGAAGATCGCGCCGACCGTCGCCTACCCCGAGGAGCCCTGGGCCACCCCGTGGCGCGAGGTGATCACCACCGTCGGCGAGGCGCTCGGCAAGGCCGACGAGGCCGACCAGCTGCTCGAGGACATCGACGCCCAGGTCGCCGCCGCGGCCGAGGAGCACCCGGAGTTCGCGGGCAAGACGATCGCCGCCGTGGCCATCGACCCCTCGGCGTTCTACGTCTACCGCGGCGCCGACCCGCGCGTGGAGTTCCTCGAGGACCTCGGCTTCGAGCTCGCCCCGAGCGTGGACGAGCTGGACACCGCGGACGAGACCTTCTACTACATGATCTCCACCGAGGAGGCCGACAAGCTGACCTCCGACGTGCTGGTCTCCTACTCGCCGAACGAGGACGCCGCCGCCGAGGTCGACAAGAGCGCCGCCGCCAAGGCCATGCAGCAGTTCCAGGACGACACCGTCGCCCGCGTGGTCGGCGAGTCGCTCGTCTCCTCGGTCTCCCCGCCGACCGCGCTGTCGCTGACCTGGGGCCTCGACGACTTCATCGAGGCGCTGGTCCCGGCCGTCGAGAAGGCCGACGCCCAGGGCTGAGCCGGCCCCGGCAGCACCGCTGCACCACCGTTCCACCGTCGACCGCGTCCGGGCCTCCCGGGCGCGGTCGGCGCGTTCCCGGCCCCTGCGCCGAGTAGATTGGGCCGGTGACGACGCAGCAGGTGGTGGTGGGTGCCTACACCCTGCTCGCCAAGATCGGCGAGGGTGGGATGGGCGTCGTCCACCTCGCCCGCGGCCCGCAGGGCGACCGCGTGGCGCTCAAGGTCCTCCGCCCGCACATCGTCGGCGACGACGAGGCCCGCCACCGGCTGGCCCGCGAGGTCAGCTCGCTGTCGCGGGTCCGCTCCCGGTGGGTCGCCGAGGTCGTCGACGCCGACCCGTGGGCGGTCGTGCCGTTCGTCGCGACCCGCTACGTCCCGGGCCTCTCCCTCCACGACCACGTCGTCGAGGAGGGCCCGATCACCGGCGCGGACCTGATCTGGTTCGCCGCCTCGCTCGCCGAGGGCCTCGCCTCGGTGCACGCCGCCGGCGTGCTCCACCGCGACGTGAAGCCCTCGAACGTGCTGATGGAGGGCCGCACCCCGATCCTCATCGACTTCGGCCTGGCCCGGGTCGCCGACGACCCGAAGCTCACCCACACCGGCTGGCTGCTCGGCACGCCCGGCTACCTCGCCCCGGAGATCCTGTACGGCGACGACGCGACGCCCGCCTCCGACGTCCACTCCTGGGCCGCGACGGTCGCCTACGCCGGCACCGGCCGGCCCCCGTTCGGCCGGGGCCCGTCGATGGCGATCATGGACCGCGTCCGCCGCGGCGAGCACGACGTCTCCGGCCTGCCCGACGACCTCGCCGCGGTCGTCGAGGCCGCCCTCGACCCCGAGCCGGACCGCCGGCCCACCCTCGACCAGCTGCTGGCCTGGCTGCGGCCGCAGGTCGGCCGCGGCCGACCCGTCCCACCGCCCCTGCCTGACCCGGAGCCCGAGCCCGACCTCGATCCGATCGTCGAGACGCTGCCGGTGATGCTCGCCCGGCCCGACGCCGACAGCACGCACACCCGGCCGTTCGAGACGCTCGTCGACCCGGGTGTCCGCGACGAGGACGACGAGCCGACCGTCCATGACTGGGACGTCGCGGAGTACGTCGTGCCGCGGCCCTCCGCGGGCGAGCGGTTCCGGCGGGCGACCCTCCTGCTCGGCGCCGCGCTGGCCACCGGCGCCGGCTTCGCGGCGTACCCCTGGGTGGCGACGGTCGTGACCCTCGTGCTGGTCTGGCTGCTGCGCAGCGGCTCGCTGGCCGCGAGCAAGGCCGGCGACCGGCGCCGCCTGCGCGGCCGCAAGTGGTACGACGGCGTGCAGGTGCTCCTCGGGGCGCCGTGGGACCTGGTCCGCTCGATCCCGGGCACCGTCGTGCTCGTGCTGTGGAGCCTCGGGCTGGCGATCGCGGGTGCCCTGCTCTGCTACGCCGTCGCCGCGTCGGTGCCGGCCACGCTGTTCGTCTGCGGCAGCCTGCTGGCCGCCGCGCTGTGGCTCGGGCCGGGCGGCTCGCGGGTGCGCGGCCCGGTCTCCCGGGTCGCCGACCCGACGGCGCGCAGCGTCCGCGGCTGGCTCGCCGGTCTCGTGGTCCTCGCCGTCCTCGGCTGCGGCCTCGGGGCGCTCGTGCAGGCCTCCGGCACGTCGTGGACCCCCGACGACGGGCGGCCCTTCGACGGCTTCTCGATCCCCGACGGCGGGATCCTCAGCGGGCGGTGATCCCGCTGCCGGCGTCCCCGAAGGACGGCGGCAGGTCGCCGGGCCCGGTGCCCCAGGCCGGCCGCTCGGCGTCGGTGGTCGCGACGACGACCGTCCCCGGCCGGGTCGGGCCCATCCGCAGCCAGGACGAGCCGTGGGAGCGGCCGTCGACGGTGACGCCCGCGACGTGGCGGCCCTCCCCACGGCGGACCAGGCGGGTGGCGGCCACGCCGCGCGGGCGGACGACCACCTCGGTGAACAACGGCCGGCCCAGCGCGGTGACGTCGGTGCCCGGCACGAGCGGCTGGAGCCCGAGGGCCGCCCACACGTACCACGCTGAGAGCCCGCCGAGGTCGTCGTTGCCGGGCAGGCCGGCCGGCCCCGGGCGCCACAGCTCGGCCAGGGCACGCGCGACGACGTCCTGGCTGCGCGCCGGCTCGCCGAGCCACAGCGGCGCCCATGGCGTCAGCAGGCTCGGCTGGTTGCCGAGCCAGGCGTGCGCGCCGGCGCCGGCGTCGAGCCGGGTGTGGAAGTCGTCGAGGCGGGCCAGCACCTCCTCGCGCGTCCCGAGCGCGGCGAGCAGCCCGGCCATGTCGTGGGGGACGAACCAGGTGTACTGCGCGGCCGTGCCCTCCTGGAACCCCGCGCAGCAGGCCGTCGGGTCCCACCCCGGCGGCGGGAAGGACCCGTCGGCCGCGCGGGGCGCCAGCACCCGCCGGGCCGGGTCGAGCAGGTGGCGCCACCAGGTGCTGCGCGCGCCCAGGTCCGCGGCGTCGCGGTCGCGGCCGACGGCGGCCGCGAGCCGGGAGACCGCGAAGTCGTCCACGGCGTGCTCCAGGCTCGTCGAGGCATCGCCGGGCACCCACCCGAGGGCGAGGTACGTCGCCAGGTCGGGCCGCGCGGGCGTGGTCACCCGGGCCTGGCGCAGCAGCCGCCCGACGAGCGCGTGGACGTCGTAGGACCGGGCGCCGAAGGCGTGCGCGGCCGCGACCAGCGGTGCCGCGGAGTCACCGGACATGACCAGGGTGTCCTGGGCGACCAGCGGCCACCGCGGCAGCCAGCCGCCCTCGCGGGCGGCGGCGAGCAGGCTGGCGACCAGGTCGGAGGCGACGTCGGGCCGCAGCCAGGCCAGCAGCGGCGTGTGGGTGCGGTAGGCGTCCCAGGCGGTGGCTGCGGTGTAGCGCCGGTGGCCGGAGGCCACGCGGTGCACCCGCCCGTCGAACCCGGGGTAGCGGCCGTCGGCGTCGCTGACCGTCGTCGGGTGCAGCAGCACGTGGTAGAGCGCGGTCCGCAGGGTCGTGCGCTGCTCGGCGGTGCCCCCGGTGGCGCGGACCCGGCCGAGCTCGCCCGCCCAGGCGCGCTCGGCCTCGGTCCGCAACCTCGGGACCGACCAGCCCGGCGCGTCGGCCTCGAGGTTGCGCCGGGCGCCGGCGGCGTCGACGAAGGAGACCGCCACCTGGGCGCGCACGGTCCGGCCCGCCGCGAGGTCGAACCGGAGCGCGACCCCGCCCGCCCGGCGTCGTACCTCGACCGCCGGCCGGTCCAGTCGCAGCCGCACGTGGACGTCGTACGTCGTCGGGGTGCCGCAGAACCCGCCGCTGGTCGCCCGCACCACCACCTCGCGGCGGCTCGGCAGCCGCACGCGGGTCGACCGGGTGCCGGCGAGGCTGCCGTCGGCCTGGACCAGCAGCCAGGGCCGCGCGCCGCGGGGGAACCGGTAGGCCGCCAGGCCGGAGCGGTCGTCGGCGGCGAGGGAGACCGTGACGCCCCCGGCGAGGCGGGCGCGGTACCACCCGGGGCCGGCGCGCTCGGAGGCCCGGTCCAGCCCCAGGGTCGCGGTCGCGGTGTCCGCGGGGAGGGCGCCGGTCCACGGGAGGACCGGCACGTCGCCGAAGGCACGGCAGCCGGCGCCGGAGAGGTGCGTGGGGGAGAAGCCGCGCACGTGGGTGTCGCCGGCGGCGTACCCCGACGCGGTCGCCGACGGCGTGCCGCCGGCGGCGTCGGAGGTGGTGTCGGGGCCGAGCTGGACCATGCCGAACGGGCGGGCGGCGGCCGGGGTGGTGCCGCCGCTGGACCAGGGTGGAGCGCCGCCGGTGCCGGTCGTCAGGTCCGGCTGCGTCGGGTCCGGCTGGGTCGGGTCCGGCTGGGTCGGATCCGGAGCCGCCGCCGGGGCCGGCGGCGCGGTGAGGCCCGCCAGGAGGGTCAGCGTGAGGGCCGCGGCCGGCACCAGCGCGCCCGTCGTCCGCCGCCACGTCACCGGGGGAGCGTACGCGCGGGCGGCGGCCCGCGGGCTGAGATCGCCGTCCCGCGGATCGGACGTGCGTGGCACGATGGACCCGTGCAGCACCGCCGGATCATCATTCGCTAGCGCGTCGAGCCCCCTCGACGCGCCGACCTCTCGCACCCCGAGAGGTTTTTTTGTGCCCGCACACCCGCGACACCCACCAGCCCAGCACCCGGGAGCAGAGACAGACCGATGGACCTCCACGGCTCGTTCCACGTCTACGACACCACCCTGCGCGACGGCGCCCAGCAGGAGGGCCTCAACCTCTCCGTCGCCGACAAGCTCTCGATCGCCCAGCAGCTCGACGGGCTCGGAGTGGGCTACATCGAGGGCGGCTGGCCGGGGGCGAACCCGAAGGACACCGAGTTCTTCCGCCGCGCCGCGCAGGAGCTCGACCTCAAGCACGCGCAGCTGGCGGCGTTCGGCGCCACGCGGCGGGCGGGGCTGAGGGCGGCCGACGACCCGATGGTCGCGGCGCTGCGCGACAGCGGCGCGGGCGTGGTCACCCTGGTCGCGAAGTCCCACGACCGGCATGTCGAGCTCGCCCTGCGGACCACGCTGGAGGAGAACCTCGCGATGGTCCGCGACACCGTCAGCCACCTGCGGGCCGAGGGCCAGCAGGTCTTCCTCGACGCCGAGCACTTCTTCGACGGCTACCGCGCGAACCGGGCCTACGCCCTGGAGGTGCTGCGCACGGCGTACGACGCGGGCGCCGAGGTGGTCGCGCTGTGCGACACCAACGGCGGGATGCTGCCGGGCTGGGTCTCCGACGTGGTGCACGACGTGGTCGAGACGACCGGCGTCCGGGTCGGCATCCACTGCCACAACGACACCGGCTGCGCGGTGGCCAACACCCTGGCTGCCGTCGAGGCCGGCGCGACCCACGTCCAGGGCTGCATCAACGGCTACGGCGAGCGCACCGGCAACGCCGACCTGGTCACCGTCGTGGCCAACCTCGAGCTCAAGCTGGACCGACAGGTGCTGCCGGCGGGGCTGCTGCGCGAGGCCACCCGGATCGCGCACGCGGTCGCGGAGGTCACCAACGTGCCGCCCGCCTCCCGCCAGCCGTACGTCGGCACGTCGGCCTTCGCCCACAAGGCCGGCCTGCACGCGAGCGCGATCAAGGTCGACCCGAACCTCTACCAGCACATGGACCCGGTGGGCGTCGGCAACGACATGCGGCTGCTGGTCTCCGACATGGCCGGGCGCGCGTCGATCGAGCTCAAGGGCCGCGAGCTGGGCTTCGACCTCGACGCCGGCACCCCCGAGGGCAAGGACCTGATCACCCGGATCACCGACCGGGTCAAGGTGCTGGAGGCGCGCGGCTACACCTTTGAGGCGGCCGACGCCTCCTTCGAGCTGCTGCTGGTCGAGGAGGTCGAGGGGGCCCGGCCGTCGTACTTCGAGGTCGAGTCCTGGCGGGTGATCACCGACTCCAAGCCGGCCGACGAGGCGCTCTCGGAGGCGACGGTCAAGCTGCGCGCCGCCGGCGTGCGCTACGTCGTCACCGGCGAGGGCAACGGCCCGGTCAACGCCCTGGACCAGGCGCTGCGCTCGGCGATCGGGCAGGCCTTCCCCGAGGTCGCGAAGTTCGAGCTGATCGACTACAAGGTCCGCATCCTCGACCAGGGCCACGGCACCGACGCGATCACGCGAGTGCTCATCGAGACCACCGACGGCGTCTCGTCGTGGGTGACGGTCGGCGTCGGCGCCAACGTCATCGAGGCCTCGTGGGGCGCGCTCGTCGACGGGCTGACCTTCGGCCTGCGGCGCCAGGGCCTGTGAGCGGCCCGGCGGGCCGCCCGCTGCTCCTCGTCGTCGGCGCCGGGCCCGGGGTCAGCGGGTCGGTCGCGCGCCGCTTCGCGCGCGAGGGGTACGACGTCGGGCTGCTCGGCCGGGACGAGGAGCAGCTGGTGCGGCTCGCCGGCGAGCTCGAGGCGCTCGGCGCGACCGTGGGGCGGGCGCTCGTCGACGTCACCGACGTCGCGGCGACGACCGCTGCGATCCAGCGGCTCGCGGCCGGCAGCGGCCGCGTCGACGTGCTGCACGTCAACCCCAGCGCCTACCGCGCCGCGGACCCGCTGACCCTCACCGTGGCGGGGCTGCTCGAGGACGTCGCGCTCGGCGTCGGGGCTCTGCTGACCAGCGTCCAGGCGGCCCGCCCGTTCATGGGCGCCGGCGCCCGGGTGACGGTCACCGGCAGCATGGCCGCCGACGAGCCCTCGCCGGCTGCGGCGTCGCTCGGCGTGCAGAAGGCCGGCGTGCGGAACCTCGTGCACAGCCTCGACCGGACGCTCGCCCCCAACGGCATCCGCGCGGTCTCGGTGACTGTGCGCGGCGCGCTGGCCCGCGAGGGCGTCTTCACCCCTGACCGGGTCGCCGAGGCGATCTGGGCGGCGGCCCACCAGGACGAGGCCGCGTGGGCGAGCGAGGTGCCCTACCCGGGCTGACCGGGCTGACCCGGCTCGCCCGGCTCGTCCGGCGTCCGGACGACCCGGTGCACCAGGTCGGCCCACCCGTCGACGACGCGGTCGACCGGGAAGCCGTCCACGATCAGCTGCTGCTCGAGGATCGGCAGCTCCAGCGGGGCCAGCAGGGCGGTGGTCAGCAGCGGCAGGTCGCCCTCCACGCCGAGCTGCTCGAGCAGGTAGCGCACGTGCATCGCGGTGAAGGACCACACGGCGTACGACCGGGAGCCGGCGCGGCCCGCCGCCCGGATCAGGGCGTGGTGGCGCAGGGTGGACTCGAGCCGGCTGCGCCCGAAGGCCAGCAGGCGCTCCATCGGCTCCGCGCCTGGCCCGAGCGGCGGGGGACCGGTCATCACGGCACCCTGGAAGGCCGCCTCGGAGTGGTCCAGCAGCGCGGCCATCAGGCCCTCGCGGGACTCGAACCGGCGGAACACCGTCCCCTTGCCGACCCCGGCCCGCGCCGCGACCGCCTCCATCGTCACGTGCTCGGGCCCGGACTCCTCGACGAGCGCCTGGGCCGCGACCAGCAGCGCCTCGCGGTTGCGCGCGGCGTCGCGGCGCTCCGGCGGCGGGTCGCCGACCAGGGGCAGCAGACGGGGTCCGGTCATGATCCCGTCACTCTAGGGACGAACGCCACACGGTGCGCCGGGAATGCAAACGGACCAAGGTCCGTTTGATCATGTGACCGTTCCGCCCCCGCTCCAGGAGCACCCATGACCCAGACCCGTGTCGCCGTCCTCGTCGGCAGCCTCCGCGCCGACTCCGTGAACCGCAAGATCGCCGAGCTGCTCGCCGCCGAGGCCCCCGAGGGTGTCGTCGTCGACATCGTCGACGGGCTCGAGAACCTGCCGTTCTACAACGAGGAGCTCGACGGCGCCACGCCGCCCGAGGTCGCGACGCACGTGCGCCAGCAGGTCGTTGCGGCCGACCGCGTCCTCGTCGTGACGCCGGAGTACAACGGCACCATGCCGGCCGTGCTCAACAACGCCATCGACTGGCTCTCCCGCCCCTACGGCGCCGGCGCGCTGGTCGCCAAGCCGTTCGCGGTCATCGGCACCACCCCGACGCCGTACGGCGGCCGCTGGGCGCACGCCGACACCGCCCGCTCCGCGAACATCGCCGGCGCGGTCGTGCTCGAGGACCTGACCGTCTCCCAGCCGGGCGTCGAGGTCGACGTGCTCAACGACGACGAGGTGCTCGGCAAGCTCCGCGGCGCGCTCGAGGCGCTCGTCGCCTACGAGGCCGCGCCGTCCTCCGCCGCCTGATCCCGGCCGCCTGATCCCGTCAGCCTGAGCCAGGCCTGGCCGGTCCCGGCCTGGTCGCCCCCGGCCTGGTCGCCCCCGGCGTACTAGCGTCGGGGGCATGGCCGACCTCCACGACCTGACCGCCCTCGAGCAGGGCGCGCTCGTGCGGCGTGGGGAGGTCTCGAGCCGCGAGCTCGTGGACCACTACCTCGAACGCGCCGACCGTCTCGACACGGTCGGCGCGTTCGTCACGCTCACCCCCGAGCAGGCCCGGTCCCGGGCCGCCGACGCCGCCGACGCCGCCGCGGCGTCGGGCCCGCTCGCCGGCGTCCCGACCGCGGTCAAGGACCTCAACCTCACCGCTGGCGTCCGGACGACCTTCGGGTCCGCGGCGTACGACGACTTCGTGCCCGAGGAGTCCGACGGCGTCGTGCTCGCGATGGAGGCCGCCGGGCTGGTGAGCCTGGGCAAGACCAGCACGCCGGAGTTCGGGTCGCCCTGCTACACCGAGCCCGACGGCCGGCCCCCGGCGGTGACCCCCTGGGACCGCACCCGGATGGCCGGCGGCTCCTCCGGCGGTGCCGCGGCCGCCGTGGCCGCCGGGCTGGTGCCGCTCGCGCAGGGCTCCGACGGCGGCGGGTCGATCCGCATCCCCGCCTCCTGCTGCGGGCTGGTCGGGCTGAAGCCCTCGCGCGGGCGGATCTCGGGCGCGCCGATGTACGGCGACCCCATCGGCCTCGCGACCGCCGGCCCGATCGCGCGCACGGTGCGCGACGCGGCGGCGCTGCTCGACGTCCTCGCCGGCCGGCGCCCGGGCGACCCGTCGTGGGCGCCCGCGCCGGCGGGCACCTTCCTCGCCGCGTGCGACCGGCCGCCGGGGCGGCTGCGGGTGGCCCGGTTCGTCGCGCCGGTGATCGCCGACGTCGAGGTCGACCCCGCCTCGGTGCAGGCATGGGAGGACGCCTCGCGGCTGCTGGCGTCGCTGGGCCACGAGGTCGAGGACGTCGAGGTGCCGCTGCCGCGGGAGGCGGTGCCGGTCTTCGAGACCTGCTGGGCGGTGCTGACCGCGATGTCGACCGCGCCGGAGGGGCGCGAGCACCTGCTCCGCCCGCTGACCCGGTGGCTCAGCGAGCGCGGGCGCGCGGTGTCGGGGCCCGAGCTCGGGCTGGCGATCGGGGGGATGCGTCGCTTCGCCGCCCAGGCCCTCACCGCGCTCGCGCCCTACGACCTGGTGCTGACCCCGACCCTCGCCGCCCCGCCGCTGCCGGTCGGGGCGCTGCGCGACGACGCCGACCCGGCCGCCGACTTCGAGGCCCAGAAGCGCTTCACCCCATGGACGTCGGCGTGGAACGTCACCGGCATGCCGGCCGTCTCGCTGCCGCTGCACTGGACCGACGACGAGCTGCCGGTCGGGGTGATGCTCGCGGCCCGGCCGGCCGAGGAGGAGCTCCTGCTGGCGGCCGCCGCCCAGGTCGAGGAAGCCGCGCCGTGGGCGCACCGGCGCCCGCCGGGGTGGTGAGCCCCGTGCTCACGCTCGCCCACACCGCGCACCTGGACGCCGCCGACCTCGTCGAGGCCCGCGGGCTGATGGACCTCGCCTTCGGCGACTTCGCCGATGCCGACTGGTCGCACGCGCTCGGCGGCCTGCACGCGCTCGTGCGGGTCGAGGGGGTGCTGGTCGCGCACGGGTCGCTGGTCCAGCGGCGGCTGCTGGTCGGGGCGGGGGAGGGCGCCCGCTCGCTGCGCTGCGGGTACGTCGAGGCGGTGGCCACCCACCCCGGCCACCGGCGCCGGGGCCACGCGGCCGCGGTGATGACCGCGCTGGAGGCGCTCGCGCCGGCGTACGACGTCCTCGCGCTGTCGTCCTCCGACGCCGGCACCGCGCTCTACCTCGGCCGCGGCTGGCTGCCGTGGCGCGGGCCGATGTCGGTGCCGGGCCCGTCGGGGCCGGAGCGGACGCCGGAGGACGACGGGTCGACGTACGTCCTGCCGGGCGCCCTGCCCCTGTCGCCGCCCCTGGACCTGGACGCGCCGCTCGCCTGCGACTGGCGCGAGGGCGACGTGTGGTGAGGCTCAGATCGTGACCGCGATCTTGCCGCGGGTGCGGCCCTCCTCGTTGGCGCGGTGCGCCTCGGCGATGCGGTCCAGCGGGTACGTCGCGGCGAGGTCGACCTTCAGCCGGCCGTCCTCGGCGAGGGCGCGGAGCTCGTCGAGGTGCGCGCGCTCGGGGCGGACGAACACGTAGCGACCGCCCAGGCCGAGCACCGTCTCCGCGTCGACGACCGAGGCGACCCGGGAGGTGTCGTGCACCTGGTTCGGGGCGTCCTCGAGTGCCTCCCCGCCGATGAGGTCGACGACCGCGTCGACCTTCGCGGAGAGCTGCTCGCCGATCGGACCGGCGGTGTGGTCGACGACCTCGTCGACCCCGAGCGAGCGCAGGTGGTTGTGGTTGTCGGGGCGAGCCGTGCCGACCACGACCGCGCCGCGGGCCTTGGCGATCTGGACGGCGAACTGGCCCACGCCGCCGGCCGCCGCGTGCACCAGCACGCGGTCGCCCGCGCCGACCTCGAGCGCCTCGACGACGAGCTGGTACGCCGTCAGGCCGGCCAGCGGGATCGACGCGGCCTCCTCGAAGGAGAGGTTCGCCGGCTTGCGGGTCACCGTCCGCTCGGGGGCCGGCACCAGCTCGGCGGCGGTGCCGAACGCGACGTCGTCGCGCCGGACGTACCCGTAGACCTCGTCGCCGGGCTTCAGCCCCGTGACCACCGCCGGGCCGACCGCCTCCACCACGCCGGCGACGTCCCAGCCGGGGATGATCGGCAGGTGGTGCGGGTAGGCGCCCTGCAGGTAGCCCTCCCGGATCTTCCAGTCCACCGGGTTGACGCTCGTCGCGCGCGCCCGGACCAGGACCGTGTCCGGCCCCACCGGCGGGTCCGCGACCTCCCGCACCTCGATCACGTCAGCACCACCGAACCGGTCGTACACCGCTGCCCGCACTCGTCTCTCCTTCGTCGTCATGGGTTCCTCACCCCGGTGCCCCCGAGCCGGGGACCGGCATGCACGCCCGGGCTCGCGCTGGTCGAGCGCGGCCTCTCCTCTGGTCGAGCAGCGAGCCAGGCCTCCCACCCGGTGGTCGAGCAGCGAGCCCTGGCGAGCGTGCTGGGGCGGCCACCCGTTGGTCGAGCAGCGACTTGGGGCGGCCACCCGCTGGTCGAGCAGCGAGTTGGGGCGGCCACCCCCTGGTCGAGCAGCGAGCCCTGGCGAGCGTGTCGAGGCCCGGTGAGGTGCCTTCGGCCTGGTGGCGGCGGTGCGGGCGCGTCCGCCGGCGGCGGGTGGTGCGGTGTGGAAGGACTTTGAGAAGGACGTGGTTGCGCGCCGCTGGGGTCGAGGCACCTGGGCGCGGTTGCTTGTCGGCTTGCGGTTGGCGGGGGTCGACCGTTGTGGTTGCGGTGGTCAAGGGATCGGACTGCGGGGCGGGTCTGGCTGGTCGGTCTATGTCCTTCGGTGGAAGGCGACCCGCCCGTCGGGGAGGTGGGCGGTCTCGAAGGCGGGGTCGTGGATGCGGGCGTGGTGTCGGGGGCAGAGGTTGCGGGCGTTGGCCAGGTCGGTCTTGCCGCCACTGGACCAGGGTTGGTCGTGGTGGGCGTGGCAGAGGTGGGCGGGCCAGTCGCAGCCCTCGGCGGTGCAGGTGGGCTGGGTGAGGTTGAGGCCGCGGCGCTGGGGGCCGGAGAACAGTCGGGTCCTCCGGCCGAGGTCGAGCAGCTCGGACTTCGTGCCGAGCACGGCCGGGATGAGGCCGGCTTCGCAGGCGAGGCGGCGGGCGGTGGCGGCGGAGATCACGCTCCCGTCGTCGAGCACCCCAGGTGCGAGCCCACCCATGAGCGAGTCGAGATCCATCGTGACCACGACGGTCGCGTTGAGACCGCCGAGCTTCGGGAGCTGGTCGGTGGGGAGCCGTTCGAGGAGCTCGCAGAACGCGTCCCCCATCCGTTCCGGGGAGGGCCGCCGCTCGACCTGCTCGACCGCGTCGGGGTCTTCGGTGCGGGTAGCGGTCTGGTGCTTGGGTGCGGCGTATGCGAGGAGGGTCTTGTGGAGCATCGCGGCGTGCAGCTCGGGGATGGAGAACTTGCCCCGCACCGAGCCCTTCCCGTCCGGACACATGGTCAGCCACGCACCCGCCCGAGCCTCACGCTCCTCACGCTCCAGGGCACGGGCGTCGCGTGCCTCGCCGATCTCGGGAGCGACCACGGTCAGGACGTGCTTGGCGAGCACCGCCAGCGTCTTCGGGTCGAGATGCGCCGCCTCGTCGAGGAGGTGCTGCTCGGCCCGCGCCGGGACGGTCGGGTCTTCCAGGTCCTCGGGCAGCCGGTCGACACAGGAGGTGATCACCCGGGCGTGGTCGACCGAGATCGCGCCCTCGACCAGGGCAGCCGAGGTCGGCTCGTGCCGGTCCAGGGATTCGGCGAGCCGGGCCCGGCCCTTCGCCACCCGCCGTTCCTGCCGGGTCCGGTGGGCCCACCACGACGCGGTGTCGGTGGCCCCGGCTCGTTCGCCGGCATGCCGCCGGTCGGCCTCAGCGACCAGCCGCAGCTCCAACGCCACTGCCTGGGCACGCAGCCGGGAGGCTTCGACGAGGGTGGCTTCGACGTCCTCGTCGGACATCGACCACAGCTCCGCGGTCGCCGCCTGGCGGGTCTTGCGGCGGGACTTCGCGACAGCCCGGCACACGGTGTGTGCGTGGTGCCGCGAGTCCTTGGCCATAGGTCTACTCAAGCACCGACCACCGACAGTCAAAGAGCTGTTTCCCCAGGTCAGACCGCATATTGAGACGCAGCTTCGACCAGTTTCGGAGGCGTCCCAGCAACCCCGAGACATCATCAGCGGTTGTTCATCAAGGTATGTCGCCGAGGCGTCACTTCCCCGTGCGAGCTCACCGTGGGAAGTGACGGTTTGCCTGCATACCTTGATGAACCGACCGGCCCACCCCGAGGCGGGGACGCGCACCGCGCACCGCGAGCCGGGAGGCGACCGCGACCACGGCGTACCTCTCCCGATAGCTGCTGCCACCGCGACAACCCACGACCCGCGAGCCGCAGTCGAGCCCACGGGCCCACGAGGTCACGTCGCAGCCCGAGGGGCGGAAGCCGACGGGCGTCAGTCGCCGAGGCCGCGGGCGTGGAGGGCGTCGCCGGTCTCGTGGGCGCGGGCGACGACGCGGACGACGAACGGGGTGAGGTACGCGCGGGGGTGGCGGCCCAGACCCCGGGCGCGAGCGGCGTCGCGGGTCTCGAGCGCGAGGGCGAGGGTCGCGGGCAGGGCGGCGATGGCTAGGGAGAAGGCGAGGGCGACCCGTTCGGGGTCGACGCCGAGCCGGCGCAGGGGGCGCAGCCACCGCACGATCGCGTCGAGCACGGCGTTGACCGGCGTGGTCGAGGTGAGGACGAGCGCGGCGACCGCGAGCCCGACGAGGTCGAGGGTCGTCTCCACGGCGCGGGGCAGCCCGTTGACCCACCACTGGACGGCCGAGATGACGACCAGCAGCACGGCCAGCCCGCGCAGCGCGCGGAGCACCGACCCGAGGGCGACGTGCCCGACGAGCGCGGCGGCCACGGCGAGCGCCAGGCACACCGCCGACGCGGGCAGCGAGCGGACCAGCACCACGGCAAGGCTGAAGGCGGCCAGCGCCGCGACCTTCGGGCCGACCGGCAGCCGGTGCAGCACCGTGTGGCCGGGCCGGTAGGTGCCGACGAGGAGCAGCTGGCTCACGAGACGCTCACGAGACGCTCACGAGGTGGTCACCGCGGCGACGTAGTGGTCGACGGCGGCGTCCGGCGCGCCGTCGTACGCCACCGCCCCGTCGAGCACGACGAGCACCCGGTCGCACCGGCGGGCGAGGTCGAGGTCGTGGGTGACGAGCACGAGCTGCTGGGGCAGCGAGAACAGCAGGTCGCCGATCCGCCGGGAGTTGGCGAGGTCCAGCAGCGTGGTCGGTTCGTCGGCGACGAGCACGTCGGGGGAGGTGGCGAGCACGCCGGCGAGGGCGAGCAGCTGCTTCTGCCCACCGGACAGGGCGTGCACGGAGGTGTCGGCGTGGTCGGCCAGCCCGTGCTCGACGAGCACCGCCAGCGCCCGGGCCCGCCGCCGCGCCGGGTCCCGCTCGGAGCGGCGCAGCGAGAGCTCGACGTCCTCCACGCAGGTCGGCATCACGAGCTGGGCGGAGGGGTCGGTGAAGCAGAAGCCCACCCGCCGACGTACGGCGCCTCCCTCGCGCGCCACGTCGAGCCCGTCGACCAGCACCCGCCCGGCCGTGGGCGAGACGAGCCCGTTGAGCAGGCGCGCGAGCGTGGACTTGCCCGACCCGTTGGCGCCGACCACCCCGACCCGCTGCTCGGTCAGCGTCAGCGTGGTCGGGGCGAGGACGACCCGGTCGCCCTCGCCGGCCGGGACGACGACCGAGGCGGCGTCGAGCTCGATCCTCACCCGCGGCTCACCGGCGAGCGGCCGAGCAGCTGCGGGAAGGCGCGGCGCACCTCGGCGGCGACGAGGGCGACCAGCGCGGCCTTGAGGACGTCGCCGGCCCAGAACGGGGCGTCGTAGCCCCAGGCGACCGACCACGGGACGTCGAACCAGTACTTCATGCCGACGATGCCCAGCGCGTGGTTGAGCAGCACGCCGGGCACGGCGCACACGAAGACCCAGAACGCGCGCGACCTCCGCGCCCGGCCGGCCACCCGCGCGACCAGCAGCCCGGCGAGCCCGGCGACGAGCGGGAAGGACCACAGGTAGCCCGCGCTCGACCCGACGAACGGTCCCAGGCCGCCCTCGCGGCCGGAGAAGACCGGCAGCCCGATCGCGCCGAGGCCGAGGTAGAGC
Organism: Nocardioides marmotae; assembly: GCF_013177455.1. NCBI lineage: Bacteria > Bacillati > Actinomycetota > Actinomycetes > Propionibacteriales > Nocardioidaceae > Nocardioides > Nocardioides marmotae. The sequence continues at coordinate 1,425,641 of NZ_CP053660.1, forward strand.
AGCACGGCGAGGAACCCCCGGGTAGGCCCGAGCACGCACCCGGCCAGCAGGATCCCGAAGGTCTGCAGGGTGAGCTCGACGCCGGCGCCGCCGACGGGGATCCCGCCGATCAGCGCGCACGCCGCGATGAGCGCCGCGAACGCCGCGACCAGCGCGAGGTCGGTCGTGCCCAGCCCGCGCCGGGTCGCCGGGGCGGAGGTCGAGGGGAACCCCGAGGGGGAGTCGGTCGTCGTCATCGCGGTTCCTTCGCCAGTGGCTTCGGCAGTGACCTGAACGCTGGTCAGGTGAACGGCGTTCAGGTTAGGGTCGGCGACAGCCCGGGTCAACGCAGGACCGCCACCGGATCGACCCGGGACCGATCGCGGAGGGAGACGGCACGTGCGCAACCACCGCGAGGACGTCGTCGACCAGGCGCTGCGCGTCCTGGACACCTACGGGCTCGCCGACCTGACCATGCGCCGGCTGGCCAAGGAACTCGGCGTGCAGCCGAGCGCGCTCTACCACCACTTCCCGAGCAAGCAGCTGCTCCTCGCCGCGGTCGCCGACGAGCTGCTGGCCCGCGGCGCGCGGCCCCAGACCGCCGGCGGCACGTGGGAGGAGCGGGCGCGGGCCTGCTGCACCCAGCTGCGCGACGCCATGCTCGCCTACCGTGACGGGGCCGAGGTGGTGGCCACGGTGCACGCCTTCGGCCTCGGCGCCCAGGCGCCGGAGCGGGCCCTGGCCGACGCCGTCGCCGGCTCGGGAGCAGCGCCCGACCTCGTCCGGGCCGCGACCCGCACCCTGCTCCACCTGGTCTTCGGTCACACCCTCGACGAGCAGACCCACCTCCAGGCGGGCAGCGCCGGCGCGATCGACGACGACCCCCGCGACCGCTCGGACCTCGAGGTCGGCGTCGGGCTGGTCCTCGACGGCATCCGTGCCCGGACCGCCGCGCACCGGCCCGAGACCCCGACCTCTCGGACCCCCTAGCCGTCGACCAGCGCGCCGTGCTGCTCGGCGAGGAGCACGGCGCCCGCCACGTCGAGCCGCGTACGCCGCAGTCGGCTCGTGCGGAGGTCGACCCCGTCCAGGGCGGCACCCCGCAGGTCGGCGCCGTCGAGGACCGTCTCGCGCAGGACCGCGTCGGTGAGCCGGGCGTCGCGGAGCACCGCGCCCGTGAGGTCGGACTGCGACAGGTCGGCCTCGCGGAGGTCGAGGCCGGTGAGGTCGAGCCCGGTCAGCCGGGTGCCGCGGATCGTCACCCCGCGCCACAGCCCGCCGACGACCCGCAGCGGCCGCATCGTGCACTCGCTGAAGACCGACGCGGTGAGCTTGCAGCCCTCGAGGGTCGCGTCGGCGAAGGAGACCCGCCGGAAGTCGCAGGCCACGAACGCGCTCGCGACGTGGGTGGAGCCGGCGAACCGGCCGCCGTGGAACGTGCACGACTCGAAGACGGCCCCCTCGGTGCGGGCCTCGCTCAGGTCGACGTCGGTGAAGGTGCACCCGACGTACCGCACGGCCCCGAGGTCCTCGCCGTACAGGTCGAGGTCGCGCAGGTGCTCGCCCTCGACGACCGCGTCGCGGCTCATCGGGCCCGACCCCCGGTGGGTCGGCTCTGCTCGGTGCGGTGGTGGTCGGAGACGTTCACCGACCCAGCCAAGCACGGCCCGCCGACGCCGGCCGAGGCCACCCGGTCGCGGGCCGGGGTCAGCCGCCGAGCGGCCAGCGGTGGAGCAGCCGGCAGCCGTCGGCCTCGTACCACGCCAGGTCCAGCGAGGTGGCCCGGCACGTGGCAGGGACGAGGTCGCCGAGCAGCTCGCGGATGGAGGCCTCGGTGACCTCCGCCGAGGCCAGGTCGAGCGTGAGGTGGGGGACCGGCGCGAACTCCCCGGCGTAGGGCGGGCACTGCGGGAAGGCCTCCGCGAGCCGCGTGGTCAGCTCGCGGAACGGCCCGTCGGGCTCCGGCAGGAGGTGGACGATCCCGTTCGGGAACGTCGCCACCCGCTCCAGCACGACGTCGAACGGCGCGAGGGCCGCCGCGACCTCGCCGACGACCGCCAGGTCGGCCGGTCCCGGGTCGGCCAGCCACGGCCCGAGCGCGGTCACGTGGGCGTGCACGAACGCCGGGTCCGCCGAGACCCAGGCCGGGTCGTAGTGCGCGTGCCGACCCCGCACGAACGCCTCGAGCGGCGGGACCGGCACCTGCAGCACGCTGTGCCCCGGCCACGTCACGCGCCGGAGTCAACCACCCCCGGGTCGACGGCCGGCCGGGCGGCCGGGTCGGCGGCCGGGTTGGCCAGCGTGCCGGCGTACATCAGCGACTCCGACTGGTCGGTGAGGTCGACCATCTGCAGGGTGTTGCGCAGCTGGAGCCGGTTCAGGCAGCTGTGGCGGAACTCCGCACGCAGCAGGTCGTACGCCGCGTGCCGCTCGGCCAGCTCGGGGTGGTCGGCGCGGTGGCGCTCCAGGCAGCCGCGCACCTCCGCCCAGAACACCGTCTCGTCCAGCACCCCGTCGAGGTGCAGGATCGCCGCGACGTGCCGCAGCACCCCGTCGAAGACGTCGGTGTGCAGCGCGAGCGCCCGCACGTCCGGCGGCACGTCGGCGCGGACCCGCTCGACCTCCGGCGGCAGCGGCTGGTCGTCCATGACCGCGACCTCCTCGCCGACGTCCTTCATCAGCACCCGGTCCACGGCGTGGTCGCGGAGCACGAGCACGAGGTTCTCCCCGTGCGGCATGAACGCCAGCTCGTGGGCGACCAGGCAGTGCGCGACCGGTCGGACGTAGGCGTCGAGCCAGCGCCGCACCCACTCCCGGGCCGGCAGCCCCGACCGCTCCACCAGCGCGGAGACGAAGGCCCGCCCGTCGCCGTCGCGGTGCAGCAGCGCGGCCATCGTCGCGAGCCGCTCGCCCTCGCGCAGCCGGGGCAGCGGGCTCTCGCGCCACAGCGCGGCGATCATCTTCTGGTAGGGCGACCGCACCCCGGCCCGGTCCGCGAGCCGGTGGTAGGCATCCCCGGTGTAGCCGATCGCCGCCCGCTCCCGCAGCACCGAGAAACCGCACGCGCGCAGCTCCTCGTCGCCGTCGACGAGCCCCGCGACCCAGTCGTTGATCGCGGGCGTCGGACCCATGTACGCCGGGGAGAGCCCGCGCAGGAAGCCCATGTTCTGCACCGCGAGCGCGGTCTTCACGTAGTGCCGCTCGGGGCGGCTGGTGTTGAAGAACGTCCGGATCGACTGCTGGGCGCGATAGGTGTCCGGGCCCTCGCCGAGCGGCACCAGATCGCGCCGCGCGACGTCCGGGGCGAAGGTCACCGCCACCTTCGCGCGCCACTGCCACGGGTGCAGCGGCAGGTAGAGGTAGTCGTCGGGGTCGAGCCCCAGGTCGCGCAGCCGCTTCTCGAACCCCACGCGGGTCGCCTCGTCGAGCTCGGCCTCCCACAGCGCCTCCTCGGTGAGGTCGGCCGACAGCGAGAGGCGGGTGTGCTCGCGCCGGGCGGCCACCCAGACCAGGCGGACGGGCGCCCCGGCCTCGGGGGAGTACGCCGCGTGGTCGTCGACGCCGAAGCCGATCCGCCCGTTGTTCGCGAGGAACCCCGGGTGGCCCTCGGTCATCGCAGCCTCGACCGCCTGGTAGCCCTCGGTCCCCTCCAGGTCGAGCAGCTCCTCGACCGAGCGGGTGGAGTGCTCCAGCTTCCACGCCGCCGAGGCCAGCGTCGCGGCCAGCTCCTCGAGGTAGGTCGGCAGCAGCCCGTCGGGGATGCCGAGCAGCGGCGCCAGCTCCACGACGAGGTCCTGCACGTCCAGCGGTGCGGGCACCCCGTCGAGGGTCCGCTCGATGCTCGCGGGCTCCACCGCCCAGTGCTCGAGGGCGAGCAGCTGCGCCCGGAAGGTGTAGCGCGCGCGGCCGTCGGGGGAGGTCAGCTCGAAGCCGCCCTCGGCGGGGTCGCCGACAGCGGTCGGCGCGAGCAGCCGCTCGTGGGAGAGCTCCGAGAGCGCCTTGGTCACCAGGTGCCGCTGCGCGCGGGCGAGGTGCTCGGGGGTCAGGTGCGCAGCGGTCAGGTGCGCCGCGGCGAGCTCGGCGGGCAGGTCGGTGGGCTGGCCGCTGGCGGACGGGGTCGGGCGGTCGAGCACGGAGAGGACGGCCTCCTTCGCGACGGGGGTGGTCAGGGAGACGGTGCGCAGCTCGCGGAACCCGAAGGCGGTGTTCATCGCGCGGATCGCGTCGTTGCGGGCGTCGGGCTCGACGACCACGCGGCGTACGCCCGGGTCGGCGAAGCAGTGGTCGAGGACGGCGCCGAAGACCCGGCGGGTGAACCCCGGCACCGGGTCGCCGGCCGGCGGTGCGACGAGCACGTGCATGCCGAGGTCGCCGGGCCGCAGGTCGGGCAGGTCGCGGATCGGTGAGTGGGCCGAGCGCGCCGGGTCGTAGGTCTCGGCGAGGAACGCCGGCTCCCCGTCGACCCGCCCCAGCCAGGCGTGGTGGTGGGGGTCCTCGGCGATGGCGGCGTACTCGGCGGCGACGTCCTGCACGCTCGCGCCCTGCATCAGCCAGAACGCCGACCGGGGGTGGGTGACCCAGCGGTGCAGGAGGCCGATGTCGCGGTCGAGGTCGACGGGCTCGAGGGTGACAGCGGGGGTGCTCACGGGGCGACCCGCAGGTGGTCGGGGACGCCGAAGGACTGCACGGCGATCCGCTTCTCGACCGGGTAGACCTCGCGTCCGGTGAGCGCCGCGATGATCACGGAGTTGCGGAAGGCGCCCATGCCGAGGTCGGGGGCGACGAAGCCGTGGGTGTGCTCCTCGGCGTTCTGCACGAAGACCTCGGTGCCGGCCCGGTCCACGGCGTACGTCGCCGACGCGACGTACCGGCCCTGGTCGTCGAGGTTCAACCGGTCGCGCACGGGGTCGAGGAACTCCGGCACCTGCGCGGCGTAGCCGGTGGCCAGCACCAGTCCCTCGGTGCGCACCGCGTAGTCCTCACCGGTCTCGTCGTGGTGCAGGCCGAGGGTGTAGGCCGTGCCGTCCCAGGCCGCGTCGACCACCGTGGTGTTCGTGAGCAGCGTCGTGCGCGGCCCGGCGCCCTGCACGCGCAGCCGGTAGTGCAGGTCCGAGATCGCGTCGACCAGGTCGCCGCTGATCCCCTTGTAGAGCGAGCGCTGCTCGCGCAGCAACCGCTCGCGGGTCTCGCCGGGCAGGCCCTGGAAGTAGGAGGTGTACTCCGGGGAGGTCATCTCCAAGGTGAGCTTGGTGTACTCCATCGGGAAGAACCGCGGGCTGCGCGTGAGCCAGACCAGCTCGTAGTCGTGGTCGGGGCTCTCGGTGAGCAGGTCGTGGTAGACCTCCGCCGCACTCTGGCCGCTGCCGACGATCGTGATCCGCGGCAGCGCCTGGAGCGCGCGCTTGTGCGCGAGGTAGTCGGCGGTGTGGATCGCCGGCCCGCCGGCGTCGCGGACGCAGGGGAGCACCCGCGGCTGCGTGCCGGTGCCGAGCACGACCGCGCGGCCGCGGAAGGTCTCCCCGCGGGCGGTGGTGACGACGTACGTCTCCCCGTCGTGCTCCACGGAGGTGACCGCCTGCCCGAACCGCACCGAGCCGAGCCGATCGGCGGCCCAGCGGCAGTAGTCGTCGTACTCGCGGCGCAGCGGGTAGAAGGACTCGCGGATGTAGAAGGGGTAGAGGTTGCCGGTCTCCTTGAGGTAGCTGAGGAACGACCAGCGCGAGGTCGGGTCGGCCATCGTCACCAGGTCGGCGAGGAACGGCACCTGCAGCGTGGCGTCGTCGAGCAGCATCCCGGGGTGCCAGGCGAGGTGGTCGCGGGCCTCGAGGAAGACGCAGTCGAGGTCCTCGACCGGGTCGGCGAGGCAGGCGAGCCCGAGGTTGAACGGCCCGAGCCCGATGCCGACGACGTCGTGGACGCGGCCCTCGTGGGTGTGGTCGTCGGGCGCGCTCATGCGGCCACCTCCGCGGTCAGCTCGCGGCCGAGTGCGGCGACCGCGTCGGTGACGGCGAGGACGTCGGTGACGCTCGCCATCGGGTTGAGCAGGGTCAGCTTGAGCCAGCAGCGGCCCGCCACCTTGGTCGCGGCGACCATCGCGGTCCCGCGCTCGTAGAGCGTCGAGCGGATCCGGCCGGCGAGCAGGTCGGCGGTGTCCTCGGTCAGCCCGGCGGGGCGGTAGCGGAAGACCACCGTGGAGAGCTGCGGCGTCGCGGCGAGCTCGAGCTCGGGGTGGTGGGCGAGGCGGTCGCCGACGGCGGTGGCGAGGTCGACGACGTCCTCGACGTACCCGCCGATGGTGTCGGGGCCCATCACCCGCAGCGTCAGCCACAGCTTGAGCGCGTCGAAGCGGCGGGTGGTCTGCAGGCTCTTGTCGACCTGGTTGGGGTGCCCTGTGCCCTCAGGGTCCTTGGGGTTGAGGTAGTCCGCGTGCCAGGTGACGTGCCGGAGGTGGCGGGAGTCGCGCACCAGCAGGGCACTGGCGGAGACCGGCTGGAACCACGTCTTGTGGTAGTCCACCGTCACCGAGTCGGCCCGCTCGATGCCGGCCAGCCGCGGCCGCAGCCGGGCGGAGGTGAGCAGGCCGCCGCCGTACGCCGCGTCGACGTGCAGCCACGCGCCGTGCGCCTCGGCGAGGGCGGCGACGGCGGGCAACGGGTCGATCGCGCCGAAGTCGGTCGTGCCGGCCGTGGCGACGACCGCCATCGGCACCCGCCCGGCCGCGCGGACGCCGGTGAGCGCGCGGCTCAGCGCGGCGGGGTCCATCCGGTGGTCGGCGTCGACCGCGACGGTGACGACCGCGTCGGGGGAGAGGCCGAGCAGCTTGGCGGCCTTCTGCACGCTGAAGTGCCCGTCGGCGGAGGCCAGCACCTGGAGGTCCGCGATCGCGTGGCCGGCCGCCAGTGCGGCGTCGCGCGCCAGGTGGAGGCCCTGGAGGTTCGACTGCGTCCCGCCGCTGGTGAAGATGCCGTCCGCGGTCGCGCCGAAGCCGATCCGCCCGGCGGTCCAGTCGATCAGGTGCCGCTCGACGAACGTGCCGCCGACGCTCTGGTCGAAGGTGTCGAGGGAGGAGTTGACCGAGGAGACGAACAGCTCGGCCAGCAGGGCCGGGACGACGACCGGGCAGTTGAGGTGGGCGACGTACGCCGGGTCGTGGAACCAGACCGCGTCGTCGAGCCAGACCCGGCTCATCTCCGCGAGCGCGGCGCCGGTGTCGCCGAGGGGGCGGTCGAGGTCGACGTCGGCGACGACCTTCGCGGCCTGCTCCGGCAGGACGCCGGTGGCCGGGCCGGCCTGCGCGGACTGGGCGGTGAGGGCTCCGGCGAGGTGCTCGAGGCCGAGCCGCATGCTCGCGAGGAACTCCTCGAGGTGGTCGGGGTGGAACAGGTGAGAGGTGTCGCGGGCATGCTGCAGCGACGGCGAGGCTGGGGGCACGAGCCTTCCTTCCGAGTCAGGTCAGGCCGAGGGCGGATCCGGCGGGCCGCGCCAGGGCCCACCGCTTAGGTAAGGCTTACCTTAGTGAGGTGACCCATAGGGTTCGCAACCCCTCGCTCCGCCGGTGCGACCCAGGTCACATCCGCGGAGCTCGGCTCGCGTCCGCCTCACGCCGACGGGGCGACCGCCACGATGGCGACGTCGTCGTGGGTGTCCCCGCCCTGGAACGCCACGACCTCCTCGGTGAGGCCGCGGACCACCGCGTCGACGTCGACCGGGCCGACCTCGCCCGGGCCGAGCCGGTCCAGCGCCGCGAGGAGCCGCTGCTCGCCGAAGTAGTCCTCCGCCCCGCGCGCCTCGGTCACGCCGTCGGTGTAGACGACCAGCGCCTCGCCCGCCGCGAGCCGCAGCTCGACCTCGTCGTAGTGCTGGTCGCCGAGGATGCCCACCAGCGGCCCGCCGACGGCGATCTCCGCCGGCGCCGAGCCGGCCCGCAGCAGGATCGGCGGCGGGTGCCCGCCCACGCCCACCGTCACCCGCCAGGACCCGTCGCCCTCGCGGCGCAGCCGCATCAGCACCAGCGTGACGAACCGCTCGGTCTCGTGGGACTCGATCACGGCGTTGAGGTCGGCCAGCACCGCCGAGGGCCGGTGGTGCAGCACGGCGAGCGCGCGGACGGTGTTGCGCACCAGCGAGGTGACCACCGCGGCGTCCACGCCCTTGCCCGACACGTCGCCGAGCACCACCACGTGCTCGTCCGGCGAGATCGGGAAGACGTCGTAGAAGTCGCCGCCGACCTGGGTGCCGTCGCCCGCCGGGCGGTACGCCGCCGCGATGGCCAGCCCGACGGGCTGCGGCGGCAGGGGCGGCACGAGGGTCTGCTGGAGCGTGCGCGCCAGCGTCCGGGCCCGTTCCTCGGCGGTGCGCGCCTCGTCGCGGGCACGCAGCAGGTCCTGCTCGTAGCGGCGCCGCTCGGTGGCCTCGAACAGCGCCACGTGGACCTCGGCCGGGCCCTCGCCGGCCTCGTCGCCGGCCGGCCCGCCGCCCACCAGCACCGCGTTGACCAGCACCGGCAGCCGGGTGCCGTCGGCGCAGCGCAGGTCGAGGGCCAGCTCGTGGACCGAGCCCTGGAGCCGCAGCATCGGCGCGTAGTGGGTCTCGTGGAAGATCCGGCCCCCGGGCATCAGCAGGTCCACCAGCCGCCGGCCGACCACGTCGGAGGCGGCCCGGCCGGTCCACCGCAGGAACGTCGCGTTCGCCCGCAGCACCCGACCGTCGGGGTCGGTCGTGAGCAGTCCGCAGGGGGCCTGGTCGAGGAGCCGGGCGGCGTCCCCCCGGGGCGCGGCGTTCAGGCGGCGACCCGGTCGTCGAGCCACGCGCGGATGGCTGCGGTCGACTGCTCCGGGGCGCTCAGCTGCGGGCAGTGGCCTGTGGCGTCGAGGACCACCAGAGTCGCGTCGGGCACCTGCTCGGCGACGTACGCCCCGACCGCGAGAGGGGCGATGATGTCCTCCCGGCACTGCAGCACGAGCGCGGGCACCGGCACGAGCGGCAGGTCGGCGCGGTTGTCGGCGAGGAAGGTCGCCTGGGCGAACCGGCGCGCGACGGCGGGGTCCATCCGGCAGAAGGACTCGGTCAGCTCGTGGCCGAGCTCGGGCCGGTCGGGGTTGCCGACGATGGCCGGCGCCATCGTCGCCGACCAGCCGAGGAAGTTCGAGGCCAGCGCCCCGAGCAGGTCGTCGATGTCCTCGCGGCTGAAGCCGCCGGTGTAGCCGTCGTCGTCGAGGTAGCGCGGCGAGGGCCCGACCATCACCAGCCCCGCGAACCGCTCGGGCTCCGCGATCGTGGCCAGCGCCCCGATGATCGCGGCGACCGAGTGGCCGACCACCACGACGTCGTGCAGGTCGAGCCCCCGGACGACGTCGAGCAGGTCGGCGGCGTAGCCGTCGAGGCGGCTGTGCCGCAGCTCGTCGTAGGCGCCGGGGTCGCTGCCGCCGGCGCCGGCGAAGTCGAAGGTCACCACGCGGTAGCGGTCGGCGAAGCCCGGTGCGACCAGGCGCCACATGCTCTGGTCGCAGCCGAAGCCGTGGGCGAAGACGAGCGGGGTGGCCCCGGCGGGGCCGCGGACGGTCACGGCGTGGCGCGCCAGGGGGTCCGCGGTCGACATGCGCGCGACGCTAGTGCTCGGGCCGGTGGCGGCCAAGGTGCGGTCAGGACCGGGCCGTTGTGCCTACCCGGTCCCGGCGGTGGTCCCCGCGGACCCGGCGACGGCCAGCAGTCGCTCGCAGGCGGCGAGCAGCCGGGCGCGCAGGGGAGCGCCGCGCTCGGCGAAGGCGCGCTGCGCGGCGACGTACTCCTGCTTGCCCTCGGGGGTCTCGACGCGGACCGGCTCGAAGCCCAGCTCGCGCAGGTCGTACGGCGCCGCCCGCATGTCCAGCTCGCGGATGTCGCGTGCCAGCTCGAAGCAGTCCGCGACCAGGTCGGAGTCGATCATCGGCGTGAGCCGGAAGGCGTGCTTGTAGAGGTCCATGCCGGCGTGCAGGCAGGCCGGCTGCTCGAAGGCCGGCCGGTCGGCGCTGGTCGGCCGCAGCGTGTTGAGCGGGCGGGCCGGCTCGGTGAAGAACCGGTAGGCGTCGAAGTGCGAGCAGGCGATCCGGTGGGACTCCACGACCGCGTCGGTGCCCTCGCCGCCGAGGCGCAGCGGCCAGTCGGCGTGCCGGGTCTCGTCGTCGGCGAGGCGGTAGACCATCGCCCACTCGTGCATCCCGAAGCAGCCGAAGTTCGCGGGCCGCCCCTGCGTGGCGCTCAGCAGCGTGCGCAGCGCCTCCAGCAGCGGGCGCTGCGAGGCGACGTACGCCTCGTCGACGGTGACCACCGGGACGACGCCGTCCACGACCGTGTAGCCCTTGAGCCCGGCGTGCTCCGGGCGGCCGTCCTCGCCCACGGCGAGGCCCACGCCGAAGCCGGGGTGCCAGCGGCGCAGCTGGGCGGGTCGCTGGGAGTAGTAGGTGAACAGGAAGTCGTGCACCGGGTGCTTGACCCGAGACTCGCGCCGGGCGAGGTGGGGCGCGACGAAGGCATCGACCCGCGCCGCGTGCTTCGCGGCCCGCGCCTGCCACTCGGCGGTCGCCAGCACCTGCACCTCCACGAGCGTCGATGGTAGGTCGATAGTGTCGAGGGGTGCGCATCGCGAGATTCACCACCGGCGAAGACCCCCAGTACGGCGTCGTGACCGGCGACCTGGACGAGTTCGGACAGCCCGACGAGGACGCGGTGATCGTGGCGCTCGCCGGCGACCCGCTCTACGTCGGCGTCAAGCTCCTCGACACCGAGCACCAGCTCTCCGACGTCCGCCTGCTCGCGCCGGTCCTGCCGCGCAGCAAGGTCGTCGGCATCGGCCGCAACTACGCCGCCCACGCCGCCGAGATGGGCAACGACGTGCCGAGCGAGCCGTTGATGTTCCTCAAGCCCAACACCAGCGTGGTCGGCCCCGGCGACCCGATCTTCTACCCGCCGCAGACCCAGAACCTCCACTTCGAGGGCGAGCTCGCCGTCGTCATCGGCCGGATCTGCCGCGACGTCCCGCCGGAGCAGGCCACCGACGTCATCCACGGCTACACGATCGCCAACGACGTCACCGCACGCGACCTGCAGAAGGGCGACGTGCAGTTCACCCGGGCCAAGGGCTTCGACTCCTTCTGCCCGCTCGGGCCGTGGATCGAGACCGACCTGGATCCCCAGCACTTCGCCGAGGGGGTCCGGGTGCAGACCCACCTCAACGGCGACCTGAAGCAGGACGGCAGCACCGCCGACCTGATCTTCGACATCCCGACGCTCGTGTCCTACGTCTCGAGCGTGATGACGCTGCTCCCCGGCGACGTCATCCTCACCGGCACCCCCGAGGGTGTCGGTCCGATGGAGGTGGGCGACGAGGTCGAGATCTCGATCGCCGGCCTCGGCACTCTCACGAACAAGGTGGCCCAGCGTTGAACAGCCCCGGAAGCACCACCCCCGTCCGCGTCCGGATGGCCCCGTCCCCGACCGGCAGCCCCCACGTCGGCCTCGCCCGCACCGCCCTCTACAACTGGGCCTTCGCGCGCAGGCACGGCGGCACCTTCGTCTTCCGCATCGAGGACACCGACAAGGAGCGCAACACCCAGGAGTCCTACGACTCGCTCATCGACCTGATGCAGTGGCTCGGCCTCTCCTGGGACGAGGGCGTCATCGTCGGCGGCCCCCACGGCCCCTACCGGCAGTCCGAGCGCGGCGACATCTACGCCGACGTGCTCGCCCGGCTGCGGGAGTCCTCCTACACCTACGACTGCTTCTGCACCACCGAGGAGGTCGAGGCGCGCCGCAAGGCCAGCGGCTCCAAGGTGATGGGGTACGACGGCTTCTGCCGCGAGCTCTCCGCCGAGCAGCGCTCCGCCTTCGAGGCCGAGGGCCGCGCGCCGGTCGTCCGGTTCCGGATGCCCGACGGCGAGATCACCTTCGACGACCTCGTCCGCGGCGAGATCACCTTCCAGACCGAGCACGTGCCGGACTTCGCCCTGGCCCGCGCCAACGGCGACCCGCTCTACACCCTGACCGCGCCGGTCGACGACGCGACGATGGAGATCACCCACGTGCTGCGCGGGGAGGACCTGCTCTCCAGCACGCCCCGCCAGATCGCGCTCTTCGAGGGCCTCAAGGCGATCGGCGTGGCCACGACCACCCCCGCCTACGGCCACCTGCCCTACGTCATGGGGGAGGGCAACAAGAAGCTCTCCAAGCGCGACCCGCAGGCGCACATGGCGCTCTACCGCGAGCAGGGCTTCCTCGCCGAGGGCCTGCTCAACTACCTCGCGCTGCTGGGCTGGTCGATCGCCCCCGACCGCGACGTCTTCACCCTCGCGGAGATGGTCGAGGCCTTCGACATCAAGGACGTCAACCCCAACCCGGCCCGCTTCGACCTGAAGAAGGCCGAGGCGATCAACGCCGCGCAGATGCGGCTGCTCTCGATCGAGGAGATCACCGAGCGGGCGCTGCCGTTCCTCGCCGAGGCCGGCGTCGTCGACGTCACCTCCGCGGCCGACCGGCAGCTGCTCGACCTGGCGATGCCGCTGGTGGCCGAGCGGATCAACAAGCTCACCGAGGCCGTCGACATGCTCGGGTTCCTCTTCGTCGCCGAGGAGGACTTCACCCGCGACGAGGCCGACGCCGCCAAGCTGCTGGACGAGAAGGGCGTCGAGGTCGTCCGGGCGGCGTACGACGCCGTCGAGCCGCTCGGGGAGTGGAGCACCGCCGCGATCCAGGAGGCGCTCCAGGCCAGCCTGGTCGAGCAGCTCGGCCTCAAGCCGCGCAACGCCTTCGGCCCGGTCCGCGTCGCGGTGACCGGCCGGCGGATCTCGCCCCCGCTTTTCGAGTCCATGGAGCTGCTCGGCCGCGAGCGCAGCCTGGCCCGACTCCGCTCCGCCCTGGGCTGACGCGATGACCGTGCCGGTGCAGCTGCCCCCGCCGCCCGTCGTCGACGACGGGCTCACCTACGAGCGGCTGCACCGGCTCGGACGCCCCGGCTGGTGGCGCCCCGTCGTCGGCGTGGTCGCGCTGGTCGTCCTGGTGCTCCTGCTCCAGACGGTCGCCACGGTCGTCGTGGCGGTCTACCTGCTCCTCAGCGGGGTCGGGGTCGACGCCGCGCTCGACCGGCTCTCCGGCGACCCCGTCACGCCGTCGTTCCTGGCCCTGGTCAACGTGGGCTGGGCGCTGGCGATCCCGGCCGTCTGGCTGGTCGCCTACACGCTGCACCGGCTCCGGCCGGGCACGGTGTCCTCGGTGGGCCTGCGGCTGCGCTGGGGCTGGTTCCTGGCCTGCTTCGGGGTGGCGTTCGTCGCCCTCTTCCTCACCCTGGTCGTCTCCGCGCTGCTGCCCTCGCAGGGCGCCGGCACCGAGGTCTCCACCGACCTCAACGAGTTCACCCGGACCACGCGTGACTTCGCCCTCATCGTGCTCCTGCTCACCCCCCTGCAGGCGGCGGGGGAGGAGTACGCCTTCCGCGGCTACCTCACCCAGGCCTTCGGCGGTCTCGTGCGTTGGCGCTGGGTCGCCGTCGTCGTGCCGGCGTTCATCTTCGCCCTGGCCCACGGCCTGGGGCAGGACCTGCCGATCTTCTTCGACCGGTTCGCCTTCGGCCTGGTCGCCGGGACGCTGGTGATCCTCACCGGCGGCCTCGAGGCGGGGATCGCGATGCACGTGCTGAACAACTGGTTGGCCTTCGGGATCGCGCTCGCCTTCGGCGACATGACCTCCGCGCTCAACCCCACGGGCGGCACCTGGTGGAGCCTGCCGGTGACCCTCACCCAGTCCCTGTCGTTCCTCGGCCTGACCCTTCTGGTGGCCCGCGCGATGGGGGTGCGGACCACCACGGATCGGCCCGTTTTGCAGCGCCGAAACACTCGCGTGTAAGGTTCTCGACCGTGCCCACCGCCACGGCGGAGGGCACGAAATGACCGTCTTAAGTCTTGTCGGTCAATGGGATATGGTGTAATTGGCAGCACGACTGGTTCTGGTCCAGTTAGTCTAGGTTCGAGTCCTAGTATCCCAGCCAAATCGCAGGTCTCTCGCAGAGAAGCCCTCGATTTTGCGGCAACGAAGGCCCCGGCTAGAGTTCCGCAGGCGCCGCTCGGAAGGGCAGCGCCGCAGCACAACTGAATCACACATGCCCCGTTCGTCTAGCGGCCCAGGACGCTGGCCTCTCACGCCGGAAGCACGGGTTCGAATCCCGTACGGGGTACCACCGGAAGAGGCTCGAAGGTCATCACGACCTTCGAGCCTCTTCTGTCATCTCCAGTCGTTCCCGTCCTGGTCCGGGATCAGGAGCAGAGACCGTTGGCGGCGGCGTCGGCCCGCGAGCCACCGGGGCGGCGGCCGCTGCTCGCGCCGCGGCCGAGCTCGCCGAGGGGCTGGTCGGCGGCGACGCGACGCCACAGCTCGTCGGCCTCCGAGGTCAGCTCCACGCGGCCCCAGTTCGGGTCGTCGCGGGGCAGCTCCACGACCGGCGCGGTGACGAAGCGGATCTTCCCGAGCCTCCCCTGGCGCAGGGAGGCGGCCAGGTCGACGATCTCCGAGACGCTCGCCAGCTCCGGATCGGTCTGGATCGACCCGGCCACGGCGCTCGCGAACGACACCAGCCGGTCGGGGCGGGCGAGGGTCCGGGCGGAGAGCACCTTGGCGACCATCGAGGCGATGAAGGCCTGCTGGCGTCGCATCCGGCCGAGGTCGGCGTTCGGGGTCGACGTGCGCTGCCGGACGTAGGCCAGGGAGTCCTCGCCGTCGAGCACCTGCGTGCCGGCATCGAGGTGGATGTTGTGCTCGTCGTCGTCGATCTCCTCGGGGATGCAGACCTCGACGCCGTCGACGGCGTCCACCATCTCCTTGAAGCCGCCGAAGTCGACCACCACGTAGTGGTCGACGTAGATGCCGGTGACGGCCTCGACCTGGGCCACGGCGCAGGCCGGGCCGCCGACGGCGAGCGCCTCGTTCCAGGCCGCGCCGGCGACCCCGGGGACCACCTCGCCGTCGACCCGGCAGTCCGGCCGGTCGACCAGGGTGTCGCGGGGGATCGAGATGCCGTACGCCGCGCGGCGGCCGTCGGCGACGTGGAGCAGCATGGTCACGTCGGCGCCGCCGCCCCCCGCCTCGCGGTCGATCCCGCAGCCCTCGCACGCCCGCTCGTCGGTGCCGAGGACCACGACGTTGAGGGCGCTGGTCGGCAGCCGCGGCTCGGCGCGCTCCACGCCGCCGGCGTGGCTGATCGGCGCACCCTCGTCGATGCGGCGGTCGACGTGGCGGTAGACCAGGGCAACCGCGATCCCGGTCACCAGGGCCAGGCAGAGCTGGGTGACGAGGACGACCCGCCAGACGGTTCGGCGGTGCGTGCGTTCGGCCACGTCGGTCATCGTGGCAGAGGGGGTGGTCCGCGGGGCCGGTTCGCGGCCGGTTCGGAGCTGGTTCGGGCCCGGTTCGCAGCCGACGGCGGTGTCCGAATCCCGCCAGCGGCGCCCACCGGCGTGGGGGAGGATGGACGCATGACCACGACCCGCGAGCGACGGCTGGACCCGCAGTCCTGCTACCGCGCGGTCACCTCGCGGGACCGTCGCTTCGACGGGGTCTTCTGGACCGCCGTGCGGACCACCGGCATCTACTGCCGGCCCTCCTGCCCGGCCCGCACCCCGGCGTACGGCAACGTCACCTTCCACCCGAGCGCGGCGGCCGCGCAGGCGGCCGGCTACCGCGCCTGCAAGCGCTGCCTCCCCGACGCCACCCCCGGCAGCCCCGACTGGGACGTCGCCGCGTCGGTCGCCGGCCGGGCGATGCGGCTCATCGCCGACGGCGTGGTCGACCGCGAGGGCGTCGAGGGGCTCGCCCGGCGGCTCGGCTACACCCCGCGCCACCTCTCCCGCCTGCTGCTCGCCGAGCTCGGCGCCGGCCCGTTGGCGCTGGCCCGCGCCCGCCGCGCCCAGACCGCCCGGGTGCTCATCGAGACCACCGACCTCGGCTACGCCGACGTGGCCTTCGCCGCCGGCTTCGCGAGCGTGCGGCAGTTCAACGACACCGTGCGCGAGGTGTACGCCGCGTCCCCGACGCAGCTGCGCGGGCGCCGGGGGGCCCGCGCGGGCGCCGGGACCGTGACGATGCGCCTGGCGGTGCGCACGCCGTTCGCCGGCCGCGCGCTGCTCTCCTTCCTCGCCCACCACCTCGTCCCGGGCGTCGAGGTCGCGGGGGAGGGCTGGTACGCCCGGACCCTCGACCTGCCGCACGGCCCCGGCACGGTGCGCCTGGAGATGAGCGACGAGCTCGAGCCCGGTCGCACGGCCTTCGTGACGGCTCGCTTCGCGCTGCACGACCTGCGCGACACCACCGCCGCGGTCGAGCGCGCCCGCCGGCTGCTCGACGCCGACTGCGACCCCGTGGCCGTGGGGCAGCACCTCGCCGAGGACCCCGTCATCGGGCCGCTGGCGGCCGCCTGGCCGGGCCTGCGGGTGCCGGGGCAGGTCGACGGCGACGAGACCGCGATCCGCACGGTGATCGGCCAGCAGGTCAGCGTCGCCGGCGCCCGCACCGTCACCGGACGCCTCGTTGCGCGGCACGGTCGCGAGGTCGCCACCGACGTCCCGGGGCTGACCCACCTGTTCCCCGACGCGGCCACCCTGGCCGAGGCCGATCCGGCGGAGCTGCCGATGCCCCGGGCGCGCGGCCGCGCGCTGGTCGGGCTCGCCGCGGCGCTGGCCGCGGGCGACGTCGTGCTCGACCGCGGCGCCGACCGCGACGACGTACGCCGCCGGCTGCTCGCGCTGCCCGGCATCGGGCCGTGGACCGCCGACTACGTCGCCCTGCGGGCGCTGGCCCACCCCGACGTGTTCCTGCCCACCGACATCGGCGTGCGCAACGCGCTGCGGGGGCTCGGCCACGACGACGCCTCGCTCGCGGCGGTCGTGGCCGCGAGCGAGCGCTGGCGGCCCTGGCGCTCCTACGCCCTGCTGCACCTGTGGACGACGCTCATGCCGCCCGCCCCCACCGTCCCCGCCGTCCCCGCCGTCCCCGCCGTCACCACCGTCCTCACCGAGGAGACCTGACATGTGGACCGTCATCGAGAGCCCTGTCGGCGACCTGCGCCTCGTCGAGCACGAGGGCGCGATCACCGCCATCGAGTTCGCGCCGTTCGGCGACAAGCACGTCCGCGGCGAGCGCGACGACGCCCACCCGCTCCTGGTCGAGACCGCCCGCCAGCTCGCGGCGTACTTCGCCCGCGACCTCGAGGACTTCGACCTGCCGCTCGCCCCGCTGGGCAGCGACTTCCAGCAGCGGGTCTGGGCCGAGCTGCGCGCGATCGGCTACGGCGAGACCGCGTCGTACGGGCAGGTCGCCACGCGCCTGGGGCTGACCCCCGCCGCCTCGCGCGCGGTCGGCCTGGCCAACGGCCGCAACCCGATCCCGATCGTCGTGCCCTGCCACCGGGTCATCGGCGCGAACGGCACGCTCACGGGGTACGCCGGCGGCCTCCCGCGCAAGCAGCTGCTCCTCGAGCTGGAGTCGACCGCGCTCTTCTGAGCCCGCCCCGGCTCGTCACGAGGCGGGGTGGGTCACTCCGCGGCGGCGCGGCGCAGCGACTCCGAGAGCCGCTCGGCGGCGGCGAGCACCGCCGGGGCGTGCATCCGGCCGGGCTGGCGGGAGAGCCGCTCGAGCGGGCCGGAGACCGAGACCGCGGCGATCACCTTGCCGCCGGGGGACCGCACGGGGGCCGAGACCGAGGCCACGCCCTGCTCGCGCTCGCCCACCGACTGCGCCCAGCCGCGGCGGCGGATGCCGGAGAGCGCGGCGGCGGAGAAGGCGGAGTTCTGCAGGCCGCGGTGCATCCGCTCCGGGTCCTCCCAGGCGAGCAGCACCTGGGCGGCGGAGCCGGCGCGCATGGTCAGCTGGGAGCCGACCGGGATCGTGTCGCGCAGCCCCGAGGGGCGCTCGGCGGCGGCCACGCAGACGCGGTGCTCGCCCTGGCGCCGCCACAGCTGGGCGGACTCGCCGGTGATGTCGCGGAGCCGGGCCAGGACCGGGCCGGCGGTGGCGAGCAGGCGGTCCTCGCCGGCGGCGGCGGAGAGCTCGGCCAGCCGCGGGCCGAGGACGAAGCGGCCCTGCATGTCCCGGGCCACCAGGCGGTGGTGCTCGAGCGCCACGGCGAGCCGGTGCGCGGTCGGCCGGGCCAGGCCGGTGCCGGCGACGAGGCCGGCCAGGGTCGCGGGTCCCGACTCGAGGGCGGTGAGCACGAGAGCGGCCTTGTCGAGCACGCCGACTCCGCTGGTGGTGTCCATATGGCAATACTGCCGTCTCGCATCATGGGATTGCAAGCGTTACAGTGGAACCGCACCGAGAAGTACGTCACGAGTACGTCATGAGGGAGACAACCATGGGTCGGACGCTGTCCGAGAAGGTCTGGGACGAGCACGTCGTCCGTTCGATGCCGGGAGAGCCGGACCTGCTCTACATCGATCTCCACCTCATCCACGAGGTCACCTCGCCGCAGGCCTTCGACGGCCTCCGGCTCGCCGGTCGTCGCGTCCGCCGCCCCGACCTGACCCTCGCCACCGAGGACCACAACGTCCCGACGCTGGACTGGGACAAGCCGATCGCCGACCCGGTCTCGCGCACGCAGGTCGAGACCCTGCGCCGCAACGCCGAGGAGTTCGGCGTACGGCTGCACCCGCTCGGCGACATCGACCAGGGCATCGTGCACGTGGTCGGCCCGCAGCTGGGCCTGACCCAGCCGGGCATGACGATCGTGTGCGGCGACAGCCACACCAGCACCCACGGCGCGTTCGGCGCGATCGCCTTCGGCATCGGCACCTCCGAGGTCGAGCACGTGCTCGCGACCCAGACGCTGATGCAGGCCAAGCCCAAGACCATGGCCGTCACCGTCAACGGCAGCCTGCCCGACGGCGTCACCGCCAAGGACCTGGTCCTCAACCTGATCGCGCACACCGGCACCGGCGGCGGCCAGGGCTACATCGTGGAGTACCGCGGCCAGGCCATCGAGGAGCTCTCGATGGAGGGCCGGATGACGGTGTGCAACATGAGCATCGAGTGGGGCGCCAAGGCCGGCATGATCGCGCCGGACCAGACGACCTTCGACTACATCGCGGGCCGCCCCGAGGCGCCGACCGGCGCTGACTGGGACGCCGCCGTCGAGCACTGGAGCAGCCTGCGCACCGACGACGACGCGACCTTCGACAAGGAGATCGTGCTCGACGCGAGCATCATGACCCCGTTCGTCACCTGGGGCACCAACCCCGGCCAGGGCGTCCCGCTGGGCGCCTCGGTCCCGGCGCCGGCGGACTTCGAGGACGTCAGCGACCAGGTCGCGGCGGAGAAGGCCCTGGAGTACATGGGCCTCGAGGCCGGCACCCCCATGCGCGAGGTCAAGGTCGACACCGTCTTCGTCGGCTCCTGCACCAACGGCCGGATCGAGGACCTCCGCCTGGCCGCCGAGATCATCCGGGGCCACCACGTCGCCGCCGACACCCGCCTGCTCGTCGTCCCCGGCTCGGTCCGGGTGCGCCTGCAGGCCGAGGAGGAGGGCCTGGACGTGATCTTCAAGGAGGCGGGCGGCGAGTGGCGCGGCGCCGGCTGCTCGATGTGCCTGGGCATGAACCCCGACACCCTGCAGCCCGGTGAGCGCAGCGCGTCCACCTCGAACCGCAACTTCGAGGGCCGTCAGGGCAAGGGCGGCCGGACCCACCTGGTCTCCGTGCCGGTGGCCGCCGCGACCGCCGTCCGCGGCACGCTCTCCTCGCCTGCCGACCTCGAGCCCGTCGCCGCGCCGGCGACCGTCTGACCGGAGCACCTCATGGACAAGTTCACGACCCACACCGGCATCGGCGTCCCGCTGCGGCGCAGCAACGTCGACACCGACCAGATCATCCCCGCCGTCTACCTCAAGCGGGTGACGCGCACCGGCTTCGAGGACGGCCTGTTCGCCGCCTGGCGCAACGACCCGTCGTTCGTCCTCAACAACCCGGTGTACGCCGCCGGCTCGGTGCTCGTCGCCGGCCCGGACTTCGGCACCGGCTCGTCGCGGGAGCACGCCGTCTGGGCGCTGCAGAACTACGGCTTCAAGGCCGTCATCTCCCCGCGCTTCGCCGACATCTTCCGCGGCAACTCCGGCAAGGCCGGGCTGCTGGCCGCCCAGGTCGACGAGAAGGTCGTCCAGCGGCTCTGGGACCTGCTCGAGGAGCAGCCCGGCGCCGAGATCACCGTCGACCTGGAGACCCGCACCGTCCGCGCCGGCGAGGGCCCCGAAGCGATCGAGGACTCCTTCGACATCGACGACTACACCCGCTGGCGCCTGCTCGAGGGTCTCGACGACGTCGGGATCACCCTGGGCCACGAGGGTGACATCTCCACCTACGAGGCCTCCCGCCCGCGGTGGAAGCCGGTCACCCAGCACGCCTGACCCGCCGAAGTGGCAGTGCTGCAGGGTCGAGGTGGCAGTGCTGCACGGTCGAGGTGGCACTCCTGCATGAGCCGAGGGCAGGTAGTGCCACTTCGGCCCTGCATGGGTGCCACTTCGACCCTGCACGGGTGCCACTTCGACCGTGCACGGGTGCCACGTGGGCGGGCGGGTCGTTGTGGCGTACGCCACTTGTCCCTAACGTGCGTCCACGAGGGTCGAGCACGAGCTCGGCGTCCGGGGTTCGTCGGAAGGGAAGCCAGATGAACAAGTCCGAGCTCATCGACACGCTCGCCGCGCGGTTCGACGGGAACAGGAAGGCCGCCGCCCACGCGCTCGAGTCGGTCCTCGACACGATCACCCGTGAGGTCGCCCAGGGCAACAAGGTCGCGATCACGGGCTTCGGCTCGTTCGAGAAGCGGATCCGCGAGGCTCGTTGGGTCCGCAACCCGCGCACCGGCGAGCGGGTGCAGGCCCAGGAGCGCGCGGTCCCGAGGTTCAGCGCCGGCACCCAGCTCAAGGACGTCGTGTCCGGCGCCCGCAAGCTGCCCGCCCTCACCGTGGCCGCCTCGGCCGGCGCGGCGCGGGCCGCAGCGGAGGCCGCGCTCAAGGCCGCCGCTCCCGGCGGCGCGAGGGACTCCGGCGCCTGGTCCGACGCCACCGCCGCGGCGGCCAAGAAGTCGCCGGCCACCAAGTCCGCCGCGCCGAGCGCGGCGACGAAGAAGGCGCCCGCGACGAAGGCTGCTGAGAAGAAGGCGCCCGCGAAGAAGGCCGCGACCAAGAAGACGACCGCGAGCAAGGCCGCGGCGAAGAAGACGACCGCGAGCGCGCCGTCGGCCAAGAAGTCGGCCACCAAGAAGTCGGCCACTACATCGGCGGCCTCGAGCTCCGCGGCCAAGAAGTCGACCGCCAAGAAGTCGACCGCCAAGAAGGCGACGACGAAGACGACGACGAAGAAGACGCCCGCCAAGAAGGCGACCGCGAGCTGAGAGCCGTCAGGCCAGGCCGAGCTCCTCGACGAGCGCCGCCGTCCGCGGCCCCAGCCCGAGGGCGGCGGCCGCCCGGAGGTCGTCGAGGTCGTCGACGTCGCGGCGCAGGGTCGCCAGCGCGCCGCGCAGCTCCAGGGCGCCGGTGAGCAGGTGCGCCTGGCACGAGTCGGCCCCGAACTGCGGGTCGAACTCGTCGTACGGCGCGGTGTAGAGGGTGGTGCCCACGCCGTCGGCGTCGGCCACGAATGACGGCCCGCCCGGCACGAGCGACTCCAGCGCCGCGTCGAGGTCGGCGGGCAGCAGTGCCGGCAGGTCGGCGCACAGCGCGACCGGCTCGAGGTCCGGCCAACGCCGGTGGGCCTCGCTGGCCGCCTGTCGCAGCGCGGCGTTGAGGTCGTTGGTGTCCCCGTCGGGCACGGCGGCGCAGCCCAGCGCCATCAGCTGGGCGGAGAAGGGGGCGTCGTCGGTCGCCACGAGCACCCGCGCCACGGACCGTGCGGCGAGGCACGCGGCGGCGGTGTCGAGGGCGAACGCCGCGGCGAGGCGTCGCCGCTGGTCGTCCCCGAGGTCCCCGAGCCGCGACTTGCCGAAGGCGGGCGGCTTCACGGGGACGACGGCGACGAAGCGGGAGGGGGAGCGGTCGGGTGAGCCGGTCCCGGAGAGCTGCGCAGACATCCCCCCGATCCTCTCAGGCCGGGCCCCGTCGGGCGAGTAGCCTGCCGTGGTGACGGTCCGGAAGCTGCAGCAGAAGCGAGGCTGGGCGTGGAGCATCGCGGTCGCGATCGTGAAGCCCGCGCTCCTCGCGACCACGCGGCACGAGTGGGAGGGCGGCGAGCGGATCCCGGAGCGCGGCGGCTGCATCCTGGTGATGAACCACATCTCCCACGTCGACCCGTTCACCGCCGCCCACATCGTCTACGACCACGGCCGGATCCCGCGCTACCTGGCCAAGTCCGGCCTGTTCCGGAACAAGGCGCTCGGCGCGTTCCTGCGCGCCGCCGGCCAGATCCCGGTGGAGCGGCTCACCCGCAACGCGGTCGGGGCGTACGACGCCGCCGTCGCGGCCGTGCGGGCGGGGGAGTGCGTGGTCGTCTACCCCGAGGGCACGATCACCCGGGACCCCGACCTGTGGCCGATGACGGGCAAGTCCGGCGCGGCGCGGATCGCGCTGGAGACCGGCTGCCCGGTGATCCCCGTGGGCCAGTGGGGCGCGCAACAGCTGCTGGCGCCGTACGCGAAGAA
Organism: Nocardioides marmotae; assembly: GCF_013177455.1. Lineage (NCBI taxonomy): Bacteria > Bacillati > Actinomycetota > Actinomycetes > Propionibacteriales > Nocardioidaceae > Nocardioides > Nocardioides marmotae. Next base: position 1,448,258 of record NZ_CP053660.1, read on the forward strand.
GCCCGACCTGGTCCCCCGGAAGCTGATCCGGATGAAGGTCGGTGAGCCCGTCGACCTCGCCGACCTGCTGACCGAGCCGCGCACCCCGCAGGTCGTGCAGCAGGCGACCGACCGGATCATGGACGCCATCACGTCGCTGGTCGAGGACGTGCGGGGCGGCCAGGCCCCGCCGGAGAGGTACGACATGCGCAAGCACGGGGACCGCCGCACCGGCGACCCGCACCGCCACGAGATCGGGGAGGACCCGGCATGACCACGATCCCCACCCACGGCAAGGTCGCGGTCTTCAGCGCGGGCTCGTGGGGCACCGCGTTCTCGATGGTGCTCGCCGACGCCGGCAACGAGGTCGTCCTGTGGGCGCGCCGGCCCGAGGTCGCCGAGGCGATCAACGAGCAGCGGGAGAACCCCGACTACCTGCCCGGCATCGAGCTGCCGCCGACGGTCTCGGCGACCCACGACGTCGAGAAGGCGCTGCACGGCGCCGACGTCGTCGTGCTCGCGACCCCCAGCCAGTCGCTGCGGGAGAACCTCACGACCTGGGCACCGCACGTCGAGCCCGGCGCGGTGTTCGTCTCGCTGATGAAGGGTGTCGAGCTCGGCACGCTGGACCGGATGAGCGAGGTCATCGGCCAGGTGACCGGCGCGGGACCGGACCGGATCGCGGTGGTCAGCGGCCCGAACCTCGCCAAGGAGATCGCGCGCCGCGAGCCCGCCGCCTCGGTCGTCGCCTGCGAGGACGAGGACGTCGCCCGGATGCTCCAGCGGCGCTGCCACACCGCGGCGTTCCGCCCCTACACCAGCGTCGACGTGCTCGGCTGCGAGCTCGGCGGCGCCTACAAGAACGTGGTGGCGCTCTCGGTGGGCATGGCGGTGGGCCTCGGGTTCGGCGACAACACCACCGCGTCCCTCATCACCCGCGGCCTCGCCGAGACCGCCCGGCTCGCGATGAAGCTAGGCGCCAACCCGCTGACCCTGATGGGTCTGGCCGGCCTCGGCGACCTCGTCGCCACCTGCTCCTCGCCGCTCTCGCGCAACCGCACCTTCGGTGAGCGCCTGGGTCAGGGGATGAGCACCGAGGAGATCTACGCCTCCACCCGCCAGGTCGCCGAGGGCGCGAAGTCCTGCTCCTCGCTGCTGGCCCTCGCCGAGCGGACCGGCGTCGACGCGCCGATCGCCGAGCACGTCGACGCCGTCGTCGCCGGCCGGATGACCGCACAGCAGATGATGGAGTCCTTCATCGCCCGCGACACCAAGGCCGAGACGGACTGAGCGGACAGCGCCGACCGAGGGACGGGGTCGCAAGACCCGGTACGCCGCCCGCGGCGGTGGGCACGTCACCGGGCCTCGACACGCTCGCTGGCGCTCGCTGCTCGACCAGCGGGGCGCGGTCAGCCGGTGAGGTCGTCCAGGGCGACCCGCAGGTCCTCCCAGAGATCCTCGACGTCCTCGACGCCGACCGAGAGCCGCACGAGCGCGTCGGGGATGGTGGCCGGCTCCGACTTCCACCGGCGGCGCCGCTCGAAGGTCGACTCGACCCCGCCGAGCGAGGTCGCGTGGACCCACAGGCGTGTCTTGTGGGTGAGCAGGTCGGCGGCCATCGCACCCTGGGCCAGCACGATCGCGACGATGCCGCCGAAGCCGGGGTAGCGCACCTCCCCGACCGCGGGGTGCTCGCCGAGTCGGCGGGCCAGCTCCGCGGCGTTGGCCTGGGCGCGCTCGACCCGCAGGTGCAGCGTGCGCAGGCCGCGCAGCGCGAGGTAGGCCTCGAAGGTGCCCGGCACGGCGCCGATCAGGTCGCGGCGGCCCTTGAGCACGCCGTGGAGCTGGTCGTCGGCGGTGACGATCGCCCCCATGAGGACGTCGCTGTGGCCGGCGAGGTACTTGGTCACCGAGTGCACGACCAGGTCCGCCCCGTGCTCGAGCGGGCGCTGCAGCAGCGGGGTGGCGAAGGTGTTGTCGACCACGGCGTACGCCCCGGCCTCGTGCGCGGCCGCGATGATCGTGGGCAGGTCGGCCACCTCGAGGGCGGGGTTGGTGGGGGACTCCAGCCACACCAGCGCGGCGTCCTCGCAGGCCTTGACCATGGCGTCGGTGTCGGTGACGTCGACCAGCTCGGTGCGCAGCCGGCCCCGGGCCTCGAGGTCGGCCAGCTGGAGGATCGTGCCGTTGTAGCAGTTGCGCGGGGCGACGACGGTCGCGCCGTGGCCCACCAGGTCGAGCACGGTCGCGACCGCGGCGAGGCCCGAGGAGTACGCCAGCGCCCGGCCGCCCTCCAGCCCACCGAGGGCGGTCTCGAACGCCGCCCACGTCGGGTTGCCGTAGCGGCCGTACTCCCGGTCGCCGCCGGCGACGAACGTCGAGGCCGGGGTGATCGGCTCGTTGAGCGGCTGGTCGGGCTGGTGCGGCGGGCGTCCGAGGTGCACCGCGCGCGTGCCGGCGCCCATCGCCGCGAGGTGGTCGTCCAGGTCGGTCAGGTGGTCGGGCGCGTCCGCGGTCATGAGCCCAACCCTAGGTCGGTAGGGTCGAACGGTGATCCGCAAGCCTCGTGTCGCCGTCGTCTTCGGTGGCCGCTCCAGCGAGCACGCCATCTCGTGCGTGACCGCCGGCAGCGTCCTGGCCGCCATCGATCCCGAGCAGTACGACGTGGTGCCGATCGGCATCGCCCGCGACGGCCGCTGGGTGCTGGAGTCCGGCGAGACCGAGCGGCTGCGGATCGGGGCCGGCGACGGTGCCGACCGGATGCCGAGCGTGGACGGCGAGCGAGCCACGGTGAACCTCGCCCCGCACGTCAGCAGCACCGACCTGATCCTCGCCGAGGCCTCCCGGCCGCCGCGCAGCCTGGGTGAGGTCGACGTCGTCTTCCCGCTGCTCCACGGCCCCTGGGGCGAGGACGGCACGATCCAGGGGATGCTCGAGATGGCCGGTGTCCGGTACGTCGGCGCCGGGGTCCTCGCCTCCGCGATCGGGATGGACAAGGCCTACATGAAGGTCGTGCTGACCGCCGCCGGCCTGCCGGTGATGCCCAGCGTCGTGGTGACCGCGCGGGAGTGGTCGACCGACCCGCAGGCGTGCCGCGAGCGCTCCGCGGAGCTCGGCTACCCGCTCTTCGTCAAGCCCGCCCGCGGCGGCTCCAGCATCGGCATCTCCAAGGTCCACGACGCCTCGGGCCTCGACGCCGCCCTCGAGGAGGCCCTCGCCCACGACCCGAAGGTCCTCGTCGAGGTGTGCGCCACCGGCGCCCGCGAGATCGAGTGCGGCGTCCTGCAGGCGCTCGACGGGACGACCGAGACCAGCGTGCCGGCCGAGATCCGGATCACCGGCGACCACGAGTTCTACGACTTCGACGCCAAGTACCTCCCCGAGGAGGCCACCGAGCTCGACGTCCCGGCGGTCCTGCCGGCGGAGGTCGAGGCGCGGCTGCGCGAGCTGTCGGCCCGGGCGTTCGAGGCGATCGGCTGCGAGGGCCTCGCGCGGGTCGACTTCTTCGTCTTCCCCGATGGCTCCCTGGTCGTCAACGAGATCAACACGATGCCCGGCTTCACGCCGCTGTCGATGTTCCCCCGGATGTGGGCCGCCAGCGGGCTGGACTACCGCTCCCTGGTCGACCGGCTCATCCGGCTCGCGCTCGCGCGCGGAACCGGCCTGCGCTGACCCGCCTGCCTGTCCCCGAACGGCACGACGCCCCGCACCCGGAGCGGGTGCGGGGCGTCGTACGGCGCTGCGTGTGTTGCGTCCTCAGATGTGGACGACCGGACAGGTCAGGGTCCGGGTGATGCCCTCGAGGGTCTGCACCTTCGCGACCACGAGCTTGCCGAGCTCGTCGACGTTGCGGGCCTCCGCGCGGACGATGACGTCGTAGGGGCCCGTGACGTCCTCGGCGAGGGTGACACCCTTGACCTGAGCGATCTCGCGGGCGACCTCCGCCGCCTTGCCGACGTCGGTCTGGATCAGGATGTACGCCTGGACGACCATCGTGGTGCTCTCCCTGCTGCTGGACTGAGGTTCGGCGGTCAACCTACCCCGTGGTCAGCCCGGCCCGACAGTCCGGCGCGGGTCGGGCGTCTGGTGGGATGGGGTCATGGCTGCGACTGCTCCCTTCCCCGCTGGTGCGACCCTGGCCGACGTCGGGGAGTTCGGGCTGATCGCCGAGCTCACCCGGCTCTTCGAGCAGGGGGAGCAGGTGCTGGTCGGGCCGGGTGACGACGCGGCCGTGCTCCGGGTGCGCACCGGGCACGTCGTCGTCTCCACCGACCTGATGGTCGAGGGCCGGCACTTCCGCCGGGACTGGGCCTCGGCCGAGGACGTCGGCCACCGCGCGGCCGCGCAGAACCTCTCCGACATCAACGCGATGGGCGGCCGGGCCACCTCGCTGACCGTCGGCCTGGCCGCCCCGGCCGAGCTCGAGGCGCAGTGGGCGCTGGACTTCGCCCGCGGCTTCGCCGAGGAGTGCGCGCTGGTCGGGGCGAGCGTCGTCGGCGGGGACGTCACCCGCGCCGACCAGGTGGTCATCGCCGTCACCGTGCTCGGCGCGTGCACGGTCGCCCCGGTCCTGCGCTCCGGGGCGCGGCCCGGCGACGTGCTCGCGCTGCAGGGACGCCAGGGCTGGGCGGCCGGCGGCCTGGCGGTCCTCGGCCGCGGCTTCCGCTCCCCGCGCGTGCTCGTCGAGGCCTACCGCCGACCCACCCCGCCGTACGACGCCGGGCTGGTCGCCGCCGAGGCCGGCGCGACCTCGATGATCGACGTCTCCGACGGCCTGCTCGCCGAGGCCGGCCACCTCGCCGGGGCCTCGGGCGTGCGGATCGACGTGCGCCGGGGCGCCTTCGAGGTGGCCGAGCCGCTCCACGCCGTCGGCGCGGCGCTCGGGGCCGACCCGCTCGGGTTCATCCTCGGCGGCGGCGACGACCACGCCCTGCTCGCCACCTTCGACCCCGCCGACGTCCCGGCCGGCTGGGCGGTCGTGGGGGAGGTGCTCGAGGCCGCCGAGGAGACCATCGGCACGGTCACCGTCGACGGCTCGGCCTACGAGGGCCCCACCGGCTGGACCCACTTCTGAACCCGGGCCGTGCCCGGCAGCCGCATGCAACGCGCGGTAGACAGTCGAACTGTGCGGCAGATCGTCGGACAGCGCGTGACAACGAGCGCACGCGCTCGCCGGCGGGCGAACCTCGACAAATGCAGGAAGCCGCCACCCCACAGGGGTGACGGCCTCCGAGGAGATCGACTCGCGTCAGCGAGTGACCTTGCCGGCCTTCAGGCAGCCGGTGCAGACGTTGAGCCGCTTGGGCGTGCCGTTGATGGTCGCGCGAACCCGCTGGATGTTGGGGTCGAAACGACGCTTCGTGATCTTGCGCGACCACGGCCGGTTGTTGCCGAAGCCAGGCTTCTTGGCGCAGATGTCGCAGACGGCAGCCACCGTGAACTCCTGATGATCGATTGCGTGTGAGGGGCCCGCAGGGCGGGCAACCGGAACAGAATATCGGAGACCCGGGTCCGCCGGGAAATCGCGGCCGAGGCCATACCCTGTCCCCTCATCATCCCCGCGGGGACCGCTCACGACCAATCCGAGGACGCAGATGGAGGAAGTGCCGGGCGGCGGCGCGATCTCGCTGGCCGTGGTGCTGCGTTTCGTCGACATCGCCGTCGAGGCGTTGGCCGAGGCGCGCGAGGAGGTCGACGCCCTCAACGTCTACCCCGTGCCGGACGGCGACACCGGCACCAACATGTGGCTCACGGTCTCCGCCGCACGCGACGCGGTGCGCGAGGCGACCGGCGGCGGCGACCCGGAGGCCGACCTCGACGTCGCGCTCGCGGCGCTCGCCCGCGGCGCGCTGCTGGGCGCGCGCGGCAACTCCGGGGTGATCTTCAGCGAGATGCTCGGCGCGATCGCGCGGCGGATCGCGGCCAGCGGCCCCGGGGAGCGCACGGCGAGCGTCATGGCCGACGCGCTGCGCCAGGCCAGCGACGCGGCGTACGCCGCCGTGGGGGAGCCCGTCGAGGGCACCATGCTCACCGTCGGCCGCGCCGCCGCCGAGGCCGCCATCGAGCGCGCGAGCCAGCCGGACACGAGAGCCCGCGACGTCTTCGCCACCGCCGCCGAGGCCGCCCGCACCGCCCTGGCGCGTACGCCGGAGCAGCTCGCCGTGCTGCGCGACGCCGGTGTCGTCGATGCCGGCGGCCGCGGGCTCAGCGTCGTCCTCGACGCGGCCGAGACGGTGCTGACCGGCCGGCGGCCGGTCCCGGTCACCGCGCCCCTGGGCCGCCACGTGATCCCGCAGCCGGCGACGGTGCGCCACGAGCTGTCCCCGGACGGGCCGTCGTATGAGGTGATGTACCTCCTCGACGCCGACGACGACCGGATCCCGCCGCTGCGCAAGGCGCTGGCCGATCTCGGCGACTCGCTGGTGGTCGTCGGTGGCGAGGGCCTGTGGAACGTCCACGTGCACGTCGACGACGTCGGCGCCGCCATCGAGGCCGGCATCGAGGCCGGGCGGCCCCACCGGGTCCGGGTGACCCACTTCGCCGAGCAGGTCGCCGAGGTGCGCCGCCGCACCCCCGACCGCGCGGGGCGCCGCGTCGTGGCCGTCGCCGCGGGGCCGGGCCTGGCCCGGCTGTTCGAGGAGGCCGGCGCGGTCGTCGTCCGCGGCGGCCCGGGCCGCCGGCCGAGCACCGGTGAGCTGCTCGAGGCGATCACCTCCTGCGGCGCCTCCGAGGTCGTCGTCCTGCCCAACGACCACGACTCGGTCCGCGTCGCGCAGGTCGCGGCGAGCACCGCCGAGAACGACGCGCAGGAGGGGCTGCGGGTGGCGGTCATCCCCACGGCCGCGCAGGTCTCCGGCTTGGCCGCGCTCGCGGTCCACGAGCCCGGCCGCTCCTTCGACCAGGACGTCCTGGAGATGACCGCCACCGCCCGGCACGCCCGCCAGGGCGCGGTGACGGTGGCGGCCCGGCGCGCGATGACGATGGCCGGCCCGTGCGAGGTGGGCGACGTGCTCGGCGTCGTCGCGGGCGACTTCGTCGTCGTCGGAGACGACCAGCTCACGGTCGCCACGCAGGTGCTCGAGCGCCTCCTCGGCGGTGGCGGCGAACTGGTGACGATCGTGGCCGGGGCCGAGGATCCCGAGGGCGCGCTGGCGACCCGCTGCGCCGGCTGGGTGGAGGAGCGCTACCCGGCTGTCGACGTCGTCGTGTACGACGGTGGTCAGGAGCGCTACCCGCTGCTGGTCTCGGTGGAGTGAGCGCACGGGTGAGGGGAGCAGCAACCGCGTGATCACCGTCGACACCCCGGTCGCCGCCGTGCTCGGCGACCAGAAGACCAAGCGCGCCAAGATCGAGGAGAAGCTCGGCATCCGCACCGTGGGGGATCTGCTGCACCACTTCCCGCGCCGGTACGTCGAGACCAAGGAGCTGACCAAGGTCGACGACCTGCGGCCCGGCGAGATCGTCACGGTCGTCGGGCAGGTCGTCTCCGCCGACGTGCGCACCTACAACGACCGGCGCACCGGCCGTCCGGCGTACCGCCTCGACGTCGTGCTGACCACCGACGGCCCGCGCCTGCGGATGTCGTTCTTCGCCAAGGGCCGCCACGTCGCGGAGTGGAACCAGCGCCGCCTCGCGGTCGGCCGCCGCGGGCTGTTCGTCGGAGGGGTCAACGCCTTCCGGGGGGAGTGGCAGCTGACCAACCCCAAGATGGTGCTCTTCGGCCCCGGCCCCGAGGGCGGCCCCGGCGGTCCCCGCGACGCCGCGGACCCGGAGGCCGAGCTCGACGCGCTGGGCGCGCTCTACCCGATCTACCCCCTCACCGGCGGCGTGGAGTCGTGGGACCTCCAGCGCGCGATCACCTTCGCCCGCAGCGTCGTCGACGACGTGCCCGAGGTGCTGCCGGCCGAGGTGCGCGAGGAGCACGGGCTGCTGCCGGCGCGCACCGCCCTGGACTGGGTGCACGCCCCCGACGACCGGACCCAGGTCGGGGCGGCGCTCAAGCGCTACCGCTTCGAGGAGGCGCTGGTCACCCAGCTGGTGCTCGCCCGGCGACGCCGGGCGCTGCGCGCGGTCGGCGCCCAGGCCCGCACCGGCGGCGACGGCGCCCTGCTGGCGGCCTTCGACGCCCGGCTGCCCTTCGAGCTGACCGGCGGCCAGCGCGAGGTGGGGGAGGAGATCGAGCGCGACCTCGCCGAGCCGCACCCGATGAACCGGCTGCTCCAGGGCGAGGTCGGCTCGGGCAAGACCCTCGTCGCGCTGCGCGCCATGCTCCGCGTCGTCGACACCGGCGGGCAGGCGGCCCTGCTCGCGCCCACCGAGGTGCTCGCCCAGCAGCACCACCGCTCGATCACCGCGATGCTCGGCGACCTCGCCGCCGGCGGGATGCTCGGCGGCGCCCCCGAGGCGACCTGCGTGGAGCTGCTCACCGGCTCGATGACCAAGGCCCAGCGCACCGAGCCGCTGCTGCGGATCGCCACCGGCGAGGCCGGCATCGTCATCGGCACCCACGCGCTGCTGGAGGAGAACGTCAGCTTCTTCGACCTCGGCCTGGTCGTCGTCGACGAGCAGCACCGCTTCGGCGTCGAGCAGCGGGCCGCGCTGACCGACAAGGCCGGCACGCCCCCGCACGTCCTGGTGATGACCGCGACCCCGATCCCGCGGACGGTCGCGATGACCGTCTTCGGTGACCTGGAGACCTCCACGCTCGCCGAGCTGCCCGCCGGGCGCGCCCCGATCCAGACGAACGTCGTGCCGGTCGCCGAGCACCCCGGCTGGATCGGGCGGGTCTGGGAGCGCGTGCGCGAGGAGGTGGCGGCCGGGCACCAGGCGTACGTCGTGTGCCCGCGCATCGCGGGCGACGAGCTCGAGCAGGGCGGCGAGGACGCGCCGCTCGACGAGGACTCCGCGGCGACCGGGGACGCGAAGACCGCCGACCGCGCGGCCCGCACGGGCCCGCCGCTGGCGGCCGTCGAGGAGGTCGTGGCCGAGCTGGCCGACGGCCCCCTGGCGGGGCTGCGGGTCAGCGCCCTGCACGGCCGGATGGGGGCCGAGGACAAGGAGCGCACCATGCGCGCCTTCGCCGCCGGCGAGATCGACGTCCTGGTCTCCACGACCGTCATCGAGGTCGGCGTCGACGTCGCCAACGCGACCGCCATGGTGCTCCTCGACGCCGACCGGTTCGGCGTCTCCCAGCTCCACCAGCTGCGCGGCCGCGTGGGCCGCGGCGGCCTGCCCGGCCTGTGCCTGCTCGTCTCGCGGGCCGAGGCCGGCACGCCCGCGCGCCAGCGCCTCGACGCGGTCGCCTCGACCAGCGACGGGTTCGAGCTGAGCCGCGTCGACCTCGAGCAGCGCCGGGAGGGCGACGTGCTCGGGACGAGCCAGTCCGGCTTCCGCTCCAGCCTGCAGAACCTCCGGGTCCTGCGGGACGAGAAGACCATCGTCGCCGCCCGGCGCACGGCCGAGGCGCTGCTGGACCGCGACCCGGACCTCGCCTCGGCCCCGGAGCTGGCGGCCGCCGTGCGCGAGATGGAGCTCTCCGCCGGCGAGTTCATCGAGAAGTCGTGAGGACGTCGTGACCAGGATCATCGGGGGCTCGGCCGGCGGCCGGCGCATCGCCGTGCCGCGCGGGTCGGCGACCCGCCCCACCAGCGACCGGGTGCGCGAGGCGCTGTTCTCGGCGGTGGAGTCGTGGTGCGGCTCGCTGCAGGGCCTGCGCTTCCTCGACCTGTACGCCGGCTCCGGCGCGGTCGGGCTCGAGGCCTGGTCGCGGGGGGCCGGCGTGGTGACCCTCGTCGAGCAGGACCGGCGCACCGCGGCGCTGGTGCGCGAGAACGCCCGCACGCTCGGCTTCGCCCGCGCCGACGTCGTGGCGGCCTCGGTCGGCACGACGCTGCTGCGGCACCCGGCCGCGCCGTACGACGTGGTCTTCAGCGACCCGCCGTACCCCCTCGACGAGCCGAGCCTGGCCCGCGACCTCGCCGCGCTGGTCGAGCACGGCTGGCTGGTGCCCGACGCGCTGGTCGTCGTCGAGCGCTCCGTCCGCAGCCCCGAGCCCACCTGGCCGCCGGGCCTCGAGCCGGTCCGGGAGCGGCGCTACGGCGAGACGGTGCTCTGGTACGGTCGCGCCGCCCACGCCACGGACGAGGAGTCCATCGACGACTAGAGCGGAGCCCCACGTGCGCCGAGCCGTCTGCCCGGGGTCCTTCGACCCCGTCACCCGCGGCCACCTCGACATCATCGGCCGGGCCGCCGCCCTCTTCGACGAGGTCGTCGTCGCCGTCGGGGTCAACGCCTCCAAGCGCCGGCTCTTCGAGCCCGAGGAGCGCCTCGCGATGCTCGAGCAGGCGTGCGCGGAGTGGGACAACGTGCGCGTCGACGGCTTCACCGGCCTGCTCACCGACTACTGCGCGGAGAACGACGTGGTCGCGATCGTCAAGGGCCTGCGCGGCCCCGGCGACTTCGAGTACGAGCTGCCGATGGCCCACATGAACGTCTCGCTCACCGGGGTGGAGACCGTCTTCGTGCCGACCAGCCCGCAGTGGTCGTTCGTCTCCAGCAGCCTGGTCAAGGAGGTCGCGTCCTTCGGCGGCGACGTCTCGCCGTTCGTCCCGGGCTTCGTCCTCGAGCGCCTCACCGCGCGGGTGGAGGAGCGACGTGCCGGTGGCGCCTGACCTGCGTTTTGTCCGATCGGCCGCACGGCGGTTAGTCTTCTCGCTGATCTGTACGTGCCCGGACCCGGAAGTGATCATCTGAACCGCCTGGACCCGAGAGCGCCGCTCGTGCTCGACACCCGCGAGCTCGGCCGCCGCCCGGGGTCCCAGCGACAGGTGACGCGGACGGTGCCGGCACCGCCAGATCTGGGCATCGAAGTCCTCAAGGTCCCCGAGGGGTCGCCGGTCGAGATCGACCTGCGCCTCGAGGCGGTCATGGAGGGCGTGCTGGTGACGGGCACGGCGCGAGCCGTGCTCGAGGGCGAGTGCGCACGGTGCCTGGAACCGATCGAGGAGGACTCCGAGGTCACGTTCCAGGAGCTGTTCGTCTACGACGACCCGGCTCACCAGGGCGACCCCGACGAGGACGACGAGGTCAGCAAGCTCGAGGACGACCTGCTCGACCTCGAGCCACTGCTGCGGGACGCGGTGGTGCTCGCACTGCCGTTCCAGCCCTTGTGCGAGGACGACTGTCCCGGCCTGTGCACCGAGTGCGGTGCACGCCTGGCCGAGGACCCGGACCACTCGCACGAGGAGCCGGTCGACCCGCGGTGGGCGGGCCTCGCGGCCCTGAAGCAGGATGATCCCAGCAGCACTTCGCAGGACTGACCGGTCCCGCGAGCACCAAGCCAGGAACGGCCGGCACCACCGGTCCAGAACGAGGAGAGAACAGTGGCAGTCCCGAAGCGGAAGATGTCGCGCAGCAACACGCGTCACCGTCGGTCGGCCTGGAAGGCCGTCGCGCCCACCCTGGTGACCTGCGCGAACCCCGCCTGTGGTGCCAAGCACCTCCCGCACCGTGCGTGCGGCGCGTGCGGTCAGTACGGCGCTCGCGCCGACCGTCGTCAGGTCATCTGAGACCGGTCCACTGACCAACTACGTCGAGCTGCGCGAGGCGCTCGGGGACCCGGAGCTGGACCCCGAGCTGCTCGAGCGTGCGCTCACGCACCGTTCCTACGCGTACGAGAACGGCGGCCTGCCGACCAACGAGCGCCTGGAGTTCCTGGGTGACTCGGTGCTCGGCGTCGTCGTGACCGAGACGCTCTACACGACCCACCCCGACCTCTCCGAGGGTCGGCTGGCCAAGCTCCGCGCAGCGGTCGTCAACGCCCGCGCGCTGGCCGAGGTGGGTCGGGCCATCGGCCTGGGCGACCACGTGAAGCTCGGTCGTGGCGAGGAGTCGACGGGGGGTCGGGGCAAGGCCTCGATCCTCTCCGACACCGTCGAGGCGGTCATCGGGGCCGTCCACCTCTCCGGTGGCGGCTTCGAGACCTCCGCGCGCGTGGTCCACCGGCTCTTCGACCCGCTCATCGAGGCCGCCTCGGCCATGGGCGCGGGCCTGGACTGGAAGACCTCGCTCCAGGAGCTCGCTGCCGAGCACGCCCTCGGCGTGCCCGAGTACGTCATCGAGGACGAGGGCCCCGACCACCAGAAGACCTTCACCGCGCAGGTCCGGGTCGGCGACAAGCTCTACGGCAACGGCGTGGGCCGCTCCAAGAAGGAGGCCGAGCAGGCCGCCGCGGAGACCGCCTACGGCGAGATCGCCGACGCGCTCGGGGTCACCGACCCCGCCGCCGCCGCGGCCACCAGCACCGCCGGGACCGCTGGCGGGGCCTCTGCCGGAAGTTCTGCCGGAAGTTCTGCCGGCACCTCGCAGCCGGGCTGAGCCCGTGCCGGAGCTGCCCGAGGTCGAGGTCGTCCGCGCCGGCCTCGAGCGCCACGTGCTCGGCGCGGCCATCACCCGCGTCGACGTCCTCCACCCGCGCCCGGTCCGCCGCGACCCCCGCGGGCCCGAGGGCTTCGCCGCGGCGCTCGTCGGCCGGCGGATCGTCGGCGCCCGCCGGCGCGGCAAGTACCTCTGGCTGCCGCTGGACGACGGCGACGCGCTGATGGCGCACCTCGGCATGAGCGGTCAGCTGCTCGTGCAGCGCCCCGACGCCCCGGCCGAGCGGCACCTGCGGGTGCGGCTCGCCCTCGACGGCGCCGACGAGGGCCGCGAGCTGCGCTTCGTCGACCAGCGGATGTTCGGCGGCCTCTCGGTCTCGGCCGGCGGCGCGGACCTGCCGCCGGAGATCGCGCACATCGCCCGCGACCCGCTCGACGAGCAGTTCGACGCCGCCGACGTCGTACGTCGCGTGCGCCGGCGCACCTCGGGCATCAAGCGGCTGCTGCTGGACCAGAACCTCGTCTCGGGCGTCGGCAACATCTACGCCGACGAGGCCCTGTGGCGCGCCCGGCTCCACGGCGAGCGGCCGGGGGACCGGCTCAGCGCCACCCAGGTGCGCGAGCTGCTCGGCCACGTCCACGACGTGATGACCGACGCGCTCGCGCAGGGCGGCACCTCCTTCGACGCGCTCTACGTCAACGTCAACGGCGAGTCCGGCTACTTCGACCGCTCGCTGCACGCCTACGGGCGCGAGGGGGAGCCGTGCGACCGGTGCGGCACGCCGATCCGCCGGGTGCCGTTCATGAACCGCTCGTCGTACTTCTGCCCCACCTGCCAGCCGGCCCCACGGCGCCGCCGGCAGGTGCCCGCCGGCCGCCCGCCCGTGGTGCCCGTCCCGGATTGACGCATCCCGCGCCCGGGTGGGACTCTTGAAGACGGTCCCGCCCGCGTGCGGACCCCCGCGCCGGCCCTCCACGGCCGCCCCGGTCCGGCATCCGGACCACCCCCCGGCACGTCCACCCCGAACCCGAAGGAACACCCCATGGCCAAGGCGCTGATCGGCTACCTGGACAGCGACCTGCGTGACCCCCGCCTCGCCTCGGACAACGCCCGTCTCCGCGCCCGCGTGCGCGAGCTCGAGGCGCTGGTGCTGCGCCTGAGCGAGGAGAACGACCGGCTCGTGGCCACCCGCGCCGCCGAGATCCTCGACCGCGAGCCGGGCCTGCAGGAGATGCAGCCGGCCTGACCAGGTCGCGACCGACGGGCCCGACCCCGGCCGGGCCCGCGTCCCCGCACGCCCGGTGACCCCCGATGACTCCCGGTGACCCCCGGTGACCCCCGGGGACCCCCGGGGACCCCCGGTGACGTCGCCCGGTGCCGGTCGCCACGCCGCGTCGTACACACCGCGTCGTACACGCCGCCGCGCCGCTCACCGGCGGCACGGGCCCCCGAGCGGTACCCTGTGGCCGCTGAGCGTCCCCCGGTGCAGCCACCGCCGCCCCGAGTCAGCGCCGACGACCGACCGGTGTAGGGAGCCCCGTTGTACCTGAAGAGCCTGACTCTCAAGGGGTTCAAGTCCTTCGCGTCCTCGACGACGCTCCAGCTCGAGCCGGGCATCACCTGCATCGTCGGCCCCAACGGCTCGGGGAAGTCCAACGTCGTCGACGCCCTGGCCTGGGTGATGGGCGAGGCCAGCGCCAAGTCCCTGCGCGGCGGGAAGATGGACGACGTCATCTTCGCCGGCACCTCCGGCCGCCCGCCGCTGGGCCGCGCGGAGGTCGTGCTCACCATCGACAACTCCGACGGCGCGCTGCCGATCGAGTACGCCGAGGTCACGATCAGCCGCACGATGTTCCGCTCCGGGGGCTCGGAGTACGCCATCAACGGCAGCACCTGCCGCCTCCTCGACGTCCAGGAGCTGCTCTCCGACTCCGGCATCGGCCGCGAGATGCACGTCATCGTCGGGCAGGGCCAGCTCGACCAGATCCTGCACGCCACCCCCGAGGACCGGCGCGGCTTCATCGAGGAGGCGGCCGGCGTCCTCAAGCACCGCAAGCGCAAGGAGAAGGCGCTGCGGAAGCTCGACGCGACCGAGGGCAACCTCCACCGGCTGGGCGACCTGATCGGGGAGATCCGGCGCCAGCTCAAGCCGCTGGGCCGCCAGGCCGAGGTCGCCCGCCGGGCCCAGACCGTCCAGGCCGACGTCCGCGACGCCCGCGCCCGGTTGCTCGCCGACGACCTGGTCACCGCCCGCACCGCCCTGGAGCAGGAGCTCGCCGACGAGTCGGTGATCCTCCAACGGCGCGAGCAGGTCGAGGCGGCCGTCGCGGCCGCCCGGGAGACCGAGGCCTCGCTCGAGGCGGCGCTGCGCGAGGACCTGCCGGCGCTCGCGGCCGCGCAGGAGACCTGGTTCGCGCTGTCCGGCCTGCGCGAGCGGCTGCGCGGGACCCAGTCCTTGGCCGCGGAGCGCAAGCGAAACGCCGCCGGCACCGCCGAGACCGAGCACCGCGGCGGCCGCGACCCCGAGGAGCTCGAGGCCGAGGCCGAGCGGATGCGGGAGACCGAGCAGCGCACCGCCGCCGAGGTCGACCGGCACCGCACCGCGCTGGAGGAGGCCGTCGCCGCCCGCCGGGCCGCCGAGGACGCCGCGGCCGAGGAGGACCGCCGGATCGCCGCGGTCCAGCGGGCCGCCGCCGACCGGCGCGAGGGGCTCGCCCGCCTCCACGGCCAGGTCAACGCCCTGCGCTCCCGCGCCACCGCCGCCGACGAGGAGGTCGGCCGGCTCGGCGCCGCCCGCGAGGAGGCGCTCGCCCGCGCCGACCGGGCCCAGCGCGACTTCACCGCCCTGGAGACCCGGGTCGCCGGCCTCGACGCGGGGGAGGAGGGCCTCGACGCCGAGCACGAGGCGGCCACCGCCCTGCTCGACGACGTCGAGGAGCGGCTCGCCAAGGTCCGCGACGCCGCCCAGCAGGCCGACCGCGACCGCTCGGCCCTCGCCGCCCGCAAGGACGCCCTCGAGCTCGGCCTGGACCGCAAGGACGGCGCGGCCGCGCTGCTGGCCGCCGCCGACACGCTCCCCGGTCTGCGCGGGGCGATCGCGACGCTGGTCACCGTGCGCAGCGGCTACGAGACCGCGGTCGCCGCGGCGCTCGGCCAGGCGGCCGACGCGGTCGCGGTCGCCGACGCGGACGCCGCCGTCGAGGCGATCACCCACCTCAAGAGTGAGGACCTCGGCCGCGCCGGCCTGGTGCTCGGCAGCCCGGGGGACCTCGCGCCCGCGGAGCGGCCCGCCCTGCCGGGCCACGCGACGTACGCCGTGGACGTGGTGGAGTGCCCCGACGAGCTGCGCCCGGCGCTGGCCCGCCTGCTCGACCGCGTGGCGGTGGTCGACGACCTCGACGCCGCCCGCGCGCTGGTCGACCAGCTGCCCGAGGTGACCGCCGTGACCCGCGATGGCGACGTGCTCGCCACCTACGCGGCCGCCGGCGGCTCCACGAGCCGGCCGAGCCTGATCGAGGTGCAGGCCGCGGTCGACGAGGCGGCCGCCCGGCTCGCGGAGGTCACCGCGGCGGGGGAGCGGCTCTCCTTCGACATCTCCCGGCTCGAGGCCGAGCGGCTGGAGGCGCAGAAGCGCGCCGACGTCGCGATGGCCAAGCTGCACGAGTCCGACGCGACGCTGGCCGCCGTCGCCGAGGAGCTGGGGCAGTACGGCTCGCAGGCCCGCGCCGCCCGCGGCGAGGCCGAGCGGCTCACCCAGGCCATCGCGCGCGCCGAGGAGGCGCGCGAGCAGGCGGTCGCCGGGCTGGCCGACCTCGAGGCTCGGCTGGCGACGGCCGAGGACGCGCCGGAGGAGGAGCCCGACACCGGCGAGCGCGAGCGGCTGGTCGCCGCCGCCCGCGACGCCCGGCAGGGCGAGATGGACGCCCGGCTCGCGCTGCGCACCTCCGAGGAGCGGGCCCGCGCCCTGCACGGGCGCGCGGACGGGCTGCTGCGCGCCGCGCGCGCCGAGCGCGAGGCCCGGGCGAAGGCCGCCCAGCGCCGCGAGCGGCTGCTGCGTGAGGGCCGGGCCGCCGAGGCGGTCGGCACGGCCGTGGCCCACGTGCTCACCCGGCTGGAGGTCTCGGTGACCCGGGCGGCCGAGGCCCGCGCGGCCGTCGAGCAGGCCCGGGCCGGTCGTGAGCAGCAGCTGCGCGAGGTCCGCACCCGCCTGCGCGACCTGGGCCGCGAGCACGACGAGCTGGTCAGCTCCGCCCACCGCGACGAGCTCGCCCGCGCCCAGCAGCGGATGCGGATCGAGCAGCTCGAGCAGCGCTCGATCGAGGAGCTGGGTCTCGCCCCCGACGTCCTGGTCACCGACTACGGCCCCGACCGCCCGGTGCCGGTGGCGCCCGCGCCGGACGCGGCCGAGGACGACCCCGCGCCGGAGCCGGTGCCCTACGTCCGCACCGAGCAGGAGAAGCGGCTCCGCGCCGCCGAGCGGGCGCTGGCCACGCTGGGCCGGGTCAACCCGCTGGCGCTGGAGGAGTTCTCGGCGATGGAGGAGCGGCACCGCTTCCTCACCGAGCAGCTCGAGGACCTGCGCAAGACCCGCAAGGACCTCCTCGACATCGTGCGCGAGGTCGACGCCCGCGTCGAGCAGGTCTTCGCCGAGGCGTACGCCGACGTCGAGCGCGCCTTCGACGCGACGTTCGCCCGGCTCTTCCCCGGCGGGGAGGGCCGGCTCGTGCTGACCGACCCCGGGGACATGCTGACGACGGGCATCGAGGTGGAGGCCCGCCCGGCGGGCAAGAAGGTCAAGCGGCTCTCGCTGCTCTCCGGTGGCGAGCGGTCGCTGGTCGCGGTGTGCTTCCTGGTCTCGCTGTTCAAGGCTCGGCCCTCGCCGTTCTACATCCTCGACGAGGTCGAGGCGGCGCTCGACGACACCAACCTCGGGCGGCTGCTCGAGATCTACGAGGAGCTGCGGGAGAGCTCTCAGCTGCTCGTCATCACCCACCAGAAGCGGACGATGGAGGTCGGGGACGCGTTGTACGGCGTGACGATGCGAGGAGACGGCGTCTCGGCCGTCATCAGCCAGCGGCTGCGCGAGCCGGAGCCGGCATGACCGACCGCACCCGCCCGACCCGGGCCGACTACGTCGCGTGGCGCACCATCACCACCCGGTGGCGTGACGACGACGCCTACGGCCACCTCAACAACGCGACGTACTACGAGATGTTCGACACCGCGGTCAACGCCCACCTCTACGAGGCGACCGGGCTCGACATCAGGAAGCTGCCGCAGATCGGCATCGTGGCCGAGACCGGCTGCCGGTACTTCCGCGAGATCGGCTTCCCCGCCCCGGTCGAGGCCGGCCTGGTCTGCGAGAAGGTCGGCACCTCCTCGGTGGTCTACCGGATCGGGCTGTTCCAGGGCGACCCGGAGCGTGAGGGGGCGGAGGCCGCGGCCGAGGGCCGGTTCGTGCACGTGTACGTCGACGACACCGATCCCGCCCGCCCGGTCACCCCGATGCCGGACGTGATCCGCGCCGCTGTGACGCCCCTCCTGCGCTGACCCGGAGGTCTGTCACACCCGCCACACGGGTAACAATCAGGGATGCTGACGATCTCGGTGGTGATGCTGCTCATCCTCCTCGTGGCAGGCCTGGTGGTGACCTTCGTAGCCTTCCCGCACCGCGGCCACCAGGTGCCCCAGGCGCGGTGGCTCGGGGACGCGATGACCCGCCTCGCCGACCGCGCCCCGGTGCTGCACCACGAGGCCGAGGACCGACCCGCCCGCCACCCCCACTGACCCGCCGAAGTGGCAGTGCTGCAGGGCCGAAGTGGCAGTGCTGCAGGGCCGAAGTGGCAGTGCTGCAGGGCTCGAGCGTGCAGGAGTGCCACCTCGAGGCTGCAGGGGTGCCACCTCGACCGTGCACGAGTGCCACCTCGAGGCTGCAGGAGTGCCACCTCGACGGGTCTGGTGTTTCGGGGGGCTGCTGGTGCGGATGATTGGATGAGGTCATGGACGCCCTCGCCATCTTGATCCTCGTCGTCGCGCTCGTGGGCCTCGGCCTCGTCCTGGCGGTGACGGGGCTGATCGTCGGTCGGCGCCGCGGCCCCAAGCCGCTGCCGAACACCCACACCGACGTCATCGTCAAGCCGCCGGTGGAGGCGGACGAGACGCCCGTCGAGCTCAGCTCGCCGCCGGCGACGATCGAGCCCGAGGTCGAGCTCCCGCCGATCGAGGAGGCCCCGGCCCTCGAGCGCCCGGAGGGTACGGCGAGCCGCCTGGTGCGCCTGCGCCAGCGGCTGGCGAGCTCCCAGGGGGCCCTGGGCCGCGGCCTGCTCGCGCTGCTCAGCCGCGACCGGCTCGACGAGGACACCTGGGAGTCCATCGAGGACACGCTGCTCACCGCCGACATCGGGGTCGGCCCGACCCAGGAGCTGGTGGAGCGGCTGCGCACCCGGATGCGTGTCGAGGGCGGCACCGGCGCCGACGCGCGCACCGTGCTCCGCGAGGAGCTGCTGACCCTGGTCGACCCGACCATGGACCGTCGCCTCCAGGTGAGCGGCGCGGACGGGCAGCCGGGCGTCGTCCTGGTCGTCGGCGTCAACGGCGCCGGCAAGACCACCACCGTCGGCAAGATCGCGCGGATCCTCGTCGCCGAGGACCACAGCGTCGTGCTCGGCGCGGCCGACACCTTCCGCGCCGCCGCCGTCGAGCAGCTCGCGACCTGGGGGGAGCGGGTCGGCGTCGAGGTCGTGCGTGGCCCGGAGGGCACCGACCCGGCGAGCGTCGCCTTCGACGCCGTCAAGGAGGGCGTCGACCGTGGTGTCGACACCGTCATCGTCGACACCGCCGGCCGCCTCCAGAACAAGGCCGGCCTCATGGACGAGCTGGGCAAGGTCAAGCGGGTCATCGAGAAGCAGGCGCCGGTCACCGAGGTGCTGCTCGTCCTCGACGCCACGACCGGCCAGAACGGCATGATCCAGGCCCGCGTCTTCAGCGAGGTCGTCGACGTCTCCGGCATCGTGCTCACCAAGCTCGACGGCTCGGCCAAGGGCGGCATCGTGGTCGCGGTCCAGCGCGAGCTCGGCGTACCTGTGAAGCTGGTCGGCCTCGGCGAGGGCGCCGACGACCTGGCGCCGTTCGACGCCGGCGCGTTCGTCGACGCGCTGCTCGGCTGACCTCCGTCCGACTGAGCCGCGCGGCCAAACGCGGCACGCCCGGCCTGTAACCGGGACGCAACAAAACTCCAGGACTCGTTTCTCGGTCGAAACAAGCAGCGGCGAGCGGTGAAACCTGCCGCCCCGAGTGTTCTCGGTACCGGGCGGACCCACACCGGACAGCGACGTCGAGCGCGTGCGGGACGCCTCCCCGAGAACAACCTGGAGGATTCGTGGACGGCTATTACGCCTTCATGCTGGTGGCGACAGCCCTGGTCCTGATGATGACCGTGCCGGCACTGGCGCTCTTCTACGGCGGCATGTCCCGCTCGAAGTCCGTGCTGAACATGATGATGATGTCCTACGTCGCCGCGGCGATCGTCGGCATCTTGTACGTCGCGGTCGGCTGGTCGATGGGCTTCAGCGGCGACGGGACGTTCTTCGCGAACCCGTTCGACCTCTTCTGGCTCGACGGCGTCGCCACCGACGGCTACATCGGCGTGATGTTCCAGATGACCTTCGCGATCATCACCGTCGCGCTGATCAGCGGCGCGGTCGCTGATCGGATGAAGTTCTCGGCCTGGGTCCTCTTCGTCCCGCTCTGGGCGGTCCTGTGCTACTTCCCGATGGCCCACATGGTCTTCAGCTGCACCGACGACTCGCTCATCTGCGGCCGGATCGGCGCGCAGGACTACGCCGGCGGCACGGCCGTGCACATCAACGCCGGTGTCGCCGCGCTGGTGCTGGTCCTGCTCCTCGGCAAGCGCCTGGGCTTCGGCAAGGAGCCGATGCGTCCGCACAACCTGACCCTCACCATGCTCGGTGCCGGTCTGCTGTGGTTCGGCTGGTACGGCTTCAACGTTGGCTCGATCGTCTTCGGCGGCGAGAGCCCCGAGGCCGACATGGCGCAGTTCTTCTCCGAGACCGGTCGCACCTTCGCCAACACCACCCTCGCCACCATGGGCGCGATCCTCGGCTGGCTGATCATCGAGCGGATCCTGCACGGCAAGGCCACCTCGCTCGGCGCCGCGTCCGGCATCGTCGCGGGCCTCGTCGCGATCACCCCGGCCGCCGGTGCGGTCGACATCAGCGGTGCGGTCGCCATCGGCGCCATCTCCGGTGCGCTCTGCGCCTGGGCGGTCAGCTGGAAGTTCAAGCTCGGGTACGACGACTCCCTCGACGTGGTCGGCGTCCACCTGGTCGGCGGCATCGTCGGCACCGTGCTGATCGGTGTCTTCTCCACCGCCGACGGCGCCGGCGGCATCGACGGCCTCCTCTACGGCGGCGGCTTCGGCTCGCTCGGCGACCAGACCCTGGGCGCCGTCGTCGCGATCGTCTTCTCCGGCATCGTCACCCTCATCATCGGCCTGGCGATCAAGTACACCCTCGGCCTGCGCATCGCCGAGGAGGCCGAGGTCGAGGGCATCGACTTCGACCAGCACGGCGAGACGGCGTACGACCTGCACACCAGCCTGTCCTCCGGCGGTTCCTCGGGCGTCCTCGCCCAGGCGACCCGGCCCGTCAACGAAGGAGCGAACGCGTGAAGCTCGTGACAGCGGTCATCAAGCCGCACAAGTGGGAGGACGTCCGCGAGGCGCTGGAGACCTTCGGGGTGACCGGCATGACGGTCAGCGAGGTCAGCGGCTACGGGCGGCAGAAGGGCCACACCGAGGTCTACCGCGGCGCGGAGTACGACATCGCGCTCGTGCCCAAGATCCGGATCGAGATCGTGGTGGACGACGGTGACGCCGACGACGTCGTCGGGATCGTCGTCAAGACCGCGCAGACCGGTCGGATCGGGGACGGCAAGGTCTGGGTGAGCCCCGTCGAGACGGTGGTGCGGGTCCGCACCGGCGACAAGGACGAAGCAGCCCTGTGAGCACCCGACGGCCCGGCTCTCCCCGCGTGGGGGAGCCGGGCCGTCGTCGTGGTCGGGCATGATCGGCGCACCTCCGACCGGGGGCGTCGCGACAGGAGAAGCGCATGAAGCTGGTCACCGCGGTCGTCAAGCCGCACAAGTGGGAGGACGTCCGTGCCGCCCTGGAGTCCGTCGGCGTCACGGGCATGACCGTCAGCGAGGTCAGCGGCTACGGCCGGCAGAAGGGCCACACCGAGGTCTATCGCGGCGCGGAGTACGACGTCTCGCTGGTGCCGAAGCTCCGACTCGAGGTCGTCGTCGCCGACGGTGACGTGGACGCGGTCGTCGGCGCGATCGAGCGCGGCGGACGGTCCGGCAAGATCGGCGACGGCAAGGTGTGGGTCTCGCCCGTGGACACGGTGCTGCGGGTGCGCACCGGCGAGCGTGACGACGAGGCCCTGTGACCGCTCAGCACGCGCCGTACCCCGCCCGCCGCCCCACGACGCAGCCCGGGACGCCGTGACCGCCGCCGGCCGTGCCGCCCGCACCGCGGAGGCCGACGCGCTGTGCCTCAAGGCCTACGACGGCGTCGGCGGACCCGAGACCGGGATGGCCCTGGTCGCCGTCGGTGGCTACGGACGCTCCGAGCTCGCGCCCCACTCCGACCTCGACGTCGTCCTGGTCCACGAGGACGGCGTCGACCCCGGCGAGGTCGCCGCGCGGCTGTGGTACCCGCTGTGGGACTCCGGCGCCCGGGTCGACCACTCGGTGCGCGGCCTCCCGGAGATGGTGACCGCAGCGGAGGTGGACGTGAAGGTCGCCCTCGGGCTGCTCGACGTCCGCCACCTGGCCGGCGACCCCGGTCTCTCCCTGCGCCTGCGCACCACGATGCTCGCCCAGTGGCGCCGCGCCGCCCGCGCCCGGCTGCCCGAGGTGCAGCGGCTCGTCCGCGCGCGCCACGACCTGGTCGGCGAGGTCGCGCACGTCTCGGTGCCGGACCTGAAGGAGGCCGAGGGCGGCATCCGCGACGCCACCGTGCTGCGCGCGCTCGTGGCGACCTGGCTGGTCGACGTGCCCCACGTCGAGCTCGAGCGGGTCCGTCTGGCGCTGCTCGACGTGCGCGACCTGGTGCACGAGATCGCCGGCCGGCCCAGCGACCGGGTGACCCCCGAGATGTGGGCGGACCTCGCCACCCGCCTTGAGCTGCCGGACGCACGGGCCGCGCAGGTCCACGTCCGCGAGCTCGGCCGGCGGATCACCCACCTCTCCCGGCTGACCTGGCGCCGCGTCGAGGACTACCTCGCCCGGCCCGCCGCGGTCGGCGTACGTCGCCCCTTCCTCACCCCACTGGCGCCCGGGGTGGCGCTGGCCGGCCGCGAGGTGGTGCTCGACGCGCGGGCCCGGCCCGCCGACGACCCGGCCCTGCTGCTGCGCGCGGCGGCCGAGGCCGCCGAGCGCGACGTCGTCCTCGCGCCGCCGACGGCCGCGCGGCTCGCCCGCGAGGGCGCGCCGCTGCCGGACCCGTGGCCCGCGGAGGCGCGCCAGCTGCTGGTGCGGCTGCTCGCCTCCGGCCGGGGGCTGCTGGACACCTGGGAGACCCTGGAGGAGACCGGCGCGCTCGCGGCGGTCCTGCCGGAGTGGGAGCGGATCCGGCTCCTGCCGCACGCCTCGGCCATCCACCGCTTCACCGTCGACCGGCACGTCGTGGAGACCTGCGTGGAGGCGTCCGCGCTGATCCGCACCGTCGCCCGTCCCGACGTGCTCATGGTCGCCGCGCTGCTCCACGACATCGGCAAGGGCAGCCTGACCGAGCACAGCGTGGCCGGCGAGCCGATCGCGCGTGACATCGCGCGGCGCATCGGCTTCGACGAGGAGGCCGTCGAGCTGGTCGGCACGCTCGTGCGCTGGCACCTGCTGCTGGCCGAGACCGCCACCACCCGCGACCCCGACGATCCCGCCACCGTCGAGGTGATCACCTCCCGGATCAGGTCGGTCGAGGCGCTGTCGCTGCTGACCGCGCTGACCGAGGCCGACGCCAAGGCCGCCTCCCCGAAGGCGTGGTCCTCCTGGCGGGCCGGGTTGGTCATGGACCTCGCGCGCCGCGCCAGGGCAGCCCTCGACAGCGGGGCGGCCTCACCGGCCGTGGTCGCCGAGGAGCTGCCCGTCCCCGACGAGGTACGCCGCGGGGGAGTCTCCTTCGCGGTCGAGGAGCTCGCCGACGGCTCGCGGGTCACCGTCGTCGCCCCCGACCGGATCGGCCTGCTGGCCGACCTCGCCGCCGTGCTCGCCCTCCAGCGGCTGCCCGTCCGCGCGGCCCGCGCCTGGGCCCAGGACGAGCACGGGGTCAGCGTCTGGGAGGTCGCCGCCCCGGCCCCGGACCCCACGGTCCTCCGGACGCGGTACGACGCCGTCCGCTCGGGAGCGGTCGACGCGACCGCCCGGCTGCGGCCGACCGGGCCGGACGTGCTCGCGCCCACCGTCGCCGTACGCCCCGAGGCCTCGGAGCAGTCAACGGTCCTCGAGGTGCGCGCCGCGGACCGCCCGGGCGTGGTGCACCTGGTCTGCGCGGCGCTGGCCCGCCTCGGGGTCGCCGTGCGCTCCGCCCACGTGGACACGCTCGGCCCGCAGGCGGTCGACGTGTTCTACGTGCAGGAGGCCGACGCCGGGCCGCTGCACGACGGCCGTGCGGCCGAGGCGGCCCATGCCGTGCGGGCGGCGCTGTCGGGGGAGTAGCGCTGTCCGGGGAGTGGCTGGGGCGATCCGGTCAGCAGCAGCGCGACTGCGGGTTGTGCTCGCGCTGGTCGGTGCGGTGCCGCTCGTACTCCCGCCGCGTCATCGGCGGCGTGCCGTCCTCGGTGCACCGCGCCAGGTAGGCCTCCCACCGCGCCTCCCCGCTGATCTCCTTGAGGTACCAGCGCACCCCGTCGAGGGCCCGGCGGGGGGTGAGGGGGCGGGGGCCGCTCACCGCTTCCCCCCGACCGGCTCGGCCCGCTGGGACTCCTCCCAGGCGCGCACCGCCTCCTTCTCCTCGGCGGTGGCGAAGAAGTCGGAGGGGGCGACGATGCGGGAGCGGGTGTAGGGGACCTCGGTCGTCGGGAGACCGCCGGCCCGGGCGGCCCGGACCCAGACCACGGCGGCGTTGGCCACCACGATGATCACGAGCACCGCGAAGGTCGCCTGGAGCACGCCGTTGAGCGTGGAGTTGAACACCACCTGGTCCATCTGGCCGGCGTCGGTGGCCGGGGCGAGGATCTCGCCGGCGTCGCGCGCCTCGCGGTAGCGGTCGGCCTGGGCGAGGTAGCCGATGGTCGGGTCGTCGGAGAAGACCTTCTGCCAGCTCGCGGTCATCGTGGTGATCAGGTCCCAGGCGAGCGGCAGGCCGGGCACCCAGGCGTAGCGGAGCTTGCCGTGCTTGATGAGCAGGGTGACGCAGAGCGCGAGCGCGATGGCGGCGAGCAGCTGGTTGGCGATGCCGAAGAGCGGGAAGAGCTGGTTGATCCCGCCGAGGGGGTCGGTGACGCCGACGTAGAGCATCGAGCCCCAGGCGGCGACGACGACCGCGCTGGCGATCCAGGAGGCGGGCCGCCACGAGGTGTCGCCGAACCGCGGCCACACGTTGCCGACGGTGTCCTGCAGCATGAACCGGCCCACCCGGGTGCCGGCGTCGACGGCGGTGAGGATGAACAGCGCCTCGAACATGATCGCGAAGTGGTACCAGAACGCCTGGAGGCCGCCGCCGAAGGCCTCGGAGAAGACCTGGGAGAGCCCGAAGGCGAGGGTCGGGGCGCCGCCGGTGCGCGAGATCAGCGAGTCCTCCTCGACGGCGGCGGCCGCGGCGGCCAGCTGGTCGGGGGTGATGGTGAAGCCGAGGGTGGCCACGAACTCCGCCGCGCTCTCGACGGTCCCGCCGGTGGCGCCGATCGGGGCGTTCATCGAGTAGTAGAGGCCCTGGTCGATGACGACCGCGGCGATGAGCGCGCTGATGGCGACGAAGGACTCCATCAGCATGCCGCCGTAGCCGATCATCCTGACCTGGCTCTCCTTGGCGATCAGCTTCGGCGTCGTGCCGGAGGCGATCAGCGCGTGGAAGCCCGACAGGGCGCCGCAGGCGATGGTGATGAAGACGAACGGGAAGAGCTTGCCGGCGAAGACCGGGCCGTTGCCGTCGGTGGCGAAGGAGGTGACCGCGTCGGCCTGGATGGTCGGCGCGGCGATGACCAGGCCGACCGCGAGCAGCACGATCACGCCGACCTTCATGAACGTCGAGAGGTAGTCGCGCGGGGTCAGCAGCATCCACACCGGCAGCACCGAGGCCACGAAGCCGTAGCCGACCAGGCAGAGGACCAGCGCCTCCTTGGACAGGGTGAGCTCGTCGGCGAGCGAGGAGCCGTCGATCCACCCGCCGCCGACGATCGCGAGCAGGAGGAGCACGACGCCGATGGCGGTGACCTCCATGACCCGGCCGGGCCGCAGGAAGCGCAGGTAGAAGCCCATGAACAGCGCGATCGGGATGGTCAGCCCGATCGAGAACACGCCCCACGGAGACTCGGCCAGCGCGTTGACGACCACGAGCGCGAGGACCGCCAGGATGATGATCATGATCGCGAAGACCGCGATCAGCGCCGCGATGCCACCGACGACGCCGACCTCGTCGCGGACCATCTGGCCCAGGCTGCGGCCGTCGCGGCGCATCGAGAAGAACAGCACGACCATGTCCTGGACCGCACCGGCCAGGACCACGCCGACGACGATCCAGATCGTGCCGGGCAGGTAGCCCATCTGCGCGGCAAGGACCGGCCCGACCAGGGGCCCGGCGCCGGCGATCGCGGCGAAGTGGTGGCCGAAGAGCACCCGCCGGTCGGTCACCTCGAAGTCGACGCCGTTGTCGAGCCGTTCCGCGGGGGTGGCCCGGGTGTCGTCGACCCCGAGCACCCGGACGGCGATGAAGCGGGCGTAGAACCGGTAGGCCACGGCGTAGGAGCACAGCGCCGCGAACAGCATCCACAGCGCGGAGACCTCCTCGCCGCGGGAGAGGGCGAGGACTGCCCAGCACAGCGCACCGGCGACGGCGACGGCCGTCCACAGCGCGATGGAGCGCCCGGAGGGGCGGCGGGGTGGCCGGGTCGGCTGCTCGACGTCGGTGACCGTGCTCATGGTGTGCTCCTGTCCCGAGTGACTGCCCTCACCCTCGCATGCGAAGCGGGCGTGGGATAGGGATCGGCCCCGGTTACGATTCGAGGGTCCGACCACCCGTCGCACCCGTCACCGATCGTCAGGATTCACGTGTTCGCCACCCTCTCCGACCGGCTCGCCGACACCTTCAAGAACCTCCGGGGCAAGGGTCGGCTCTCCGAGGCCGACATCGACGCCACCGCCCGCGAGATCCGCATCGCCCTGCTCGAGGCCGACGTCGCGCTCCCGGTCGTCAAGGAGTTCGTGGCGGCGGTCAAGGACCGCGCCCGCGGCGAGGAGGTCAGCCAGGCGCTGAACCCCGCCCAGCAGATCGTCAAGATCGTCAACGAGGAGCTCGTGGCGATCCTGGGCGGCGAGACCCGCCGGCTGCGCTACGCCAAGACCGGCCCGACCGTGATCATGCTCGCCGGCCTCCAGGGCGCCGGCAAGACGACGCTGGCGGCCAAGCTCGCGCTGTGGCTCAAGGAGCAGGGCAAGACCCCGATGCTGGTCGCCTGCGACCTGCAGCGCCCGAACGCGGTCAAGCAGCTGCAGGTCAACGGCGAGCGGGTCGGCGTACCGGTCTTCGCCCCCGAGCCGGGCAACGGCGTCGGCGACCCCGTCTCCGTCGCGCGGGCCTCGATCGAGGAGGCCAAGCGCCGCCTGCACGACGTGGTCATCGTCGACACCGCCGGTCGCCTCGGCGTGGACGCCGAGCTGATGCAGCAGGCCTCCGACATCCGCGACGCCGTTCAGCCCGACGAGGTCCTCTTCGTCGTCGACGCGATGATCGGCCAGGACGCCGTCTCCACCGCGCAGGCCTTCCTCGACGGCGTCGGGTACGACGGCGTCGTCCTCACCAAGCTCGACGGCGACGCCCGCGGTGGCGCGGCGCTCTCGATCGCCTCGATCACCGGCAAGCCGGTCATGTTCGCCTCCAACGGCGAGAAGATGACCGACTTCGACCTCTTCCACCCCGACCGCATGGCCTCGCGCATCCTCGACATGGGCGACGTCATGACCCTGATCGAGCAGGCCGAGAAGGCCTTCGACTCCGAGCAGGCGATGAAGGCGGCCGCCAAGCTCAGCGGTCAGGGCGGGGAGTTCACCCTCGATGACTTCCTCGAGCAGATGCAGCAGGTCCGCAAGCTCGGCTCGATGTCGAAGATCATGGGGATGCTGCCCGGGATGGGCCAGTTCCGCGAGCAGCTGGAGAACTTCGACGAGCGCGAGATCGACCGGATCCAGGCGATCATCCAGTCGATGACGCCGGCCGAGCGGGCCAACCCCAAGATCATCGACGGCTCGCGCCGGGCCCGGATCGCGAAGGGCTCGGGCCGCCAGGTCTCCGACGTCAACCAGCTCGTCGACCGCTTCTTCGAGGCGCGGAAGATGATGATGCAGATGGCCCGCGGCGGCGGCATCCCGGGCATGCCCGGCATGCCGGGCCTGGGCGGCCCGAAGAAGGGCAAGGCCAAGCCGCAGCCGAAGAAGGGCAAGGGCGCCAAGCGGTCGGGCAACCCGGCCAAGGCCGCCCAGCAGGCCGCGGCGGAGAAGGAGAAGGCCGCCGCCGCAGGCGCCGCCAACCCCTTCGGCACGCCCGCCGGCGCCGAGGACGTCGACTACGAGCAGGCCGCGGCCGCACTGAACCTGCCGAAGGACTTCTCGAAGTTCCTCAAGTGAGCCCCGCATGAGCCCCGAGTGAGCCCCGCGTGAGCCCCGAATGAGCACGGTCCTGGTCGTCGACGGCGCGAACGTCGTCGGCAGCCGCCCCGACGGGTGGTGGAAGGACCGGGCCGGCGCCGCGCGGCGGCTGCACGAGCGGCTCCTGGTCGGAGACACCCCGCAGGACGAGGTCGTGCTCGTGCTGGAGGGGGCGGCCAAGGGCGGCGTCCGTGCCGGCCGGGACGGCCACGTGCGGACGGTGCACGCGAAGGGCGTCGGCGACGAGACGATCGTGGCCGAGGCCCGCGCCGCCGCGGGGCGGGGGAGCCGGGTGACCGTGGTGACCGCCGACCGGATGCTCCAGGCCCGCGTCCAGGGCGTCGGCGCGCTCGCCGTCGGTCCGTCGTGGCTGCTCGACCTCATCGACTGAAGCGGGGCGAGCGACACCGGCGGAGGGCCCGCTAGCGTCGGGCCATGCCTGCGCTGAGGTTCTCCGGACCGGTCCTGCCCGACGGCGAGAGCCGCGACCTGTACGTCGTGGACGGGACCGTCACCTACGAGCCGCAGCCCGGCGCCGAGACCGTCGCGCGCGGCTGGATCGTCCCCGGGCTCGTGGACGCCCACAACCACCTCGGGCTGGAGGACCACGGCGCCGTCGACGACTCCGAGGTCGAGGCGCAGGCCCTCGCCGACCGCGACGCCGGTGCGCTGCTCCTGCGCGACTGCGGGTCGCCCGCCGACACCCGGTGGGTCCACGAGCGGGCGGACCTGCCGCGGCTGGTCCGGGCCGGGCGGCACGTCGCACGGACCAAGCGCTACATCCGCAGCTACGCCCACGAGGTCGAGCCGGCCGACCTGGCGACGTACGTCGCGCGGGAGGCGCGGGGCAGCGACGGCTGGGTGAAGGTCGTCGGCGACTGGATCTCCCGCGAGACCGGCGACCTGGCCCCGTCGTTCCCCGCCGATGCGTTCGCCGAGGCGATCGCGGCCGCGCACGCCGAGGGGGCGAAGGTGACCGCCCACTGCTTCGGCCGCGACGTGCTCCAGGGCCTGCTCGACGCCGGCATCGACTGCATCGAGCACGGCACCGGGCTCTCGCTGGACCAGCTCGACCAGATGGCCGCCGGCGGGGTCGCGCTGGTGCCGACGGTGATGCAGACCGCGAAGTTCCCGACCTTCGTCGAGCAGGGCCGCGAGAGGTTCCCCGACTACGCAGCCACCATGGAGGACCTCTACGCGCGCCGGCGCGAGGTGCTGATGTCGGCGCACGAGGCGGGCGTCGCGCTGTACGTCGGCAGCGACGGCGGCGGAGCGCAGCGGCACGGCTGGCTGGCCGGCGAGGCGCTCGCGATGGCCGAGCTGGGCCTGCCGCCCGCCGACGTGCTGGCCGCGGCGTCCTGGCGCGGGCGGGAGTGGCTGGGCTTCCCGGGGCTGGAGGAGGGGGCCAGCGCCGACCTCGTGGTCTACGACCGCGACCCCGCCACCGACCTGACCGCGCTGTGGGAGCCGGTCTGCGTGGTGCTGCGCGGGGCGGTCGTCGGCCGGTCGGCCGGCTGAGGCCCGGCCGACGCCTCGGCCGGGCCGCTCACGCGCGCGGTCGGCCGGTCGCCCAGCGCACCACGGTCACCAGCAGCACGACCAGGCCGGCGAGGCCGAGCACGAGCGGCACGGTGATGGCCAGCACGATCGAGCCGATGAACCCGCCGACCGAGGGGGCCGGACCCACCTGCGCCTCGCCGGTGTCGATGCCGGTGTCGATGCCGGTGTCGGTGCCGGTGTCGGTGCCGTCCCCGGCGCCGTCGGTGCAGGTGACCTCGAGGTCGCCCGACCCCGGGTCGAAGCGGGCGGCGGCCCGCCACTCGCCGTCGCCGTCGGACTTCTGCAGGTCCGCGCCGACCGGCGACATCACGACCGGGCGGCCCGTCGCGCCGTCCACCACCTGGCACCGCACGGCCTCGTCGGGGTCCAGCCAGAGGACCCGGTCGCGGTCGGTCGGCACCGTCACGGTGTGCGGGGCGCCGTCGGCCGGCACGGTGGCGTCGGTCTCGAGGAAGGCGGACAGGGTCGAGACGAACAGCGCCACGCCCGCGGCGACCGCGGCCAGGAGGAGGCCCCCGCCGAGCGCGAACCACCAGGCGCTCGGCCGCGGCTTGCGCGGGTCGGGGCCGGCCGGCCAGGCGGCGTACGGTGAGGGCGGCGGGGAGGTGCTCATGGGGGAACCCTGCCTGATTTCGCCACGCCGTCGTCGATCTGGCAGACTCTCCCGCTGAGTCCTGCGCGCCTGGACCCTCTCACCCGGGCGCAGCGAGACCCATCCGAGGAGCCCGGCCCGGTCCCCACCTGGTGGCGGTGCGCCTCACCACACACGACATCCTGAGGAGACACCACAGCTGTGGCCGTCAAGATCCGTTTGAAGCGCCTGGGCAAGGTCCGGGTGCCGCAGTACCGCATCGTCGTCGTCGACTCGCGCAAGAAGCGCGACGGTCGCGTCCTCGAGGAGATCGGCAAGTACCACCCCAAGGAGGACCCGTCGTACATCGACGTCGTCTCCGAGCGGGCGCAGTACTGGCTGGGCGTCGGCGCGCAGCCGACCGAGGCCGTCGCCGCGATCCTCAAGATCACCGGCGACTGGCAGAAGTTCAAGGGTGAGCCGGGCGCCGAGGGCACCCTGCGTCACGCCGAGCCCAAGCGGGACAAGCTCGAGATCTTCAACGAGGCCCTCAAGGAGGCTCAGAGCGAGCCGCGCGGCGACGCGACGACCAAGAAGGCCGCGAAGAAGTCGGCCGAGGCCGCCGCTCCCGAGGCCAACGTGACCCCCGCCGCCGAGACCCCCGAGGGTGCGACGGAGCAGGCCGAGGCCGCCGAGACCACGACGGACGCCGAGCGTCCTGACGCGGACAAGCAGGCCTGAGCACGATGCTGGCCGACGCCCTCGAGCACCTCGTCCGCGGCGTGGTGGACAACCCCGACGACGTCGTCGTCCGGGACAAGCAGCTGCGCCGTGGCTCGGTCCTCGAGGTCCTGGTGCACCCCGACGACCTCGGCAAGGTGATCGGGCGCGGGGGCCGCACGGCGTCGGCGTTCCGCACCGTCATCTCGGCCCTGGCCGGGCGCGACGGGGCGCGGATCGACTTCGTGGACGTCGACCGGCGCCGCTGAGCGCCTGCTCGGCCGACCTGTCGAGACCAGCAGCACGGGTGCCGCTCCCCAGCCGGGGCGGCACCCGTTCGCATTTCCAGAACGCTTCGAGGAGACACCAGTGGAGACGATCGAGCTGGTCGTGGGACGCATCGGCAAGCCCCACGGCCTCCGTGGCGAGGTGACCGTCGACGTGCGCACCGACGAGCCGGAGCGGCGCTACGCCGTCGGCGCCCGGCTGCGCGCCGAGCCGCCGCGCGGGTCGGCCTCCCCGCTGCGCGAGGTGACGGTGGCGGGCTCGCGCTGGCACCAGACGACGCTGCTGGTCTCCTTCGAGGAGATCCCCGACCGCACCGCCGCTGAGGCCGCCCGCGGGCTCGTGCTGCACGCGACCGTGCCGGTCGACGAGACGCCCGCCGACCCCGACGAGTACTACGACCACCAGCTCGTCGGCCTGGCGGCGTACGACCTGGACGGCGCCGAGCTCGGCACCGTCACCGCGCTCGTCCACGGCGGCGCCCAGGACCTGCTGACCATCAAGACCCCCGACGGTCGCGACACGCTGGTGCCGTTCGTCAAGGCGCTCGTCCCCGAGGTCGACCTGGCGGCCGGACGCGTCGTGGTCGCCGACCGCCCGGGCCTGGTCACCCCGCTGCCCGAGGACGAGTGAGCCCGGCCGTGCGCCTGGACTACCTCACGATCTTCCCCGACTACCTCGCGCCGCTGCAGCTCTCGCTGCCCGGCAAGGCGGTCGCCTCCGGCCTCCTCGACGTCCACGTCCACGACCTGCGCCGCTGGACCCACGACCGGCACCGCACCGTCGACGACACCCCCTACGGCGGCGGCGCCGGGATGGTGCTCAAGCCCGAGCCGTTCGGGGAGGCCTTCGACGAGCTCCTCGGCGAGGCTGGTGGTGGCGGTGAGGGCGTGACGGTCGTCGTCACCACGCCCTCGGGGGAGCCGTTCACCCAGCCGCTGGCCCGCGAGCTCGCGACGCGGGAGCGGCTGGTCTTCGCGTGCGGACGCTACGAGGGCATCGACCAGCGCGTGCTCGACCACGCCCGGACGATCGCTGAGGTCCGCGAGATCTCCATCGGCGACTACGTCCTCAACGGTGGCGAGGTCGCCGCGCTGGCGATCACCGAGGCCGTCGTGCGCCTGCTGCCCGGATTCATGGGCAACGCCGCCTCGCTGGTCGAGGAGTCCCACGAGGGCGGGCTGCTCGAGCACCCCGTCTACACCAAGCCCGCGTCCTGGCGCGGCCACGCCGTGCCCCCGGTGCTGCTCTCCGGCGACCACGGCGCGATCGCGCGGTGGCGCCACGACCAGGCGGTACGCCGCACGGCCGAGCGCCGCCCGGACCTCCTCCACGCCAGCGCGGTGACGGGGGAGTGGGTGGTCGAGCGCGCGGTCCGCGCCGACGCCGCGGAGATCCTCACCCTGCAGCTGGCCTGCTGGGTGCGCGAGGCGGTCGCGAACGACGACCTGTCCATCCCGCCGCTGCACGAGGACCTCGCCACGGTCGCGGAGTCCCTGGCGGAGTGGGACACCTACGTGGTGCGGGTCGCCGGCCGGCTGGTCGGCTCGGTCCGCGGCCGGCTCGACGGCGACGTGTGGGACATCGGACGGCTGATGGTCGCCCCCGACCAGCGCGGCCGGGGGCTGGGCCGGCTGCTCCTCGAGCACGCCCAGGCCGTGGCGCCGGCCGGCGCGGCGTCGTACCGGCTGTTCACCGGGAAGGGCAGCGCCGACAACCTGCGGATGTACAAGAAGGCCGGCTTCGGTGTCCGCGAGGTGCTCGACGGGCCGTCGGGGCCGGCGGTGCTCACCAAGCGGATTACTCGCCGCTGATCGCGCTGTGGCAGACTTGCCCACCGGCCCAGTCGGCCGAAGGACCGCCCCGAGCACACACGCGGGGGGTCTGCGTCGGGCTCCTGCCACAGGGGGAGCCCTGCGCCGCCGGCCACACGCACTGCGCCACCCGCACCGTCGAACCCCGAACCGCGGCTGACCTGTGGCACTCGCGAGGAGCAGTCATGACCAACAACCTCGTTGCCGAGCTCGGCAACAGCGCCAAGCGCGACGACGTCCCGGCCTTCCGCGCCGGTGACACCATCAAGGTCCACGTCAAGGTCGTCGAGGGCAACCGGTCCCGCGTGCAGATCTTCCAGGGCGTCGTGATCCGCGTGCAGGGCGCCGGCATCGGCCGCACCTTCACCGTCCGCAAGGTCTCCTTCGGCGTCGGCGTCGAGCGCACCTTCCCGCTCAACAGCCCCATCTTCGAGCAGATCGAGATCGTCACCCGCGGTGACGTCCGTCGCGCGAAGCTGTACTACCTGCGCAACCTGCGCGGCAAGGCCGCCAAGATCAAGGAGCGCCGCGAGGCCTGAGCCTCGGGGCAGGCAGCACCTCCCTAGACTCTGCGCGTGAGCACCGAAGACCGCGACCTCGATCCCGTCGACGACACCGTCGACACTCCGGACGGGTCGCGGTCTTCGTCGTCTGCGGGCGCCTCCGGGGCGTCCGCGGTGTCGCCCGCGACGGAGGAGAAGAAGCGCAAGCACCTGCCGGTCTGGCAGGAGACGATCCTGCTGCTCGGCATCGCGCTCGTGCTCGCCGTGGTGATCAAGGCGCTGTTCGTGCAGGCCTTCTACATCCCCTCGGAGTCGATGGAGCCCGGGCTGGTCGAGAACGACCGGATCCTGGTGCAGAAGCCCTCCTACTGGTTCGGGGAGCCGCAGCGCGGCGACGTCGTGGTCTTCGAGGACCCCGGCAGCTGGCTCAGCGACGCCGAGCAGGGCGAGCCGACCAACGGGCTCACCTCGCTGATGGCCAAGATCGGGCTCTACCCGACCGGTGGGCACCTCGTGAAGCGCGTCATCGGGGTCGAGGGCGACACCATCACCTGCTGCGACAAGAAGGGCCGGATCTCGGTCAACGGCAAGCCGTTGAACGAGGAGGGCTACGTCCAGCAGGAGAAGGGCATCGACTGCCGCGGGCCGATGACCGGCAACTGCAGCTGGTCGGCCGGGCCGGTGCCCGAGGGGCACCTCTTCGTGATGGGCGACAACCGCGGCCACTCCGCCGACTCCAGCGCCCACCTGTGCTTGCCGCAGGAGACCGACTGCACCAAGAACCCCTACGTGCCCGTCGACTCGGTCGTCGGCAAGGTGTTCGTGCTGCTGTGGCCCACCGACCGCTTCGAATGGGTGGGGCGTCCCGACGCGTTCGCGAACGTGCCCGACCCGTCCTGACCCTGCCTGGAGACTCGTGAGCGTCCTCCCGCGCGGCTCCACCGTCCGGCGCGACGCCGGCATCTACGGCTACGAGCGCGCCCTGCGCCGCCACGGCATCGACCCCGTCGCCGGCGTCGACGAGGCCGGCCGGGGTGCCTGCGCCGGGCCGCTGGTCGCCGGGGCCTGCATCCTGCCGTCGGGCCGGGCAGGCATCGTCCCGGGGCTGGCCGACAGCAAGCTGCTGACCGAGCGCGCCCGCGAGCGCTGCTACGAGCAGGTGGTACGTCGCGCGGTGGCCTGGTCGGTCGTCGTGGTGCCCCACGACGAGTGCGACCGGCTCGGCATGCACGTGGCGAACATCGAGGCGCTGCGCCGGGCGGTCGCCCTGCTCGACGTGCCGCCCGCCTACGTGCTCACCGACGGGTTCCCCGTGGACGGCCTGGGCGTGCCCGGGCTCGCGGTCTGGAAGGGCGACCGGGTCGCCGCGTGCATCGCCGCGGCCTCGGTCCTCGCGAAGGTCACCCGCGACCGCATCATGCGCGAGATGGACGCCGACTGGCCGGCGTACGACTTCAAGACCCACAAGGGCTACATCACCGAGACCCACACCGCCGCGCTGCTCGAGCACGGCCCTTCGCCGGTGCACCGCATGCGGTTCGTCAACGTGCGACGGGCGGCCGGGCTCGAGCCTTCGCCGGGCGTGCACAATGAGGTCGCGGCACCCCCCGGAGCCGCCGAGGCCCTGGAGGAGATGTCATGAGCGCCGAGGACCTCGAGAAGTACGAGGCCGAGATGGAGCTGACGCTCTACCGCGAGTACCGCGACGTCGTCGGCATCTTCAAGTACGTCGTCGAGACCGACCGCAGGTTCTACCTGTGCAACCAGGTCGACGTGAAGGCGCGCACCGAGGCCGGCGACGTGTTCTTCGAGGTCTCCATGTCCGATGCGTGGGTGTGGGACATGTACCGCCCCGCCCGCTTCGCCAAGAACGTCAAGGTGCTCACGTTCAAGGACGTGAACGTCGAGGAGCTCCAACCTTCGGACATCGATCCGCCGAAGCCGTAGTCCGAACGGGCTATTTCACCCCACGGCACGGCGGATCGGACCTAGGGTCAACGGCGAGGTGAAGGGCGGTCGTGGGGGCCGCCCTCGACACGCATGCCCGGGGGACGCTCGTGATGGGAAGCAGACGCGCGCGCCGCGGTGACCGCGGCGCGGCCGCGGTGGAGTTAGCGCTTGTCGTGACCCCGCTGCTTTACATCCTTTTCGGGACCATTGCTTACGGCTACATGTTCAGCTTTAGGCAGGCACTCTCTCAGGCCGCGGCCGAGGCCGCGCGGGCCTCCGTAGGTGCACAGGTGGGCACCGCCTGTGCACAGACCGGACCGTTCAGTTCCGCATGCCCTGCGCAGTTCGCCGCATCGACTGCTGTCTCTAGGGCGCTCGCTGGTTACGGCATGGCTTGTGGCGAGAACCACCTTGTATGCGCGATCCCGGCGCCAAGTGCGAGCGGCTGCGGGACGGCGAACACGTGCATCACCGTGACGCTCGACTATCCCTATCGGCAGCACAGTCTGTTGCCGTCGCTACCGGGGTACAGCTTCGTGCTGCCAGAGCAACTTTCCTTCAGCTCCGCTGTTCAGGTGAGTTGAATGAGGCGTTCGCAGCGCAGGAGAGATGCCCGCGGTGCCGTCGCGATCCTCGTTGCGCTGGTCATGTGCTTCGTCCTCCTGCCCATCACGGCGCTCGTGGTGGACATCGGGATGCAACGCGTCGCTCGAC
Organism: Nocardioides marmotae; assembly: GCF_013177455.1. Lineage (NCBI taxonomy): Bacteria > Bacillati > Actinomycetota > Actinomycetes > Propionibacteriales > Nocardioidaceae > Nocardioides > Nocardioides marmotae. The sequence continues at coordinate 1,484,608 of NZ_CP053660.1, forward strand.
GTGACGTACAGGCCATCGCGGATGTCGCCGCCCTCGACGCCGGTCGCGCCCTCGCGGCCAGCAAGGCAACGGCGGCCGGCGTCGCGACCGCCAACGAACTCCGGAACGTGGCTCTGGCGGCGATGCGTCGTGGTTCAAGTGGCGTCGGGGCGAACGAGCCGACGATCGAGGTCACGTTAGGAACGGTCGTACCGGCGGGGTACCTGTCCGACCAAGCGCTTGGATGCGCAGGGTCGCCGTACAACTCCTACTTTCGACAGGCGCCTTCCGGGGCCATGCCAGACGCCGTCCTGGTAACCGTGCGGTCGTCAGTTGACTTCATCTTCAAGCGAGGATCGGGAGAAGTTTGCCGGTCGGCAGTAGGACTCGCTCAACGCATCGCGTGCTTTTCGGTCGACTCGTACGCTGCGCGCCTCAAGGCCGAGGGTTCTACGGTACTCGGCCCGATCACTGCATTGCTTGGCACGTCGCTGGACCTGGCCCTGTTGAGCTCCTCCGGACTCCTCGACGCAGAAATCGATATCCTGGCGTTTCTGAACCTGCTGAAGGCGGATCTGAATCTCGCGACTCTGGACCAAGTCTTGACCGCTGAGATAACGCTGGCTCAACTTATCGGGGCGCAGGTCGAAGCCTTAACTTCCTCCGGCGGGACGGCAGTTCTCGCAGCTGACGCACTGTCCACCCATTTCCTCGCCAACGTCGGCGACATAGCGGACAGGGTCAGGGTCGGTGAACTTCTCCAACTGTCCCAAGGGGCTGGGGCGGCGCTCGGCGCAGCCGTGAACGCCTTCGATCTCGCCGTAGCGGGGCTCGCCGCCGCGACTAAGAATCGGGGAATCGAACTGAACGTGGGTGCGTTGCCTGGCGTGGCCGACCTAGTTGCGAAGGCCTACGTCATCCAGGGGCCCGCGAACGCGTGCGGCGCCGAAGGTGCCGCAGTCTCGAACAAGCCCACCGCGTCGACAGCGCAGACGAGAGTCGAGGTCTCCGGGAGTCTGGCAGCCGCGAACCGAGTGACTAAGTTGCTCAACGCTCTGACCGGCCTCCTCGGGCTCCTGACCGGTCACACGTTGTCGGTCAACGTCGATCCGTTCCTCGTCGACGTCAAGTTGGCGGAAGCTTCTGGGACACTCAAGTCGATCAATTGCACGGACGGTGAGGTGGACAGCCTCACCATCGCGGCGCGGTCCGCGCTCATGCCAGCGACGATCCGGATACCCGTGACCATTACCGACACGCGTGCCCGGCTGATCGGACCGCCAGAGGTCAAGACGACCACCATTACCGTCGTCGTTAGCACGATTACCTCGACGGTGCCGACAACGGAGGATGTCACGCTCCTCGTGCCGGAGCACTTTGGTGAACCTGTTGACGGCCCGAGCGGAGATCTGTCGATTGACAAGTTGTCCATCACTGCTGATGTTTCTAGCGATCCGGACAACGTGCTCGGCACCGTCCTAGGCGGTGTCAGCGATGTCATTGAATTGATCGACACCGAGTTGGTGCGGCCACTGATGGGCGATGTGCTGCGTCCCCTGCTCGGCATGGGTGTAGGAGTCCTTGAGAACGCACTGGGTCTGACCATCGCTGGATCTCAATTCACTCCCACGCAGACGCTGGTTCCGAGCTGCGGGAGTCCCGCGCTGGCGAACTGAGCCAAACCGCAGCTCATTCACAAGTCGACCCGTGGTGCTCCTCCTAGGCGACCGTGGGTGGTTCTGGGGCCTGTCCGACCGGTCCGACCTCCTAGTCCGAGCGGACCATCAACCCTTCTGACCTGGGTGAACATCCCTACGCTTCGGGTTCCAGACCATCGGTTCCAGGTCTTCGTCTTCAACAAGGCGGCCCTTCCGAGCGAGGAGTCCGCGCCCACCGTGGCCCACGACCCGGTCGTCGGGATGAAGGTCGTGCGCCTGGTCCGCTGAGACGGCCCACCTGTCGTCCACAGGTGCGGCGCGCGGCGCGCACTCCACAGCCCGTGCCCGCGGCCAGGCGCGCCGTCCCAGCGGGCGGCAGCCTCCTGCCCAGGAGGTCGAGGACATGACGACGACAGCAGCGCGGAACCACGCGGTGGGGCAGTACGGCGAGACGCTCGCGGCCCGGCACCTGGTCGCGGAGGGGATGGCCCTCCTGGACCGCAACTGGCGGTGCGAGCAGGGCGAGATCGACCTGGTCCTGCGGGACGGGCGGACGGTGGTGATCTGCGAGGTCAAGACCCGCAGCGGGCCCGTCGGCGGCACGCCGCACGAGGCGGTCACCGACATCAAGGTCGCGCGGCTGCGGCGCCTGGCGCTGCGGTGGCTCGAGGAGCACAGGCTCTCCCACCTCGAGGCGCGGGTGGACATGGTCTGCGTCCAGCTGCCCCGCCGCGGGGCGGCCGAGCTCGAGCACGTCCGGGGGATCGGCTGACCTGTCCGTGAATGTCCGTGCCCTAGGGCGGCGCGCCAGCGCTGCGTGGGGATCACCGACAGTTGTGAAGTTGGGGGAGTTGGCCGCTGTCGGCTCGTGTGCCTGACGACGCGCCGCAGCACGTGCCGGGGCACACCACGTCCGCCCCGACGTGCGGACCTGTCGCAACACTCGCGAGTCCCGGACGAGCGGGTGGATTCGCGGCGGTCAGCAGGGTGTCCACGGACATGACCGAGGCCGTCGCTTCTATGAGCGTCTGGGATGGGTTCCGACGGGCGAGCGGAGTCCAACAGCTTCCTGGGGTTCGCGAGGTTGCCGCGTCTGCTGACTCGCCGCGACGTGGGCGGATCGTCGCCCGTCATCAGCCCCAGAAAGTCAGACCAGTCTTGATGGTCGCGAACTCCTCACGGGTCAGACCGTCGGTGTCGTTGAAGTCGCGCCAGACGTCCTTGAGACCCTGGGCCCCCTCGTCGAGGTCATTGGCCAGGGCGCGCAGCGCCCGCCACGCCTCGCCGCCCGCGCTGGCGATGTCCGGCTGCGCCCCCAGGGTGGAGCGGCCGACGCTGCCGTGCTGAAAGGCCCCTTGCTTCCCGACCGCGTCGTCGAGGAGAGCGGCCGCCCGGCGCAGACGGCCGGCGATGAGCGGCAGCGTGTCCCACAACGTGGCCATGTGGTGGCGCTCGATCTCGATGACGAGCGGGCCCCTGCTCGCGCTGGGCTCGTCGAGGCCGAACGGGTCGGATTCGCCCGGGCCGCGAGGGGCGGCGAGCAGCTCGATCTGGTCGAAGGCGGAGTACGCCGCGGCTTGCTCCTCCATCAGCAGCTCGCGGTCCGTCGTGCCCAGCGCCGAGCGGATGTTGGCGATCACGCCGTCCGGGTCGCTCGCACCCAGCTCGACCTCGGGTGCCTGCGCACCGTCGTCGTTGATCGTCCCGGCGAGGACGCTGATAACACCCCCGCCGAGGGTCAGGGCGAAGGGCGCGGCGGTGCCGCCCGTGGCGAGTGTCGCAGCCGCGGCGACAACGGCGCCCAGGATGCCGACGGCGACCGCGAGGCCGCCGTGGTCGTTGCCAGGCTTCGCCCTGTCCATGGCCACGAGCGCCTCGTCGAGGATCGTGAGCACTGCGGCGCGGGTGCGCTGGATCGCCAGCGCGTTGCCGAGCGCTGCGATGGCGATCTCGCCCATGACGTACTGGAGGTTCGGGACCACCACGCCCAGCTGCTGGACATACTTCTCCTTGAAGTAGTCCATTGCGACGCCGTGGAGGTGAGGCGTCGCGTCCCCGAACCTGGCCAGGAGCGCGTGGTACTCCTTGTTGGCCAGCACCGGCGGGCGGTCGGCGGCGGACAGTGCGCTCGGCTCGTCGGAGACGAGGTACATCGCGTCCATGATGGGCGTGACGACCCCGGCGGAGATGCCCTCGGGCGCTGGCAGGCTGCGCCAGCGCTCGAAGATCTCCTGGAGCGTGGAGCGGAAGCTCTCGAGGTAGCCCCTCGGTACGTCAGGCTCGACCTTGTCGTCGATCGTCACCTCCGGCACGTCGATGTCCAGGGCCCGGACGTCGAAGTCCGGGGTCGCGCCGGTGATCGGCGACGGGTAGCGACGGACGACGTAGAACAGCACACTTCCGGCGGCCGCCACCCATCCGTCCAGCGGGTTGCCGGCCATCTTGACGACCGCGTCGTCCGCGAACCCGGGGACGCCCGAGATGGCGTGGTCCCGCATGTGCCAGTACATCGCGGAGTCGAGCGCCGCCACCGCGATCTCCTCGAGCCGGTCGTCGACGATCCTGGCGAACTCGTCGGCCGACACCCCGTTGCCCCCCGCCGCCGCTCCTGAGCCCAGGGCGGATCCGTCGCCCGACACGCCGTTGCCCCCCGCCGCCGCTCCTGAGCCCAGACCCGAGGTGTTCCCCATGGCGCTGTTCTTCCGTCCCGCAACGTGATCCAAACCACTAGGTCGGCGTACGCCCGGCACGCCGGGCGTACGCCGTCGGTGCGTCTGCCTCGCCGTCGCCGAGCTGGAGGACCAGCTCGTAGGCAACGCTCGGCGAACACACGGCGGAGCCCGGCAGGGGCTCCGCCGCCTCCGCCGCCTCCGCCGCCTCCGCCGCCTCCGCCGCCTCCGCCGCCTCCGCCACCTCCGTCGCCGTCGAGCTGGTCGCTCGTGACCGACCGTCCCTGGTCCCGTCTCTTTCCACAGGCCGGGTCGCGACTGCGATCTCCACAGCGACCGCCGGAGCGTGTGGCCGCCCCACCTCCGTGGCGCCACCCTGGCGTGCAGGAGGTGGTGACGATGACGCACCGCATACATGACCGGTGGATGTGCCGCGCGGCCGTGGGGGAAGCCCCGCGGCGAGCGCCCAGGTGCGAGAAATGGACAACTCGCTGATGGCCGTCGCGACCGCGCACACCGTCTCGTTGCAGGGCGCGGTGGGCCACCTCATCGAGGTCCAGGCGGACGTCTCGCCGGGCATCGTCGCGACGGTCGTCGTCGGCCGCCCGGACGTGTCCCTGAACGAGGCGCGCGACCGCTGCCGCATGGCGATCGCCAACAGCGACCTCGGCTGGCCCTCCACGAAGCGGGTGACGATCCTGCTGAGCCCGGCGGACCTGCACAAGAGCGGCAGTCACTTCGACCTGGCGATGGCCGTCGCCGTCCTCGGAGCGAACGGCAAGGTGCCGACGTCCGCCTTGGCCGGCCGGCTGTTCGTCGGCGAGCTGACGCTGGCCGGCGGCCTGCGGTCGGTGCCCGGCGTCCTGCCGATGGTGCTCGCGGCCGCGCGGCGCGGCATCACCGAGGTCTACGTGCCCGAGCCGCAGGCCGCCGAGGCGTGCATGGTGCCCGGGGTCTCGGTGTACGGCATGCGCTCGCTCGCGCAGGTCGCCGCGCAGCTGGCGGGGGAGGAGGTCCCCGACGCGCCGCCCGTGGCCGAGCAGTCGGGGAGCCGGCTGCTCACCTGGCGCGGCGACGACCGGCTCGAGGACACCGACATGGTGGACGTCCTCGGTCTCGCCGACGCCCGCTACGCGCTCGAGGTGGCTGCGGCCGGGGGCCACCACCTGATGCTCACCGGGCCGAAGGGCGCCGGCAAGACGACCCTCGCGGAGCGGCTGCCCGGTCTGCTGCCGGACCTCGACGCGGAGGAGTCGCTGGAGCTGACCGCCCTGCACTCACTCGCCGGCGTCCTCGATCCTGCCGCGGGCATGCTGACGCGGCCGCCGTTCGCCGCCCCGCACCACGACGCCAGCAAGGCCAGCCTCATCGGAGGTGGGACCGGGCGCGTGCGCCCCGGCGAGATCAGCCGGGCCCACCACGGAGTGCTGTTCATGGACGAGTTCCCCTTGTTCCGCACCGACGTCATCGAGGCGCTGCGCCAACCGCTGGAGAGCGGCGACGTGACGATCGCTCGAGGCGAGGAGTCCGCCACCTTCCCGGCGCGCGGGATCCTGGTCGTCGCGTGCAACCCGTGCCCCTGTGGTGAGTACTCGCCCGTCGCCCGGGACAACCACTGCTCCTGCAGCGAACGGGCGCGACGTGACTACCGCAGCCGCATCACCGGGCCGCTGAGCGACCGGATCGACATCACCCGCGAGGTGGTCCCGCTGCAGGCCGGCGGCATCGGCGCGGCCTTCACCACCGGCCCGCCGGAGTCGTCGGCGCAGATCCGGGAGCGGGTGACGGCCGTCCGCCGCAGGCAGGCCGAGCGGTACGTCGGCTGCGGATGGCGCCTGAACGGACACGTCCCCGGGCCCGCCCTGCGCGAGTCGTGGCCGCTGACGGCCGCCGCCCAACGGCTGCTGGATGACAAGGTCGGCAAGGGACTGCTGACCCGCCGCGGGGCGGTCCGGGTCCACCGGCTCGCGTGGACCGTGGCCGACCTGGCCGGAGCAGCCGGACCGGGCGAGGTGGAGCTGTGCACCGCCCTGCGGCTGCGGACCGCCGAGCCGTTGATGCTCGCAGACCTCGAGAGGAGGGCCGGGTGAGCGGCGGGGCGCGCGACGAGGACCGGCTCGCCCGGGTCGCGCTGTCCCGGCTCGGCGAACCGGGAGACCCGCGGTTCGCCGTGTTCACCGCCCAGATGGGCGCTGTGGCGTTCCACGACGCGCTGCTGCACGAGCGGGACCCCGGCAGCGGGGTCCTCACCGACGTCGCCACGCGGCTCGGCTCGATGGACCCCGCGCGCGACCTCGAGCTGGCCGCCAAGCTGGGCATCCGGTTCGTCGTGCCGGGCGACCCGGAGTGGCCCCGGCAGCTCGAGGACCTGGCCGCCGGAGGCGAGGTCCAGGGGCGCGGCGGTCCGCCGCTCGGCCTGTGGGCGAAGGGCCCGCTGCGCCTGGACCGACTGCTCGGCTCGCTCGCCGTGGTCGGCTCCCGCTCCGCCACGACGTACGGCGCCGACGTGGCCGCATCCATCGGCGCCGGCGTCGCCCGGGCCGGCGTACCGGTCGTCTCCGGCGCGGCGTTCGGCATCGACCAGGCCGCCCACCGGGGCGCGCTCGCGGTGGACGGCGCCACCGTCGCGGTGCTGGCCTGCGGGGTGGACCGCGCCTACCCGGCCGCGCACCGCAGCCTGCTGGACCACCTGGCCGGCCATGGCCTGGTCGTCTCCGAGCTGCCGCCCGGGTCGGCGCCGACGCGCCTGAGGTTCCTCGCCCGCAACCGGCTGATCGCCGCCCTGACCCGCGGCACGGTCGTCGTCGAGGCGGCCGCCCGCAGCGGTGCCCTCAACACGGCCAACTGGGCCGGCCGCCTCAACCGGGTCGTCATGGGCGTCCCGGGGCCGGTGACCAGCGCGCCGTCCCAGGGCGTGCACCAGCTGGTGCGCACCGGGGCCGCGACGCTCGTGACGTCGCCCGAGGACGTCCTGGAGCTGGTCGGCGTCTCCGGTGTCCACCTCGTCGAGGAGCCCCGCGGACCGGAGCGTCCACGCGACCGGCTCTCGCTGCGGCACCAACAGGTGCTGGACGCGGTGCCGGTCGGTCAACCGGTGCACGCGGACTCCATCTCCCGGACCGCGGGGCTGAGCCTCTCCGACACCGGCAACGCGCTGGTGCGCCTGCGCGCCCTCGGCCTGGTCGACGCCGACGGTGACGGCTGGCGGCTCGCCGCCCTGGCTCACCGGTGAGGGGGCGGCGGCTTCCTAGACTCCTGCCTCATGGGCGAGCCGGCGGAGCGGGACGAGCTCCCGGAGCCGATGGCCCGGGTGCTCGCCGACTACGAGCGCCACCTGGTCGCCGAGCGCGACCTCACCCCGCACACCGTCCGGGCCTACACCGCCGACGTCGCCGGCCTGCTCGGGCACGCCGCCCGGCTCGGCCACACCGACGTCGCCGGCCTGGACCTGCGGGCCCTGCGCAGCTGGCTGGCCAAGCAGCAGACCATGGGGCGCTCGCGCACGACGCTCGCCCGGCGGGCCACCGCGGCCCGCGTCTTCACCGCCTGGCTGCTGCGCACCGGGCGGGCGAGCATCGACGCCGGCGCGAGCCTCGGCTCGCCCAAGGCACACCGCACCCTCCCGCCGGTGCTCCGCGCCGACGAGGCGGCCGACCTCGTGCGGGCCGCCGCGGAGCTCGCCGATGACGGCGGACCGGTCGGCCTGCGGGACGTGGCGATGATCGAGCTGCTCTACGCCACCGGCATCCGGGTCGGCGAGCTGGTCGGCCTCGACGTCGACGACGTCGACCGCGACCGCAACGTCGTGCGCGTCCTGGGCAAGGGCCGCAAGGAGCGCACCGTCCCGTTCGGCCGCCCGGCGGCCCGGGCGCTGGACTTCTGGGTCAAGCACGGCCGCCCGCACCTCGCGGTCGACGGGTCCGGGCCGGCGCTGTTCCTCGGCGTCCGCGGACGGCGCATCGACCAGCGGGCGGTGCGGACGCTCGTGCACCGCCGGATCGCCGACGTGCCCGGCGCCCCCGACATCGGCCCGCACGGCCTGCGGCACACCGCGGCCACGCACCTGCTCGAGGGCGGCGCCGACCTCCGCTCGGTGCAGGAGATCCTCGGCCACGCCTCGCTGGCCACGACCCAGCTCTACACCCACGTCACGACCGACCGGCTGCGCCGGGCCTACCAGCAGGCCCACCCGCGCGCCTGACGGCCCGGCCGCGGGCTCAGGCCACCGGGCCGAGCCCGGTGCCGGGCGGTCGCCAGGCGGCGTACGGGTGGACGGGCCGGACAGGTTGGACGTTCACCGGGGTGCCCACGGGGTCGGCGCGCCACAACGGCAGCAGCCGGACCGGCCCGGCGCCGACGAGGTCCAACGGGTCGAGGTAGGTCTCGCCCTCCAGCCAGCCCCAGTGCAGGCAGGCGCGGGGGAAGCAGTGCGACCCGGTCAGCTCCAGGGCGCCGACCACCTCGCCGGCGGCGACGGCGGTGCCCACCGGGACGGCGGCGCCCACCGGCTCGTACGTCGTCCGCGTGGCGCCGTGGGAGACGACCACGACCCCGCGGCCGGCCAGGCTCCCGGCCCAGGTGACCCGCCCCGGCAGCGCGGCCCGGACCGGCTGGCCGGGGGAGCCGAGCAGGTCCACGCCCCGGTGGCCCGCGCCGTAGGGACCGTCCGGCGGGTCGAAGTGCTCCACCACGGCCGGCTCGGGCCGCAGCGGCCACTCGCCGACGGGGTCGGTGTCCGGGGGCGCCGCGGGCCGGAGGGAGAGCAGCAGCGCGAGCGTGACCAGGTCCATCGGGCCACCCTGGCGGGGGAGCGGACCCCTCGCCCGGGCCCCGGCGCGACCTGGGGAGGACGCTGCGGCGGACCCGCGCCGGGGACGATTCCCGGCGATTGGCGGGCCACCGCGCGGACGGCGTACGCTGGAGGGGCAGTCCGCACGTCACCACGCGTACTGACTTCGCACGTCGGCAGACCGCGGCGGTCCCACCCGGATTCCATCCCGGGGAGGGCCGATCAACCCGTGGGCGACGACCCTCGGTCCCAGCGAGAGCCGGGTCGGGTCGCGCGCCGGCGTCAGGGCGACCGGCACCCGTCGGCTCGCGGCAACTGAAAACGACCGGAGCGCGTCACCGGTCCGCCCTCGTTCGCAAGGGTGGGCACACGGCGGCGGCTCCACCACACAGGAGAACACCACCATGGCAGTCGTGACCATGCGCCAGCTCCTCGAGAGCGGCGTTCACTTCGGGCACCAGACCCGTCGCTGGAACCCGAAGATGAAGCGCTTCATCATGACCGAGCGCAACGGCATCTACATCATCGACCTGCAGCAGTCGCTGGCCTACATCGACCGCTCCTACGCCTTCATCAAGGAGACGGTCGCCAAGGGCGGGACGATCATGTTCGTCGGCACCAAGAAGCAGGCGCAGGAGGCGATCGCCGAGCAGGCGACCCGCGTCGGCATGCCCTACGTCAACCAGCGTTGGCTCGGCGGCATGCTCACCAACTTCCAGACCGTGCACCAGCGGATCAACCGGCTCAAGGAGCTCGACGAGCTGGACTTCGACAACGTCGCCGCCTCGGGCCGCACCAAGAAGGAGCTCCTCCAGATGCGTCGCGAGCGCGACAAGCTGGAGAAGACCCTGGGCGGCATCCGCGAGATGGGCCGCACCCCCTCGGCCGTCTGGATCGTCGACACCAAGAAGGAGCACCTCGCCGTCGAGGAGGCTCGCAAGCTCCGGATCCCGATCATCGGCATCCTGGACACCAACTGCGACCCCGACGAGGTCGACTTCCCGATCCCGGGCAACGACGACGCCATCCGCGCCGTCGGGCTGCTGACCCGCGTGGTCGCCGACGCCGTCGCCGAGGGCCTCATCGCCCGCTCCGGTGGCAAGGCCGCCGCCGAGGGCACGCCGACCGCCGCCGAGCCGCTGGCCGAGTGGGAGCGCGAGCTGCTGGGGGGCGACGCTGAGAAGGCCGCCGTCGAGGCGACCGGTGGCGACGCCGCGAGCACCGACGCCCCGGCCTCCGAGGCGACCGGCGCCTCCACCGAGGCCGCTGCCTCGGACGCCGCCGCTGCTGCTGCGACCGACGAGCCCGCTGCCGAGCAGGCCGCCGAGCCCGCCGCGGAGCCGGCTGCCGAGCAGCCCCAGGCCTGACCCCGACCGCGGCGCCGCGCGTACGACGTACGCGCGGCGCCGCGGCGGTCGGCCCGCCGGGCTCGCGACCACGTCGCACCCGGCCCAGACTCTTTTCGATTCCTGCGACCCAGACGGGACAACACCATGGCGAACATCTCCGCCGCCGACGTGAAGAAGCTCCGTGAGCTCACCAGCGCCGGCATGATGGACTGCAAGAAGGCCCTGACCGAGGCCGACGGCGACTTCGACAAGGCCATCGAGATCCTCCGCGTCAAGGGTGCTGCGAAGGCCGAGGCCCGCGGCGCCGAGCGCGAGGCCACCGCCGGCCTCGTCGCGACCTCCGGCGGCGCCCTCGTCGAGCTGCGCTGCGAGACCGACTTCGTGGCCAAGAACGACGAGTTCGTCGCGACCGCTCAGCGGATCGCCGACGCCGCCGCCGAGGCCAAGGCCGCCGACGCCGAGGCGCTCAAGGCCGTTGCGCTCGGCGACAAGACCGTCGGCGAGGTCGTCGGCGACCTCGCCATCTCCATCGGCGAGAAGATCGAGCTCGGCGAGGTGGCGTACTTCGAGGGCCCGACCGTCGTCTACATGCACAAGCGTGCCGCCGACCTCCCGCCCGCCGTCGGCGTGCTCGTGGAGTACGACGGTGACGAGGAGGCCGCCCGCGGCGCCGCGATGCAGATCGCGGCCATGCGCCCGCAGTACCTCACCCGCGACGAGGTCCCCGCCGACGTCGTCGCGCACGAGCGCAGCATCGCCGAGCAGAAGTCCCGCGAGGAGGGCAAGCCCGAGCAGGCGATCGCCAAGATCACCGAGGGCCGCCTCAACGGGTTCTTCAAGGAGGTCGTCCTCCTCGAGCAGCCCTCGGTGACCGAGAACAAGAAGTCCGTCAAGGCCGTCCTCGACGAGGCCGGCACGACCCTGAAGCGGTTCGCCCGTTTCGAGGTCGGCGCCTGAGGCACTAAGGTCTCGCCAGACATCATGAGGAGGCCGGTCCCGATGGAGCAGACACACTCCATCGGGCCGGCCTTCGTCATGCCCGCCGACAGAAGGGAAGCCGCATGACCGGCTACAAGCGCGTCCTGCTCAAGCTCTCGGGTGAGGTCTTCGGCGGTGGACAGGTCGGTCTCGACCTGGACGTGATCAACGCGACCGCCAGCGAGGTGGCCGACGTCGCCCGCTCCGGGGTCGAGGTGGGCATCGTCGTCGGCGGAGGGAACTTCTTCCGCGGCGCCGAGCTGCAGCAGCGCGGCATGGAACGGGCCCGCGCCGACTACATGGGCATGCTGGGCACGGTGATGAACTGCCTGGCGCTGCAGGACTTCGTCGAGAAGCACGGCGTCGAGACCCGCGTCCAGACCGCGATCACCATGGGCCAGGTGGCCGAGCCCTACATCCCGCGCCGCGCCATCCGCCACATGGAGAAGGGCCGCGTGGTCATCTTCGGCGCCGGCGCCGGCATGCCGTTCTTCAGCACCGACACCGTGGCCGCCCAGCGCGCCCTGGAGACCCGCTGCGAGGTCATCCTGATGGGCAAGCAGGGCGTGGACGGCGTCTACGACTCCGACCCGAACCAGAACCCCGACGCGACGAAGTTCGACGCGCTCACCTACGACGAGTTCCTCACCCGTGACCTGAAGGTCGCCGACGCGACGGCCGTGAGCCTGGCCCGCGACAACGACATGGACATGGTGTTCTTCAACCTCTCCACCCCCGGCACCATCGTCCGGGCGGTGCGGGGTGAGAAGATCGGCACGACGGTCTCGCGTGACTGAGCCGCAGCGACGGACGACCCGAACCAACAGGAGCTGACCCGTGATCAACGACATCCTCAACGAGGCCGACAGCAAGATGGACAAGTCGGTCGAGGCCACGCGCGAGGAGTTCGCCGCGATCCGGGCCGGCCGCGCCCACCCCAGCATGTTCTCCAAGATCATGGTGGACTACTACGGGACGCCGACGCCGATCCAGCAGCTGGCCTCCTTCACCGCCCCCGAGGCGCGGACCATCCTGATCTCGCCCTTCGACCAGGGCGCGATGAAGAACATCGAGCGGGCGATCCGCGACTCCGACCTCGGCGTGAACCCCGCCGACGACGGCAAGGTCATCCGCTGTGTCTTCCCCGAGCTGACCGAGGAGCGCCGCAAGGAGTACATCAAGGTCGCCCGCGGCAAGGCCGAGGACGGCCGGGTCGCCGTCCGCAACCTGCGCCGCACCGCCAAGCAGAACCTCGAGAAGCTCGAGAAGGACGGCGAGGTCGGCAAGGACGACGTCTCCGGCGCCGAGAAGCGGCTCGACGGCCTGACCAAGAAGCACACCGACGCCATCGACGAGATGCTGAAGAACAAGGAGTCCGAGCTCCTCGAGGTCTGAGGGGCGGGCACTCCATGACCGAATCCCCGATGCCGGCCGCTCCGCCGGCCAAGGACCACGGGCGCGCCGGGCGGGACCTCAAGGCCGCCGTCACCTCGGCGGTCGTCCTGCTTGCCGCGATCGCCGCCTCGCTGCTCTTCTGGAAGACGGCGTTCATGGTGATCGTCGCGGTGGCGGTCGTCGTCGCGATCTGGGAGCTGCGCAAGGGTCTGCTGGCCAAGGGCATCGACCTGCCCGAGCAGCCGCTGATGATCGGCGGCGTCGTGATGGTCGTCGTCGCGTACTTCTCCGGCGCGCCCGCGCTGGTCACCGCCACCGCCGTCTCGGCGCTGGTGACGATGCTCTGGCTGCTGCGCAGGGGCATCGACGGCTACGTGCAGAACGCCACGGCGTCGGTGTTCACCCTGGTCTACGTGCCGTTCCTCGGCTCGTTCGTCGCGCTGCTCCTCGCCGAGGGCGGGACCGGTCTCGACGGCGGCGGCTCGGGCCTCGACGACCCCGGCGTCCAGGGGATCATCACCTTCATCCTGGTGACCATCGCCTCCGACATCGGCGGGTACGTCGCGGGCGTCCTGTTCGGCAAGCACCCGATGGCGCCGGTGATCTCGCCGAAGAAGTCGTGGGAGGGCTTCGCCGGCTCGCTGGTCTTCACCGTCGCCGCCGGCTGGGCGCTGGTCACCTACCTCCTCGACGGCGACTGGTGGGTCGGCATCGCCCTCGGCATCATTGCCGTGGTCATGGCGACCCTCGGCGACCTGTGCGAGTCGGTGATCAAGCGCGACCTCGGCATCAAGGACATGAGCCAGGTCATCCCCGGCCACGGCGGCCTGATGGACCGGCTCGACTCGCTGCTGGCCACGGTCGCGCCGATCTGGCTGCTGCTGCACTACGCGGTCTTCTGACCGTCGTGACCTGATGGCTGCCCTCTTCCTCGTCCGGCACGGCCGGCCGCTGGTCGACCGGACCCGCCCGGCCCACACCTGGGAGCTCGACCCCGCCGGCTTCGACGACGTCTGGGCGCTGCGCGACCGGCTGCCCCAGGGCGGCACCTGGTTCACCTCGCCGGAGCCGAAGGCGGTGGGGACCGCCCAGCTGCTCACCGAGGGGGAGGTCGGCGTGGTGGCCGACCTGCGCGAGCAGGTCCGCGACACCGCCGACTGGCTGCCGGACTTCGAGGCCACGGTCCGGCGCGCGTTCGCCGAGCCCGACCACGCGGCGTACGACGGGTGGGAGCCGCTGGCCCGGACCCGGGAGCGCGTCGTGCGCTCGGTCGCCTCGATCCTGCGCCTGCACGGCGACGGGCCGGTCGTCCTCGTCGGGCACGGCACGGCCTGGGCGCTGGTCCACGCCGCGGTCACCGGCACGGAGGCGGACCCGGCGACCTGGGCAGGGCTCGGCATGCCCGCCGTCATCGCCGTCGAGGAGCCGTTAGTGTCGGCGTGATGGAGATCGAGGACCGCACGGACGAGCCGACGCCGGCCCAGCCGACGACCGGCGATCCGGCCACGGACGACCCGACGACCGACCCAGCGACCGAGGGCACCCTCCCCGACTGGTGGCACCGCGACCACCCGGTCTTCACCCCGCTCGCCGGCTTCTTCACCGGGCTGGTCGCCGTCACCTTGGTGCCGGGGGTCTACGCCGCGGTGCTGGGCGCGCTGTTCGACACCGGCACCGCCGAGGACCTCTTCCCCTACGTCCTGGTGCTGCTCGCGGTGCCGTTGGGCCTGATCGCGGTGCGCCGCAGCCGTCGCTTCGGCAGCTACATGCTGCTCGGCATGGTGCTCACGGCGCTGGTGGTCGCGGGGGTCACCGCGCTGGTGCTGTGGGCGATGGTCTCGACCCAGTCCTGAGGCCGGCCCCGGGCCGAGGATTGAGCCGCGCGCCGCGCGGATGGGAGACTGGACGGCGATGTCTGACCCCAAGCCCCTCCCTCTCGTCTTCAACGAGCCGCGCGGTCGCAAGAAGCCGCCGCGGCACCTCGCCGACCTCACCTCCGCCGAGCGCAAGACGCTGCTGGAGGAGCAGGGGCTCCCGGGCTTCCGGGCCAAGCAGCTCTCGACCCACTACTTCGGCCGCCTGGTCGACGACCCGGCCGAGATGACCGACCTGCCGGCCACCCAGCGCGAGGAGCTCGTCTCCGCGCTGCTGCCGCAGCTGATGACCCCGCTGCGCACGCTCGAGGCCGACCGCGGCACCACCCGCAAGACGCTGTGGAAGCTCTTCGACGGCGCGCTCGTGGAGTCGGTGCTCATGCGCTACCCCGACCGCGCGACCGTCTGCGTCTCCAGCCAGGCCGGCTGCGGCATGGCCTGCCCGTTCTGCGCCACCGGCCAGGGCGGTCTGCAGCGCAACATGTCGACCGCCGAGATCGTCGAGCAGGTCGTCGCCGCCGCCCGGTCGATGGCCCGCGGCGAGGTCCCCGGCGGCCCGGGCCGCGTCTCCAACGTGGTGTTCATGGGCATGGGCGAGCCGCTGGCCAACTACAAGGCGGTCATCGGCGCCGTACGACGCCTCGTCGACACCGCCCCGGACGGCCTCGGCATGTCCGCGCGCGGCATCACCGTCTCCACCGTCGGCCTGGTGCCGCGGATCAACCAGCTGGCCGAGGAGGGCATCCCGGTCACGCTCGCGCTGAGCCTGCACGCGCCCGACGACGAGCTGCGCAACGAGCTGGTCCCGATCAACACCCGCTTCTCGGTCGCCGAGACCGTCGAGGCGGCCTGGAACTACGCGCGCACCACCAAGCGCCGGGTCTCCATCGAGTACGCCATGATGCGCGGCATCAACGACCAGGCGCACCGCGCAGACCTGCTCGGCGACGTGCTCAACTCCTACGGCGACTGGGGCTGGGTGCACGTCAACCTGATCCCGCTGAACCCGACGCCGGGCTCGAAGTGGACCGCCTCGGACCCCGCCGACGAGCGGGAGTTCGTCCGCCGTCTGGAGGCCAAGGGCATCCCGACCACGGTCCGCGACACCCGCGGCCGCGAGATCGACGGGGCCTGCGGGCAGCTCGCCGCCGCGGAGTGACCGCCCCGGCGCCGCCCCGACCGGCGGCGTGAAGGCCTGGACGACGAAGGACCCGCTCCACCCCGGGAGCAGCGGCAGCCCGGGGAGGGCGGGTCCTTCGGGTCTGGGCCCGCAGCGGGTCAGCGCAGCGGGTTGCGGATGAGCAGCTCGACGTTGCGGTCCGCGGAGGTGCCGCGGCGGTCGCCGCCCTTCTCCTGCCACTCGTTGGCGGCGAGCTCGCGGCCGATCGAGGCGAGGGCGTGGGTGTCGCCCAGGTCGGCACCCGGGGTGACCGCGCCGCCGTGGTCGACCATCGTGGCGAAGATCGACAGCGTGCCGTCCTTGTTGTCGGCGACCTCGATGAGACGCGACTGCTGGGGCCAGTCGATGTGGGAGGCGGTGTTGATCTCCCAGAAGCCGCGGCCCTTGTTCTTCTTCTTGTTCGCGACGACCGGCCGCGGCCACACGTGGTTGGTGTGGGTGTGGCCGTTGACCCAGGCGATGACGACCGGGTGGGCGTGGAGGACCTTGATCAGCTCCTCGGCCAGGACCCGGTCGCCGCCCTCGTTGTTGGTCATCGAGGTCGAGGGGTGGTGGGAGCAGATGACGGCGTACTTCTTGTCGGCCTTGGCCTGCTTCAGCGTGCGCTTGAGCCAGGCCAGCTGCGCGCGGTCGATCGAGCCGTTCTGGCCGCCGGCGGTGTTGACCGAGTCGAGGACGACGAAGCGGATCTTGTTGCGCGTGTAGGCGTAGTACGCCGTGCCCTGCGCCTTGTTCTCCTCGGTGAACCCGTGGCCGACCGGCTTGCTGGTGGTCTCGAAGTGCTCGGCGACGACCTCGGCGCGGCTGAGCAGGCGGCGGTCCTCGTCGGGGGTGACGGTACGCGTGTTGGGCGCCTCGGCGATCCGCTTGAGCAGGCGGGCGACCGCCTCGCCGCGGGCGAGCAGCGCGCCGAGGACCTCGAGCTTGGCGATGCCCTCGGGGGGCTGGATGGCCTTGATCGAGCCGACGGCGAACTCCGAGAGACCCTCGATGGTCTGCGGGAAGTTGCCCTGGACCAGGCCGTCGTGGTTGCCGAAGGCCGTGATCCACGGCATCGCGAGCCCCTCGGCCTCGAAGGGACGGCGGGCGGCGTCGAGCAGGCCGGGGACGGTCGGGAAGCCGAACGTGCCGCGCGGGCGGTCGACCTCGGCGCCCTCGGGCTGCCCGTCGGGGTGGTAGTAGTGGATGTCGTAGTGGTCGGGGTCGAGGTCGTGGACGCCCTCCCACTTCTCGGTGTCACCGGAGTCCACCCGGACCTCGCCGCCGTCGAGGACGTCGATGTTCCAGCGGATCTCGTTGTACTGGCTGTTGTCGGAGTTGTCGCCGGTCTGCACGGCCACGGCGAGGGGCTTGCCGGTGACCGGGCCCTTCCCGATGGCGTTGATCTGGCGGACCATCGAGTCGGCGATGTGCGCGGTGAGCATCTCGTGGGCCCGGTAGGACGAGGAGAGCTGGTTGCCCGGGGTGGGGCCGCCGAGGTCGGCGTCGTCCCAGCGGTCGACCCACTCCACCCGCAGCGGCGACTGCGCGTCGAGGACGTGGACGTCGCTGAGCTGGGCGAAGGCGAGCAGACCCTTGCGCTTGCGGGCGCGGCGCGCGGCGGCCTTGAGCCCGAGGTCCTGGCGCAGGCGGTGCTTCTCACCGGGGCCGGCGACGAGCGGGGCGTAGCCCAGCGCGCCCGGCGCGCCCTTGCGGATGACCCGGGCGAGGGTGGTGCCGCGCTTGGCGACGGCCGCGGCGGCGGTCGACCCGGCGGAGGACGCGGCGGAGGCCGCGGAGGTGGCGGCCGCCGAGGCGGCGGTCGTGGCAGCGAGGGCGGCTGCTCCGGCGGAGCGGAGCAGCTGGCGACGGGAGATCTCTGGCATCGGCATGGTGCGATCACCCTAGGTGTGACGACCGACACCTGGGGAGCTATTCGGTCAACTCACCGGGCGTCCCGCTCGGGCCGGGGCGCGCCGGCCGCGACGAGCGCGGCGGCCTCGGCGACGGTGTCGACAAGGTGCACGTGGGGCGCCATCGGCCGCTCGCGCGCCAGCGCGCGGAGGAGGGGCCAGGCGGGGAAGGTCTCGGTCCAGTGGGTCCGCCCGACCAGGACCATCGGCGCGAGCGAGGACTCATCGGCGTAGTAGTTCTCGCAGGCGTCCTGGAAGACCTCCTGGACGGTGCCGGCGGCGCCGGGGAGGAAGACGATCCCGCCGTCGCAGACCTCCAGCAGCACGGCCTCGCGGGTGGCGTTGCGGAAGTACTTCGCGATCGAGGTGGCGAAGACGTTGGGCGGCTCGTGCCCGTAGTGCCAGGTGGGGATCCCCAGGGTGTCGACGGGATCGGGGTGCCGGTCGCACACCTCCAGCGCGACGCGGGCCCACGCCCCGATCGAGGGCCGGTACGCCGGCACGCGGGCCAGGTCCGCGAGGGCGGCGGTCAGCTCCTCGGCGGGCCGCCGCGCCAGCCGCGCCCCGAGGTTCGCGGCCTCCATCGCGCCGGGCCCGCCGCCGGTGGCGACCGTGCACGCCCCGCCCAGGGCGTGCCCGAGCGCGGCCGCCGCGGCGTACCCCTCCGAGCCCCGCTGGAGCGCGTGGCCGCCCATGACCCCGACCAGGCGCCGGCCGGTCACCCAGGAGGTGAGGGCCTGGTCGATGGCGTGGTCGTGGAGCGCCTTGGCCAGCGCGGTCTCGGGGGTCGGCGGCTCCTGGGACCACGCGTAGGCGCGTGCGTCCAGCGAGGACTCGTAGGGGCCCGCGCCGTACAGCTCGGCGGCGGTGTAGAGCTCGGCCCGGGCGGTGTCGAGCGGCGCGCCGGGGGCGACGGGCAGCACCAGCGCGCCCTGGTCGAGCAACCGCTCGGCCTGCCCCGGGGCGAAGGTGCACCCGAGGAAGGCCGCGCCGGCCACCCGGCAGCGCGCCAGCCGGTCCGTGCGGTCGGACAGGTCGACCGCACGGACCCGCCAGCCCGACAGCGACGTCGCCCCCGCGGCCATGCGGCGGTCGAAGTCCGCCAGCGACTCGACCTGGACGACGCGGCCGTGGGTGTGCCTCACCCCGTCAACCTAGGGGTGGCCTCCCAGCGGTCCTCGACGCGTGGCCCTAGAAGGCGGTGGCGAGCAGGTCGGCGAAGAGCTCCTGCTCGTCGACGGCCAACCCCCGGGCCCGGAACCACCGACACACGTTGGTGCAGTCGCGGAGCAGGTAGTCCATGCCGTGGAGGTTGCCGACGAGGTCGACGACCTGCGGGAGGTCGATGACGACGAGCCGGTCCCCGGCCGCCAGGATGTTGTACGGCGACAGGTCGCCGTGCACCAGGCCGTGTTGCGTCATCGTGGCCATCGCCTCGCGCAGCTGGTCGAAGTAGGAGGCCAGCAGCGCCGGCGCCGGCCGGGCCTGGGCGAGCCGAGGTGCCGTCTCGGGGCCGTCCTCGCCGTCGATGCTGATCCACTCCATGAGCAGCTCGGTGCCGTCGACCTGCACGGGGTAGGGGACCGGGAGGCCGAGCGACCACAGCCGTTTCAGCGCGGCCCACTCCGAGACGGTCCACTCGGCGGCTGCGACCTGGCGGCCGAAGGTGGAGCCGCGCTTGACGGCGCGCTGGTCGCGGGAGCGCTTCATGCTGCGGCCCTCGGTGTAGGACGCGGCCCGGTGGAAGGTGCGGTGCTCGGTCGAGCGGTAGCGCTTGGCGGCCAGGACCACCGCCTGGTCGGGCAGGAGCGGGTCGGCCCGCTCCAGGAGGAAGACGTCGGCCTCCTTGCCGGTCTTGAGGATGCCGAGGTCGGTGTCGACGGCGCCGCGGGAGGTCACGACCCAGTCGGGTCGCGGCTCGGGTCCGCGGGCGAGCGGCTCGACGTCGTACCAGGTCGTCCAGCGCTGGCCCTCGGCCAGGTCGTCGTGGACGCGCCAGCCGGCGACGACGGCGGGGTCGACGGCGGGGTGGAGGTCGAGGTCGGGGTCAGGGGTGGTGCGGAGGCTCGGGTGCTGCGGGTCGTGCGAGGTCAACGGTGCTCCAGGGATCGAGGAGGAGAGGGGGTGCGGAGGGCAGGGCGAGGACAGTCATGGACATGTCACGCTCCTCTCGATCGCTGGGGCGGGCGGGCGGAAGACCCGGCCGGGACCAGGGTGGTGGCCCGCGGCCGGGCGTCGCAACGCATTTAGGCGGCGAGTCCGGCGACCGGGATGGCGAGCTCGTGGACCCGCTCCCAGGCGTCGTCGACGTGCACGACGTGGTGGCCGAGCCGGTGCAGCAGGCTCGCCGCGATGCCGGCGCGGTAGCCCGAGCGGCAGTGCACCCACACCTCGCCCGCGGGGAGGGTCGCGGCGTGCGCAGCGACGTCCTGGACGGGCACGTGCACGGCGCCGGGGAGGTGCCCCGCGGCCCACTCCTCGCGCTGCCGGACGTCGAGGACGACGCGCGGCGGGGCGGGGTCGTGGGCGGTCGCGGCGCGGTAGCCCGCCCAGTCGGTGCGGCGGTACGTCGCGGTCAGGCCGGCCCCGTCGAGCACGTGCGTCCCGACGCCCTCGATGCCGATGGCCGCCAGGTCGCGCAGCGCCGGCCCGAGCGCGGAGGCGTCGTCGGTGACCAGCACGATGTCGGTGCCCCACGGCACCAGCCAGCCGACGTACGTCGCCATCTGGGGGCCGGCCTCGATGCTGACCGAGCCGGGCAGGTGCGCCTCGGCGAAGCGCGAGCGCTCGCGCAGGTCGACGACCCAGCCGCCGGCGAGCACCGTGTCGGCGACCTCCTCGGCGGTGCGCGGCCGGGCGGGGCGGGGGTGGGCGCGTCCGGCGCCGGCCCGGTTCAGCGGTGCCACGTGCCGGTAGTGGGCGGGCACGGGGCCGAAGCCGGCGACCAGGGCCGAGACGAACGCCTCCTGCGGCGTGGTCAGCGCGGGGTTGGCGGTGAGCTGGTCGGCGAGCGTGATCGCCCGGCCCGGGTCGTGGGCCGGCACCGACGTCGCGGCGCACAGGCTCCCGAACCCGTGGGTGGGGTGCAGCGTGGTGGCGGGGTGGAGGCGGGAGAGCGCCCGCGCGGAGCGCCACTGCTGCCGCGCCAGCTCGCGGGTCAGGCGGGGGTCGACCAGGTCGGTGCGCCCGACCGTGCCGTGCAGGAGGCTGCCGCCGGTGAACAGCGCGGCCGGCCGCATCCCCTCGCGCACGAGGAACGCCTGGTGGTGGCGGGTGTGGCCGGGCGTCGCGTGGACCTCCACGCGGAGCCGGCCGACCGGCACCTCGTCGCCGTCGCGGACCCCGACCCGCTCGAAGTCGACCCGCTCGTCGGCCGCGAGCAGGTAGTCGGCTCCGTGACGGCGGGCCAGGGCCAACGCGCCCGAGACGTAGTCGCTGTGGATGTGGGTGTCGGCCACCGCCACGATCTCGACCTCGGCCGCCTCGGCGGCCCGCTCGACGGGGGCGAGGTCGCGCGGCGGGTCGACGACCAGCGCGCTGCGCCCGTCGTGGACGAGGTGGCAGCGGTTGCCGAGGGAGGGGACCTCGATCGTGACGACGTGCATCGTTCCTCCTGGGCCGGGTGCCGGCCGGTTGATCAATGTCTAGCGGGATACTCGACTAAAGAGGTCGGGTCCGCAACCCACCGCGCCGCGTCGGTGCCAGGGGATACCGTGCATCGATGCGTCCACTCCGCCGCCTCGTCCCCGGCCTGCTGGCCGGGACGCTCGTGCTCGCCGGCTCCGCGACCGCCCTCGCCGGCGACGAGCCGGCCGCCCGGCCGCGGCCCGGGTCCGCAGGCATCGGGGATCCCTACTTCCCCCAGGACGGCAACGGCGGCATCGACGTCCGCAGCTACGACGTCGACATCGCCTACGACTTCGACCGCGGGCGGCTCGAGGGCAGGACCCGGCTCCGCGTTCGTGCCATCCACGACCTGTCCCGGTTCAACCTCGACCTGCTGCTCCCGGTGCAGCAGGTCCGGGTCGCGGGCCGGCCCGCGCGGTGGACGCGCCCGGACCGGCACGAGCTGAGCATCCGCCCGGCGCGGCCGGTCCTCGCCGGTGACGTCGTCACCGTGGTCGTGCGGTACGCCGGACGGCCCGGCCGGATCAGGTGGCAGGGCGAGCAGAACTGGCTGGCCGACCCCGGCGAGGTCGTCGCGATGAACCAGCCGCACATGGCCCCGTGGTGGTTCCCCGCCAACGACCACCCCCGCGACAAGGCGCACGTGGACGTCTCGGTCACCGTGCCGGCCGACAAGCAGGTCGTGGGCAACGGACGGCTGGTCTCGCGCAGGGTGCACGGGCGGCAGGCGACCACCCGCTGGCGCGCGGCCGAGCCGATGGCGCCGTACCTCGCCTTCTTCGCCGCGGGCCGCTTCCAGGTCGACCACGGCGTCCACCACGGGCTGCCGTGGTACGTCGCGGTCTCCCGCCGCATCCCCCAGCCCGAGCGCTCCCGCGCGATGGACCTGATGCGGCGCACCTCCGACGTCGTCCGGTGGACCGAGCAGCAGCTGGGTCCCTACCCGTTCAGCGCGACCGGCGGCCTCACCACCAGCCTCGAGCCGGGCTTCGCCCTGGAGAACCAGACCCGCCCGACCTACCCCGTGATGAGCGGCCGCGGCGCGCTCGCGACCGTCGTCCACGAGGTCGCCCACCAGTGGTTCGGCGACTCCGTCGCGGTGCGCGGGTGGCGCGACATCTGGATCAACGAGGGCGCCGCGACCTTCATGGAGGCGCGGTACGCCGAGGCGCACGGCGGCATGAAGGCCCAGCGGTGGATGGAGGGCACCCACGCGCTGCTGGCCGACCACGACGACTTCTGGGCGGTGCCGGTCGACGACCCCGGAGCGGAGCGGATCTTCTCCGAGCCCGTCTACCTGCGCGGCGGGATGGCCTTCCAGGCGCTGCGCACGCGCATCGGCGAGCGCAACTTCCGCACGCTGCTGCGCACCTGGCTCGCCGACCGCGAGGGCGGCCACGGCTCGGGCGCCGAGCTCGAGCAGCTCGCCGCCGAGGTCAGCGGGGAGTCCCTCGGCGGGTTCTTCGACGCCTGGCTCCGCGCGCCGCGGCCCCCGGCCCGCACCGCGGCCAACGGGTTCGCGTGACCGGCCCGGCGGCTGTCGGTCCCGTGGTCGGCCCGGTGTCCGGTGACCGCGCGGTCCTGCTGGAGCGGCTGCTGGCCTTTGCGGCCGGCTCGCGACTCGAGCGGGGCTTCGGCCACCTGGGCCGCGACGGCACGGTCAACACCGGGCGCGGCCCCGAGCTGTGGATCAACGCGCGGATGACCTACGTCTTCTCCCTCGCCTCCCTGCTCGGCGTCCCCGGCGCGGCCGACCTCGCGCGGCACGGCATCGAGACGCTCGGCGGGCCCTTCGAGGACCGCGCCCACGGCGGGTGGTGGAGCGCCCTGGACGGCGACGGGCGTCCCATGGGGGACACCAAGTCCTGCTACGACCACGCCTTCGTCGTGCTCGCCGCCGCCACGGCCGCGGTCGCCGGGGTCCCCGCGGCCGACGGCCTGCTCGACCGCGCGCTGGCTGTCCACGCCGAGCGGTTCTGGGACGAGGGCCGCGGGCTGTGCGTCGAGCAGTGGTCGGGGGACTGGTCGCGGGCCGAGGACTACCGCGGCGCGAACGGCTGCATGCACACCGTCGAGGCCTACCTCGTCGCCGCCGACGCGACCTGCGACCCGGTCTGGCGCGGGCGCGCCCTGCGGATCGCTGAGCACCTCGTCGACCGCGTCGCCCGCGCCCACGCGTGGCGGGTCGTGGAGCACTTCGACGCCGACTGGCGGCCGCTGCCCGAGCACCACCGCGACCGTCCCGCCGACCCGTTCCGGCCCTACGGTGCCACCCCCGGCCACGGCCTGGAGTGGGCCCGCCTGCTCGTCCACCTCCACGCCGCGCACGAGCGCGCCGGCGACCCGCCGCCGGGCTGGCTGCTCGAGGCGGCCCGCGGCCTCTTCGACCGGGCCGCGGCCGACGCCGACGGCGGCCGCGCCGGCTTCCCCTACACCACCGACTGGTCCGGGGTTCCGGTCGTCGACCAGCGGTTCCACTGGGTGCACTGCGAGGCGGTGCTCGCGGCGGACGCGCTGGCCCGGGCGACGGGGGAGGAGCGGTACGCCGACCTCGCCGCGCGCTGGTGGTCCTTCACCGTCGACCACCTCGTCGAGCCCGACGGCTCCTGGCTGCACGAGCTCGGCCCCGACCTCGCCCCGGCCGCGCTGACCTGGCCGGGCAAGCCCGACGCCTACCACGCGCTCAACGCGCTGCTGCTGCCCTCGCTCCCGCTCGCCCCGTCGGCCGCCGTCGCCCTCGCCGCGAGCCGGTGAGGGGCTGGGAGGCGGGCCGGGTCAGCCGCCGAGGAGCGGGGCGGTGGCGCGGGCGACCAGGCTGGGCCGGCCGGTGACCGCCTCCTCGACGTCGGCGAGGCGGGTGGCCCGCAGGCCGAGGTTGATGCCCAGCCAGCGCAGCGGCTCGGCCTCCCACGCGGGCGAGCGGTGCCCCACCCAGGGCAGCCGCACCAGGTCGGTGTCGCGGCCGAGGACCAGGTCGGCCAGGGTGCGGCCGGCCAGGTTCGTGGTGGCGACCCCGTCGCCGACGTACCCCCCGGCCCAGGCGAGCCCCGTGCGCCGGTCGAACCCGACCGAGGCGCACCAGTCGCGGGGGATGCCGAGCGGCCCGCCCCAGGCGTGGGTGACCCGGGTGCCGGCGAGCACGGGGAACATCGAGGTGAGGGTGGCGTAGAGGCCCGCGAAGACCCGCTCGTCGTGGTCGAACTCCGGCCGGACGCGCGAGCCGAGGTGGTACGGCGCGCCGCGGCCGCCGAAGGCCAGCCGGTCGTCGGCGGTGCGCTGGCCGTAGATCACCAGGTGCCGGTGGTCGCTGAAGGTCTCCCGCCGAGCCAGCCCGATCTCGGCCCAGGTCTGCGCCGGCAGCGGCTCGGTGGCGATCATCAGCGAGTAGACCGGCACGACCGCCCGGCGCAGGCCCGGCAGCAGCGGGGTGAACCCCTCGGTCGCGCGCACGACGACCTCCGCGCGGACGTCGCCGTGCGCCGTGCGGGCCCGCCCGGGCTCGATCGCGGTCACGCGGGTCCGCTCGTGGATCGTCACGCCCCGCCGCTCGCACGCCTCGGCCAGGCCGGTCACGAGCCGCACGGGGTGGATCGCGGCGCAGTCGGGGGTGTACGTCGCCCCGCGCACGCCCCGCGCGCCGAGCACCGCGCTCGCCTCGGCCGCCCCGAGCAGGCGCAGGTCGTCCTCGGCGCGGCCCCAGGAGCGGGCCTCGGCGACCTCGGCGCGGGCGCGGGCCCACTGGGCGCGGCTGCGGGCGGCGACCAGGGTGCCGCCCCGGGTGTAGTGGCAGTCGATCCCCTCGGCGGCCGTCGTGCGGCCCACCTCGGCGACGGTCTCGCGCATCGCGCGGTGCTGGGCCAGCGCGGCCTCGCGCCCGGCCATCGCTGTGAGCGCGGCGATCGAGGCCGGGAACAGCGCCGAGCACCAACCGCCGTTGCGCCCCGACGCGCCGTGCCCGACCTGCTCGGCCTCGAGGACGACGACGCGCAGCGTGGGGTCGGCGACGAGCAGGGAGTACGCCGTCCACAACCCGGTGTAGCCGCCGCCGACGATCGCCACGTCGGCGTCGCGGTCGCCCGGCAGCGGCGCGCGGGCGGGGGCCTCCGGCGCGGTGTCGCGCCACAGCGGGCGGCTCAGCGCACACCCCAGGAGTAGGTCTGCTTGCGCAGGCTGAGGTACATGAACGTCTCGGTCGCCACGACCCCCTCGATCGAGCGGATCCGGTGGGAGAGCAGGTCGAGCAGGTGGTCGTCGCTCTCACAGACCACCTCCACCAGCAGGTCGAAGGAGCCGGCGGTGATCACGACGTAGTCGACCTCGTCGAGGTCGCTGAGCGCGTCGGCCACCGGCTCGAGCGGGCCCTGCACCTTCACGCCGACCATCGCCTGCCGCGCGAAGCCGAGCTCGAGGGGGTCGGTGACCGCCACGACCTGCATCACCCCGCCCTCGATGAGCCGCTGCACCCGTTGGCGGACCGCGGCCTCGGAGAGCCCGACGACCTTGCCGATGGCCGCGTACGAGCGCCGACCGTCCTGCTGGAGCTGCTCGATGATCGCCTTGGAGACGTCGTCGAGCACGACGGACGTGCGGTCCTGCCTGTGGTTCATGGCCCGCACTCTCCCATGAGGCCCGCCGGCCGGGCGAGGCGGAACGCACGTGGGACCACCTCGAAACGATCGATTCCGTTGCGAACAGGTTTCGTCCCGACGGTTTCCCTTGCCGTCGACGGGCCCCGGTGGCACGATCCGGAGCACGTCAGCCACCAACGAGCCGCGGCCGCACGGTCGCCGAGGGGAGCCGGATGACGCGCCGAGCGCCCAGGGTCACGCCGGGCCCGCGAGGGCCGGCGACCACGCGTCGTACCGTCCTGCGGGGCGTGGGCGGCCTCGCCGTCGTGGGCGGGAGCCTGGCGGTGCTGCCGCTGTTCGGCAAGGACGGCGCCCAGCAGGACCCGGCCGCGTGCCGGGCCACGGACCGCTCGGCCGAGGACCGTCTCCTCGTGGTCTCCAACTGGCCCGGCTACATCGACCCGCGGCGCGACGCGGGCAACACCCGCGACCTGTTCGAGGAGCGCACCGGGGTGGCGGTGCGCTACACCGACGACGTCAACGACAACGCGGAGTTCTACGCCAAGGTGAGCAACCAGCTCGGCAGCTGCGAGCCGGTCGAACGCGACATGGTGATGCTCACCGACTGGATGGCCGCGCGGATGATCAACCTCGGCTGGATCCAGCCGCTGGCCCGCAAGAACGTGCGGAACCTGCACGCCAACCTCATCGAGCCGCTGCGCGGCGTCGCGTGGGACCCCGACCTGCAGTTCCACGCGCCGTGGCAGACCGGGCTGACCGGCGTCGCCTACAACGCGGCGAAGACCGGCGAGATCGGCAGCTTCAGCGAGCTGCTCGACGACCCGGAGCTCAAGGGGCGCGTCACGCTGCTCTCGGAGATGCGCGACACGATGGCGTTCGCGCTCAAGGCCACCGGGGCCGACCCCGAGGACTTCACCCAGGACCAGTGGGACGACGCGATCGACCGGCTGCGCAAGGCGGTCAGCGACGGCCAGGTGCGGGCCTTCACCGGCAACGAGTACATCCAGGACCTCGCCGCGGGGAACATCGTGGCCTGCGAGGCGTGGTCCGGCGACGTCATCCAGCTGCAGTTCGAGAACCCCGACATCAAGTTCGTCGCCCCCGAGGAGGGGCTGGCGCTCTGGAGCGACAACATGCTCGTTCCCAACGGCGCCGAGCACCAGGCGAACGCCGAGGCCTGGATCGACCACTACTACGACCCGGCCGTCGCCGCCCGGCTCGCGGCCTGGGTCAACTACATCTGCCCCGTCGAGGGCGCGCGCGAGGAGATGGAGAAGATCGACCCCTCGCTGGTCGACAACGCCCTGATCTTCCCCGACGCCGAGATGCTCGCGCAGACCTTCGCGTTCATGCCGCTCGACGACCGCCAGGCGACGGCCTACGAAAGGGACTGGTCCGATGTCACAGGTGGCTGACACCCCCGCGACCCCTGCGCGCCCGGGGACCTCCGCCGGCGGCGACCCCGGGTCGTACGACGGCCTCCGGCTGCGCCAGCTGACCAAGGCGTTCGCCGGGTTCACCGCCGTCCAGTCCCTCGACCTCGACGTGCCGCGCGGCTCGTTCTTCGCGCTGCTGGGGCCCTCGGGCTGCGGGAAGACCACCACGCTGCGGATGGTCGCCGGGCTCGAGACCCCGACCTCGGGCACCATCACCCTCGCCGGGCAGGACATCACCTTCGCCAAGCCCTACCGGCGCCCGGTCAACACCGTCTTCCAGAGCTACGCGCTCTTCCCGCACCTCGACATCTTCGAGAACGTCGCCTTCGGGCTGCGGCGGCGCCGGGAGAAGGACGTCGACCGCCGGGTCCACGAGATGCTCGACCTCGTCGAGCTGACCTCGCAGGCCCGCAAGCGCCCCGCCCAGCTCTCCGGCGGCCAGCAGCAGCGCGTCGCCCTGGCCCGCGCGCTCATCAACAGCCCCGAGGTGCTGCTGCTCGACGAGCCGCTCGGCGCCCTCGACCTCAAGCTGCGGCGGTCGATGCAGATCGAGGTCAAGCGGATCCAGGAGGAGGTCGGCCGCACCTTCGTCCACGTCACCCACGACCAGGAGGAGGCCATGACGATGGCCGACACCGTCGCGGTGATGAACGGTGGCGTCATCGAGCAGATGGGGCCGCCGGCGGAGCTCTACGAGAACCCGCGCAGCACCTTCGTGGCCAACTTCCTCGGCCAGTCCAACCTGGTCGCCGGCCGGGTGCTGCGCCGGGCCGCGGACGTCACGACGGTCGACATGCAGGGCATCGAGGTCTCGGTGCCGACCCCGCGCGTGCACAGCGCCACCGACGACGGCTGGGTCGGCATCCGGCCGGAGAAGGTGCTGATCGGTCCGCCCGGGGCCGAGCTCGACGCGCCGGGCAACACCATCCCCGGCGGCGTGGTGACCGACGTCAGCTTCGTGGGCGTCAGCACGCTGTACCTCGTGCGGATGCCGTGGGGCCAGGAGCTCCAGGTCTTCTCCCAGAACACCGGCCGCACCCGGATGTTCGCCCAGGGCGAGCAGGTGGAGCTCTCGTGGCGCCCGGAGTACGCCTTCCTCCTCGACCGCAGCCAGGACGCCGCCGCCGGGTCCGCCGAGCGCGTGGGGGCCTGAGTGACCAGCACCGCGGGGGTCGCCCCGCCCCTCGACGTACCCGGGGCGCCGCAGGGCACCGAGGAGCCGCCGCCGCCGGAGTCGGGACGCCACCGGGGCCGGACCGGCTACCTCCTCCTGCTGCCCGCGGCGCTGTGGCTGGTGCTGTTCTTCGTCGTGCCGTTCTACTCCCTGGTCGCGACCAGCCTCTATGACCCGGCGGGCTCGGACTTCCGCGGCTATGAGATGACCTGGGCGTTCGGCAACTACGTCGACGCGCTCCAGGAGTACTGGCGCCCGCTGCTCCGCTCGCTCTGGTACGGCGGGCTCGCGACCGCCTTCTGCCTCGTGCTCGGCTACGTGCTGGCCTACGCCATCGCCTTCAAGGCCGGCCGGTGGAAGAACCTCATGCTGGTGCTGGTCGTCGCGCCGTTCTTCACCAGCTTCCTGGTCCGCACCCTGTCGTGGAAGCTGATCCTCGCCGACGACGGCTGGGTCGTGGGCACCCTCCAGCTCCTCCAGCTCGTCGGCGAGGACGGCCGGCTGCTGGCGACGCCGGTCGCGGTGGTCGCCGGGCTGACGTACAACTTCCTGCCCTTCATGGTGCTGCCGCTCTACGCCAGCCTCGACAAGATCGACCCCGCGCTGGTCGAGGCCTCCAGCGACCTCTACGCCCACCCCGTCGTCGGCTTCTTCAAGGTGACCTGGCCGCTGTCGCTGCCCGGGGTGGTGTCCGGGACGCTGCTGACCTTCATCCCCGCCTCGGGCGACTACATCAACGCCGAGCTGCTCGGCTCGCCGAACCAGCGGATGGTCGGCGGGGTGGTCCAGAGCCTGTTCACCGACGCCAACGACTACCCGGCGGCCGCCGCGCTGTCGATGGTCCTGATGGTCCTGATCGTCGTGATGGTGCTGGTCTACGTACGCCGCGCCGGGACCGAGGAGCTCTTGTGAGCGCCGTGCGGTGGGTGCGCGAGCACCTCGTGCTGGTGCTCGGGCTGCTCGTCCTGGCCTACAGCTTCGTGCCGATCGCGGTCGTGGTCCTGATGAGCTTCAACGAGCCGGCGAGCCGCAACGTCTACGCCTTCGGCTCCTTCACCCTCGACAACTGGGCCAACCCGTGCGCGGACCCGACCATGTGCGACGCCCTCGTGCGCAGCGCGCAGATCGGGCTGCTCTCCACCCTGGTGGCGACCGTGCTCGGGACGCTTGCGGCGTTCGCCCTGGTGCGCCACGACTTCGCCGGCCGCTCGGCGACCAACCTGCTGGTCTTCCTGCCGATGGCGGCGCCCGAGATCGTGCTCGGCTCCTCGCTGCTGGCGCTGTTCGTGGCCGCGGGGTTCAGCGGCCAGCTGGGGTTCTGGACGATCTTCGTGGCCCACGTGATGTTCTGCCTGTCCTTCGTGGTCGTCGCCGTGCGGGCCCGCTTGGCCGGCATGGACGACCACCTCGAGCAGGCCGCGATGGACCTCTACGCCACCCCGGCGCAGACCTTCTGGCGGGTGACCTTCCCGCTCGTCTTCCCCGGGATCCTCGGCGCCGCCCTGCTGAGCTTCTCGCTCTCCTTCGACGACTTCATCATCACCAACCTCAACGCCGGCACCACCACGACGTTCCCGATGTACGTCTGGGGCGTCGCCCAGCGCGGCGTGCCGATGCAGGTCAACGTGATCGGCACCCTGATGTTCCTCGTCTCGGTCGCCATCGTCGTCCTCGGCGAGGTCGGCAACCGCCGCCGCCTGGCCGCGCGCACCTGATCCCGCCCGCACACCTGATCCCGCACACCTGACCCCGCGCAGGGTTGCGCCGGCCCGCACGGGCAACCGGGCGACCGTGTGCTTCTCGATGAGCGCGGACGTGATCGCCGGCGTGGCCCTGCTCCCCGTCGCGGCGGTCTGCCTGCGGGAGGTGCGCACGCCCCGGGAGCTGCCGTTCGCCTCCCTGCCGCTGATCTTCGCGCTCCACCAGCTGACCGAGGCCCTGGTCTGGCACGGCGCGGGCGACTACGTCTCCGCCGGCGTCCAGCACGCCGCCGCGATGGTCTACGTCCTCGTCGCCTTCCCGCTCCTCCCGTTCCTGGTGCCGCTCGCGGTGCTGCTGCTCGAGCCCCAGGGGCTGCGCCAACGCGTGGCGCCGTTCGTCGTGCTCGGCGCGGTGGTCGCGGCGTACCTGCTCTACGCGGTGCTCGACGGCCCGCTCCTGGTCAGGGAGGAGCCCCATGCGCTGGTCTACGACGTCGACCTGACCTTCGGGCCGATGTGGGCCGTGCTGTACATCGTGGCGGTGATCGGTCCGTCGGTGCTGTCGGGCTACCCCTCGATCGTCGCCTTCGGCCTGCTCAACCTGGTCGGGCTCACGGTCGTCGCCATCGTCTACGTCCAGGCCTTCGCCTCGCTGTGGTGCGTCTGGGCGGCGTTGACCTCCTCCCTGATCGCCGTGCACATGGTGCTGCGCCGGCGGCTGCCCGACTTCCACCGCCTCGAGGGGCGGGCGCTGGCGCCCGCCTGAGCCGACGCCGGCGGGCAGGGGCGGGCAGGGGCGGGCAGGAAGCTCAGAGCAGCGAGGAGGCCTTGTCCAGGACGACCCGGAGGATCTGCTCCATCTCCTCGAAGTGCTCGGGGCCGCAGACGAGCGGGGGAGCGAGCTGGACGACCGGGTCGCCGCGGTCGTCGGCGCGGCAGTAGAGCCCCTCGGCGTAGAGCTGCTTGGAGACGAAGCCGTAGAGGATCCGCTCGGACTCCTCGGCGGTGAACGACTCCTTGGTCGCCTTGTCCTTGACCAGCTCGATCCCGTAGAAGTACCCGTCGCCGCGGACGTCGCCGACGATCGGCAGGTCCAGCAGCCGCTCGAGGGTGGCCCGGAACGTCGCCTCGTTGTCGCGGACGTTCTCCAGGACCTTCTCCTCCTCGAAGAGCTCGAGGTTGCGCAGGCCGACCGCGGTGGAGACCGGGTGGCCGCCGAAGGTGTAGCCGTGGGCGAACATCGCCTTGTCCGCCAGGAACGGCTCCATCAGGCGGTCGGAGGCGATCATCGCGCCGAGCGGGGCGTAGCCGGAGGTGATGCCCTTGGCGCAGGTGATGATGTCGGGCTGGTAGCCGTAGCGCTCGGCGCCGAACATGTGGCCGAGCCGCCCGAAGGCGCAGATGACCTCGTCGGAGACCAGCAGCACGTCGTACTCGTCGCAGATCTCGCGGACCCGCTCGAAGTAGCCCGGGGGCGGCGGGAAGCAGCCGCCGGCGTTCTGCACCGGCTCGAGGAAGACGGCGGCGACGGTGTCGGGGCCCTCGTTCTCGATCGCGACGGCGATCTGGTCGGCGGCCCAGCGGCCGAAGGCCTCGGGGTCCGAGGCGCCGTCGAGGAAGCCGGCGGTGATCTCGTCGGCGCGGTAGGCGTTGGTGTTCGGCACCCGGAACGTCGAGGGCACGAGCGGCTCGAACTGCTGCTTGAGCAGCGGCAGCCCGGTGATCGACAGGGCGCCCTGGGTGGTGCCGTGGTAGGCGATCGCGCGGCTGATCACCTTGTGCTTCATCGGCCGACCGGTGAGCTTGTAGTAGTTCTTCGCCAGCTTCCAGGCGGTCTCGACGGCCTCGCCGCCGCCGCTGGTGAAGAAGACCCGGTTCAGGTCGCCCGGCGCGTAGGAGGCCACCTTCTCGGCCAGCTCGATGGCCGGCGGGTGCGCGTAGGACCACAGCGGCATGAACGCCAGCTCCTGGGCCTGCTTCGCGGCCGCCTCGGCCAGCTCGGTGCGGCCGTGGCCGAGCTGGGAGACGAACAGCCCGGCGAGCCCGTCGAGGTAGCGCTTCCCGGTGGCGTCCCAGAGGTGGACGCCCTCGCCGCGCACGATCACGGGCACGTCGCCGTCGGCGTACGCGCTGTGCCGGGAGAAGTGCAGCCACAGGTGGTCCTTGGCGGCCTGCTGCAGGTGGTCGTAGTCCGGGTGCATGGGCCCATGGTGCGTGCCGGAGAGGGCTCAGGGCAAGCCGCCGCGCACGAATCCGAATGTGACAGCCCGGTTTCACGACGGAATCCGTGGGAGATTCGGGATCAGACCTCCACAATCGGTGCTGGAATCACTAGGGTCGGGCCATGGCCGAGCAGTCGTTCCGCAATGTCGTCGACGGCGAGTCCGTCGACTCCGTCTCCGGTGAGACCTACGAGGTGATCGACCCGAGCACCGGGGAGGTCTACGCCCGGGCGCCACGCTCGGGTCGCGAGGACCTCGACCGGGCGTATGACGCCGCGCAGCGCGCCTTCGAGGGCTGGGGGTCCACGACCCCCCAGGAGCGGTCGCTGGCCCTGCTGCGCATCGCCGACGCCCTGGAGGCGCGGGCCGAGGAGTTCGTGGCCGCGGAGAGCCGCGACACCGGCAAGCCGCTCCACCTGACCGCCAGCGAGGAGATGCCGCCGACGGTCGACCACTTCCGCTTCTTCGCCGGCGCGTGCCGCGTGCTCGAGGGCAAGTCGGCGGGGGAGTACATGGCCGACCACACCTCGTTCATCCGCCGCGAGCCGATCGGCGTCATCGGCCAAGTGACCCCCTGGAACTACCCGCTGGCGATGATGGTCTGGAAGATCGCCCCCGCCCTGGCTGCCGGCAACACCGTCGTGCTCAAGCCCTCGGACACCACGCCCGCGACCTCGACCATGCTGGCCGAGCTGGCCCAGGAGTTCCTCCCGCCGGGCGTGCTCAACGTCGTCTGCGGTGACCGGGAGACCGGCCGCGCGCTCGTCGCTCACCCGACCCCGCAGATGGTGGCGATCACCGGCTCGGTCCGCGCCGGCATGGAGGTCGCCGGCTCCGCGGCCACCGACCTCAAGCGGGTCCACCTCGAGCTCGGCGGCAAGGCGCCGGTCATCGTCTTCGACGACGCCGACGTCGAGGGGGCCGCCGCCGCGATCGCCGAGGCCGGCTACTTCAACGCCGGGCAGGACTGCACCGCCGCCACCCGCGTGCTGGTCGGCCCCGGGGTCCACGACGACTTCGTCGCCGCGCTCACCGAGCAGGCACGCGCCACCCGCACCGGCATGCCCGACGACGAGAACGTCCTCTACGGCGCGCTCAACAACGCCGACCAGCTGGCCCGGGTGACCGGCATGGTCGACCGGCTCCCCGACCACGCGCGCCTCGACGCCGGCGGGCACCGGCAGGGTGCGAGCGGCTACTTCTACGAGCCGACCGTGCTGTCCGGGCTGCGCCAGGACGACGAGCAGATCCAGCAGGAGATCTTCGGCCCCGTCATCACCGTCCAGCGCTTCGCCGACGAGGCGGAGGCGCTGCGCTGGGCCAACGGCGTGCAGTACGGCCTGGCCTCCAGCGTCTGGACCCGCGACCACGCCACGGCGATGCGGATGTCGCGCAAGCTCGACTTCGGGGTCGTGTGGATCAACACCCACATCCCCTACGTCTCGGAGATGCCGCACGGCGGCTTCAAGCACTCCGGCTACGGCAAGGACCTCTCGATGTACGGCCTCGAGGACTACACCCGGATCAAGCACGTCATGAGCTACATCGGTGAGTGAGGGGACCGCACGCATGCGCATCCTCCTGGTCGGCGCCGGCGGCGTCGGCGCCGCGTTCTGCTCCATCGCGGTGCGCCGCGACTTCTTCGAGGCGGTCGTGGTCGCCGACTACTCCCTGGCCTCGGCCGAGCGTGCGGCGGCCGCGGCCGACGACCGGTTCACCGCCGCGCAGGTCGACGCCTCCAGCGCGGAGTCGGTCGCGGCGCTGGCCCGCGAGCACCGCGCCACCCACGTGATGAACGCCGTCGACCCGCGGTTCGTGATGCCGGTCTTCGAGGGCGCGCGGGCCGCCGGCGCGGACTACCTCGACATGGCGATGTCGCTCTCGCGGCCGCACCCGGACGCGCCGTACGAGAAGACCGGCGTCAAGCTCGGCGACGAGCAGTTCGCCGCGGCCGAGGCATGGGCGGCCGACGGCCGGCTCGCGCTGGTCGGGATCGGCGTCGAGCCGGGCCTCTCCGACGTCTTCGCGCGGTACGCCGCCGACCACCTGTTCTCCGAGATCGACGAGCTCGGCACCCGTGACGGGGCGAACCTCACCGTCGACGGCTACGACTTCGCGCCGTCGTTCTCGATCTGGACCACCATCGAGGAGTGCCTCAACCCGCCGGTGATCTGGGAGGACGGCGCCTGGCGGACCACCGAGCCGTTCTCCGAGCCGGAGGTCTTCGACTTCCCCGAGGGCATCGGGCCGGTGGAGTGCGTCAACGTCGAGCACGAGGAGGTGCTCCTCATGCCGCGGTGGATCGACTGCCGCCGCGCGACGTTCAAGTACGGCCTCGGCAACGAGTTCATCGAGGTGCTCAAGACCCTGCACAAGCTCGGCCTGGACCGCACCGACAAGGTCCGGGTCGGCGAGGTCGAGGTCAGCCCGCGCGACGTGGTCGCGGCGTGCCTGCCCAACCCCGCCGAGCTCGGCCCGCGGATGACCGGCAAGACCTGCGCCGGGCTGTGGGTGACCGGCCGCGGCACCGACGGCGCGCCGCGGTCGACGTACCTCTACCACGTGGTCGACAACGAGTGGTCGATGCGCGAGTACGGCCACCAGTGCGTGGTCTGGCAGACCGCGGTCAACCCCGTCGTCGCCCTCGAGCTGCTCGCGACCGGCGCCTGGAAGGGCGCCGGTGTCCTCGGCCCGGAGGCCTTCGACGCCGTGCCGTTCCTCGACCGGCTCACCGCCTACGGCAGCCCCTGGGGGATCCAGGAGCTCGACGCATGAGGGGAGTGAACCGCCGGCCCGGCCGCGCCGCCGAGCCGGACCTCAGCTCGCCGACGGCAGGGTGGCGGCGCCGCTGGCGGGCAGCGGGTCGACGGTCTCGCCGGCGCGGAGGAACTGCCCGGTGCGCTCGCGGCCGAGGAGCGGCGTGGCGTGGCCCTCGCGCCAGACCGTGCGGCCACCGACCATGACGAGCGGGACGGCGGCGTCGTTGCGGTTGACCATGCGCGACAGGCCGCCGTACTGCTCGACCGGCGACTCGGCGTACTCCTCCAGGGAGGAGTCGAGCCGCTCGGGGTCGACGACGAGGACGTCGGCGCGGTCGCCGACGCGCAGGTGGCCGGCGTCGAGGCCGTACCACTCGGCCAGCTCGCCGGTCATCCGGTGGACCGCCTGCTCGACGGTGAGGAAGGGGCGGCCGGCCCGCTCGGCGTCGTGCACGTGCTTGAGCAGGCGCAGGCCGAAGTTGTAGAAGGCCATGTTCCGCAGGTGGGCGCCCGCGTCGGAGAAGCCCATCTGGATGCTCGGCGTCTGCGCCATCTTCTTGAGGATCTTCGGGCGGTGGTTGGAGATCGTGGTGCGCCAGCGCAGCGCGGTGCCGTGCTCGAGCACCAGGTCGAGGAAGGCGTCCACGGGGTGCGCGCCGCCGCGCTCCACGCCGACCTGGCCGAAGGACTTGCCGACCACCGAGGCGTCGGGGCACGCGACGATCTGGGCGTCGAAGAAGTCGCGGTGCCACACGCGCGGGCCGTACTTGGACTCGTAGTCCTTGCGGAAGCGGGCGCGGTACGCCGGGTCGCGCATGAGCTCGTCGCGGGCGAGCTTCTCCTGCAGGTGCAGGGCGGCCGCGCCGGCGCCGAACTCCTCGAAGATCACCAGGTCGATGCCGTCGGCGTAGACCTCGAACGGCACCGGCAGGTGCTGCCAGCGGAAGTCCGCGCCGGCCCGGTTGACCACGCCGCCGAGCAGCCGCATCAGGTAGATGATGAACGGGATCGCCTTGAGGTCGGCGGCCGAGAGCAGGCTGGTCTTCAGCGGGTTGCGACCCAGCGCGCGCACGCCGATCGAGTGCAGCGCCTGGAGCAGGATCGTGTGCGGGTGGGTGGCGTCCGGCCCCGCCTGCAGGGCGCGGCCGCGGCGGCGGAGGATCTCGCGCAGGCGCCGCATCTCATGGCGCCGGGCGTACGTCGAGGGCAGGGTGCGCGAGCGGCACAGGTCGCCGTCGAGCTTGTCGAAGAGCAGCTGCTGGGCCGACATGCCGATGAAGCCGGCGTCGAGGGCCTCGGTGAGCATCCGCTCCATCCGCTCGACCTCGCTGCGGGTCGGGCGCACGTCGTCGCGGGTGGCGCGGTCCAGGCCCATCGTGGCGGTGCGCATGTCGGAGTGGCCGATGAACGAGGCGAGGTTCGGGCCGAGCGGGAGCGACTCCAGCGCGGCGACGTACTCCTGGGCCGAGCGCCACGTCTTGTGCTTGCCCACCGATCCGATCACGTGCTGGCGCGGGATCGCCTCGACCCGGCCGAACAGGTCGCCGGCGTCGACCGCGTCCACGTGCACGGTCGAGAGCGAGCAGGAGCCGAGGAGGATCGTGGTGACGCCGTGGCGCAGCGACTCCTCCAGGGCGGGGCCCTCGAGCACCTCGATGTCGTAGTGGGTGTGGATGTCGACCATCCCCGGCATCACCCAGCGGCCGGTCGCGTCGACGAGCTCCGGGCAGCCGGTCTCGTCCAGCGGGGTCGCCGAGACGGTGGCGACGCGGCCCTCGCGGATCCCGAGGTGACGGACCGCCGAGGGGGCACCCGTCCCGTCGAACCAGCGGCCGCCCTTGATGATCGTGTCGTAGCTCACAACCGGATCGAACAGGCCTTCTCGACGCGCGTCAAGCGGTTGCGCGGAACCCGTCGGCGACGACGTCGAAGGCCTCCTCCAGCAGGGCGTCGGAGATCGCCAGCGGCGGCAGGAACCGGAAGACGTTGCCCCAGGTCCCGCAGGTCAGGGTGACCACCCCCTGGGCGTGGCAGTACGCCGAGACGGCGGCGGCGCGCACGGGGTCGGGCTCGGTGGTCCCCGGCGCGCACAGCTCGATCGCCATCATCGCCCCGCGGCCGCGGACCTCGCCGATGACCGGGTGCTCGGCCTGCAGCGCCTCGAGCCGGGCGCGCATGAGGTCGCCGACCGCGCGCGCCCGGCCGACCAGGTCGTGGGTCCGCATCTCCTCGATCGCACCGAGCGCGGCCGCGCAGGCCAGCGGGTTGCCGCCGTAGGTGCCGCCGAGGCCGCCGACGTGGACGGCGTCCATCAGCTCGGCGCGCCCGGTGACCGCGGCGAGCGGCAGGCCGCCCGCGATCCCCTTGGCGGTGGTGACCAGGTCGGGCACGACGCCCTCGTGGTCGCAGGCGAACCAGTCGCCGGTGCGGCAGAGGCCGGACTGGATCTCGTCGGCGACCAGGACGACGTCGTTCGCGCGGCACCACTCCGCGAGCGCGGGCAGGAAGCCCGGCGCCGGCTCGACGAAGCCGCCCTCGCCCTGGATCGGCTCGATCACGACGCAGGCCAGGTTGGTCGCCCCGACCTGCTTCTCGACCACGTCGATCGCCCGGCGGGCGGCCTCCTCGCCGGACAGCCCGTCGCGGAAGGGGTAGGACATCGGCGCGCGGTAGACCTCGCCCGCGAACGGGCCGAACCCGTTCTTGTAGGGCATGTTCTTCGCGGTCATCGCCATCGTCAGGTTCGTGCGGCCGTGGTAGGCGTGGTCGAAGACGACGACGGCGTCCCGGCCGGTCGCGACCCGGGCGATCTTCACGGCGTTCTCCACGGCCTCGGCGCCGGAGCTGAACAGCGCCGACTTCTTGGCGTGGTCGCCCGGCGTGAGCTCGGCCAGGGCGGCGCACACGTCGACGTACCCGTCGTAGGGGGTGACCATGAAGCAGGTGTGGGTGAAGGCCGCCAGCTGGGCCGCGACCCGGTCGACGACCCCGGGGGCGGCGTTGCCGACGGTGGTGACCGCGATGCCGGAGCCGAGGTCGATCAGGGAGTTGCCGTCGACGTCGAGGAGCACCCCGCCGCCCGCGGCGACGACGAAGACCGGCAGCGTCGTGCCGACGCCGTCGGCGACGTGCGCGCGCTTGCGCTCGAGGCGCTCCAGCGAGCCGGGGCCGGGGATCGCGGTGACCAGCCGGCGCTCCTGGGGCAGGGCCGGGCCGCCCGCGGCCGGCGAGGTGGTGGAGGCGGACGTCGTCGTCATGGCGCCAGCCTAGGTGTGGTCCGGGTCACATCGGGAGGGCCTGGGAGACTGGGCCGGTGACAGAGCGCCGCGACATCGTCATCCTCGGCTCGACCGGCTCCATCGGCACCCAGGCGATCGACCTGGTGCGTGCCAACCCCGACCGCTTCCGGGTGGTCGGGCTGACCGCCGGCGGCTCCCACCCCGAGCTGTTCGAGCAGCAGGTCGCCGAGCTCGGCCCGGCGTACGCCGGTCTGGGGGAGGAGGCCAGCGTCGAGGCCGCCTCGATGCCGGCCGACGTGGTCCTCAACGGCATCACCGGCGCGGTCGGCCTGCGCCCCACGCTCGCCGCGCTCGACGCCGGCACGACCCTCGCGCTGGCCAACAAGGAGTCGCTGATCATCGGCGGCCCGCTGGTCAAGGAGCGGGCCCGCCCCGGCCAGATCGTCCCCGTCGACTCCGAGCACAGCGCCATCGCGCAGAGCCTGCGCGCCGGCTCCGCCGGGGAGGTACGTCGCCTGGTGCTCACCGCGTCCGGCGGGCCGTTCCGGGGGCGCACGGCCGCGGAGCTGGCCGAGGTCACGCCCGAGCAGGCGCTCGCGCACCCGAACTTCGCGATGGGCCGGGTGATCACCACCAACTCCGCGACCCTGGTCAACAAGGGGCTCGAGGTCATCGAGGCGCACCTGCTCTTCGACATCCCCTTCGACCGCATCGACGTGGTCGTCCACCCCCAGCAGCTGATCCACTCGATGGTGGAGTTCGTCGACGGCGCGGTCGTCGCCCAGCTCGGCCTGCCCACGATGCTCGTGCCGATCGCGCTCGGGATGTCCTGGCCCGACCGGGTCCCCGACGCCGAGACCCCGATCGACTGGACCAAGGCCGCGGACTGGCGCTTCGAGCCGCTCGACGACGCTGTCTTCCCGGCGGTCACCCTGGCCCGGGAGGCGGGGGAGCGCGGCGGCACGGCGCCCGCGGTCTACAACGCCGCCAACGAGGTCGCGGTCGATGCCTTCCACGACGGACGGCTGCGGTTCGTCGACATCGTCGCGACGGTTCAGGCTGTTCTCAGCGAGCACGACGTACCCTCGATGCAGCGCCTCGACGTCGACGACGTGCTCGCCGCCGACGCGTGGGCCCGTGCCCGCGCCGAGGCTCTCCTCCCGTGACCCGCCCCCGGATCGGACCCGCATGACCGCCCTGCTCTACCTCCTCGGCGTGGTGATCTTCGTCGTCGCCATCCTCGCCTCGATCGGCCTGCACGAGCTCGGCCACATGATCCCGGCGAAGGCGTTCGGCGGGAAGGTCACCCAGTACATGATCGGCTTCGGCCCGACGGTCTGGAGCAAGCGCGTCGGGGAGACCGAGTACGGCCTCAAGGCGATCCCGCTCGGCGGCTACGTCAAGATCATCGGGATGCTGCCGCCGGGGGCCACCGCGGTCGCCGACGAGGTGACGTACGACGAGCACGGCCAGCAGGTCGTCAAGGTGCGCAAGTCCAACACCGGCATGTTCACCCAGCTCATCAGCGACGCCCGCGCCGCGGAGTGGGAGCTGGTCGAGCCCGGCGACGAGGGCCGGCTGTTCTACAAGATGCCGTGGTGGAAGAAGGTCGTGGTGATGGCCGGCGGCCCGTCGGTCAACATCCTGATCGCCTTCGGCATCTACGCCTCGGTCTTCGGCACCTACGGCAACCCCGGCGACGTGGTCATCGAGCCGGTGGTCAGCACGGTCCAGCAGTGCGTCGTGCCCGTGGCCGAGGACGGCCGGGTCTGCACCGACGAGGACCCCGTCACCCCGGCCGCGCAGGCCGGGCTCGAGCCCGGCGACCGGTTCCTCGCCTTCAACGGCACCCCGGTCGAGGACTGGGAGCAGCTCCAGGGCCTGATCCGCGGCAACGACGACGGCCGCGCCGAGATCCTCATCGAGCGCGACGGCCGCGAGCAGACCGTCGTCACCAACACCACGGTCTCCGCCCGGCCCACCTCCGCCGACGACGAGACGCTCACCCAGGTCGGCTTCCTCGGCATCTCGCCGAGCACCGAGCTCGCGACCGGCGGCGTCGGCTACACCCTCGGCCAGATGGGCGAGATGGCCAAGGACACCGTCGTCGCGCTCGGCACCCTGCCGGCGAAGGTCTGGGACGTCGCCCAGGCGATCGTCGGCCTCGAGGAGCGCGACCCCGAGGGCCCGGTCAGCATCGTCGGCGGCGGCCGCCTCGCGGGCGAGACCACCTCCCACGCGGAGATCCCCGGCGGCGACAAGGCCGCCTTCCTCCTGCTGCTCATCGCGGGCTTCAACTTCTTCATCGGCATGTTCAACTTCCTGCCGCTGCTGCCGCTCGACGGCGGGCACATCGCCAGCGCGTTGTGGGAGGCCCTCCGGCGCGGCTTCGCCCGGCTCACCCGGCGCCCGGACCCGGGCTACGTCGACGCCGCCAAGCTGCTCCCCGTGGCGTACGTCGTGGCCTCGGCCATGCTGGTCATGGGCGTCGTGCTGATCGTCGGCGACCTGGTCGTGCCGCTGAGCCTGACGGGCTCCTGAGCGGCTCGGCCCGAGCCGTAGGCTGGGGCCCATGACCGCCATCAGTCTCGGCATGCCCGCGGCCCCGCCGCCGGTGCTCGCGCCCCGTCGCCAGACCCGTCAGATCCAGGTCGGCAAGGTCGGGGTCGGCAGCGACCACCCGATCTCGGTGCAGTCGATGACGACGACGGTCACCGCCGACATCAACGCGACCCTCCAGCAGATCGCCGAGCTGACCGCGTCCGGCTGCGACATCGTCCGGGTGGCCTGCCCCAGCCAGGACGACGCCGAGGCGCTCCCGGCGATCGCCGCCAAGAGCCAGATCCCGGTCATCGCCGACATCCACTTCCAGCCGAAGTACGTCTTCGCCGCGATCGACGCCGGCTGCGCCGCGGTCCGGGTCAACCCCGGCAACATCAAGCGCTTCGACGACCAGATCAAGGAGATCGCCCGCGCCGCGGCCGACCGCGGCACCTCGATCCGGATCGGCGTCAACGCCGGCTCGCTCGACAAGCGGCTGATGGAGAAGTACGGCAAGGCCACCCCCGAGGCGCTGGTGGAGTCCGCGAAGTGGGAGGCCAGCCTCTTCGAGGAGCACGGCTTCCGCGACTTCAAGATCTCGGTCAAGCACAACGACCCGGTCGTCATGGTCCGCGCCTACGAGCTGCTCGCCGCCGAGGGTGACTGGCCGCTGCACCTCGGCGTCACCGAGGCGGGCCCGGCCTTCCAGGGCACCATCAAGTCCGCCACCGCGTTCGGTGCGCTGCTCTCCCAGGGCATCGGCGACACCATCCGGGTCTCGCTCTCGGCCCCGCCGGTCGAGGAGGTCAAGGTCGGCATCCAGATCCTCCAGTCCCTCAACCTGCGCCCCCGCAAGCTCGAGATCGTCTCCTGCCCCTCGTGCGGCCGCGCCCAGGTCGACGTCTACAAGCTCGCCGACGAGGTGACCGCCGGCCTCGAGGGCATGGAGGTCCCGCTGCGGGTGGCGGTCATGGGCTGCGTCGTCAACGGCCCCGGCGAGGCCCGCGAGGCCGACCTCGGCGTCGCCTCCGGCAACGGCAAGGGCCAGATCTTCGTCAAGGGCGAGGTCATCAAGACCGTGCCGGAGTCGCAGATCGTGGAGACCCTCATCGAGGAGGCCATGCGGATCGCGGAAGGCATGGAGTCCGTCGACGGGGCCGCCGCCGAGGTCACCGTCGGCTGACCCGGCCCAGAGCGCACTGCCCGGACGCAGGGCGCTCCCGTAGGCTGCCGCCGTGCTCTCGACGCGTCACGGTGTGCGCCCGCTGGGGTCCGCCGACCTCGACGCGTTCCTCGCGCTCACGGCCCGGGACCCGGTGGTCAACGTCTTCGCCGACTACCGCGCCCGCACCACCAACCTCGAGCCGCGCTGGCTCGGCGGTGAGGTGTGGGGCCGCTTCGACAGCGGCGAGCTCGTCGCCGCCTGTCACGTCGGGGCCAACCTGGTCCCGATCGGCGCCACCCCCGACGACGCCCGGGCCTTCGCCGAGCGCGCGCTGACCCGCGGGCGCACCGTCTCCACCATCGTCGGCCCGCACGAGGCCGTCGAGGTGCTGTGGAACGGTGTGGCCGGCAGCTGGGGCCGCCCCCGCGAGGCGCGGTGGCGCCAGCCCCACCTGGAGATCGCCGGACCGCCGCTGGTCGAGCCCGACCCCCGCGTGCGGCGTACGACGCGGCCGGACATGGCCGAGCTCTACCCCGCGTGCGTGGCGATGTACACCGAGGAGGTCGGCGTCTCCCCGGAGCAGGGCGGGGGAGCCGAGCTCTACCGGGCCCGGGTCACCCAGCTGATGAACCGCGGCTGGTCCTTCGCCGCCTTCGAGGACGGCCGGCTGGTCTTCAAGGCCGAGGTGGCTTGCGCCTCGCCCTACGCCGCCCAGGTCCAGGGCGTCTGGGTGCCGCCGGACCAGCGCGGCCGCGGCCTGGCCGCGAGCGGCATGGCGGCCGTGGTCGAGATGGTCCGCGCCGAGATCGCCCCGGTGGTCTCGCTCTACGTCAACGAGTGGAACGAGCCGGCCCGCCGGGCCTACGCCCGCGTCGGGTTCCAGGAGACCGCCCGGTTCTCCACCGTGATGTTCTGACCGGCCACGCCGGCACCGGCCCTCTGCCACGCTGGACCGCATGAGCCTGCCCCTGAGCGCCAAGGTCCTCGCCACCGGCTTCACCGTGAGCGGGATCGTCCACCTCGTCCGGCCGCAGACCTTCGAGCCGCTGATGCCGGCCTGGGTCCCCGCCCACCGCGAGGTGATCCACGCCAGCGGCGTCGCCGAGCTGGCCTGCGCGGCCGGGCTCGCCGTGCCGGCCACCCGCAAGGTCGCCGGCTACGCCAGCGTCGTGGTCCTCCTCGGCGTCTTCCCGGGCAACGTGAAGATGGCCCAGGACGCGATGAGGACGCGCAACACCCGGTTCAAGGCGATCGCGCTGGCCCGGCTGCCGCTGCAGTGGCCGATGATCCGGGCCGCGCTGAAGGCCGCCCGCAGCTGAGCGGCGCGGGGGCCCGGAACCGGGTCGTCGGCGGCTGAGCCGTCGCCGTACCCTTGCGCCCATGACCGCCCGGATCCTGCGCATGTCGAGCCTCTTCGTCCGCACGCTGCGCGACGACCCGGCGGACGCGGAGGTCCCCAGCCACCGGCTCCTCGTGCGCGCCGGCTACATCCGCCGCGCCGCGCCCGGCATCTACACCTGGCTGCCCCTCGGCCTGCGCGTCCTGCGCCGCATCGAGGACATCATCCGCGAGGAGATGGACGGCATCGGCGCCCAGGAGGTCAGCTTCCCCGCGCTGCTGCCCCGCGAGCCCTACGAGTCCACCAACCGCTGGACCGAGTACGGCGAGGGCCTGTTCCGCCTCCAGGACCGCAAGGGCGGGGACTACCTGCTCGGGCCCACGCACGAGGAGATGTTCACCCTCCTCGTCAAGGACCTGTACTCCTCCTACAAGGACCTGCCGCTCGCGCTCTACCAGATCCAGACGAAGTACCGCGACGAGGCGCGTCCCCGCGCCGGCCTGCTCCGCGGCCGCGAGTTCATCATGAAGGACTCCTACTCCTTCGACGTCGACGACGCCGGGCTGGAGGAGAGCTACCAGCGCCACCGCGACGCCTACATCCGCATCTTCGACAAGCTCGGGTTCGAGTACGCCATCGTCAAGGCCACCTCCGGGGCGATGGGCGGGTCGAAGTCCGAGGAGTTCCTCGCCAAGGCCGCCGTCGGCGAGGACACCTACGTCCGCTGCACCGCCTGCGACTACGCCGCGAACGTCGAGGCCGTCCAGGTCCGCGCGCCCCGCCCCGTGCCGTACGACGACGCGCCGGCCGCCCACGCCGAGGCCACGCCCGCCACCCCCACGATCGAGACGCTCGTGGACCACCTGAACGCGGCGTACCCGCGTGCGGACCGCCCCTGGCACGCCGGCGACACCCTCAAGAACGTCCTGGTGACCCT
The DNA here is from genome assembly GCF_013177455.1 of Nocardioides marmotae. NCBI lineage: Bacteria > Bacillati > Actinomycetota > Actinomycetes > Propionibacteriales > Nocardioidaceae > Nocardioides > Nocardioides marmotae. The sequence continues at coordinate 1,529,099 of NZ_CP053660.1, forward strand.
CAAGCACCCCGACGGCACCCGCGAGCCGCTCGCCATCGGCCTGCCCGGCGACCGCGAGGTCGACCAGAAGCGCCTGGAGGGCCAGCTCGAGCCGATCGAGGTCGAGCCGATGGACGAGGCCGAGCTGCGCAAGCACCCGGCGCTGGTCAAGGGCTACATCGGCCCCGGCGCGCTGGGGGAGGAGAGCGCCTCGGGCATCCGCTACCTCGTCGACCCCCGCGTCGTCGAGGGCACCCGCTGGGTCACCGGCGCGGACGTCGAGGGCAGCCACGTGCTCGACCTCGTCGCCGGTCGCGACTTCACCCCCGACGGGACGATCGAGGCCGCCGAGGTCCGTGACGGCGACGCCTGCCCGACCTGCGAGGACGGCGTCCTGGAGACCGCGCGCGGCATCGAGATGGGCCACATCTTCCAGCTCGGCCGGAAGTACGCCGACGCGCTCGGCCTGCAGGTCCTCGACGAGAACGGCAAGCGGGTCACCGTCACGATGGGCTCCTACGGCATCGGCCCCTCGCGGGCCGTGGCCGCGATCGCGGAGGGCACCCACGACGAGGCCGGGCTGTGCTGGCCGCGCCACGTCGCGCCCGCGGACGTCCACGTGGTCGCCACCGGCAAGGACGAGGCGGTCTTCGCCGCGGCCGACCGGATCGCCCACGAGCTGGCCGAGCAGGGCATCGAGGTGCTCTACGACGACCGCCCGGGCAAGGTCAGCCCCGGCGTGAAGTTCAAGGACGCCGAGCTGATCGGCGTGCCGACCATCGTGGTGGTCGGCAAGGGCCTGGCCGACGGCGTCATCGAGGTCAAGGACCGGCGCACGGGCGAGCGGGAGCAGGTCGCGGCCGAGCACGTCGTCGACCACCTCGTCCGGCTGGTCCGTGCCTGACCGCTCCCGCGGGCTGCAGGGCAGGCCCGGCGCGGAGGTCGTGCGGTGAGGGGCATCGAGGCGGTCGTCTTCGACTGGGGCGGCACGCTCACCCGCTGGCACGACGTGGACTTCCACGCCGAGTCGCTCGCGCTGGCGGCCGCCGTCGTGGCCACCCCGAGCCCCGACGACGACCGGCACCTGCACGCCGAGCGGCTGCACGCCGCCGGGTCGGTGGTCTGGGGCCGCAGCCGCGACCACCAGCAGAGCGCGACCATCGCTGACCTCTTCACCGAGGCCGGACTCGAGCACGACCCGGCACTGCTGAGCGCCTACTACGACTTCTGGGAGCCGCACACCGCGACCGACCCGGAGGTGCGACCGCTCTTCGAGGCGCTGCGCGCCGACGGGATCAAGGTCGGCGTGCTCTCGAACACGATCTGGCCGCGGGAGTGGCACCGCGGGTTCTTCGAGCGCGACGGCGTGCTGGACCTCATCGACGGCGACGTCTACACCAGCGAGGTGCCGTGGACGAAGCCGTCCCCGCACGCCTTCCGCGCGGCCCTGGACGCCGTCGGCGCCACCGACCCCGCCCGCTGCGTGTACGTCGGCGACCGGCTCTACGACGACGTGTGGGGCGCCCAGCAGGCCGGCCTGCGGGCCGTCCACGTCCCGCACAGCGTCATCCCGGCCGAGCAGGTCGGCCACACCGAGGGTCGCCCCGACGCGGTCGTGCAGCGCGTCGGCGAGGTCCACGACGTCGTCTCGCGCTGGTCCTGAGCCCCGACTCCCGGCGGTCCGCCGGCCGGGGCTTGAGATTGCAAGAACATGCAATGCACGAACCTGAGGGAACGCGGGCATCGACCCCGGGCGGTGCGCTGTTGCAGAGTTCTGCACGAGGGAGCTCCCCGTCGGTCCCCACCTTCGACGGCTCCCTCGGGACCCACGTGTCCGGGTCGCGTCAGCGGTCCGCGTGCTCGCCCACTCCGGGGAACATCTCGGGCGTTCCCCGGAAGGCGAGCTCGCGGACCGCTGTGCGGACCAGCACCTCCACCGCCCACCGGCGCAGCGGCCCCGCGGTGTGTGCGACCAGCGCGGCGTACGTCGCGGCGCAGTCGGTCTCGAGCTCCAGCGCTCGCCGCTCGACGGCGGCGAGGGTGCCGAGCCGGTCGGGCAGCGCGTACGCCGGCTCGGCCGCCACCGGCTCCGCGCCACGGTCGAGCAGCTCGCGCTCGAGCCGGTCGCGCTGGGCGCGGTGCTGCACGTAGGCGTCCTGCAACGCGGCGTACGCCGCCGGGTCGGCGGACCGGGACGTCTGGGCGCCGAGCGCGCCGACGACGTACACCGCGGCGTGCTCGGCGGCGAGCGCGGTCTGCAGGGCCTCCAGCGTCGTCATCGACCCGCCCCCACACGGCGGGGGAGGGCCACCAGGTGCTGGGCCACGCTGGCGGCCATCGACGCGAGCAGCTGGGCCAGCTGGCCGCTGTCCGCGCGGACCGCCAGGTCGGTCAGCCGGCGCTGGTGAGCCACCTCGCGGCGGCGGACCTCCGCGAGCGCGGCGGCGGGACCGCCGGGGACCTCGACACCCTCGGCGGCACCTTCGTCCGGGTCGCCCTCGAGCGCGGCCAGGTGCGCCGCGTGCATCGCCTCGAGGCCGGCGAGCAGCGGCCGCAGCCGAGCGTGACGCTGCCGGACCGCGGCGACCAGCGCGAGCGCCGCGGCCACCTCGGTCACGGCGAGGTCGACGACCTCTTCGTCCGCGGAGGGGTCCGGGGGCGCGACCCCGTCGGCGCCGGAGCGGTCGCTGGGGTCGGCGCCGGGCAGCAGGCCGCCGACGTCGGGGGCCTCGCAGGCGCTCAGCCCGCCGGCGAGTAGGGGGGCCAAGGTGACCGCCCCCACGCCGACGACGGCGCGCCGGGACGCGAGTGGCAGGTGGGGCACGCCGTGACCCTAACCTCCGTCCTGCCGGGCGTTATGGTGTCCGGAACGCGAGGAACCGCAGGACAACAGAACAGGGAGGTCGCCCACCCGTGACCACAGGCAAGCAGGACGCCGTCCGGGGTCGGATCGAGCAGGAGCTCCGCGACCCCCTGCACGCGCTCGGGCTCGACGTCGAGGCCGTCGAGATCACCCCCGCCGGGAAGCGGCGCGTGCTGCGCGTCGCGGTCGACAAGGACGGCGGGATCACGCTCGACGACGTCGCCGACGCGACCCGCGCCGTCGACCAGGTGCTCGAGGCCTCCGACGTGATGGGCGAGCAGCCCTACACCCTCGAGGTCACCTCGCGCGGCGTCGACCGCCCGCTCACCCTGCCGCGCCACTGGCGCCGCAACGCCGACCGGCTGGTCAAGGTGACCACGACCGACGGCGAGACGTTCACCGGGCGCATCACGACCTCCGACGAGGTCGGCGCCACCCTCGACATCACCGGGCGCGCGCGCCGGGTGGCCTACGACCAGGTCGCCAAGGCGCTGGTCCAGGTCGAGTTCAACCGCAAGGCCGACCCCGACGCGGGTCCGGACGAGGAGGAGTCCTGATGGACATCGACCTGAGCATCCTGCGGATGCTGGAGCGCGAGAAGGAGATCTCCTTCGACGTGCTCGTCGAGGCGATCGAGCAGGCCCTGCTCACGGCGTACCACAAGACCCCCGGCGCGCAGGAGCAAGCGCGCGTCGAGCTGGACCGCAAGTCCGGCCACGTCACCGTGCTGGCGACCGAGGTCGACGACGAGGGCAACCCGGTGGGGGAGTACGAGGACACCCCGCAGGGCTTCGGCCGGATCGCGGCGACGACGGCGAAGCAGATCATGCTGCAGCGGCTTCGCGACGCCGAGGACGAGATCCGGTTCGGCGAGTTCGCCGGCAAGGAGGGCGACATCGTCTCCGGCGTCATCCAGCAGGGCCGCAACCCCGACGACGTCATGGTCGACCTCGGCAAGCTCGAGGCGCTGCTGCCGGTGAGCGAGCGGGTCCCGGGCGAGGACTACCGGCACGGCACGCGCATCAAGTGCCTGGTCGTCTCGGTCCGCAAGGGCATGCGCGGCCCGCAGATCACGCTCTCGCGCTCCCACCCCAACCTGGTCAAGAAGCTCTTCGCCCTCGAGGTCCCCGAGATCGCCGACGGCACCGTCGAGATCGCCGCCATCGCCCGCGAGGCGGGGCACCGCAGCAAGATCGCGGTGCACACCTCGACACCCGGCGTGAACCCCAAGGGCGCCTGCATCGGCCCGATGGGCCAGCGGGTGCGCAACGTGATGGCCGAGCTCAACGGCGAGAAGATCGACATCGTCGACTGGTCCGAGGACCCGGCGACCATGGTCGCCAACGCCCTCTCGCCGGCCCGGGTGACCTCGGTCGAGGTCGTCGACGCCGCCGCGCGCTCGGCCCGCGTCGTCGTGCCGGACTTCCAGCTCTCCCTCGCCATCGGCAAGGAGGGCCAGAACGCACGGCTCGCCGCGCGGCTCACCGGCTGGCGCATCGACATCCGCTCCGACGAGCCCGGCGACGACGCCTGAGCCACCCACCCCGCCCGCCGGTTCGGCCCTGGGGCCGTGAGCGGGTAGTGTGGACGCCAGTGGCTCGCACATCTCGGTCTCCCGCACGCTCGGACGACATCGACCCCTCGGGGCCGGTCCGTACCTGTGTGGGCTGCCGGAAGCGGGCCGCCAAGCGCGAGTTGTTGCGGGTGACCGCCGGCTCGGACGCAGAAGGCCGACCGGCCGTCGTGCCCGATCCGACAGCCACCGCTCCGGGGCGTGGTGCTCACCTGCACCCCACCCAGGAGTGCTACGACCTCGCGGTGCGCCGGAAGGCGTTCGGCCGGGCCCTGAGGATCAGCGGCTCGCCCGGGCTCCCCAGCACGCCCGTGGCCGAGCACCTCTCGCACGCATGTCCGCCCTGAATGCAACGACCAGGAACTGGAGCAGCAGCTCATGAGCACTCGATGAGTACTTCCCAATGAGTTTGCACAACCACCAACGGTCCTAGGACGCCGAGCGCGGGTCTGGGGCCAGAAGGAGAAACGTGGCCAAGACCCGAGTTCACGAGCTCGCCAAGCAGTACGGCGTCGAGAGCAAGTTCGTTCTCGAGAAGCTCAAGGAGATGGGGGAGTTCGTCAAGTCGGCGAGCTCCACGGTGGAGCCCCCCGTCGAGATGCGCTTCAAGAAGGAGTTCGGCGAGCAGCTGAAGGCTGCCGGCGGCTCCCCCCAGACCGAGGCGCCCGCCCCGCAGGCGGCCCCCAAGGCACCCGAGTCCGCTCCGGCGGCACCGGTCGCGGCACCGTCCGCGCCCACCTCGGCCCCGGCCGAGGCCCCCGCTGCGGCGGCCCCCGCCGCTCCGGCTGCTCCGGCGGCTCCGGCTGCTCCGGTGGACGAGCCCGCCGCCCCGGCCAAGCCCGGCGGTCCGCGACCCGGCCCCCGGCCCGGTCCGGCGGCCAAGCCCGCCCCGGAGAAGGCCCCCGAGCCCGTCAAGGTGCGCTCGCACGGCAAGCCCGCTCCGGCGGCTCCCGCCGCGCCGGCCGCCCCGGCAGCCCCGGCAGCCCCGGAGGCTCCTGCCGCCGCGGCTCCGGCCGCCCCGGCCCCGGCTGCCCCCAAGGCACCGAGCCCGGCCCCCCGTCCGGTGGGTCGTCCCGGCGCTCCGCGCCCGGGCAACAACCCGTTCAGCTCCAACCAGGGCATGGGCCGTCGTCCCGCCCCGTCCGCGCCGCCCGCCGGTGGTGCCCCCGCCGGTGGCGCGGGTGCCGGTGCCAGTGACCAGCGTCCGCCGCGTCCGCCGGCCGGTCGCGACGGTGGCGCTCCGGGCCGTCCGGGCATGCCCCGGCCGAACCCGGCGATGATGCCGAAGTCCCCGGCCGCCTTCGGCGCCGGCCCCGGCGGTCGCGCCGGTGGTCCGGGTCGTCCCGGTGGTCCGGGTCGTCCCGGCGGTGCCCCCGGGCGCCCCGGTGCCCCGGGTCGTGGTGGCCCCGGCGGCGGCGCAGGCGCCGGCGCTCCGGGTCGTCCCGGCGGCTTCGCCGGTCGTCCCGGCGGCGGCGGCAACCGTCCCGGCCAGCGCGGCCAGACCCAGGGTGCCTTCGGTCGCCCGGGTGGTCCCTCGCGTCGTGGTCGCAAGTCGAAGCGGGCGCGTCGTCAGGAGTTCGAGGCCATGCAGGCCCCGACGATCGGCGGCGTGCGCGTCCGGAAGGGCGACGGCGAGACCGTCCGCCTGCCCCGCGGCGCGTCCCTGACCGACTTCGCTGAGCGGATCGGCGTCGACGCGGCCCAGCTCGTGCAGATGCTGTTCAGCCTCGGCGAGATGGTCACCGCGACCGAGTCGGTCAACGACGCGACGCTGGAGCTGCTCGGCGAGGAGCTCAACTACGTCGTGCAGGTCGTCTCCCCCGAGGACGAGGACCGCGAGCTGCTGGAGTCCTTCGACCTGGAGTTCGGCGAGGACGAGGGCGACGAGGCCGACCTGGTCGTGCGTCCCCCGGTCGTCACCGTCATGGGTCACGTCGACCACGGCAAGACCAAGCTCCTCGACGCGCTGCGCAACGCCAACGTCGTCGACAAGGAGGCCGGTGGCATCACCCAGCACATCGGTGCCTACCAGGTCTCGGCCGAGGTCGACGGCGAGGAGCGTCGCATCACGCTCATCGACACCCCGGGTCACGAGGCGTTCACCGCCATGCGTGCCCGTGGTGCCCAGGCCACCGACATCGCGATCCTCGTGGTCGCGGCCGACGACGGCGTCATGCCGCAGACGGTCGAGGCGCTCAACCACGCCAAGGCCGCCGGCGTCCCGATCGTGGTCGCGGTCAACAAGATCGACAAGCCGGAGGCGGACCCGACCAAGGTCCGTGGCCAGCTGACCGAGTACGGCCTGGTGCCCGAGGAGTACGGCGGCGACGCGATGTTCGTCGACGTCTCGGCCAAGTCCGGGCTCAACCTCGACAGCCTCCTGGAGGCCGTCGTGCTGACCGCCGACGCGTCGCTGGACCTGCGGGCCAACCCCAAGCAGGACGCCCAGGGTCTCGTGGTCGAGGCGCACCTGGACCGCGGTCGCGGTCCGGTCGCCACGGTCCTGGTCCAGCGCGGCACGCTGCGGGTGGGCGACTCGATCGTCGCTGGTCCGGCCCACGGCCGGGTCCGGGCGATGCTCGACGAGCACGGCAACGAGCTCACCGAGGCCACCCCGGCGCGTCCGGCGATGGTCCTGGGTCTCTCCGCCGTGCCCGGCGCGGGCCAGAACTTCCTGGTCGTCGAGGACGACCGGATGGCCCGTCAGATCGCCGAGAAGCGCGAGGCCCGCGAGCGCGCGGCCATGCAGGCCAAGCGCCGCGTCCGCCGCACGCTCGAGGACTTCATGGCCTCCATGGAGAAGGGCGAGAGCCAGGAGCTCAACCTGATCCTCAAGGGCGACGTGTCCGGTTCGGTCGAGGCCCTCGAGGACTCGCTGTCCCAGATCGACGTCGGCGACGAGGTCACCCTGCGCGTCATCGACCGCGGTGTCGGTGCGATCACCGAGACCAACGTCGACCTGGCCGCCGCCTCCGACGCCATCATCATCGGCTTCAACGTCCGGCCCCAGGGCAAGGCGACCGAGATGGCGGACAAGGAAGGTGTCGAGATCCGCTACTACTCGGTCATCTACCAGGCGATCGAGGAGATCGAGGCGGCACTCAAGGGCATGCTCAAGCCCGAGTTCGAGGAGTCGACCCTCGGCCAGGCGGAGATCCGCGCGATCTTCCGCTCGTCGAAGATCGGCAACATCGCGGGCTGCATGGTCACCGGTGGCGTCATCCGCCGCAACGCCAAGGTGCGGGTCATCCGCGACGGCAGCGTGGTGGCCGACAACCTCGACCTCGCGTCGCTCAAGCGCGAGAAGGACGACGCGTCCGAGGTCCGCGAGGGCTTCGAGTGCGGTCTGGTCCTGCGCAACTTCCAGGACATCAAGGAAGGCGACATCGTCGAGGCGTTCGAGATGCGGGAGATCCCCCGCAGCTGATCGACGACCGGGTCGGCGGGTCCTCCCTCACGGGTGGGGCCCGCCGACCCGGCGTTTCCGGCCGGCCCCGCCGCCGGCAGGCCGCCGCAGACCCGGCCGCACGAGGCGTCTGCACCCGTTCTGAGAGAGTGAGAGACATGAGCAGTCCCCGGGTTCGCAAGATCGCCGACCGGATCCAGGTCGTGGTGGCCGAGATGCTCGAGCGGCGGGTCAAGGACCCGCGGCTGGGGTTCGTCACCATCACCGACGTACGCGTCTCCGGTGACGGCCAGCAGGCCACGATCTTCTACACCGTGCTCGCCGGCACCGGCGAGGGCGCGCAGGACGACGAGACCGCCCTGGCCGGCACCGCCGCGGCGCTGGAGTCTGCCAAGGGCCTGCTCCGCTCCGAGGTCGGCAAGCAGCTGGGCACGCGGACCGTGCCGACGCTGACCTTCGTCCCCGACGCGCTGCCGGAGTCCGCCCGCCACCTCGACGAGGTGCTGGCCCGGGCCCGCGCGCTCGACGAGGAGGTCGCGGCCCGCCGCGTCGAGGCGTACGCCGGCGAGGTCGACCCCTACAAGAAGCCGCGTGACGAGGACGCCGACGCCGACGCCGACGGTGACGCCGACCCGGCCGACCCCGCCGCCCCGGCCGCGCCGATCGACCCCGTCGACCCGGACGAGGTGTGAGCGCACCCGCGGACCGGCCTCCGGTGCGCCCGGGTCTCGTCGTGGTCGACAAGCCCGGCGGGATGACCTCCCACGACGTGGTCGCCCGGGTGCGGCGGCTCGTCGGCACCCGCAAGGTCGGCCACGCCGGCACGCTCGACCCGATGGCCACCGGCGTGCTGGTGCTCGGTGTCGACCGGGCCACCCGGCTGCTCGGCCACCTGATGCTCACCGACAAGGGGTACGACGCCACCGTCCGCCTCGGCGTGGCCACCACCACCGACGACGCCGAGGGCGAGGTCGTCTCGACGGCCTCGGCCGCGGCGCTCGACGAGGAGACCGTCCGCGCGACGCTCGCGGAGTTCGTCGGGGAGCTCCAGCAGGTGCCGACCGCGGTCTCGGCGATCAAGGTCGACGGCAAGCGCGCCTACCAGCGGGTCCGCGACGGCGAGCAGGTCGAGCTCCAGCCGCGGGCGGTGACCGTCCACGAGCTGGTCGTCCACGACGTACGCCGCGAGGGCGACGTCGTCGACGTCGAGGTGAGCCTGCGCTGCTCGAGCGGCACCTACGTCCGGGCGATCGCCCGCGACGTCGGCGCCCGCCTGGGCGTGGGCGGCCACCTGACCGCCCTGCGGCGCACGGCGGTCGGCCCCTACGGGCTCGACGTCGCCCGCACCCTGGAGGAGCTGGCCGACGACGTGGCCGCCGGCCGCGGGGGAGTGCTGCCGATCGCCGACGCCGCGCGCGCGGCCTTCCCCTCCCGCGACCTCGACGACGCGGCGGCCGCCGACGTCCGGGTCGGCCGCAGCCTCGACCTCGCCCTCGACGCCACCACCGCGGTCTTCGCGCCGTCGGGGGAGTTCCTCGCGCTCTACGAGCCGCGGGGCCCCGTCGCCCGCCCGGTCGCCGTCTTCGTCTGACGGCTCCGGCCGGGGACCCGCGTCCGGACCGCCGGGTCGCGGAGGTCGGGGGGCCACGGTCTAGGGTTCCTCCGTGCAGATCTGGCGCTCGCTCGACGAGGTCCCCCGCGACCTCGGTCGCACCGTGGTGGTGATCGGGAACTTCGACGGCGTCCACCTCGGCCACCGGCAGGTCCTGGCGCGCGCCCGGGAGATCGCCGCGGACCTCGGCGGCCTGCCGGTCGTCGCGGTCACCTTCGACCCGCACCCGATGGCCGTGCTGCGCCCCGAGCACGCCCCCACGACGCTGACCACCATCGAGGTCCGTGCCGACCTGCTCGTCGGCGCCGGCGCCGACGGCGTGCTCGCCGTGCCCTTCGACCGCTCCGTCGCGGCCTGGACCCCTGAGGAGTTCGTCCAGCGCGTGCTCGTCGACGCCCTGCACGCCCGGGCGGTCGTCGTCGGCGCGAACTTCCGGTTCGGCAGCCGCGCGGCCGGCGACGTGGCCACCCTCGCCGCGACCGGCCGCGCCCACGACTTCACCGCCGAGGGCATCCCGCTCGACGGCGGGCCGATGGTGTGGTCCTCGACCTACGTCCGGACCTGCCTGGCCGCCGGCGACGTCGCCGGCGCCGCCGAGGCGCTCGGCCGCCCCTACACGGTGCGCGGCGAGGTCGTGCGCGGCGACCAGCGCGGCCGCGAGCTGGGCTACCCCACCGCCAACGTGCCGACCGACGGCATGCAGGCCGCCCCCGCCGACGGGGTGTACGCCGGGTGGCTGCGGCGCCTCGACACCGGGGAGACCTTCCCCGCCGCGATCTCGGTCGGCACCAACCCCACCTTCGACGGCGTCCGCGCGCGCCGGGTCGAGAGCTACGTCCTCGACCGCACCGACCTCGACCTCTACGGCGTCGAGGTCGAGGTCTCCTTCGTCGACCGGCTGCGGGGGATGACCGCGTTCGCGTCGGTGGAGGCCCTCGTGGAGCAGATGGAGCGCGACGTGGCGCGCGCCCGCGAGCTGCTCGTCCCGTGAGCGTCGGGCAGGAGGCCCCCGCCGGGTCGCTCGTGGCGACGGAGGGGTGGTTCCTCCAGCACGGTCTCGCCTACTTCGTGCCCGAGGAGCGCAGCCAGGCCCGCGACGCGCTGCGGCCGCGGAAGTTCCTCCCCGCGGCGGTGCTCACCGTGCTGCTGGCCGTCGGCGGCGGCGTGCTGCTCGCCTGGGCCTCCGCGGAGCTGACCGCCGCGCCGGCGTTCCTGCTGACCATCGGCGTCGCCGGCGCCACGGCGTACGCACTGACCGCCCTGCGGACCCGGCCGATCGTGGTCTGGGCGCTGCGGCGGGGGGTCGGGAGCCTGCGCACGCTGCTGCCGATGATGAGCCGGGCGCTGCCGCTGCTGCTGCTCTTCGTGACGTTCCTCTTCATCAACGCCGAGGCCTGGCAGCTCGCCGCGAGCCTGTCGACCGGCACGCTGTGGCTCGTCGTCGTGCTCTTCGGCCTGCTCTCGGTGGCCTTCCTGCTCGTGCGCCTGCCCGAGGAGGTCGACCGCACCGACGACGACGTGGACGAGGCGTTCCTGCTGCGGGCCTGCGCCGGCACGCCGCTGGAGGGGGAGTGCGCCGCGCTGGTCGCCGACCCCACCGCCGACCCGGTGTCGTACGCCACCGTCAGCGGGTTCGAGCGCTGGAACCTGGTGCTGGTCCTCGTGGTGATCCAGGCGGTGCAGGTGATGCTGCTGTCCGCCACGGTCCTGGTGTTCTTCCTCATCTTCGGCGGCCTGGTCATGGACGTCGACGTCCAGTCCGGCTGGACCGGGATCCGGGTCGCGGACATCGGCAACCTGCCCTACCTCGACCACGTCTCGGTCCCGCTGTTCCAGGTCTCGCTGTTCCTCGCGGCCTTCTCCAACCTCTACCTGACGGTCTCGACCGTCACCGACGAGACCTACCGCGAGCAGTTCTTCGGCAGCGTGCTGCGCGAGATGGAGCGCGCCGTCGGCGTCCGCGCGGTCTACCTCGCGCTGCGCGAGCGCGTCGCCGGCGACGCGGCCTAGTCTGGAGCCGTTTCCGGGACGGGCCGGTGGGCACAGGGCCCTGCGCACGACGTCACCCCTGCGACGTCACCTGAGAAAGGACAGTCATGGGCTACGGACTCGGAGTCTTCCTCCTCGTCGTCGGTCTCATCCTCGCCCTCGCGGTCGAGGACGCGATCAGCGGCGTGGACCTCACCATGGTCGGCTGGATCATGACGATCGGCGGCGTCCTCGTGCTGGTCCTCACCGCGGTCACCCTCAACAGCCGCAAGGCCCGTGGCGGCGCGGTGTCGACCACGACGCACCCCGACGGCTCGCAGACCGTCCAGCGCCAGGAGCCCCCGGCGATCTGAGCGCGCACGCGCTCCGCGGCACCAGCCAGCACCAGCCAGTACGTTGCGCCACCCGGTCGGCCCCCGCCGGCCGGGTGGTCGTCATTTTGGGGGCCCTTTCGCCGCCGCGCTAGTCTTCTCCGGTTGCCCCACGTGGGTGACTGCCGTCAGAACGGCCGCGGAACCAGAGTGCCCGGGTGAACAGGCCCCGGCGCGCCGCGCAGCGATATAGGCCTCATGGCCGGAAGGAGCCCGCATGTCGATCGGTACCGACGCGGAGACCAAGAAGCGCATCATCGCCGAGTACGCCACGACCGAGGGCGACACCGGTTCGCCGGAGGTCCAGATCGCGCTGCTCAGCCACCGCATCTCCCACCTCACCGACCACCTCAAGCAGCACAAGCACGACCACCACAGCCGTCGTGGTCTGCTGCTGCTCGTCGGCCAGCGCCGCCGCCTGCTGAACTACCTGCAGAAGACGGAGATCGACCGCTACCGGTCGATCGTCGAGCGTCTCGGCCTGCGCCGCTGATCATCCGTGGAGGGCCCACCCCGGTGGGCCCTCTGCGCATTTCGGGGCACGACGCCGACTCGGCGGCCCCGTGCAGCGCGGCCCCGTGGCCGTCCTGCGCTAGATTCACCAACTGAACAACCAACACCAGGAGCGACCCGCCGTTCTGGCCCGGTCCTCGGTAGTGGCCCTCAGGAAGGACGCCCCCCGCGGGGCGCGCCTGCGGGCCTCGATCGAAGACCGGCCTACCTCATGCGGGACGCTGCGGATCGCTCCGCGACAGACAAGGGACACACCTCTTGACCGACCCCGTCATCTCCGCCGTCGAGACCGTTCTGGACAACGGCAAGTTCGGCACCCGCACCGTCAAGTTCGAGACCGGCCTGCTGGCCCGTCAGGCCGCCGGCTCCGTCACGGCCTACCTCGACGACGACACGATGCTGCTCTCGGCGACCACCGCCGGCAAGCACCCCAAGGACCACTTCGACTTCTTCCCCCTGACGATCGACGTCGAGGAGCGGATGTACGCCGCGGGCAAGATCCCCGGCTCGTTCTTCCGCTCCGAGGGCCGCCCGGGCGAGGACGCGATCCTCACCTGCCGCCTCATCGACCGCCCGCTGCGCCCGACCTTCAAGAAGGGTCTGCGCAACGAGGTCCAGGTCGTCATCACCGTCCTCGCGCTGAACCCCGACGCGCCGTACGACGTGCTCGCGATCAACGCCGCCTCGCTGTCCACCCAGCTCTCCGGCCTGCCGTTCTCCGGCCCGGTCGGCGGCGTCCGGGTCGCCCTCATCGAGGGTCAGTGGGTCGCCTTCCCGACGCACAGCCAGCTCGAGGACGCCGTCTTCGACATGGTCGTCGCGGGTCGCGTCACCTCCACCGGCGACGTCGCGATCATGATGGTCGAGGCCGAGGCCACCGAGCAGACCTTCGCCAAGGTCCAGTCCGGCGTGCAGGCCCCGACCGAGGAGGTCGTCGCCGGCGGCCTCGACGCCGCGAAGCCCTTCATCAAGCAGCTGTGCGAGGCGCAGGCCGAGCTGGCCGCCGCCGCCGCCAAGCCGGTCCAGGACTTCCCGGTCTTCCTCGAGTTCGAGGACGACGTCTTCGCCGCCGTCGAGTCCGCCGCCAAGGCCGACCTCGCCGCCGCGATGAAGATCGCCGACAAGACCGAGCGCAACGACCGCACCGACGAGCTCAAGGACTCGGTCCTGGAGAAGCTCGCCGGCCAGTTCGAGGGCCGCGAGAAGGAGATCGGCGCCGCCTTCCGCGCGCTGAACAAGCAGCTGGTCCGCGAGAGCATCCTGCGCGACAAGGTCCGCATCGACGGGCGCGGCCTGGCCGACATCCGTCCGCTGCACGCCGAGGTCGGCGTGATCCCGCGGGTCCACGGCTCGGCGCTGTTCGAGCGCGGCGAGACCCAGATCCTGGGCGTCACCACCCTCGACATGCTCAAGATGGAGCAGCAGCTCGACACCCTCTCCCCGGAGAAGTCGCGCCGCTACATGCACAAGTACGTCTTCCCGCCGTTCTCCACCGGCGAGACCGGTCGCGTCGGCTCGCCGAAGCGCCGCGAGGTCGGCCACGGTGCGCTCGCGCGCCGCGCGCTGCTCCCGGTGCTGCCGGACCGCGAGGAGTTCCCCTACGCCATCCGCCAGCTCTCCGAGGCCATGGGCTCCAACGGCTCGACCTCGATGGGCTCGGTCTGCGCCTCGACCCTCTCGCTGCTGCAGGCCGGTGTGCCGCTCAAGGCGTCGGTCGCCGGCATCGCGATGGGCCTGGTCTCCGGTGAGATCGACGGCAAGACCGAGTACGTCGCGCTGACCGACATCCTCGGCTCCGAGGACGCCTTCGGCGACATGGACTTCAAGGTCGCCGGCACCCGCGAGTTCGTGACCGCGCTCCAGCTCGACACCAAGCTCGACGGCATCCCCGCCGACGTGCTGGCCGCCGCGCTGACCCAGGCCCGCGACGCGCGCCACACCATCCTCGACGTCATGGCCGAGGCCATCGACGCCCCCGAGGAGATGTCGCCCACCGCGCCGCGGATCATCACCATCAAGATCCCCGTGGACAAGATCGGCGAGGTCATCGGCCCGAAGGGCAAGGTGATCAACCAGATCCAGGACGACACCGGCGCCTCGATCTCCATCGAGGACGACGGCACCATCTACATCGGTGCCACCAACGGTGAGGCCGCCGACGCCGCCCGCTCCGCGATCAACGGCATCGCCAACCCGACGATGCCCGAGGTCGGCGAGCGCTACCTCGGCACGGTCGTGAAGACGACGAACTTCGGTGCGTTCGTCTCGCTGCTGCCCGGCAAGGACGGCCTGCTGCACATCAGCAAGCTGCGCCCGCTCGCCGGTGGCAAGCGCGTCGAGGCCGTCGAGGACGTCCTCTCGGTCGGCCAGAAGATCCAGGTCGAGATCGGCGAGATCGACGACCGCGGCAAGCTCTCCCTCGTCCCCGTGGTCGAGGAGGCCGAGGGGAGCACGGAGGCTGCGGAGTCCGCCGACTCCGAGTGATCGCGCTCGTCTGAACCGCACCGACTGGAGGGCGCCCCGCGAGGGGTGTCCTCCAGTCGGCATTTCGCGGGCTGGTGCGTGGCGGGCCGGGCCCAGGGCGACGATGCCATGGGGGCGTCAGCGGCCGTCAGGTCGGGTCGTACGTCCCCTCCGGGGTCCGCGGCAACCGGGCGAGCACCAGGAGCGGGTCGCTGGCCACCGCGCGGGCGTGCTCGGCGATGGCGTCGTCGAGCTTCGCCAGCGCGAGGTCGCCCTCGCGCGCGATGTCGCGGATCTCGCCCTCGATCGCGGTGCGCAGGTTGTCCGCGGTGGTAGGCGTCTCAGGGTCCTTGTCGTTGACCTCCAGCGTCGTGACGATCTGGTAGCCGGTGGTCACGTAGCGGGCCACGGGGAACTGCTTCAAGCTCTTCTTGGTCAGCTGGTTGGCGATGACCTCGCCGCCGGGGACCTGGGAGGTGTACTCGTCCATGGCCTCGGAGATGGCGATGCCGATCTCCTTGAACTTCATGCCGCTGCCGGGAGGGAAGGGGAAGACGTCGTAGTCGTCCCGCCAGGCCGCGACGGCCGCCTCCAGGCTCTTGACCGCCTCCTCGGCCCGGCTCATCAGGGCGTCCTGGGTCGCCCGGATGGCAGCGCCGGCCGCGCCCGCGACGAGCTGCGCGGTGTCGGCGTAGAAGAGCAGTGCCAGGACGACGGTGTTCGCCATCGGGAACCACTCGAAGAACTGCTCCTTGGCGTCCCCCTCCCAGCGGACGGCGAGGGTGCTGGAGACCTCCGCGACCATGTCGTCGACCTCGACGCCGAGGGCGTGCAGCTCCTTCGACTGGTGCTGCGCTGAGGTGGTGAGGGCCTCGGCGTCCACCAGGTAGTAGTGGCCGGCGACATGCTTCAGCCACGCGCTCGTGGCGGCGGCCTTGAGGCGGCCGACCTCGAAGGCGTCGTCGGCCCACGTCTGGTAGTCGCGGTCGGCGACCGGCAGGCTTGGGTAGACCGTGAACGGCTGCTGCGCGGGCAGGTTGATGTGGGTGGTGGTCTTGAAGGCCTCATCCCCCGCGCCGTCGGGGGAGTGGGCGTAACGCCGGATCTCCTCCGCGACGGTCTCGATGCCGTACAGGTCGGCCAGGAGCTCCTCCACCTTGTCGAGGGCCTTGGCGAACGCCTCGTCGGTGTAGCCGGTCACGATCCGGCTCCGTCCCGGCGCGGGGGAACGTGCAGGGGCGGCATGTCCTTGCTGCCGAGCTGGTTCTTCAGGGTCGCCGCCGCCTCGCGGGCCGCCTCGTCGCTGGCGACCAGCTCGTCGGCGATGTAGACGAGCGCGTGCGCCGCGTCGTGCCAGGTGAGCACGGCCCGCCGCAGAAGGTCGTACACCTCGGCGTTGACCTCCATCGCCTTCACCAGGGCGGCCGGCTCTCCGGCCCGGATCGTGGGCTCGTGCCAGGCCGCGTGTGCGTCCCCGATGACCTTCGTGATGGCGGCGATCTCGTTCGCTCGCTGGGGGAACTGCACCTTCCCGGCTCGGTAGAGATCCTTCAGTTGGGCCTTGATCGACTCGGCCACGGCAGGCTCCTCTCAGGACTGGTCGGCCTCACGTTCCCCTGGCGTCGGGGCCGGAAACCTGCGCAGGTACGGTCGGGGCATGGTGTTGCCCTCGTGGGTCGGCTCGACCCGGACCCTCCAGTCGGAGACGGACGGCGCGGGGAGGCTCACCTCGCAGGTCAAGCGCACCGTGCTGCCCGGGGGCCTGCGGGTGGTGAGCGAACAGCTGGTCGGCTCCCGCTCCGCGGCGATCGGCGTGTGGGTGGGGGTCGGCTCGCGCGATGAGTCGGCCACGCTCCACGGTTGCTCGCACTTCCTCGAGCACCTGCTGTTCAAGGGCACGAGCGAGCGGTCGGCCTTCGACATCTCGATCGCGCTCGACGCGGTGGGCGGGGAGTTCAACGCCTTCACCGCCAAGGAGTACACGTGCTTCCACGCGCGGGTGCTCGGTGAGGACCTGCCGCTCGCGGTGGACGTGCTCGGCGACATGATGACCTCCTCGCTGCTCACCGACGACGACGTCGAGGCCGAGCGCGACGTGATCCTCGACGAGATCGCCATGCACGACGACGACCCCGACGACGTGGTGCACAACCTCTTCGCCGAGCAGGCGTGGGGGACCGACTCGCCGCTGGGCCGCGACATCGCCGGCACCGAGGAGTCGATCACCTCGCTCAGCGCCGACCAGGTGCGCGCGTTCTACGCCGAGCACTACCGCGCCTCGCGGATGGTCGTCGCGGTCGCGGGCGCGGTCGACCACGACGCGCTGGTCGCCCAGGTCGTCGCGGCCTTCGGGCGACGCGGCTTCCTCGACGTCGACGCGGACCCCGCCCCGCGGCGTGCTGCAGAGCCGTGGCTGCCGGTCCGGCCGGGCACCGTCAGCACCACCCGCCCCTTCGAGCAGGTCAACCTGGTCCTCGGCGTCGAGGGTCTCGGTCGCAGCGACGACCGTCGGTTCGCCCTCGGGGTGCTCAACACCGCTCTCGGCGGCGGCACGTCGAGCCGGCTGTTCCAGGAGGTGCGCGAGCGGCGCGGGCTGGCCTACTCGGTCTACTCCTTCGCCAGCAGCCACGCGGACTCCGGCCTGGTCGGCGTCGCGGTGGGCTGCCTGCCCGCCAAGTACGACGAGGTGCTGGCCACGGTGCGTGCCGAGCTCGCGAAGGTCGCCGCGGACGGGATCGAGGCCGAGGAACTCGCCCGCGGCAAGGGCCAGCTGCGCGGCGGGCTCGTCCTCGGGCTCGAGGACTCCGGCTCCCGGATGTCCCGGCTCGGCAAGGCCGAGCTGGTCCACGACGAGCTGCTCTCGATCGACGAGGTCATCGCCCGGATCGATGCGGTGACGCTCGAGGAGGTCCGCGCGGTCGCGGCCGAGGTGTTCGCCCGGCCCGAGGTGCTGGCCGTCGTGGGCCCGGCCTGACCTAGCGCACCAGCACGACGACGGCCGCGCAGGCGGCCGCCCAGAGGACCGAGGCGAAGGTGCCGATGATGAACCGCTCAGCGGTGCCTTCGCCCTCGGTCTTGAGCTCGGGGTAGCGGCCCAGCCCCTTGAGGGCCAGGACGACCGCGAGGCCCTCGGGCCAGGACGCGACGAGCGTGGCGTAGATCGCCGCGCGCTCCAGGGCGCCGATCCACGCGCCGCCGCGCAGCACCGCCCCGGCCCGGCGCAGGGACGAGCCGGTGTCCTCGCGATCGACGAGGGTGAAGACGCGCGCGGTGACCGGGCCGCCGCCGGCGACGGCCAGGACGCCGGCCAGCAGCACCAGGACGGCGGTCAGCGGCCTGCCGTCGACCACCACCGAGGACGGCACCCCGGCCAGCAGCAGGGCGCACGCCAGCACCGCGGCGGTGACCGGCACGAAGACGCGCTCGCCGGTGCGGGTCCAGCCCGCGGCCGCGGCGGCCACGGCGAAGCCGAGCAGCACGACGAGCAGCTGGCCGAGGTTCTCCGCGCTCACGACGCCTCCTGACCCAGCACGCGGGCGGCCAGCGCGGTCGCGAGCTCCTGGGCGCGCCGGGCCTCGACGATGCCGGCCGCCTGGGCGCGCTGGCTGACCGCGGACTGGCTGATCCCGAGCCGCCGGCCCACCTGCTCGTAGGTCAGCCCCTCGGCGACGAGGTCGGCCACCTCCCAGCCGCGCGCGGTGCGGCGGGCCAGGACGGCCGCCCACAGCCACAGCGTCGTCTCCAGCGAGCGGGCGTCGGGGTGCTCCCCGACGACGCGCAGGTGCCAGGGGCTGGTCTTCGCCGCGGTCACCGCGTCGCGGGCGCAGAGGTACGCCGAGCCGCGGCCCGCGCGGGTGCTCGCGGGGAGCGGCTGCTCCACCGGGCCGATCCCGATGCCGACGTACCAGCCGGGGCTGCGGAGGAGCGCCCCGGCGACCGCGGCGAGGGTCTCCGGCCGGTCGACCACGCCCTGGAGCTCGTCGCCCGCGGTGCGCTCGAAGGGGCGCAGGAGCGGGTGGTCATCGAGCTCGTCGAGGAGCTCGGGGACGAGGTCGGTGCCGCTGCGGCTGCGGACCTGGTCGACGGTGAGGACGGCGACGGCGCCCATCTGGCTAACTCCCGTCCGCCGACCGCGGCGAGGGCCGGCGACCTCAGGCTACGTTAGAGAATTACCTAATGTCGACCCTTCATCAGGTCACAGCCTTCAGGAAGTCAGCGGCGACCGATGATGCCGATCACCGCGGGCTGGCGCTGCTCGACCACGGAGACGCGGAAGCCGACCTCGGCGAGGGAGGCCGACGCCTTGGCGAGCATCTCCGGGACCTGCTCGGGGAACTTGACCTCGTAGAAGAGGAACACCGCGCCACCGGGGAGCAGCCGCTCGTGGATGAGGGCGACCTCGTCGTGACAGGAGCGCACCCAGAACAGGTTCACGTTGAACGCGAAGACCTTGTTCAGCCGCTTCACCGGCACGCGCAGGGTCGCCAGGTCGATCTGGCGCACCGTGAGCCGGCCGGCGTCCACGTGCTTCTGGTTGCGACGCTTGGTGCGGTCGACGCCGGACTCCGAGCGGTCGATCGCGAACATCTTTCCATTGCCCGACTCGAGCTTCGCGCAGACCGCATCGACGCCTGCTCCGGGTCCGCACCCGATCTCGAGCACGTGGTCGGAGGGCTGGACGTCCATGAAGTCCACCGCCCAGCGGATGCGCGCCGGGATCGCCTGCACAGCCATGGGGTCAACCTTGCCAGAACGGCCCGAGAGGTGGCGGTGCCGGTCACCCCTCTAGCGTGGTGGCGTGAGCAAGAACATCAAGGTGGGCGTGCTGGGAGCGCGGGGGAAGGTCGGCGCCGAGGTGTGCCGCGCGGTCGAGGAGGCCGCCGGCACCGAGCTGGTGGCCCGGGTGGACGCCGGTGACGACATCGGCGTGCTGGTGGAGTCCGGGGCCGAGGTGGTCGTCGACTTCACCCATCCCGACGTGGTCATGGACAACCTGCGCTTCTGCGTCGAGCACGGCATCCACGCCGTGGTCGGCACCACGGGCTTCGACGAGGAGCGGCTGGCGACCCTGCGCGGCTGGCTGGCCGACGCGCCGGGGGTCGGCGTCCTGGTGGCGCCGAACTTCTCGATCGGCGCGATCTTGATGATGCGGTTCGCCGCCGCCGCTGCGTCGTTCTACGAGTCGGTGGAGATCGTCGAGCTGCACCACCCCGACAAGGCCGACGCGCCCTCGGGCACCGCGCGGCGTACCGCCGAGCTGGTCGCCGCGGCGCGCCGCGAGGCGGGGCTGGGCCCGGTGCCGGACGCCACCAGCACCTCCCTCGACGGGGCCCGCGGCGCGGACGTGGACGGCATCCGCGTCCACGGCCTGCGCATCCGCGGCCTGGTGGCCCACCAGGAGGTCGTCCTCGGCGGGGTGGGGGAGACCCTCACCATCCGCCACGACTCCTTGGACCGCTCCTCCTTCAGCCCCGGCGTCCTCGCCGGCGTCCGGGCCGTCGCCGCCCACCCCGGCCTCACCGTCGGCCTCGAGCACTACCTCGACCTCGACTGATCCCTCCCCGCCCGAAGTGGCACTCCTGCAGGGTCGAGGTGGCACCCGTGCAGGGTCGAGGTGGCACTCCTGCACGGTCGAGGTGGCACTCCTGCACGGGGTTCCCTGCAGCGCTGCCATTTCGACGCTGCAGCGCTGCCACTTCGGCGGTGCAGCACTGCCACTTCGGCGGGTCAGAGGAGCAGGCGGGCCAGGGCGGCGACGACGGCGGCGCCGAAGACGACGAGGAGGAACGGCGCGCGGAGGACCAGCAGCACGACCGCGGCCCCGAGGCCCAGCAGGCGGGCGTCGGCGACCAGGGCCTGCCCGTCGCCGGCCACCTGGACGGCCACGAGGGCCGCGAGGAGGGCGACGGGGATGAGGTCGGCGACCCGGGCCACCACGGGCCGGTCCAGGACCCTGGCGGGCACCGAGAGCCCCGCGAGCTTGAGCAGGTAGCAGCCGACGCCGGCCACGACCACGGCCCCCCACACGCTCATCGCGCCGCCCCGGTGTGGGAGCCGAGGACCCCGGCGAGCAGCGCGACGCCCGCCGCGACGAGCACGGGTACGCCGGCGGCGGTGACCGGCACCGCGCCGAGCGCGACCGCGGCCGCGGCCACCGCGACGACCCGGTTGCGGGTGGTGCCCAGCCGCGGCCACAGCAGCGCGAGGAACGCCGCCCCGACGGCCGCGTCGAGGCCGTAGTCGCGCGGGTCGCCGATCGCGGTGCCGGCGAGCGCGCCGAGCAGGGTGGCGAGTTTCCACAGCACGAACACCGACCCGCCGGTGACTAGGAAGCCCAGCCGGGCGCCCTCGCGGGTGCGGCGGGTCACCGACATCGCGCTGGACTCGTCGATGACGAGGTGGGACGCGGCGGCCCGGCGCCAGCCGCGCCAGCCCAGCAGCGGGGCGAGCCGCAGCCCGTAGAGGGTGTTGCGGGTGCCGAGCAGGAGCGCGGTGAAGACGCCCGAGAGCGGGGAACCCCCGGAGGCGAGCACGCCGACGAGGGCGAACTGCGAGGCGCCGGTGAACATCAGCAGCGAGAGCGCGCACGTCTGCCACACGTCCAGCCCGGCCGCGACGGAGACCGCGCCGAAGGAGGTGCCGTACACCCCGGTCGCGATCCCGACGCCGAGGCTGTCGCGGACGATCCCGGCCCGCTCGGACGGCTCGAGGGCTTCGGTCGGTTCAGCGGCCACCTCGGCGGTCATCCTCAGCCGAGGCTGGTGTGCAGGCGGACCTGCTTGACCGTGGTGGCGCCCCCGTCGTCGAGGCCGAGCTCGCGGTGGGCGCCGTCGGTGGCCCAGCCCGCGTCGGTGAGGAACCGGCGCAGCCCGTCGTCGGCCGCGACGGCCCACAGCACGGCGCGGCCGAACCGGTCGGCCCGCATGGTGTCGGCGGCGGCCTGGAGCAGGCGGGACCCGTGCCCGCGGCCGCGCTCGGCCGGGTCGACGGTCAGCTCGGCCAGCTCGGCGTCGGCGACAGGGTCGCAGTCGGGGTCGCTCGCGGGGCCGGTGACGGCGAACCCGACGACGCGGTTGTGCTCGAGCGCGACCAGGGCGCGGTGGCGGGCGTCGGCGGGCCGGGTCAGCGAGGCGTGCCAGAGCGCGGCGGCCTGCTCGACCGCCTCCGGGCCCGACGGGAACGCCTCGGGCGGCACCACGCCGGCGTACATCTCGGGCCAGGTGCGCAGCTGGAGCTGGGCGATCGCGGGGGCGTCGTCCGCCCAGGCGACGCGGACGCTGACGTCGGCCGTGGTCATGGGGGCCATCCTCGCAGGGGAGCGGGCGTGTGACACTGCGGCCGCCGAGCTGCTGTGATCTGTCACACACCGGTGCTAGCGTGGAGGGATGGACCGCAGCACGACGGTGGAGCCGCGCGACCCGATGCCCGAGGGGTACCGCCGCACGCTCGTGCGCCAGATCGCGCAGCACGCGCACTCCGAGATCATCGGGATGCAGCCCGAGGGGGAGTGGATCAGCCGGGCGCCGAGCCTGCGCCGCAAGGCGATCCTCATGGCCAAGGTGCAGGACGAGGCCGGCCACGGCCTCTACCTGTACGCCGCCGCCGAGACGCTCGGGATGCCGCGCACCGAGCTGCTCGACGCGCTGCACACCGGCCGGCAGAAGTACTCCTCGATCTTCAACTACCCCACGCTCACCTGGGCCGACGTCGGCGCGATCGGCTGGCTGGTCGACGGCGCCGCGATCGTCAACCAGGTGCCGCTGTGCCGCTGCTCCTACGGCCCGTACGCGCGGGCGATGGTGCGGATCTGCAAGGAGGAGTCCTTCCACCAGCGCCAGGGCTTCGAGATCCTGCACACCCTCGCCCAGGGGACGCCCGAGCAGCACGCGATGGCCCAGGACGCGGTGGACCGCTTCTGGTGGCCCTCGCTGATGATGTTCGGCCCGCCCGACGCCGACTCGCCCAACTCCGCCCGGTCGATGGCCTGGGGCATCAAGCGCTTCACCAACGACGAGCTGCGCCAGCGCTTCGTCGACATCGCCGTCCCCCAGGCCGAGGCGCTGGGCCTCACCCTGCCCGACCCCGAGCTGCGCTGGGACGAGGAGCGCGGCCACTGGCACTTCGGCACGCCCGACTTCACCGAGCTCGCCGAGGTCGTCGCCGGCCGCGGGCCGTGCAACGCCCAGCGGGTCGCCCACCGGGTGCGCGCCCACGACGACGGCGCCTGGGTGCGCGAGGCCGCCGCGGCGTACGCCACCAAGCACGCCACCAAGCACGCAGCCAAGCGGGCCGCCCCGAGCGCGGAGCCAGCCGCGTGAGCACCGCCGGGGAGTGGCCGCTGTGGGAGGTCTTCGTCCGCGCCCGCCGCGGGATGGCCCACGTCCACGTCGGCTCGCTGCACGCCCCCGACGCCGAGCTCGCGCTGCGCAACGCCCGCGACGTCTACACCCGCCGCCAGGAGGGCGTCTCGCTGTGGGTGGTCCCCTCCGCCGCGGTCGTCGCCTCGACGCCCGACCTGGGCGGCTCGTTCTTCGACCCCGCCGCCGACAAGGACTACCGCCACCCCACCCACTACACCGTGCCCGACGGGGTGCAGCACCTGTGAGCGACGCCCTGCTCGGCCTCGCCGACGACGCGCTGGTCACCGCCCAGCGCCTCGGCTGGTGGATCAGCCGCGCGCCGGAGCTCGAGGAGGACGTCGCGCTGGCCAACATCGGCCTGGACCAGCTCGGCCAGGCCCGCGGCCTCTACACCGTCCTCACCGCGCTCGAGGGCGCCGGCCGCACCGAGGACGACCTCGCCTTCCTCCGCGGTCCCGCGGAGTACCGCAACGTCCTGCTCGTCGAGCGGCCGCAGGAGGACTTCGCGGTCTGCGTGGTCCGGATGCTGCTGCTGGCCGCGTGGCAGTCCGAGGCGTACGCCGCGCTGGCGGCGCGGGAGGGCCCGGCCCGGGGCGTCGCGGCCAAGGCGGTCAAGGAGGTGGCCTACCACCTCGACCACGCCGCCGGGTGGGTGCTGCGGCTCGGCGACGGCACCGACCTCTCCCACGCGCGCGCCCAAACCGCGCTGGACGCGGAGTGGCCCTACCTCCCCGAGCTGCTCGAGCCCGACCCGACGGCGGAGGTGGACCCGGCGTCGGTCCGCGAGGCCGTGCTCAGCCGGGTCGTGCCCGTCCTCGACCGGGCGACCCTCGCCGTGCCGCCGGCCCCCGCCGAGCCGCCGACCGGCGGCCGCGCCGGCCGCCACACCGCACACCTGAGCGACCTGCTCGCCGAGATGCAGCAGGTGGCCCGCGCCCACCCGGGAGCGACCTGGTGAACGCCCCGGTGAACGACCCCAGCTCCGCCGCCCGGTCGGCGTGGGACATCGCCGCGGCGGTGCCCGACCCCGAGCTGCCGGTCGTGACCATCGGCGACCTCGGCATCCTGCGCGACGTGACCGAGAACGACACCGGCTGCGTCCACGTGCAGATCACGCCGACGTACTCCGGCTGCCCGGCGGTCGAGACCATCCGCGAGGACCTCGTCGAGGAGCTCAGCTGCGCCGGCTACCGCCGCGTCGACGTGGAGGTCGTGCTGTGGCCGGCCTGGACCACCGACTGGATCACCGCCGAGGGCCACGCCCGGCTCGCCGCGAACGGCATCGCGCCGCCGGCGCCGGTCCGGTTCACCGGCGGCCCGGTCGACGTGCGGATCGCGGTGCGCTGCCCGCGCTGCGGCAGCCCGGACACCCGCGAGCTCAGCCGGTTCGGCGCGACCGCGTGCAAGGCGCTGCGGGTGTGCGGGGACTGTGCGGAGCCGTTCGACCACGTCAAACCGATCTGAGCCGCGGGTGCCCTTCCACGCGCTCGAGGTCGCCGACGTCGAGGAGCTGACCGACGAGGCGGTGGCGATCACCTTCCGGGTCCCGCCCGAGCTCGCCCCGGCCTACGCCGCCGCGCCGGGCCAGCACGTCTCCGTGCGGACCCCTGGCGACCCCGAGCGGCGCTCCTACTCCCTGTGCACCGCCCCGGCCGCCGGGTCGCTGCGCATCGGCGTCAAGCGGCTGCCCGGCGGCGCCTTCAGTGACGGCGTGGTCCGCACCCTGCGCCCCGGTGACCGGTTGGAGGTGATGACCCCGGCCGGCCGGTTCACCGCCACGCCCGACCCCGCCGCGCGCCGGTGGTACGGCGCGGTGGCTGCCGGGTCGGGCATCACGCCGGTCCTGCCGATCCTCACCGCCCTGCTCGAGGGCGAGCCCGGCTCGCGGGTCACCCTCGTGCGGGTCGACCGGACCCAGCGCTCGGTGATGTTCCTCGACGAGGTCCACGACCTCAAGGACCGCTTCCCCGAGCGGCTCCAGCTGCTGCACGTGCTGACCCGCGAGGAGCAGGACGTCGCGCTGCTCACCGGTCGCCTCGACGCCGACCGCACCGGCCGGCTCCTCGACGCGTTCGGGCTGCACGGGATCGAGGAGTGGTTCGTCTGCGGGCCGCAGCCGCTGGTCGCCGACCTGCGGTCGGTGCTGCCCGGGCGGGTGCACGCCGAGCTGTTCCACGCCGACGCGCCCCCGCGGGTGCCCGTGGCCGCGCCCGCCGTCGCGGGCGCCGCGCGTGTCGTCGTACGACGCGACGGGCGCAGCAGCGAGCTCGACCTGCGCCCCGACGGCCCGCCGGTCCTCGAGGCGGCGCTGGCGGTCCGCGGCGACCTGCCCTGGGCCTGCCGCGGGGGAGTGTGCGGCACCTGCCGGGCCCGCCTGGTCGAGGGCACGGTCGCGATGGACGCGGCCTGGGCGCTGGAGCCCGACGAGGTCGCCGCGGGTCATGTGCTCGCCTGCCAGGCCCACCCCACCTCCGACCGGGTGGTGCTCGACTTCGACGGGTGAGATCGACGGGCGGGAGGGGCTGTCGGCGGCGGTGGGTACCTTCCGGCCATGGAGATTCGCAACCTCGGAGCAAGCGGCCTGAAGATCTCGGCCATCTCGTACGGCAACTGGCTCACCCACGGGTCCCAGGTCGAGGAGGACGCCGCGCTCGCCTGCGTGCGGCAGGCCCTCGACGAGGGGATCACGACCTTCGACACCGCCGACGTCTACGCCAACACCGCGGCCGAGACCGTCCTCGGCAAGGCGCTGGCCGGGGAGCGCCGCGAGGGCCTGGAGATCTTCACCAAGGTCTACTGGCCCACCGGACCCGGCAAGCACAACGACCACGGCCTCTCGCGCAAGCACATCATGGAGTCGATCAACGGCTCCCTGAAGCGGCTCGGCACCGACTACGTCGACCTCTACCAGGCCCACCGCTACGACTACGAGACCCCGCTCGAGGAGACGATGGAGGCCTTCGCCGACGTCGTCCGGGCCGGCAAGGCCCTCTACATCGGCGTCTCGGAGTGGCGCGCCGAGGAGATCCGGGCCGCCCACGCGCTGGCCCGCGAGCTGCGGGTCCCGCTGGTCTCCAACCAGCCGCAGTACTCCATGCTCTGGCGCGTCATCGAGGCCGAGGTCGTCCCCACCTGCGAGGAGCTCGGCATCGGCCAGATCGTCTGGTCGCCGATCGCCCAGGGCGTGCTGACCGGGAAGTACCAGCCCGGCCAGGCCCCGCCGGAGGGCTCGCGGGCCACCGACACCAAGGGCGGCGCGGACATGATCGGCCGCTGGATGCAGGACGACGTCCTCACTCGCGTCCAGCAGCTGCGCCCGATCGCGGAGGAGGCCGGGCTGTCGATGTCGCAGCTCGCGGTCGCCTGGGTCCTGGAGAACGACAACGTCTCCTCGGCGATCATCGGCGCCAGCCGGCCCGAGCAGGTCACCGAGAACGTCAAGGCCGCCGGGGTCTCCCTCGACGACGCCGCGCTCAAGGCGATCGACGAGGTGCTGGACCCGGTCGTGCAGCGGGACCCGGCGAAGACGCAGTCGCCGCCGCGTCGTCCCTCCTGAGGCCCGCGCCGGTCGTCCGGGGGGCCGCGAGCCACGCGGCCCCCGCCGTCGAGAGCAGGAGGCCGGCCGCCACGGCCGGCCCCCAGCCCTCGCGGACGCCGTCGCCGAGGAGCAGCACGCCCACCAGCGAGGGCACGAAGGTCTGCCCGACGATCATCGGCGCCGTCGCCGCCGAGACCTGGTCGGAGTGCAGGCCGAGGGAGTAGAGCCAGAACGCCACGACGCTGTACGCCGGCACCGCGAGCGCGACCGCCACGACCGCGAGGTCGACCGGCGTGCCGGTGCCGCGCACCGCGATCGCCGACCCGGCGTACCCCAGGCCCGCGAGCGTGCCGAGGACGCCCGCGCCCAGGTGCCGCCCGGCGAGCGCCAGGGCGGCGAGCACCACGACGCCGAGCCAGACCGCGGGGACGAACGCGGGGTCGGTGACCACCGGACCGGCCTCGCCCGAGCCCGCGGCGAGGAGGACCAGACCAGCGGTCACCACGACGACGGCGAGCCAGCCGGACGCGCGCAGGCGCTCGCCGACCAGCGCGACGGCCAGCGCGGTGACCGGGAACGACATCGCCGTCGCGGCCTGCGCCAGGTAGAGCGGCAGCAGCCAGATCGCAACGGCGTGCAGCACGAAGCCGGCGAGGTACGCCGCGACGACCCCCATCGTCCAGGGGTCGCGCACCGAGGTGGCGAGGAAGCCGAGCAGGCCCGTGGGCCGAGCGGCCGAGCGGCGTACGCCGTGGGCCTGGGCGACCGCGCCCAGCCCGAACAGCAGCGCGCCGCCCAGCCCGGCGAGCAGCCCCAGCCAGCTCACCCGCGGCTCACCGGAGGCTCGCCAGGAGGTTCACCGGTTGCTCATCGGTAGTGCTCGGGGAGCTCCTGGCCGATCTTGACCTGCGCCTTGGGCAGGCGCATGAACTTCATCTGCATCGCCCGGGTGACCGCGTAGTAGGTCGTGCCCTTGGTGCTCTCGTCGGGGAACCGGCGTGCCAGCTCGCGGCGGAGGCGGAACCGCAGGAAGACCATGTCCATGATCACCAGCAGCACCGTGCCGAACAGCACCGTGTTGCCGATGCCCGCCAGGCGGGTGTTCCCGGAGTAGCCCAGGATCATCGTCAGGATCAGCAGCGGGATCATCAGCTCGATGATCGAGAAGCGCGTGTCGACGAAGTCGCGCACGAAGCGGCGCACCGGACCGCGGTCGCGCGGCAGGTAGTAGCGCTCGTCACCGGCCTTCATCGCGGCTCGGACGCGCTGGCTGGACTCGGCGCGCGCCTCGCGCTGCGCGCGGGCCATCTCCTTGCGGGTACGCGGCACCTTGGCGCGGGCACGCGCGGCGGCCTCGGCCTCCTTGCGGGTCGGCGTCGGGCGGCCCTTGCCGCCGACCTTGGTCGGGACGGTCGTGGTGCTCGAGGAGGAGACGGTGGTCTCGGGCTTGCTGCGACGTAACACGGGGACCTTCTGGACGCGGTGCGGGTGGACGGGGCCGTACCGGTCCAGCCTACCGGCGCCCTCGCGTCCGGTTGCCGCGGAGCCGTAGGGTGTGGGGACATCCCTGGACGTCTGGAAGGGCCACACCCCGCATGAGTCTCATGAAGCGCGTCAGCCTGATCTTCCGCTCGAAGGCCAACAAGGCCCTCGACAACGCGGAGGACCCCCGCGAGACCCTCGACTACAGCTACCAGCGCCAGCTCGACCTGCTGTCGAAGGTGCGCCGCGGCGTGGCCGACGTGGCCACGAGCCGCAAGCGCGTGGAGCTGCAGGTCAACCAGCTCGAGCAGCAGAGCCAGAAGCTTCACGACCAGGCGCAGAAGGCGATCGGCATGGGCCGCGAGGATCTCGCCCGCGAGGCGCTGACCCGCAAGTCCGCGCTGACCGGCCAGATCAACGACCTCAAGGCGCAGCACGCCCAGCTCCAGGGCGAGGAGGAGAAGCTCACCCTCGCCCAGCAGCGGCTCCAGGCGAAGGTCGAGTCCTTCCGCACC
Source organism: Nocardioides marmotae (assembly GCF_013177455.1). NCBI lineage: Bacteria > Bacillati > Actinomycetota > Actinomycetes > Propionibacteriales > Nocardioidaceae > Nocardioides > Nocardioides marmotae. The sequence continues at coordinate 1,557,763 of NZ_CP053660.1, forward strand.
CGCAAGGAGACCATCAAGGCGACGTACACCGCTGCCGAGGCGCAGACCCGCATCGGCGAGGCGATGTCCGGCATCGGGGAGGAGATGGGGGACGTCGGCCTGGCCATCCAGCGGGCTGAGGACAAGACGGCGAACATGCAGGCCCGGGCCGGCGCGATCGATGAGCTGATCGCCTCCGGCGCGCTCGACGACGCCAGCTCCCTGAACCGCGGCGACGACATCAGCCGTGAGCTGGAGGCGATGAGCTCGCAGTCCGACGTCGAGGCCGAGCTGGCCGCCCTCAAGGGGCTCTCCGCCCCGGCGCAGCCGCAGGCCATCGAGGGCGGGGAGACCCTGACGCCCGAGCCGCAGAAGAACGCCGAGCCCGGGAGCGAGGAGCGCGCGTGATCATCCGCATCCTGGGCGAGGGCCAGTACGACGTGGCCGAGGACGCCGTCGAGCGGCTCAACGAGCTCGACTCCGCCGTCGAGAGCGCTATCCAGGCCTCCGACGAGCCCTCCTTCTCGACGGCGCTGGCCGCGCTGCTCGAGGCGGTCCGGTCGGTCGGTGCGGCTCACGCAGTCGACTCCCTCGACGAGTCCGACCTGATCCTCCCGCCCCCCGACGCCACGCTCGACGAGGTGCGCGCCCTGCTCAACGACGACGGGCTGATCCCGGGCTGAGCCTGGCTGCACCAGCCGGACCGCGCTCGCGGTCCGCCCTCAGGTTTCCCTTGGGATCCCCGCAGAGAATGGACTCATGGCACGCACTCGCTTCCTCCCGGACCGGGGGCTGACCGCCCGGATGACGCTGGTCATGTTCCTGCTGGGTGCACTCTTCGTGGCGCTCATCGGTGCGCTGATGGGCATCTTCAGCCAGTACGGCGGGCCGGGCGCCGCGATCCTGGTCGGCGTCGCGGGTCTCGGCGTCGTCTGGTACCAGTGGTACTCCTCGGACAAGGTCGCGATGCGGGCCATGCGTGCGCGTGAGGTCAGCCCGCAGGAGGCCCCCGAGCTGCACGGGATGATCGACCGGCTCTGCGCGCTGGCCGACATGCCCAAGCCTCGCGTCGGCGTCGCCGACATGGCGATCCCCAACGCCTTCGCCACCGGACGCTCCCCGGACCGCTCGGTGGTCTGCGTGACCACCGGCATCCTCGGCACGCTGACCGCCGAGGAGCTCGAGGGCGTGCTGGCCCACGAGCTCTCCCACGTCGCGCACCGCGACGTGCTGGTGATGACGGTGGCCTCCTCGGCGGGCATCGTCGCCGGCATGCTCACCCAGGGCGCGCAGTACGGCGCGATGTTCGGTGGTGGCCGCCGCGACAGCAACAACAACAACGCGCTGCCCCTCTGGCTGGTGGTTCTCCTGGTCAGCGTGGTGACCTACGCGATCAGCTTCCTGCTGCTCAAGGTGCTCTCCCGCTACCGCGAGCTCTCCGCCGACCGCGCCGGCGCCTACCTGACGATGAAGCCGCAGGCGCTCGCCTCGGCCCTGCAGAAGATCACCGGCGAGATGAACACCATCCCCGAGCGCGACCTGCGTGCCTCGAAGTCGATGAACGCCTTCTTCATCGCCCCGGCCGTCCGCGGCATCTCGCTGCGCTCGCTCACCTCGACCCACCCGTCGCTCGAGCAGCGCCTCACGCAGCTCGCCGAGATCCAGGCCGAGCTCGGCCGACCGACGACCTGAGAGGTCACTGATGGGGTTCTGGCAGTCGGTCATGGGGCGCTCCCGCCCGAAGCAGGCCAACCTGGACTCGCTCTTCATGGTCCCCAGCGCGGCCATCACGCTGCAGACGGCCATCGGGCTGACCCCCACTGGCGACGGCTCGGTCTGCTACCGGGCGGCGGCCGGCGCGGGGTTCAGCGAGACGCAGGGTGACGTCCTGGAGCTGCTCCGCGACGCCGCCGACGCGCCGCAGGTCGACGTGAGTGCCGACTCCTTCGGCTTCACCTGGCTGCAGGTCCATCGCGACCCGTCGGACACCGGGGGCCTCTGCACCGACCTGCACGCGGTCAACACCACCCTCGAGGCCGAGGGGTTCGGTCCGGCGCTGCTCTGCTCGCTGGTGCCCTTCGCCGACGCCTCCGGTCGCAAGGTCGGCTTGGTCTACCTCTACAAGCAGGGCACGTTCTACCCCTTCGCGCCCCGTCCGGGCGCCGGCCAGCAGCGCGACAACCTGTTGGAGATCCAGGTCCGGGACACGCTCTCCGCCGAGCTCCCGATCGAGCAGGACCTCTCTCGCTGGCTCGCCATCTGGGGCGCGCCGGGCCTCTGAGCCCCGCGCGCGCGACCCCGTGAGGACGGGCGTCCGCGGCGTCACCGGCCGCCCGGTCGATCGTCGGACGACCGGCGGCAGCGCCGTACGATCCCCGAACCAGGACGAAGGAGCCGAGTGGTGACCGCCACCCACCCGACCGACGAGGTTCGCGTCGCGCAGGTCGGCGAGTACCGCGTCATCACGCCCGGCTCGGCGGCGAGCTGCAGCGCCGGCCCGTCGACCTGGACGCCGTGATGCGCGACGTCACCGAGGACCTCACCACCGCGCTCGCGGGCGCGACCCTCGACGTCGAGCGCCTGCCGGTGGTCACCGGCGACCCGGTCCAGCTGCGCGCGGTCCTGCAGAACCTGGTCGCCAACGCCGCGACGTTCGTCCGGCCCGGCGAGAAGGCTCACGTGGGCGTGCGGTGCGAGCAGCGCGACGGGAGGTGGCGCATCGAGGTCGTGGACCGGGGGATCGGCGTCCCCGCCGCGGACGCCTCCGCGTCTTCCAACCGCTCGCCCGGGTCGACGAATCCGTCGAGGGGTCGGGCATCGGCCTGACCACCTGCCGGCGCATCGTCGAGGCCCACGGCGGGCGGATCGGGCTCGAGGAGTCGCCGTACGGCGGCACCACCGCCTGGTTCGAGCTCCCCGCCTGACCCCCGCCCGCCCGGCGGTCAGTCCTTCGAGGTGCGCCCCGGCAGCGCGAGCATCCGCTCGAGGGCGACCAGCGCCCACTTCTCGGTCTCGGCGTCGACGGTGATCTGGTTGGGGACCGTGCCGGCGACGAGGGACTCCATCGCCCACACGAAGTGCGGCAGGTCGATCCGGTTCATCGTCGAGCAGTAGCAGACCGTCTTGTCGAGGAAGACGATGTTCTTGTCCGGGTGGGCGTTCGCGAGCCGCTTGACCAGGTTGAGCTCGGTGCCGATCGCCCAGCTCGAGCCGGGCGCGGCGGCCTCGATGGTCTGGATGATGAATTCCGTGGAGCCGACGAGGTCGGCCTTGAGGACGACCTCGTGCTGGCACTCGGGGTGGACCAGGATGTTGATGCCGGGGATGGTCGCGCGCAGCTCGTCGACGACCTCGGGGGAGAAGCGCCCGTGGACCGAGCAGTGGCCCTTCCACAGGATCATCTTCGCGTCGCGCAGCTGCTGGGGGGTGAGGCCGCCGTTGGGGCGCAGCGGGTTCCACACGACGCAGTCGTCGAGGGCGAGCCCCATCTTCAGCACGGCGGTGTTGCGCCCGAGGTGCTGGTCGGGGAAGAAGAGGACCTTGGCGTCCGGCTTCTGCTCGAAGGCCCACTCCAGGGCGACCTCGGCGTTGCTGGAGGTGCACACCACGCCCCCGTTGCGCCCGCAGAAGGCCTTGATGTCGGCGCTGGAGTTCATGTACGTCACCGGGACGACCGAGTCGACGACGCCGGCGTCCGCGAGCGCGTCCCAGGCGTCCTCGACCTGCGCGAGGCGGGCCATGTCGGCCATCGAGCACCCGGCGGCGAGGTCGGGCAGCACGACCTTCTGGTCCGGCCCGGTGAGGATGTCGGCGGACTCGGCCATGAAGTGCACGCCGCAGAAGACGATGAACTCAGCGTCCGGACGGGCCGCGGCCTCGCGGGCGAGCTTGAAGGAGTCGCCGGTCACGTCGGCGAAGTCGATGACCTCGTCGCGCTGGTAGTGGTGGCCCAGCACGAAGACCCGGTCCCCGAGAGCGGCCTTCGCGGCGCGGGCGCGTGCGACGAGGTCGGGGTCGGAGGCCGCGGGCAGGTCGCCCGGGCACTCGACGCCCCGCTCGGAGGTGCGGTCCACGCCGCGGCCGAGGGGGAGGAGGGGGAGGTCGACGGTCGTCATGGGCCGGATCCTAAACGTGTGAGGTGGCAGCGCTCACAGCAGCGCACCTGAGTGAACGTAGGGAGCCGGCGGCTTCATCCCGCGCAGGCCGAGGTAGCCGTCCTGGGTGAGGTCCAGCCCGGCCGCGAGGCCCACGTCGAGCGCCCACTGGTTCGCGCCGGTGACGTGCCCCACGCCGACCGGTCCGGTGGACTCGGCCAGCGCCGCCCACAGCAGCCGGGCGGCGGTGCGCCGGTCCGAGGCGGCGAGCAGGGCGGGGCCGCGGTGGTCGAGGTAGACGTAGCCGCGGCCGGTGGAGGTGTCGGAGACCAGCAGCCGCCAGGTGCGCAGCATCAGCTCGTGGTCCGGGCCGTGGCCGGCCCCGCGGGCGAGCCGGTCCAGGGAGTCCATCAGGTCGACGTCGCCGGCGGAGCCGTCGCGGACCTTCTCCACCACGGGGATCGCGGTGCGGTCCACGGTGCCGCTCAGCCGCATCTGCGGGTGCAGCTCGAAGCCGGCGCGGTGGTAGGTCCGGACCGCCCGGGCGTCGGTCGAGGACGACAGCATCCCGCGCAGGCACGCCCGGCCGTGGTGCAGCGCCGCGGCGAGCAGGGGCCGCCCGATGCCGCGCCCCTGGCGGCCCGGCAGGACGGCGTACGTCGCCAGACACCAGAGGGTCTCCCGGCGGAAGGAGGTGGCGAGCCCCACGACCCCGCCCGCGTCCTCGGCGACCCAGCAGCCGGCGGGGTCGGTGCGGACCAGGTGCCGGGTGCGCTCGATCCAGGTCGCGCGGTGGGCCGGCGTCCGCGGCGTCGGCTCGGGGTCGGCCACGCGGCGGGCGTGCCGGTCCACCTCGAGGAAGGCCGCGCCGCTGACGGCCTCGGCGGCCGCCACGTCGTCCTCGGTCATCGGCCGGATGAGGAGGTCGTCCACGCCCCGCACCCTAGGTCCGCGAGGATGGCGCCATGCGCATCCTCGTGGCCCCGGACAAGTTCGCGGGCACCCTGACCGCCGTCGAGGCGGCCGACGCGATCGCCGCCGGCTGGCGACGCCAGGCCCCCCTCGACGAGCTCGACCTGTGCCCGATGGCCGACGGCGGCCCGGGGTTCGTCGACGTGCTGCACGCCGCGCTCGGGGGCGAGCTGCTCGCCGTGACCGTCCGCGGGCCGTTCGGCGAGCCGGTCCCGGCGACGCTGCTGCTGGCCGGCCCGACGGCGTACGTCGAGAGCGCCCAGGCGTGCGGGCTGCACCTGACGGGCGGGGAGCGCGCCGAGGAGGCCTCGACGTACGGCGTCGGGGAGCTCGTCGCCGCCGCGGTGGCGGCCGGCGCGGCCGAGGTCGTGGTCGGCCTCGGCGGCAGCGGCACCAACGACGGGGGAGCGGGGCTCCTGGCCGCGCTCGGCGCGACCGCGGACCGCCCGCTCGACGGCGGCGTCGCGGCCCTGGGCGGCATCACCCGCGTCGACCTGCCGCAGCTGTCGGTCCGGCTGGTGGCGGCGACCGACGTGGACAGCCCGCTGACCGGCCTGTTCGGCGCGACCAAGACCTTCGGGCCGCAGAAGGGCATCCCCGAGGAGCGGTTGCCGGCCCTCGACGGGGTCCTCGAGGAGCTCGCGGTCGCCGTCGACCGGCGCACCTCGCTGGAGAAGGGGGCCGGGGCGGCCGGCGGCCTCGGCTTCGCCCTGCTGGCCCTGGGCGCGCGGCGCGCTCCCGGCATCGAGCTCGTCGCCGACGCCGTCGGCCTCGAGCGCCGGGCCCGGGCGGCGGACCTGGTGCTCACCGGCGAGGGTGCCTTCGACTTCTCCAGCCGGTCGGGCAAGGTGCCGTACGGCGTCGCCGCGTGTGCCGCGGAGGCGCTGCGGCCCTGCGTGGCGCTCGCCGGCCAGGTGCTCGTCGGCGCGCGGGAGATGCGGGCGCTCGGCGTGGAGTCGGCCTACTCCCTCGTGGAGCTCGTGGGGGAGGAGCGGGCCTTCGGCGACCCCGCCGGCGCCCTCGCCGACCTGGCCGCCCGGGTCGCTCGGACGTGGTCCCGGGAATAACCGCTCGTGTGCGACCATTGAACTCGTCTGTACCGCAGCACCGTCCCCGCGATCCCATGGGAGCAACCACATGACCGAGCAGGTGGACACCACCACTGAGCGCCGCACCGACCAGATCAACCTGAGCTCCGTCGCGGCCGCGAAGGTGAAGAGCCTCCTCGAGCAGGAGGGCCGCGACGACCTCGCGCTGCGCATCTCCGTGCAGCCGGGTGGCTGCTCCGGGCTGCGCTACCAGCTCTTCTTCGACGAGCGCACCCTCGACGGCGACGTCACCACCGACTTCGACGGCGTGACCGTCGTGGTCGACCGGATGAGCGTGCCCTACCTCAACGGCGCGATGATCGACTTCGTCGACAGCATCGAGAAGCAGGGCTTCACGATCGACAACCCGAACGCCACCGGGTCCTGCGCCTGCGGCGACTCGTTTCACTGACGAACACCAGAACGGCCCCCGAGGACCATGTCCTCGGGGGCCGTTCTGCGTTGTCACCCTGGGCGGGCGCCTCACCGGGTCTCGACACGCCGGTCGCGCGGCTTGCTCGACCACCGATGACTGAGCCCGCTGGCGCGGACTCAATCCAGGTGCAGGTGCAGCGCGTTCGCGAGCCGCTGGGCGGCATCGTCGATGCGGATGTCGCGCTTGGGGACCTCACGGGGGAACTGGTCGAACGCCAGGCTGGGGACCGGCGCGGCGGCCGCGCGGGCCAGCCGGTCGAAGCGGTCCAGCCGCAGGTTGCGGCCGACGGCGAGGCAGTCGTCGTGCATCTCGCGGACCGTGGCGGCGTCGTCGTACGCCGGGCGCCGGAGGGGCTGCCCGAGGGGCTGCTGAGGGGTCATGTCCTCGACGCTAGGGGCTACCGCGGGGTAGCTGTACGGGTACCGATGGGTAGGGTCTGGTGCCATGCCCTCACCGCGGCCGCTGCTCATCGCTGGCTCGATCGCCACCGACCACCTGATGACCTTCCAGGGCAAGTTCGAGGACTCCCTGGTCGTCGAGCAGCTGCACAAGCTCTCGGTGTCCTTCCTCGTCGACGACCTGGAGATCCGCCGCGGCGGAGTCGCGCCGAACATGTGCTTCGGGCTGGGTCGGCTGGGGCTGCGCCCGGTGCTGGTGGGGGCCGCCGGCGAGGACTTCGGCGACTACCGGTCCTGGCTGGAGCGGCACGGCGTGGACTGCTCGCACGTGCGCATCTCCGAGAGCAAGCACACCGCCCGCTTCGTGTGCACCACCGACGCCACGATGGCGCAGTTCGCGTCGTTCTACCCCGGCGCGATGGCCGAGGCGCGGCTCATCGAGCTCCAGCCGATCGTGGCCGCGGTCGGTGAGCCCGAGTACGTCCTCATCGGCGCCGACGACCCCGAGGGGATGCTGCGCCACACCGAGGAGTGCCGCCAGCGCGGGTACGCCTTCATCGCCGACCCGAGCCAGCAGCTCGCGTTCGGCGAGGGCGAGCTGATCCGCCAGCTGGTCGACGGGGCGGCGCTGCTGTTCTCCAACGAGTACGAGTCGCACCTGATCGAGCAGAAGACCGGCTGGTCGGCCGAGGAGGTCCTCAGTCGGGTCGGCACGCAGGTCACGACGCTGGGCGCCGAGGGCGTCCGCGTGCGCCGGGCCGGCGAGCCCGACATCGTGCTGCCCGCCGCGAAGGACGTCACCGCGGTCGAGCCGACCGGGGTCGGCGACGCGTTCCGCGCCGGGTTCCTCGGCGCGCTGGCCTGGGACGTCGGCCTGGAGCGGGCGGCGCAGGTCGGCTGCGTGCTCGCGGCGTACGTCGTGGAGACGGTCGGCACCCAGGAGTACACCTTCACCTCCGAGCAGTTCCTCGGTCGGCTCGAGCACTCCTACGGTGCCGAGGCCGCGGCGGACATCCGCCCCCACCTGGTCTGACCCGACCGGTCCGGCCGGCTCCGACCGGGGCCGGCCGGTAGCGCCGGGCTCAGCCGGTCCGGCGCACCAGGTAGCGCGGCGACCCGTCGGCGGCGGTGTCCTCGCCGACGTACTCCTGGCCGCGCATGCGGCACCACGCGGGCACGTCGGTGCGCGCGGCGACGTCGGTGGCCACCACCGCGACGACCTCGCCGACGGGGACCTCGCCGACCCGGCGGCCGAGGTGGATCACCGGCAGTGGGCAGAGCATCCCGCGGCAGTCGAGCTCGAGCGCGACGGCCGGCGCCGGCTCCTCGCTCACAGCCCGACCTCCGCGCGGATGGCGGCGACGACCTCCGGCAGCGCGGTCAGGAACGCCTCGACCTCGGTCTCGGTCGTCGCGCGGGTCAGCGAGACCCGGACGTTGCCGTGGGTGAGCGCCCCCATCGCCGCCAGCACGTGGCTGGGCTCGAGGGTGGCGGCGGTGCAGGCCGACCCGCTCGCGACGCCGTGGCCGCGCCGGTCCAGGCCGTGCACGAGCGCCTCGCCGTCGACGTAGAGGCAGGAGAACGTGACGAGGTGGGGGAGGCGGGCGACCGGGTCGCCGACGACCTCGGTGTCGGGCAGCGCCGCCGCCGCGGCCCGGATGCGGTCCACCAGCGCCGCCTGGCGCCGCCCGACCTCGTCGCGCTCGGCGACCACGGCCTGGAGCGCGGCGGCCGCGGCGAGGGCCGCGGGGACGTTCTCGAAGCCGGTGGCGCGCTCGTCGACGCGGTCGTCGCCGGGGAACGGGTTGCGCCACCGGGCGCCCTTGCGGACCAGGAGGACCCCCACGCCGGCCGGCCCGCCCCACTTGTGCGCCGAGGCGGCCGCCGCGTCCCAGCCCCCGGGCAGCGCCAGCCGGCCGGCCGAGGCGCACGCGTCGACGAAGAGGGGCACGCCGCTGCCCTCGAGGGCCGCAGCGACCTCGGCGACCGGCTGCACGGTCCCGACCTCGTGGTTGGCCGCCTGGACCGCGGCCACCGCGACCCCGTCCGCCGCGGCGGCGTGGGCGACGTCGTCGGGGGAGACCCGCCCCCAGCGGTCGACCTCGACGGCCACGTGGTCGCCGGGCACCCAGGCGGCGGCGTGGAGCAGCGTGGAGTGCTCGACCGCGGAGTGCACGATCGCGTCGCCGTGCCGGGCGCGACCGGCCCGCAGGCCGAGGAGGCCGCGGTGCACCGCGTCGGTGCCCGAGGCGGTGAAGGTGACCTCGTCGGGACGGGTGCCCAGGCAGTCGGCCACGACCTCGCGGGCGTTGTCCAGCAGCAGCCGGGCCGAGCGGGCCGCGCGGTGCAGCCGCCGCGGGTCGGCGTACCCCTGGTCCAGCGCAGCCAGGAACGTCTCGCGCGCGGCCGGGTGGAGCGGCTCGGCCGACGCGGCGTCGAGATACCCGCCACCGCCCGGACCGGCCCCGGTGGAACCCGGCGGGGGAGTCACGGAGGAGGGGGCGGACGCGTCGGCCGACGACGGCGGCCCGGAGGCGGGGGTCACAGGGCCGAAGATAGACGACCCCCGGGCGCATCCCCCGTGGCGGTTGGCGTACTGTTCGACCTACTCGTGACAACCCAAGAGGAAGGCTCGTTCGTGGGTCTGCAACTCCCCCCGCGAGGGGTCGGGAAGGCCCGGCGCGGCCGCCGGGCGATCCTGCTCGCCGCCGTTCTCGGCCTCGCCGCCGTGCTCTCCGGATGCTCAGCGGATAGCCAGGAAGAATGGAAGAACCTGGCGATGCCATCGCCCGCCACGGAGCAGGGTGAGCACACCCTCGCGCTGTGGCAGGGAGCCTGGATCGCCGCCCTGGTCACCGGCGTCATCGTCTGGGCGCTCATCTTCTGGGCCGTGTGGCGCTACCGCCGCCGCAGCGACGACGAGATCCCGATCCAGACGCGCTACAACCTGCCGCTCGAGGTCTTCTACACGCTCGCGCCGATCATCATGGTGATCGTGTTCTTCTCGCACACCGTGCGGGTGCAGAACATCGTGCTGGACGACCCGACGCCCGACAACACCGTCGAGGTCGTGGGCCAGCAGTGGTCCTGGACGTTCAACTACGGCCTCGGTGAGCAGGACGCGTCGGCCAACGACGAGCTCACCGACGACGAGTACGCCTACGACGAGTACGCCTACGTGAGCGGCACCGGCTCGGACATCCCGACCCTGGTGCTGCCGGTCAACCAGACCACCCGCTTCAACCTCTACTCGCCCGACGTCATCCACGACTTCGGCGTGCCGGCGTTCCTCATCAAGATGGACGTCATCCCGGGCCGGGTGAACCACTACCAGGTCACCCCGAAGGAGATCGGCACGTACGCCGGCAAGTGCTACGAGCTCTGCGGTGTCTACCACTCCCGCATGCTCTTCAACGTCGAGGTCGTCAGCGAAGAGGACTACGCCGCGTACCTCGAGGAGCTCGAGGCGACCGGAAACACCAGTGACGGCCCGCTGATCGGTGGCGAGAACGCCGACACGCAGGTCGGCATGACCAACGAGGCGGACGAGTACGCCGAGGGAGGCGCAGAATGACCGCAACAGCAGCACGCACGGCCGACGTGACGGTCGCGCGCAAGCCCCTGGGGCAGCAGCTGGTCCGGCTCATGACGACCACGGACCACAAGCTGATCGGCAAGCTGTACCTCGGCACGTCGTTCTTCTGGTTCATCGTCGGCGGGCTGATGGCCCTGCTGATCCGGTCCGAGCTGGCCTACCCCGGCCAGCAGGTCGTGAACGACGAGCTGTACAACCAGCTGTTCACGATGCACGGCACGATCATGCTGCTGCTCTTCGCGACGCCGCTGTTCTTCGGCTTCGCCAACGTGATCATGCCGATCCAGATCGGTGCCCCGGACGTCGCGTTCCCGCGACTGAACATGTTCAGCTACTGGCTGTTCCTGTTCGGCGGCCTCATCGCCGCCTCCGGCTTCCTCACCCCGCAGGGTGCGGCCGACTTCGGTTGGTACGCCTACACCCCGCTGAGCGACGCGGTGCGCTCGCCCTCCGTGGGCGGCGACCTGTGGATCATGGGTCTCTACCTGGCCGGTCTGGGCACGATCCTGGGTGCGGTCAACTTCATCACCACGATCATCTCCATGCGTGCCCCCGGCATGACCATGTTCCGGATGCCGCTGTTCACCTGGAACACGCTGATCACCAGCATGCTCGTGCTGATCGCGTTCCCGATCCTGGCCGGCGCGCTGCTGATGCTGGAGGCCGACCGTCAGCTCGGCGCCCACGTCTTCGACACCGCCCACGGCGGATCGATCCTGTGGCAGCACCTGTTCTGGTTCTTCGGGCACCCAGAGGTGTACATCATCGCGCTGCCGTTCTTCGGCATCGTGACCGAGATCCTGCCGGTCTTCAGCCGCAAGCCGATCTTCGGCTACGTCGGCCTGGTCGGCGCGACCCTCGCCATCGCGATCCTCTCGGTCGCGGTGTGGGCCCACCACATGTTCGTCACCGGCGCGGTCGATCTGCCGTTCTTCTCCGGCATGACGTTCCTGATCGCGGTGCCAACAGGTGTGAAGTTCTTCAACTGGATCGGCACGATGTGGGGCGGGTCGGTGTCGCTGGACACCCCGATGCTGTGGAGCTTCGGCTTCCTCATCACCTTCCTCTTCGGTGGTCTCACCGGCATCATCCTGGCCAGCCCGCCGCTGGACTTCCACGTGACCGACTCCTACTTCGTGGTCGCGCACTTCCACTACGTCGTCTTCGGCACCGTGGTGTTCGCGATGTTCGCCGGCTTCTACTTCTGGTGGCCGAAGTTCACCGGGCGGATGCTCGACGAGCGCCTCGGCAAGGTCCACTTCTGGCTGCTGTTCGTCGGCTTCCACACGACCTTCCTCGTCCAGCACTGGCTGGGTGTCGAGGGCATGCCGCGCCGGTACGCCGACTACCTGCCCGAGGACGGCTTCACCACGCTGAACCAGGTCTCGACCATCGGGTCCTTCCTGCTCGCCGCCTCGACGCTGCCGTTCTTCTACAACGTCTACATCTCGGCGCGCGGACCGAAGGTCCTCGTCGACGACCCGTGGGGCTGGGGCCGCTCCCTGGAGTGGGCGACCAGCTGCCCGCCGCCGCGGCACAACTTCGTCTCCCTCCCGCGGATCCGCTCGGAGTCGCCGGCCTTCGACCTGCACCACCCGGAGGTCGCGGCCCTCGAGATGGAGCAGAACCAGGCGGCACGTGACGGCGGCTTCGCCGACGCACCCGACATGGAGGGCCGTGCCGGCCTGATCGACGAACGCACCCAGAACGACAAGGGGACCGACCGATGAAGGCCGAAGCCTGGATCTTCGCGATCTGCTCCATCTTCCTGGTGCTCGTCACGCCGGCGTACTGGTTCGTGACGTCGGCCAGCGACCAGGGTGGCGACTGGACCGGCACCTCCGCGCTGGTCATGACCACGCTCCTCGTGCTGATGGTGACCCTCTACCTGGGCTTCCACGCCCGGAAGATGGAGCCCCGTCCCGAGGACCGCAAGGACGCCGACATCGTGGACGGGGCCGGCGAGCTCGGCTTCTTCCCGCCGTACTCCTGGTGGCCGCTGTGGTGCGCCGCGACCCTCGCGGTCTGCGTCCTGGGCATCGCCGCCGCCGCCTGGTGGCTGTTCATCATCGGTGCCGTCCTCGGCGCGATCGCCCTGTGCGGCTTCGTCTTCGAGTACTACCGCGGAGAGCACGCCCACTGAGCAACACCCCTGGGGTCGACACCTCAGGGCAACCACGAAACCCGCCGTCCGGGCGCAACCGGACGGCGGGTTTTCGTGTCTCACTGGGGTCAGCACCTACTCTCGAGGAGTAGGCCGGCACCGAGCCGGAGCCCTCGACCGACTGCCGTGGAGTCCGCATGTCCGAGCGTCGTGCCCGCGCCCACCGGGGCGCAGCCCTCGCCGCCACCCTCGTCCTGACCCTTCCCCTCGCCGCCGCCTGCGACGGCTCCGGCTCGTCGCCGGGCGCGGCCGGCGCCCCCCGTACCCAGGCCGCTGCCGGGGTCGGGTCCGAGCCCACCGGCTCCATCAGCGCGAACGTGAGCGGCGGGTCGCGGCCCGTCCCGGTCGACAAGGTCGTCGAGGTCACGGCGAGCGACGCGACGCTGGACAAGGTCCGGCTCGCGCCGGCCGGCGGCCCGACCGAGGAGGCGCCCGCCGTCACCGGCCGGCTCTCGGAGGACGGCACCACCTGGCGCGCCGAGGACCGGCTGGAGCCGGGCGTCGCCTACCTGCTCCACGCGCGCGGCGAGGACGGCTCGGGCCAGCCGGTCCGCAGCACGGTGCGGTTCCGCACCGTCGACCTCACCCTCGACGAGCAGACCTACCCGTCGGTGGCGCCCCTGGACGGGGAGACCGTCGGGGTGGGGATGCCGGTCGTGGTGAACTTCGACGTCCCGGTGACCGACCGCGCCTCGATCGAGCGTCACCTGAAGGTCGACGCGACCCCGGCCCAGCCCGGCACCTGGCACTGGCTCAGCGACACCGAGGTGCACTACCGCCCGAAGAAGTACTGGAAGCCCGGGACGAAGGTGAGCGTCGACGTCGACGTGAACAGCGTGCCCGCCGGCGGCGGCGTCTACGGCCAGATGAGCCGCTCGCTCGACTTCACCGTCGGCGATGCCCACGTCTACCGGGTCGACGCGCAGGCCCACCACATGAAGGTCTTCTCCAACGGCAAGCTGCTGCGCACGCTCCCCGTGACGACCGGCAAGCCGGGCTTCACCACCCGCTCGGGCACGAAGGTCATCATCGAGAAGTTCGACGTCAAGCGGATGAACTCCGAGACCGTCGGCATCGCCGCCGGGAGCTCGGAGGCCTATGACATCGACGACGTCCAGTGGGCGATGCGGGTGACCTACTCCGGGGAGTTCATCCACGCCGCCCCGTGGTCGGTCGGCTCGCAGGGCCGCGCCAACGTCAGCCACGGCTGCACCGGGCTCAGCACGGCCGACGCCGGCTGGCTCTACGAGATGAGCCGCCGCGGCGACGTCGTGGAGTACGTCGGCACCGACCGGCAGATGACGCTCGACAACGGCTACGGCGACTGGAACGCCTCCTGGGCCGAGTACAAGGCCGGCTCGGCCCTGGGCTGACCCGGCGGGCGCCCGCTCAGTCGGCGAGCAGCTCGCGCACCCGCGGCGCCACCTCGGTGCCGTACAGCTCGATGCACTCCATGAGGTGGTCGTGGGGCAGCGGGCCGTGGGAGTACTTCAGGTCGAAGCGGTCGATGCCGAGGACGCGGACGGTCGCGGCGATCTTGCGGGCCACGGTCTCGGGCGACCCGACGAACAGCGCACCCTGGTCGGCCTCGGCGTCGAGCTGGGCGCGGGTGGCCGGCGGCCAGCCCCGCTCGCGGCCGATCCGGTCGCGGTTGGCCTTGAAGTGCGGGAAGAGCCGCTCCCGGGCCTCGGCGTCGGTGCGCGCCACGAACCCGGGGGAGTGCACCCCGACCGGGAGCCGCGGCTGGCCGAGCTCGTCGAGCGCGCGGTGGTAGAGGTCGACGTACGGCGCGAACCGCGCGGGCTCGCCGCCGATGATGGCGAGCATCAGGGGGAGGCCGTACCGCGCTGAGCGGACCACGGACTCCGGTGACCCGCCGACCGCGACCCAGGTGCGCAGCGGGTTCGCCGGCGCCGGCCAGACCCGCGCGTCGACCAGGGGCGCCCGGGTCTGCCCCTCCCAGCTGAGCGGCTCGCCCTGGGCAGTGGCCAGGCGGAGCCGGGCGAACAGGTCGAGCTTCTCGCTGAAGAGCACCTCGTAGTCGGCGAGGTCGAAGCCGAAGAGCGGGAAGGACTCGGTGAAGGAGCCGCGCCCGAGCGTGACCTCCGCCCGGCCGCCGGAGAGGGCGTCGATGGTCGCGAAGCGCTCCATGACCCGCACGGGGTCATCGGAGCTGAGCACGGTCACGGCGGAGCCGAGGCGGATCCGCTCGGTCGTGGTGGCCAGCCCGGCCAGCACCACGTCGGGGGCCGAGACCGCGTAGTCGTCGCGGTGGTGCTCGCCGATCCCGAAGGCGTCGACGCCGACCTCGTCGGCCAGGCGGCCCTGTGCGACCACGTCCCGCACCACCTCGGCGTGGGGCAGCAGTGCCCCGTCGGGTCCGACGGTGACGTCACCGAACGTGTCGAGGCCGAGCTGGATCTCCATGGCTGCCTTCCGGGTGGACCTGCGGTGTGGGAGTGGTGGGGGAGCGCGGGGGCGGTGCCGGTGCGCTGACCCCGGTACGCCGAGGGCCCCGGCCGCTGGTGCGGTCCGGGGCCCTCGGTCGGGTCATGCTGGTGGGTCAGTGCTCGCGGTGCTCGTCGCGCAGCGTCTCGCCCTCGACGGCGTGGTGGCCGTCGAACTGGTGGCCATCGGCCACGACGCCCTCGAGCTCGTGCTGCACCTCGTGCTCGTGCTCGTCGTGGTGGTGCGCGTCCTCGAGCTCGGCCGCGGTGGGCTTCTGCACGTTGTCGGCGTACCAGAGGGTCGCGAGCTTGGCCCGCAGGCCGCTGCCACGTCGCTTCGGGGCCGGGATGCCGTTCGGGTCGACCGGGGCCGGACCCTCCAGCGAGTAGGCCTCGTCGCGGTCCCGAGCGGTCAGCGTGTAGGCCGCGTCGGTGTCGAGCGGCAGGTGCCGCTCGCTGTAGCCGCCCTCCGGCGAGCGCATGATCACGCCCGTCTCGTAGCCGTGCAGGAGCTTCTCGTTGTCCTGACGCTGCAGGGAGATGCACCAACGGCGCGTGATGATGAAGGCGATCACCGGCCCGATGAACACCGCCGCACGCATGAAGTACGTGATCTGGTTGATGCTCAGGTGGAGCTTGATGGCGATGATGTCGTTGCCGCCCGCGGCCCACATCAGGCCGTAGAAGGTCATCAGCGCGACCATGAGCGCGGTGCGGGTCGGAGCGTTCCGCGGCCGCTGCAGCAGGTGGTGCTCGCGCTTGTCACCGGTGATCCAGGCCTCCAGGAACGGCAGGAGGAGGACGATGGTGAACAGCAGGCCGGGCAGCACGATGATCGGCAGGAAGACGTTCCAGGACCAGGTCGTGCCCCAGAACTCCGACTCCCAGCCCGGCATGATCCGCAGCGCGCCGTCGGGCCAGCCCATGTACCAGTCAGGCTGCGAGCCCGCGGTCACCTTGGTCGGGTCGTACGGGCCGTACTTCCACACCGGGTTGATCGTCAGCAGACCACCCATCAGGGCGCAGACGCCGAAGACGATGAAGAAGAAGCCGCCGGCCTTCGCGGCGTACACCGGCAGCATCGGGAAGCCCACGACGTTCTGCTCGGTGCGGCCGGGACCAGGCCACTGGGTGTGCTTGTGGTAGACGAGCAGGAGCATGTGCGCCGCGATCAGCGCCAGCAGCAGGCCCGGGATCAGCAGCACGTGGATGATGTAGAGCCGCGGGATGATCGCCTCACCCGGGAACTCGCCACCGAAGAGGAAGAACGACAGGTAGGTGCCGACCACCGGGATGGACTTCATGAAGCCGTCCGCGGCCCGGACGCCGGTGCCCGAGAGCAGGTCGTCGGGGAGGGAGTAGCCGGTGAAGCCCTCGAGGGTGCCCAGGATCAGCAGCAGGCAGCCGATGACCCAGTTCATCTCGCGGGGCTTGCGGTGCGCTCCGGTGAAGAACACCCGCATGAGGTGGATCATCATCGAGGCGATGAAGAGCATCGCGGCCCAGTGGTGCATCTGCCGCATCAGCAGACCACCGCGGACGTCGAAGGAGATGTCGAGGGTCGAGGCCATCGACTCCGACATCGCGACGCCGCGCAGCTGGTCGTAGGAGCCCTCGTAGTGGATCTCGCCCATGCTCGGGTTGAACCACAGCGTCAGGAAGACGCCCGAGAGCAGGAGGACCACGAAGCTCCACAGGGCGATCTCGCCCAGCATGAACGACCAGTGGTCCGGGAAGACCTTGCGCAGGTTCTTCTTCATGGCGGTGGCGAGGCCGAGGCGCTCGTCCGCCCAGTTCGCGACGACGCCGGCACGGCCGGGCTTGCTCGCGACGGCCGCCGAGGAGTTGCTCGTGGCGACCTTGCTCGTGTCGATGCTCATGTGTCAGCCACGCTCCCAGTAGCTCGGGCCCACGGGCTCGGTGAAGTCGCTCTGCGCGACCAGGTAGCCCTCGTCGTCCACGGCCAACGGTAGCTGGGGGAGTGCACGCGCGGCCGGGCCGAAGACGACGCGGGCGGAGTCCGCGAGGTCGAAGGTCGACTGGTGGCACGGGCACAGCACGTGGTGGGTGGTGCGCTCGTAGAGGGAGATCGGGCACCCGACGTGGGTGCAGATCTTGGAGTAGCACAGGACGCCGTCGACGGCCCAGTTCTCCCGGCCCTCGCCGGGGATGATCTCGTCGGGCTCCATGCGGACCACGATCACCGCGGCCTTGGACTTCGCGATCTGGAGCTCGACGCCCTCGATCACGTGGTCGCCGTTCTCGTCGACCTCGTAGAAGACCTCCGGCACGGCGTTGACCAGGTCACCGATCTCGAGGTCGGCGGCGCGGATCGGGGTGCCGATGACGTCGCGGACGACGCGGACGCCCTTGGTCCACACGGTGTTCGCGAGGCCGGCGCCGAAGTACTCCTGGTCCTTGGCCACCTCCTGCGGGGTCGGGCCGAGGTCGCGCAGCAGCACGATCGCGGGCAGGCCGAGGAGGCCCACCGCGCCGAGCAGCGAGTTGCGCACCAGCGGGCGGCGGCCGATGCCGGACTCGGCGAGACCGGCGTTCAGCGCCGCGATGGTGGCCTGGCGGTCCTCGTCGGAGGAGCGGGCCTGGTGGCGCATCTCGACCATCTCGTGGTCGGCCATGAGCTTGCGGGCCCACTGGATGATGCCCACGCCGATGAGCAGCAGGGCGAGACCGAAGGTCGTGCCGAGCGCGACGGTGGAGGCACCGAAGCCGGCGACGGTGTCGTGGTCGTCCCCGATGTCGAGGGTGAAGTACGCGACGAGGAACAGCAGCACGCAGATGGCCGAGAGGCCGAACAGGCCGGCGACCTGGCGCTCGGCCCGCTTCTCCTGAGCGGGGTCGACGTCGGTGGGACGCCAGGTGTGCTCGGGGAGGCCCGGGTCCGGGATCGGCTCAGCCGACGCCGGCACCGCGCCGGCGGAGCCGGCGGAGGTGTCGGGGAGGTTCTGCGACGGCTCGTCCTCGTGCGCGTCGTTGTCGTGCGACTCGTGGTCGCGGGCGTCGGTCACGCCGCCTGTCCCTTCTTCTTCGTGGAGCGCGTGGTGTGGGCCGCGATCCAGATCGCGAAACCGACGAGGCCACCGATGCCGACCAGCCAGGCGAACAGGCCCTCGCTCACCGGACCGAGACCACCCAGGCCGAAGCCGCCGTACTCAGGCGTCTCGCGGAGGGACTCGAGGTAGGCGATGACGTCGCGCTTCTCCTCCGGCGGGAGGTTGCCGTTGGAGAAGTTCGGCATCTGCTGCGGGCCGGTGAGCAGGGCCTCGTAGATGTACTTGGGCTCGACGTCGTGCAGCGAGGGGGCGGACCCACCGCGCGGCATGGCGCCACCGGAGCCGTTGAAGTTGTGGCAAGCCGTGCAGTTGGTGAGGAAGATCTGGCCGCCGCGGACGATGGCCTCCTCGCGCTCCTCCTCGGTCAGGCCTTCGAGGCTGTAGTCCTCAGGGGAGGGCACGGCGGGGCCGGGGCCCAGGGAGGCGACGTACGCGCCGAGCGCGTCGATCTCGTCCTGGGAGTAGACGACCTCCTTGTCCGGCGCCTGCTGGCCGGGCTGGGACATCGGCATGCGGCCGGTGCCGACCTGGAAGTCGACGGCGGCGGCACCGACACCCACCAGCGGCGGGCCGAGCTGGGTGTCGCCGCGCTGGGTCAGGATGCCCTCGCCGTTCTGCCCGTGGCAGAAAGCACAGCCGACGAGGAAGAGCTCACGGCCCTTCGCTACCTGCTCGGCGTCGCTCTCGGCGGAGGTGGCCTGCGCCGGCGCGAACGCGGCGTACAGGCTTCCGGTGAGCACCAGGCCGAGCAGCATCAGGACGACACCCGCGAGCGGGCCCCGGCGATGCCGGGAGAGTCGACCTGCGGAACGGTTCAGGAGACGCACGTTGTGATCCTCGGGTCCTTGCGGTTGGGCGGGCTGCTGATGGTCGTGCTCGTGCTGCTGGTGGTTCGGTGCTACTGGACGAGGTAGATCGTCGCGAACAGACCGATCCACACGACGTCGACGAAGTGCCAGTAGTAGGACACGACGATGGCGCTGACGGCCTGCTCGTGGGTGAACTTGCGAGCCATGTAGGTGCGCCCGAGGACGAAGAGGAAGGCGATGAGGCCGCCGACCACGTGGATGCCGTGGAAGCCGGTGGTCAGGTAGAACATCGTGCCGTAGGCCGAGTCCTGGATGGTCACGTTCTCCTGGACCAGGTTCGCGTACTCGACGGCCTGGCCGCCCACGAAGATCGCGCCCATGACGTAGGTCAGGATGAACCACTCCCGCAGGCCCCAGCCGCGGACGTTGAGCACCGAGCCGCTGCGCCCGACCTGGCCGCGCTCCGCGGCGAACACGCCGAGCTGGCAGGTCAGCGAGCTGAGCACGAGGATCGTGGTGTTGACCGCCGCGAACGGCACGTCGAGCAGAGCGGTGTTCTGCTCCCACAGATCGGGGCTCACCGAGCGGATGGTGAAGTACGCCGCGAAGAGGGCAGCGAAGAACATCAGCTCGCTCGAGAGCCAGATGATGGTCCCGACGCTGACCATGCTGGGACGGTCGTGATGCCCGTGCAGGCGGGAGGCCGGAATAGATGCTGTGGTCGCCACGGGCGTCATTATGTCCCGGCCGCTCCGCGAGGGCACCACGACCCCCTCTCAGGTGCCGGTCATAAAGTTCACAGCGTGTTCGGTGCTCCTCTCCTCGTGGCCCTGACCGCTGTCCCCGAGGTTCCCGAGCCGTCGCTCGGAGCCTTCTTCTCGCAGTGGTCCCTGGCCCCCGTGCCCACGATCCTCACCGTGTGGACGGTGGGCCTCTACCTCCTCGGCGTCTTCAAGCTCCGCGCTCGCGGCGACCGCTGGCCCGTCGGCCGGACGATCGCGTTCGTCGTGCTCGGGATGGGGTCGTTCTACGTCGCGACCGCCTCCGGCCTGGCGGCGTACGACACGACCCTGCTGAGTGCGCACATGGTCCAGCACATGGTGCTCTCGATGGTCGTGCCGCTCTCCCTGGCGCTGGGCGCCCCGGTGACGCTGGCGCTGCGGACCCTGCCGGCCGCACCGCGCCGGTGGCTGCTCGCGGTGCTGCACTCGAGGTTCGCGCGGGTGCTCTCGTTCCCGCCGCTGGCCTTCGGGCTCTACGTGCTCTCGCCGTGGGCGCTCTACTTCACCAGCTGGTACGACGCGTCGCTGTCCTCGACCTACGTGCACGAGATGATGCACCTGCACCTGGTGCTGATCGGCGCGCTCTTCTTCTGGCCGCTCATGGGCATCGACCCCGTGCCCGGCCGGGTCGGCTACCCGTTCCGGGTCCTGCTGACCGTGCTCACGCTGCCCTTCCACGCCTTCCTCGGCGTGACGATCATGGGCCAGACCGAGCTGATCGGCGCGGAGCACTACCTGGCGCTGCGCGAGGGCCCGATGGGCTCCTGGCTGCCCGACGCCGCCGACGACCAGCACCTGGCCGGCGGCATCCTGTGGGGCTCCGGCGACCTGATCGGCCTGATGTTCTTCGGGGTGCTCTTCGCCCAGTGGGTGCGCTCCTCGATGCAGGAGGCCCGCCGCGAGGACCGGCGGCTGGACCGCGAGGAGGAGCGCTCGCGGGCCCGCGAGGCTCGCGAGCCCCAGGGGCTCAGCCCTCGTCCGTAGCCGGCCCCCCGGCCTGGTCGCCCGGTCGCTCGTCGGTGCCGGTCGTGACCGCGATGCGGGTGATCCGGGCGCCGTCGGTCTCGGCGACGCGGAGCACGACGTCGCCGACGTCGACCGCGTCGCCGGGCTCGGCGATGCGGCCCAGCCGCGCGACGACGTACCCCGCGACGGTCTCGTAGTCGCCGTCCTCGAGGGGCACGCCGGTGTGCTCGGCGAAGTCCTCGATGCTCAGCCCGCCCTCGAGCAGCAGCGACCCGTCGGCCGCGCGGACCTCCGGCTCGGGCTCGTCGTGCTCGTCGCGGATCTCGCCGACGATCTCCTCGACGAGGTCCTCGAGCGTCACGATGCCGTCGGTGCCGCCGTACTCGTCGACGACGACGGCGAGGTGGACGCCCTCGCGGCGCATCCGGGTCACCGTCGGCAGCACCCGGTTGGTCTCCGGCAGGACCAGCACCTCGCGTTGCACGTCGCGGACCAGGCGCCGGTCGCCGTCGCGGACGACGAGCAGGTCGCGCACGTGCAGGAAGCCGGTGATGTCGTCGAAGCCGCCGGGCCCGGTGACCGGGTAGCGCGACCAGGTGAGGGCGCGGACCTGCTCGACGGCCTCGGTCAGCGGCAGGTCGCCGGCGAGGAACGCGACCTCGCGCCGGGGGCGCATCACCTCCTTGACCGTGGTGCGGCCCGCGGCGAAGACGTCGCCGAGGATGCGTCGCTCCTGCTCGTCGAGGCCCTCGTGGGTGGCGACGATGTCGCGCAGCTCCTCCTCCGAGAGCTGGTCGTTGGTCGCCGACGGGTCGCCGCCGAGGAGCCGCACGAGCACGTCGGTGGAGCAGGAGAGCAGCCAGATGACCGGGCGCATGAGGGTGGCGAAGCGGTCCAGCGGGGGGCCGACGAGCAGCGAGAGCCGGGCCGAGCGCTGGAGGGCGAGCCGCTTGGGGACGAGCTCGCCGAGGACGAGGGAGAGGTAGGCGATGAGCAGCGTCATCGTCACCAGCGCGACGGTGTCGGCAGCCCCCGCGGGGAGCCCCAGGTCGACGAGGTACGGCGCGACGTCCGGCGCCAGGGTGGACCCGCCGTACGCCGCGGAGAAGAAACCCGCGACCGTGACGCCGATCTGGACGGCCGCGAGGAACCGGTTGGGGTCGCGGGCGATCGCGGCGACCCGGGCGCCCCGGGCGCTCTCGCGCTCCATGCGGGCGACCTGGCTGTCGCGCAGCGAGACCAGCGCGATCTCGGTGGCCGCGAAGACGCCGCCGACGAGGACGAACAACACCACCAGGCCGAGGTTGACGAAGGTCTGGGTGTCCACCTCGCGAACCTAGCGAGCGGCGCCTGAACCCTCGCCCCAGCGCACCAGGCGGCGGTGGCGGTGGGCGAAGAGGAGGCCGACGACGTGCCGGGTGCCCGGCAACCGGGGCCGCAGGACGAGCCGATCGGTGACCGTGCAGGTCGTCTCGTCCACCGGCTCGACGGTCCGCTCGTGCTCCCAGTGCGGGAACAGCAGCATCCGCGAGCGCTCGTGGAAGCGGCGGCCCGGTTCGAGCGCCACGAGCGTCATGTCGTCGAAGTCGACCGGCAGCACCCCGCCGGCGAGCACCCAGGCCTTGCCCAGCGGGCGGCCGAGCAGTCCAGCGGCGTCGTCGATCGTGCGGCCGCGCAGCCGCGGCGGCATCGTCATCGACAGCCAGGGGCGCATCTCGTGGCGGATCCCGGCCGGGCTGGTCACCCGCGCCCAGACCTCGGCGGCGGGGCGCGCCACGGTCGACGTGCGGGTCCAGGTGGCGGACGACATGCCCGGATCCTAGGGAGGCTCGTGGCAGCCGGCGGTGCCTCGTCGTACGATCCGGGGCGTGACCGACTCCACGACCGCTCCGCTCAAGGTGCTCGTCTACAGCGACGACGTGAACACCCGCCAGCAGGTGATCCTGGCGCTGGGCCGCCGCCCGCACCCGGACCTGCCCGAGGTGGAGTACATCGAGGTCGCGACCGAGCCGGTCGTCATCGCGAACATGGACGCCGGCCACGTCGACCTGGTGATCCTCGACGGCGAGGCCGTGCCGGCCGGCGGGATGGGCATCGCCAAGCAGCTCAAGGACGAGATCTACCTCTGCCCGCCGGTCGTGGTGCTGACCGGCCGCCCGCAGGACGCGTGGCTGGCCACCTGGTCGCGGGCCGAGGCGGCGGTGCCGCACCCGATCGACCCGATCCAGCTCGCGGAGACCGTCGTCGGGCTGCTCCGCTCGCGGGTGCCCGCCACGAGCACCGCCACCTCCTGAGGTGTCGACCTGGGCCGAGGTCCTCGGCACGCTCGTCGCCGGGGAGGACCTGAGCGCGCAGCAGAGCGCCTGGGCGATGGGGGAGGTGCTGGCCGGTGAGGCCACGCCGGCCCAGGTCGCCGGGTTCGCCGTCGCGCTGCGCGCCAAGGGCGAGACGACCGAGGAGCTGCGCGGCCTGGCCGACGCGATGCTCGCGGCCGCCAACCCCCTCGACGTCGCGGGCCGGCTGCTCGACGTCGTGGGCACCGGCGGGGACCGGTCGTTCTCGGTCAACATCTCGACCATGTCGGCGATCGTCGCCGCCGGGGCCGGCGCGCTCGTGGTCAAGCACGGCAACCGCTCGGCCTCCTCGAAGTCCGGCTCCGCCGACGTGCTCGAGGCGCTCGGCATCCGGCTCGACCTGCCCGTCGCCCGGGTCGCCGAGGTCGCCACCGAGGCCGGGATCACCTTCTGCTTCTCCGCCGCGTTCCACCCGGCCATGCGGCACGCGGCCGTCCCGCGCCGTGAGCTGGGCATCGGCACCTCGTTCAACCTGCTCGGACCACTGACCAACCCGGCCCGGCCGGCCGCGCAGGCCATCGGCTGCGCGGACGGGCGGGTCGCGCCGGTGATGGCCGGGGTGTACGCCGCCCGGGGTGTCGACGCGTGGGTCTTCCGCGGCGACGACGGGCTCGATGAGCTCACGACGACGACCACGTCGCGGCTGTGGCGGGTCCACGCGGGCGAGGTGGTCGCCGAGACCGTCGACCCGGCGTCGTACGACCTGGCGCCGGCGACGGCGGAGGACCTGCGCGGCGGCGACGCCGCGCACAACGCCGACGTCGTACGCCGCCTGCTCGCCGGGGAGCGCGGGCCGGTGCGCGACGCGGTGCTGCTCAACGCCGGCGCCGCCCTCGCGGTGCACGCCGAGCCGGCCTCGCCCGCGGCCGACGCCCTCGCCGAGGGCATCCGCCGCGCCGCCGAGGCGATCGACAGCGGCGCCGCGGCGGCCACGCTGGAGCGCTGGGTCGAGGCGTCCTCCGCCTGACCCTCCCAGCTCCGGCTCGGCTCCGGCCCGACCTGGTCAGAGGTCGAGGACGAACTGCTTCCCGTTCGGGCGGAACCCCAGGTTGGGGTAGTAGGCGCCGACCATGCCGGGCGGGGTCAGCACGTGGCGGAGGCCGAGGTCGCGGAGCACGCCGCTGCGCCGCCAGACGAACTCGCCGGGGGAGAAGTCCCGGTAGCGGGGCGTGACGTAGTCCAGCTGCACGTGGGCGACGTCGCCGTCCTTGCGCAGCACCACGATGCCCACCGTCTCGTCGCCCTTGAGCACGACGAAGGCGTGCTGGCTGCCGGCGGGCGCCGGGTCGAAGTCGGGCTGGAACCGGCGGATGTCCTCGGCGTGCGTGCGCAGCACGTGGCGCAGGTAGGCGTCCTCGGGCCGGACCTCGACGACCTCGAAGGCCGACTCGTCGTGCCGGTCGCGGGTCAGCCGGACGATCCAATAGACGTTGATGACCGCCAGCACGATGTTCATCCCCACCATCGGCCACACCCCGATGAGGGAGTTGAACACCAGCAGCACCAGGCAGCCCAGCAGGTTGAGCGTGCGGAAGCGCAGCACCCGCGCCTGCAGCAGCGAGTAGACGAGCAGCGCGCTCCCGCCCCAGCCGACCAGGTCCAGCCAGTGGTCCGCGAGCCAGGTCACTCGGGGAGGGTACTGACGCGGCGAGTCGGCGACACATGGGGTGCTGGATCCGAGCCGCGCTGCGGGCGCGTCGCCACGATCGCCGCTCGGCCCCACATCACGGCCCCCGCAAGGACGAACAGTGCCAAGCTGGCATCCGGCGGCACGATCCAGGCGGACGTCCCCGCCAGCGGGCTGTCGACGCGCTCGCCGCGGACGACGTCGAGCACGCCGATCAGGCCGACGGTGGCGGCGGGGAGGACGACGCCGAGGATCTTGAGCGCCGGAGCGACCGCGCCCGGGGGGCGCGGTTCCGCTGCTGCGCAGAGCATGATCACCCCCATCGCCACGGGATAGCCGTAGCGGCCCTGCCACGCGATGCCCAGCTCGGCGTGAGTCATGAGGGTGGCCGCCGATGGGACCAGGAGTGAGCACGCCACGACCAGCGCGACGGCCGTACCGAGTCGGCGCCTCCCCGCGCGGAGACCGAGAAGCAGGATGACGGCCCAGACAGTCAGCGTGACGGCGTACAGGCCCAGGGGCGCGATCTCGTCGCGGGCGGGGAACGCAGCGATCGACTGGAAGAGCCACATGGCCCAACCCCCCGGGAGCGCAGCCCACGCCTCACCGGTGACCCTCAGAGGTCCTCCCGGATCGTTGGTCCTCGCCGCGGCCGTCCAGGCGAGTCCTGCGAGGCATGCCACGGCCAGGACCGACGTCGCGGCACCTCCCGCTCTGTTGCCGAGGACCTGTCGCGTCCGCTGCCTCCCGAGGAAGAGTGCGGCGGCAGCAAGGATGAGCACCAACCAGAGCGGCCCCAGGGTCCGCACCGTCGCGAGGACCGCGCCGCCGGCGGTGATCGCCGTGACGTACGGCAGGTCGGAGTGCCCGCGCGGCACGCCGTGACGACCCAGAGCCACGACGCCGGACCAGACCAGGGCCGCCGCAGCGAGCTCGACCCCGTTGGGCGCGGCCATGGCGCTGGAGTAGAGCACGATCGGGGTCAGCGCCCCTGAGAAGCACACCCACCCCCACATCGAGCTTCCGCGCCGCGCTGTCACGTAGGCGGCCGCGCCGAGGAGCAACGAGCAGAGGAGCGCGGTCGACAGCCGCATCACGTAGAGGGCGGTCGTGCCTTCGAACGGCAGCGCCGCGCTCCCGATGACCGCGTAGAAGAGGGGGTTGTATCGGGCCGCGGAGCTCGCGACCGTCCGGAGGCCGTCGTCGGCGCTCGACCCGCGGCAGTTGTCGGGGGTCGTATACGGCAGGGACTCACACACGGGTCGCGCGCTGTCGACCACGTCTGCGGGGACCGTCATCCGGTCCCCCCAGCCGTCGGGGGAGCTCGGGTGGCGGGGGCTCCAGTCACCACGCGCCACAGCAGCGGCCTTGTAGGCGTGCTCGTGCTCGTCGAGGCCGCGGTAGGGAGGCACCGCGAAGATCCAGGCCGCCTGGAGGCACCAGGTGCCGAGGACGAACCAGGTAGCTGCGCGCAGGGCCCGGGCCCTCATCTCGCCCCCGGCGCCGAAGCCCACGGTGCGCCGGTCGGCCAGAGCCTGGCGACGTGTGCCAAGCCCCGATGCACACGGCTCGTGACGTGCCACCGCGCCGCCCGCGCGGCATCGGTCCACCCGGCCGCCTCGAACGACGCCTGCAGCTCCTCGAACAGTCGCTGTTCCTCCGCGAACCGGGCTCGGGTCGCCGCAGCCCTCGAGGACTCGCTGAGGCCGTGGCGTCGGTAGCGGAACGCCTCGACCTCGGTGAGTGCGAGGACGCCCCCAGCCAGGACGACCTGGGCGGCGAGCGCGAGGTCGAGCGTCGTGGGCAGGTCCTGGCGGAAGCCGATCGGTGTGATGCGCGCGCTGCGCCAGCACAGGGCAGGGAAGTAGAGCCAGTTGCCGTGCATGAGCGACGTGGCCAGCCGCTCACCGGACAGGTCGCCGCGACCGTGCCTCCTGCGGAGAAGCGTCTTCACCCGGTCGGCCAGGGGGGTAGACGGGCTGCTCTCAGCGTCCATGACCCGGACCCCCGGGAGCACCATGTCGACCCGTTCCCGACTACTCAAGACCTGTCGGACGGTCCGCACGTACGACGGCAGCAGGACGTCGTCGCAACCGGGGAACACGCACCAGTCGTGCTCGACGAGGTCGAGCGATCGCTGGAAGTTGCCCGGTAGCCCGAGTCGGTGCGGGTTCGTCACCCACCGGACCCGTGGGTCGGACCGTCTCCGCTCCCAGTCCGAGGTCGTGAGACCGGCGTGCTCCCCGTCCTGGACGACGGTCAACCGCCATGCGGGATCGTCTTGCGCGAGCACGCTGTCGACGGTCTCCGCGAGGTAGTCGACACGCCCGTAGAACGGGACCACGATGTCGATCACGCCGACAGTCATGCGTGCGACACGCGGTCCTCGCGGGTGGCGTGCGCCACGTCGATCTGGAGGAGTGCGTGCGACCTCGCGACGGTGGCGAGCTGCTCCTCGAGGTTGGCGAGGCGCCGGCGTTGGGCGATCGAGCTGAAGAGGAAAGCGACGACGAGGACGTACAGGACCAGGTCTGTCCCCCGCCCCACCCCCATCACGTTGGCCACGCTGCTGACGAGGTCCGGCGCGAGCACCGCCGTGACCCAAGTGAACACGAACGCCAGGCTCGTCAAGCGGGTGGCGGCCAGCTGACGACCGCCGCTGCTCCGGAAGAGCCATGCGGCCGCCAGCGCGACACTGCCGATCAGGAACACCTTGATGATCACGACGCAGACCTCAACCGCTGGCTGGTGAGGTCGCACAGGATGTTGAACGCGTTGAGGTTCGACTGTCCCTTGGCGCGGGAGTACTCGGTGTAGGCGATCGTGGTGGGATGTTCCGCCCAGCTGAGCCCGGACCGCCCGACGATGGACTCCAGCTCGGTCGCGTAAGCCATGCCAGGCTGCCGCAACCTGATGAGCTCGACTGCCCGCCTGCTGAGCACCCGCAAGCCGTTGTGGGTGTCGGTGAGGTCCAACCCGGTGGACCAGCGTGAGTAGCGGAGGGCGGCCGCGAGGAGGAGACGGCGCGCGACCGGCTGGTCCGTCGCCGACCCGAGGGCTCGGGACCCGAGCAGGACGTCCACGCCGCTTCGTCGGCTCGCCTCGACCATCGCGACGGCGTCCTCGACGCGGTGCTGGCCATCGGCGTCGAAGGTGACGGTGCGCTCCGGCAGTGCGCGGCGGGTGAGGAAGTCGAAACCCGTCTGCAGAGCAGCGCCTTGACCGAGGTTCACGGGGTGGCGGAGGGCCACGGCCCCGGCGTCTCTTGCCACGTCGAAGGAGTCGTCCCTGCTCCCGTCGTCGACGCAGACGACGTTCGCGAAGTGCGCCCGCAGCGCGCGCACGACTCCGCCGACCACTGTCGCCTCGTTGAACATCGGCACCAGCACGAACGTTGATTCGTCCATCTCGCCTCCTCTTCGGGAGAGGCTAGGAAGCGCGGAGGCCTGAGGACAGCGACGTCAGCGAGGTGTGCCCGACTGGTGCGAAGATGACCCGAAGGGACTATCCGCGAACCAGCCGGTGGGTGGGCCGCTCGGCGGCCTCAGTCCAGGCCGAGCGAGAACGCCGACTCGAGGTCGTGCTGGGAGTAGGTGCGGAAGGCGATGTGGGTCTCGGTCGCGGTGACGCCGTCGACCTTGTTCAGCCGGTCGGCCACGACCCGCGCCACGTCGTCGTGGTCGCGGACGCGGACGAGGGCGATGAGGTCGATCTGCCCGGTCACCGAGTAGACCTCGCTGACGCCGTCGAGGGCTGCGATCTCCTCGGCCACCTCGGGGATGCGGGCGACGTCAGCCTTCACGAAGACGATGGCGGTGATCATGGGCCAGACCCTAGCCGGGACGACGCCCGGACCGGGCCAGCCTCGGGGGTCGGCCGCAGGGGCCGGACTCAGCGGGCGGGCTGGTGGACGGGGGTGAGGTCGCGCCGGTCGTCGAAGGGGACCAGCTCGGTCCGCGAGCGGGCCACCGCGTCGTGGAGGGCGAGGTGCCGGGTGGCGCCGTCGACCGGGCAGACCCACTCGCCCTCGACGTCGACCAGCCGGATGCCGGGGGACTCCAGCCAGCGCAGGATCTTCTCGGTCTCCTCGGCCGTCGCCACCGGCACCGGCCCCGGGCCGCCGGCGACGGTCTCGGCGGAGGCCCGCAGCGAGGCGACGTAGGTGTGGGCGTCCGTGCCCGGCGGGATGACCCCGGCGGCGGCGAGCCGGCCGTGCCGCACGACGTGCACCGCCCACCGCCCGTCGTCGCCCCGGCGGGCCGCGACGACCTCGGGGCAGCGGGTCAGGGCGCTGAGCCGTTGCGTCCGGCTGGCGGCGCGGATGAAGGCGGCCAGGCGGTCGCGGTGGACGCCGGCCTCCTCGAAGCGCTCGTCGGCGGCGAGCGCCTCCATCCGGGCGTTGATCTGCTCGACGACGCGGTCGGGGCGGTGCAGCAGCGAGTCGCGCAGCTGCCGCACGACCGCGGCGTACGTGTCGTGGTCCACGGTGCCGTCGCACGGGGCCAGGCACCGGCCGAGCTCGGCGAGGACGCAGGGGGTGCGGGAGGGCGTCTTGCCGAACCGGTCCGAGCACTGCCGCAGGGGGAAGGTGTCGTGGAGGGCGGCCAGGCACTTCTCCGCGACCTTGCGGGAGGAGAACGGCCCGAGGTAGTCGGCGTCGTCGTCGAGGACCCGCTTGACCAGGGAGAGACGCGGCCACGGCTCGCGGGTCAGCTTGATGAAGGTGGTCTTCTCGGGGAAGCGGGAGCGGCGGTTGTAGCGCGGCTTGTGCTCGGCGATCAGCCGGAGCTCGCGGACCTCCGCCTCCAGGGGCGTGGCGCACTCGATGCCGGTGACGCTGTCGGCGATCCCGACCATCTCGCCCATCCGGGACCGGGTCTCGGAGGCGGTGAAGTAGGTGCGGACGCGGGTCCGCAGGTCCTTCGACGTGCCGACGTAGAGCACCCGGCGCTCGTGGTCGCGGAAGAGGTAGACGCCCGGGGCGTGGGGGAGACCCTCGGCGAGGTGGCGCTTGCGGCGCTGGGCGGTGCTGACCCGGCCGGAGAAGGTCTGCAGCTCCTCGAGGGTGTGCACGCCGAGCCCGCCGAGCCGCTCCATCAGCCCGTGCAGGACGTCGACGGTCGCCCGGGCGTCGGAGAGGGCGCGGTGGTTGGGGGTGGTGGTCGAGCCGAAGGCCCGCGCCAGGGAGGACAGCTTGCAGTTCGGGGCGTCGTCCTTGGTGATGACCCGGCGCGCCAGCCGGGCGGTGTCCAGCACCTCGAAGGTGGGCCACGGGCGCCCCTGCTGCTCGCAGAAGTACTTGAGGAACCCGATGTCGAACGGCGCGTTGTGGGCGACCAGGACCGTCCCGGCCGCGAACTCCAGGAACGCGGGCAGCGCCGACTCGACCGGCGGCGCGTCGGCGACCATCGCGTTGCTGATGCCGGTGAGGACCGCGATGAACGGCGGGATGGGCTGCCGCGGGTCGACCAGGGTCTGGAACTCCCCGAGCACCTCGCCGCCGCGGACCTTGACCGCGCCGATCTCGGTGATCATCGAGCCGCCCTCGGCCGAGCCGCCGGTGGTCTCGAGGTCGACCACGGTGAAGGTGATGTCGCGCAGCGGGCGCCCCAGCTCGTCGAAGCTGCGCTGCGACTCCCACCGGTCCGGTGTCCCTCGGGAGCTGGTGCCCGGCTGCTCGGCGTGGAGGGTGCTGCTCATGCGGGCGACGCTAGGCGCGGGCACCGACAATCCCGTGACGGCTCGCGCAATAGGCTCGGCGCGGTTCGTCCGTCACCCCTCTGGAGTCCTGTTGTCCACCTCGCCGCCGGTGCCCGCCCTGGCGCAGCTGCCCGAGCCCGTGCGCGCCCGCGTCGTGGCGCTCGCGGCCGACGTGCTGCCCGCGCTCGGCCAGCTGCCTCCGGCGCTGCGCCGGGTGGCGACCTTCGCGCCCGCGCGGCGCGCGAAGCTGGGGGCGACCGCGATCGCCACGGCGCTGCGGGAGGAGGACCTGCGTGCCCGGGTCGCCTCCCACCTCGCGGTGCAGCCGCCCGCGACCTCGACGCCGGTGGACCGCGCCGCGGTGGCCTGGCTGGTCCGGGCGGGTGCCTGGGAGGCCGAGCTGGCGGCCGCGCTCGACGAGGTCACCCCGGCCGGCCCGACCCGCGAGGAGTCGGAGGTTGCCCGGCTGCGCGACCGGCTCGACGCCGCCGAGCGGGCCGCGCGCGAGCAGCGCGCGATGCACCGCGCCCAGGTCGACGAGGTCAAGGCCGAGAACACCACGCTCCGCCGCCGGCTCGGTGAGGCCCGCGCCGCCGAGAAGGCCGCCCGGGCCGCGGGCGAGCAGGCCGCCGCCCAGGTCGACGGGCTGCGGCGCGAGGTCGAGGCCCTCGCGTCCGCCCAGGAGCGGGAGGTACGCCGCCTGCGGGCCCGGGTCGCCGAGCTCGAGGCGGACGCGGCCTCGGGGCGCCGCGCCGTACGCGCCGAGCGGGACGAGGCGACCGTCCGGGCGCGGGTGCTGCTGGAGACGGTCGTCGAGGCGGCCGCGGGGCTGCGCCGCGAGCTCGGCCTGCCGTCGGTGACCGGCGCGCCCGCCGACCGCGTCGAGGCCGGGCTCTCTGCCGGCGTCGCCGAGGGCGCCCGGCTGCTGACCGGGGCGTCGGCGGGGCTGCTCGAGCAGTACCTCGCGATGCCGCGCGCCCGGCTCGTCGTCGACGGCTACAACGTGAGCAAGAGCATCTGGCCGACCTCGCCGCTGGAGGCGCAGCGGATCCGGCTCGTCAACGCGCTCGCGCCGCTGGTCGCCCGGACCGGCGCCGACACGACCGTCGTCTTCGACGCCGGCCAGGTCGGGCAGGGCGCGCGCCCGGTCGTCGCCGCGCCCCGCGGGGTCCGGGTCTACTTCAGCCCGGAGGGGACCATCGCCGACGACGTCATCCGCGACCTCGTCGCGGCCGAGCCCCCCGGTCGGGTCGTCGTGGTCGTCACCGGCGACCAGGCCGTCCTCGCCGACGTCACCCGCGCGGGCGCTCGGGGCGCCTCGGTCGACGCCCTGGCCTCGCTGATCAGCTGACCCGATCGGCGTTGTCGGTGGCCGGTGTCACGGTGTGCCCATGACGACACGGATCGATTGCGACACCTGCGTGGTGCGGGGTCTGGCCTGCCACGACTGCGTGGTGACGGTGCTGCTCGGGCCGCCGCCGGAGCTGACCTTCGACGACGACGAGCGCCGGGCGCTGGACCTGCTGGCGGAGGGCGGGCTGGTGCCGCCGCTGCGGCTGGTGCGCCCGATGGAGGGGTACGACGTGGAATCGGCGTGACGGATGTGACCAGAGGGATCGATGGGTCACCATCCGCGTCGTCCTCCCCAGATCACACCGCGACATGCTCCAGAAGTTTCGCGAGACCGCGGGGCGGCGACTAACGTGTCGAGTTCAGGTGCCCGTGGCAGTGGACCAACCGGTCTACGCGGGCACCGCGTCGAGTCCCGGCCCGCTTCGGTGGTCCGGGAGCCGGGGAACCACCGGCGCTGCGTGCAGCGCCACTGGGGTGAATCGCCCGTGAGGCACCGCACAGCGGTGAGGAGCGGGAGTAGGGCCTGTCGTGCCCGAACCCGTCAGCTCACCCGGTAGGCGTACGACACCGAGGAGACCCTCCGCTCGTGCTCAACGGCCGGAAGCGCATCATCCCCGCCCTCACCGGGCTCGCCATCGTCGGCATCGTCGGATTCGGCCCCTCTGTCCCGGCGCAGGCCGAGCCAGACATCAAGGACGTCGAGTCCCGGGTCGACCAGCTCTTCCACGAGGCCGAGCAGGCCTCGGAGCGGTTCAACGACGCGCGCATCGAGCTCCGCGAGCTCAAGCGCGACCTGCGCTCGCTCAAGGCCGACGAGAACCGCCAGGGCGACCGCCTCGAGGGCGTACGCGAGCAGGTCGAGCGCTCGGTGGTCCGCCAGTACCAGGGCCAGGGCCTCTCCGCCGTCGGCCAGGTCCTGGTCTCCGACGACCCGCAGGGCTTCCTCTCCGAGCTCTCGACGATGTCGGCCTTCGACGACCTGCAGGACCAGATGTACGGCGACTACACCGCCGAGCTCAAGGCGCTCGACATCCGCCGCGAGGCCACCGAGGACCGCGCGGACCAGGTCGCCGAGGTCAAGGCGCAGCTCGCCGAGGAGAAGTCGGAGATCGACGAGAAGCTCGAGGAGGCCCAGGCCCTCCTCGCCCGGCTCGAGGAGAAGGAGCGCGAGAAGCTGGTCTCGCGCGACACCACCCGTCCGCCGGCCTCCGTCCCGGCCTCCGGCCGCGCCGGCGCCGCGATCGCCTACGCGATGGCCCAGGTCGGCGACGCCTACGTCTACGGCGCAGCCGGGCCGAGCGCCTTCGACTGCTCCGGCCTGACCATGATGGCGTGGGGCGCGGCCGGCGTGTCGCTGCCGCACTCCTCCAGCGCCCAGTACTCCTCCGGGCCGCGCGTCGCCGAGAGCGACCTCCAGCCCGGCGACCTGGTCTTCTACTACAGCCCGATCAGCCACGTCGGCATGTACATCGGCAACGGCATGATCGTCCACGCCGCCAACCCCGGCGCCGGTGTCACCACCGCGCCGCTGCACTCGATGCCGTACGTCGGCGCGGTGCGCCCTGGCTGAGCCAGCACCCCCGACCGAGGCCGGTCGCCCACGACGGTGGGTGGCCGGCCTCGTCGCGTTCGCGGTGCTGGTGGCCGCCGCCGTCGCCGGCTGGCTGGTCCTCCGGGACGAGCCCTACGTCGCGACGCCGGAGGACCAGGCGGCCGCGGCGATCGGTCCCCGCGCCGTCGACGCCGCGCTCGACCGGCTCGAGGAGGCCGTCGCCGCCGGTGATGCGGCCGCCCTCGCCGGGGCGCCCGCCGGGATCGCCCGCAACGCCGCCCGCCTGCGGGTCCGCGACCTCGATCTCCGCTACGTCGACACCGTCGCGCGGACCGACGACAGCCTCCGCGCGGCCGTCGACGTGACCTGGCGCTTCGGCGGCTTCGACGCCCGGCCGGCCCGGACCGAGGTCGAGATGACGTTCACCGCGGACGGTGCCGAGGCCGTGCTCACCTCGGTCGGCGGTGGCGAGGGCCGGAGCCCGCTCTGGCTCACCGGGCCGGTCGAGGTGCTGCGCTCCGAGCGGGTCCTCGTCGTCGGCGCCACCGGGACCGACGTCGCGTCGATCGGCCGCCACGCCGAGGCCGCCGTGCCGGTCGTCCGGCGCGTGCTCGCCGGATGGCGCTCCCGCCTCGTCGTGGAGGTCCCCGCGTCCGCCGAGGGCCTCGGCGACGTCCTCGGCGCCGAGGACGGGCAGTACGACGCCGTGGCGGCCGTCACCGCTGCCCCTGACGGCTCGGTCGCCCCCGACGCGCCCCTGCACGTCTTCGTCAACCCCGACGTGCTGGGCACCCTCGGCGCCCGGGGCGCGCAGGTGGTGATGAGCCACGAGGCCACCCACGTGGCGACCCGCGCCCCGGTGACCACCCAGCCGCTGTGGCTGCTCGAGGGCTTCGCGGACTACGTGGCGCTGCGCGACGTGGGCCTGCCCCTGACCACCACGGCCGGGCAGGTCATCGAGCAGGTCCGCGAGGACGGCCTGCCGCGGGCGCTGCCCGGGCCGGCGGAGTTCGACACCGCGACGACCCATCTCGGCGCGACGTACGAGGCCGCCTGGCTGGCCTGCGTCGTCCTCGCCGACCGGGTGGGGGAGACGCGCCTGGTCGACCTCTACCGCGCGGCCGGCCGGACCGGTCTCGAGGAGGCCCTGCGCGACGTCGCGGGGTGGAGCGAGGCGGACCTGGTCCGGGCCTGGCGCTCGCGGCTGGCCGACCTGGCCGGCCTGTCAGACTCGACGGTGTGACGCCGACCGCCCGCCGACTCTCGTGGACGCTCGTCGGCGCCGGCGGAGCGGCTTTCGTCCTCCTCGCCTGGTGGCTCGTGCCGTGGGACCCGGTCCCGGGCGGGCCGGTCGAACCGGTCCGCGCCGAGGACTACTTCAGCGTCGCGCACCTCGCCCGGGCCGAGGAGTACTCCCGGTGGGCGCGGGTCCTCAGCTACTCCTCCCTCGCCGTCTCGCTCGCCGTCGCCTGCTACCTCGGCCTGAGCCGGCGGGGCCGCGCCTGGGCGCGGCGGGCCCCCGGCCCGTGGTGGGTCCAGGTCGTGGTCCTGGTGGCGGCCGTCGAGCTGGCCAGGCGGCTCGTCACGCTCCCGTTCGGCATCGCCTTCGAGCAGCGCCGCCGCGACTACGGGCTCTCGACGCGGTCGTGGGCCGGGTACGCCGCCGACCTCGTCCGCAACGAGGTGCTCGGCATCGGGGTGGCCTCGATCGCGCTGCTCGTGGTCATCGGCCTGGCGCGGTGGCTGCCGCGGGCCTGGCCGGCGGTCGCGGGGCTGCTCGTCGCGGCGCTGGTCGTCCTCGGCTCGTTCGTCTACCCCGTCGTCGTCGAGCCGGCGTTCAACTCCTTCGAGCCGCTCGCGGACGGCCCGCTGCGGCAGGGCATCGAGGAGCTGGCGGACGCGGAGGGCGTGGAGATCGGGGACGTGCTCGTGGCGGACGCCTCGCGGCGCACGTCGACGCTCAACGCCTACGTCTCGGGCTTCGGGGCGAGCCGGCGGGTGGTGCTCTACGACACGCTGGTCGAGGACCTGCCGGTCGACCAGGCGCTCTCGGTGGTGGCGCACGAGCTGGCGCACGCGAAGCACGACGACGTGGTCGTCGGCACGGTGCTGGGCGCTGCGAGCGCCGTCGCGGGGGTGGGCCTGCTGGCGCTGTGCCTGGGCTGGTTCGGCCGGCGCGGGTGGCCGGCGGTGAGCGAGGCGGCGGTGGCCCCGCTGGCCCTCGCGCTCTTCGCGGTCGGGGGCTTCCTGGCGAGCCCGGTGCAGAACGGGATCAGCCGCCAGGTCGAGACCCGGGCCGACGTCGACGCGCTGCGGGTGACGCGGGATCCCGACGCGTTCGTCGGGCTGCAGGTGCGGCTGGCGGAGAAGTCGCTGGCCGACCCGACTCCGCCCGGCCTGGCTCACTGGTGGTTCGGGAGCCATCCCGGGGTGCTCGACCGGTTCGGGCGCGCGCGCTGATCCAAAGCGCGATCGGGGGCCGCGTGGAACGCGGCCCCCGATGCAGGTACCTCATTGAGCAACTGCCGGTGATGCTGCGCCTAGATCCTGGCACCCGGCGCAGCGACGGCACGACGATGAACGCAGCAATGCCGTGGTCTGCACTCCGTACGCGACGGCCCAGGGGCCCTGCTCACTTCGCGTGAACCTCCAGAGCTGTTCGATGGCAGTCGCGACGTCGCATTCTCAGCAGGTTGCGGCGATGTTGGAGTTGCCGCCCCTGATCGAGGCGCACGTGTCCGCGAACGCCTCCTTGACGACCGGGCCCAGCGCGAACACGGCGACGACGATCAGGGCGGCGATGCCGGCGATGAGCAGGCCGTACTCGACGGCGGAGGCGCCGCGCTCCTCCATCTCGGCGAGGCGGGCGTTGATGAGGATGCGGAAGTAGTCGACCATGACGGGGCTCCTTGAGGTGCTGTGACGGGGGTAGTTCCTCGGCGTGAGGCCGAAGAACCTCACGACCGGAATCCTCGCCGGAACCGCAGGTCAGCGAATCGCGTCACCGTCTCGAGCTGGGTAGTCCGAACGGACTACCACCGGTCGTCGGCCGTCGTGGCCAGGTGGGCTACCCGGCGCTCAGGAGTTGGCCGGCTTGACGCTGGAGAGCAGCCCGATCCGCATCGCGGTGACCAGCGCCTGGGCCCGGTTGGCGGCGCCGAGCTTCTGGTAGATCTTCGCGATGTGCGACTTCGCGGTCGACTCGCTGAGGTAGAGCTTGTCGCCGATCTGGGCAGCGCCGAGCCCGTCGGCCAGCAGCAGCAGGACCTCGTGCTCGCGGTCGGAGAGCTTCGTGGAGTCCCCGGCCTGCCGCCGCATCATCGCGCCGACCAGGCCGGTGCAGATGAAGGAGCGGGGGGAGACCGCGGCATGCCGGGCCGCCTTGACCACCTCGCTGGAGGGGGCGTCCTTGCCGACGAACCCGGACGCCCCGGCCTGCATCGCGGCGAAGATCTGGTCGTCCCCGGAGTGCATGGTCAGCACGATGAGCCCGGTGTCGTTGCTGCGCTTGCGGACCGCGCGGACGATGTCGAGGCCGGTGCCGTCCTGCAGCTGCAGGTCGGTCACCACCACGTCGGGGGCGAGCTCCTCGTAGGAGGCCATGGCCTCGGCGACCGTCGCGGCGACGCCGACGATGCTCATGTCGTGCTCGAGGTCCAGCACGCCGGAGAGCCCGTCCCGGATGAGCTGGTGGTCGTCGACGAGGAGCACGCGGATGTGGCGGTCGCTCATGCCTTCACCTTCTTCCCTTCGGTGTCCTGCTCGGGGTGCACGCCGGCGACGTCGGGGATGTCGCGCTGGAGGTCCGTGCCCACCGCCACGGTGACCATCAGGCCGCCTCCGTGAACGGGGTCGATGCTCAGCCGTCCGCCGATGAGCATCGCGCGCTCGCGCATGATCTCCAGGCCGTGGGAGTCCGACCGGGGCTGCTGCATGCCGCGGCCGTCGTCGGAGACGGTGATGACCGCGCGAGGTGCGTGCACCCGGCAGTGGACGTCGATGACCGAGGCCTGCGCATGCCGGATCGCGTTGTTCATCGCCTCCTGGGTGATGCGGAACAGCTCCGCCTCCACCTCCGGGCGCAACCGGGTGGTGTGCTCCTCGAGCGTCACCTGGATGGGTACGCCGGCCACCTCGCTGAGGTTGCGGGCGACCGAGCTGATCGCGGCCCCGAGGCTCTCGTTCTCGCCGACGCTCGTGCGCAGCGTCAGCACCGACTGGCGGACCTCGCCGACGACGTGGCTGACCCGGTCGCGCAGCAGCGCGATCCGCTCGGCCTGCTCCGGGGACCCGGGCTGGGCGGCCAGCGCGTCGACGAGGTAGCCGAGGGAGGCGATCTCCTGGGCGACGCCGTCGTGCATCTCCCGGGCGAGCCGGCGCCGCTCCTCGGCCGTCGCGGCGTCGCGGAAGGACGCGAACAGCAGGGCGGTGTCGAGGTGCACGGCGCTGGGCGCGAGCCGGCGCTGAAGCTTGCGGATCCGCCCGGCCAGGTCGAGCCGGCCCGGGTCGAGCCGGTCGGAGAGGACGCCGGCCAGGACCGCGGCGTCGTCGAGCGGGATCGCGAAGGACCGACCGTTGACGACGTTCTCGCCGCGGGCCCAAGCCTCGAGTGCGACGTCCTCGCAGTCGGTCGAGTCGCCGTCGAGGTGCTTCTCGACCAGGGGTGTCAGCGTCTCCCCGCGCGGGACGTAGAGGACGAGCGTGGCGATGGGCAGCTCGTCGCGGGCGGTGCTGACGATGGCCCCGCCGAGGGCGTTGGGGTCCAGCCCCGAGCTCAGCCCGCCGGAGAGGTCGATGAGCTGGCGCAGGAGCGTCTGGGCGTAGTGGTAGGGCGCGAGGGGGTCGACCGACCGCTCGAGGGCAGAGTGCAGGAACGCGCCGATCAGGCCGAGGCCCAGGCCGGTCATGCCCCAGGTGAAGACCCCGATCGCCTGGGCGCCGGCGAGCCCGTCGTACCCGAGGAACGCGACGCCGATCAGCGCCACGAGCTGGGCCGCCATGGCGAGCGCGACGCCGACCACGCCCCGGTGCAGGCCGGCGGTGAAGGGAGGCACGGCCAGCGCGGCCAGGACGGGCAGGCTGTCGCCGACGGTGATGCCGCAGACCAGGCCGACGACCACCGCGTCGAAGGTGGTGGCGAAGGCCGTCGAGACGCCGGGGCGGAACTCCGCGAGCTGGACCACGACCCAGGTCGCGCCGATCGCGATCAGCGCCAGGATCATGTCCTGCTCGTCGGCGACGAGCGCGGCGAGGCAGAGCGCGAGCAGGACGAACCCGCGGGCGGCGAGGGTGAGTCGCGCGAACGGCAGGTCCGACCGGGTCATCCCATGTTCTCCATGATGCTGATCACCGCGGGCCCCATGACCGCGATGAACAAGCACGGCAGGATGCAGAAGATCAGGGGCACGGTGATCTTGACAGGAACCTGCTGCGCCTTGTGCTCGGCGCGCTGACGGCGTTTGAGCCGCATCTCGGCGGACTGGATCCGCAGCACCTGCGAGATCGGGATGCCGAAGGAGTCCGCCTGCACCATCGCGCCCACGAAGGTCTTGAGGTCGGGCACGTTCGTCCGGTCCCCGAGCGCGCGCAGCGCGTGCGCCCGGCCCTGGCCGATCTGCATCTCGCGCAGCACGCGGGAGAACTCCTCGGCCAGCGGTCCCTCGGTGTTGCGGGCGACCTGCTGGACGGCGGCGTCGAAGCCGAGCCCGGACTCGACGCTGATGGTCATCAGGTCGATCGCGTCGGCGAGCTCGCGCTGCATCCGCTCGGTGCGCTCGTAGGTCTTCTGGTACAGGTACAGGTCCGGCACGAAGAAGCCGACCACCAGCCCGCCGAGCAGCATCACGACCGCCACCGACACCGAGACGCCCAGCACGAGGGCGAGGGCGCCGCCGACCAGGGTGAGCGCGATCGCGCCGATCACCTTGCCCGAGACGACCCGGTCGACGCTCCAGTCGCGCGGGTTGCCGGCGAGGTCGAGCTTCTTGCGGATCCGCTCGGCGGAGTCGGCGCCGGAGAGCCGGCGCCCGATCCGCAGGGCGCGGGCCTGCAGCGGCTCGAGGACCCGCTCGCCGAAGGGCCGGTCGAGCTCGTCGCGCAGCGCCTTCGGCGCCGAGGTGATCGCCTCGATGGCGGCCAGGGAGCGCGCGACGCCCGTGGTCTGCCCGGCGTCGGGGGAGAGCGCCAGGCCGAGGAGCAGGATCGCCACGAGGACCAGCACGACGCCCAGCACGAGGAGCAGGACCACCTCAGACCTCCACCTTGACCAGCTTGCTCATCCAGAACGCCCCCACGCTGAGGATCACCGCGGCCCCGACCAGCATGAGGATGCCGAGCGGCTCGGTGAACATCACGATGACGTAGTCGCGCTGGGTGAGGAACAGGTAGAACATGAACAACGGCGGCAGGCAGCCGAGCACCCACGCCGACAGCTTGCCCTCCGCGGCGAGTGCGGCCACCTGGCGTCGGAGGTACTCCCGCTCGCGCATCGTCGCCGCGACCGTGTCCAGCAGCTCGGCGAGGTTGCCGCCGACCTGGCGCTGGATCTTGATCGCCATGACGACCCACTCGAAGTCCTTGGACTCGAACCGCTCGGCG
Source organism: Nocardioides marmotae (assembly GCF_013177455.1). Classification (NCBI taxonomy): domain Bacteria; kingdom Bacillati; phylum Actinomycetota; class Actinomycetes; order Propionibacteriales; family Nocardioidaceae; genus Nocardioides; species Nocardioides marmotae. Next base: position 1,597,747 of record NZ_CP053660.1, read on the forward strand.
ACCCCCTCCAGCGCGTCCTCGAGCGGTACGCCGAGGCGCGTCTCGACCAGCACCCGCTTGAACTCCGTGGAGACCGGGTCGGCCCCCTCCCGCACGATCGTGTCGATCGACTGGGCCAGGGAGAGGCCGGCCGCGAGCGAGCCGGACATCAGCTGCAGGGTGTCGGGGAGGAGGGCGTTGAACGCCTTGCGGCGGCGCGAGCGGCGGATGCCGAGGTAGAGCCAAGGCCCGAGGGCGCCGAGGGCGAGGAGCAACAGCCCGACGCCGATGCTCCCGCCGCCCAGCAGCAGGCCGACCAGGCCCGAGGCGACCAGGACACCGACGTGGACCAGGAGCCACTCGGAGGACTTCAGCTCGCTGCCCGCGCCCTCGAGGCGGTGGGTGATCCGCGCGTCGAGGGACTTGTTGCGCTCCAGCACGCCGGCCGCCGCGCCCTTGGCCTGCGCGAACGCGTGCTCGGCGTCGACGCGCGAGCCGCCGGGGGCGGGGGAGCCTGGGGAGCCCGGGTCGGTGGCGGCGGCGTAGCGGGTCAACCGCTGCTCGGCGGTGAGCGGCGCCGGCCCGCGCGGCACCAGGAGCACCACGAGGGCGACCAGGCCGAGGCCGAGCGTGCCGACGCCGGCGTACATCACCCAGGTCGGCGGGACCCAGCCGGCGTCCGCGACGACCGGCGACGGGGCCGACGACGCGGGGGTCGCCGCGCTCTGGACGGTGGTGAAGGCCCGCGCCACCACGGGGTCGGCCCCGCCGAGGGTCACCTCGACGGTGGCCTCGGGGTCGGTGACGCCCGCGGGCACCGAGGTGGTGACCAGGACCTGGCGCGCGAGCGCCTCGGCCTCGGCGGAGAACGCCTCGCCCAGCGCGGTGCGCTCGGCCTCGACGACCCGGCCGGAGCCGGCGGCGGTCATCTCGCGCAGCGCGGCCAGCGCCCGCTCGCCCTGCTCGAGCGCGACCACGTCGAGCGCGACGCCCGCCTCCTCGACCGCTGTGGTCACCTCCGCCAGCGGGGTCTGGGAGGTGTCGGCGCCGTCGGAGAGCACGAGCAGGGAGCGCTGGCCCTCGGTGCCCGCCATCCGCACGGCGGCGAGCACGCCGTCGTGGAGCATCGTCTGCCGGCTCAGCGACAGCGAGCGGATGACCTCGCGGGCGGCGTCGCGGTCGGTGGTGGGCGCGAGCGCCTCGGTGACGGTGCCGGCGAAGCTGACGATGCCGAGCTCGACGTCCTCCGGCACGGTGCGGACGAACGCGAGCGCGGCGGCCTTCGCCGAGCCGAAGCGGTCGCCCCTCATCGAGTTGCTCGTGTCGATGGCCAGCACGGCGGTACGCCGTACGGCGGTCGAGGTGCCTGCGAGGGCGGCCGTGGCGGGGGAGTCGACGCCGTCGACGGTGACGCCGACCTGACCGAGGTCGACCTCCACGTCCGCGGGCACCGAGACCAGGACCTGCAGCCCGTCCGCGGTCGGCTCGACGTGGGCGATCGACCCGTCGACGGCCAGCGCGGCGGACGGGGCGAGGCCCAGCGCGACCGCGGCGACCAGGGCGAGGAGGCGGAGCGTGGCCCGTCGCATCAGAGGCGGTCCGTCGCGAACAGCATCGGGTCGACGCTGACGTTGGCGTAGGTCATCTTGTCGAGGAACCGCGGCCGCAGGCCGGTGGGCCGCAGCCGCCCGAGGGTGCGGCCCTGGCCGTCGAAGCCGGCCGAGGAGTCGAAGACGAAGATGTCCTGGAGGGTGATGACGTCACCCTCCATCCGCTCCACCTCGGTGATGTGGGTGATCCGGCGGGTGCCGTCCTTGAACCGGGTCTGGTGGACGATGAGGTCGACCGCCGAGGCGACCTGCTCGCGGATCGCGCGCACCGGCAGGTCCATGCCGGCCATGAGCACCATCGTCTCCATGCGGGAGAGGGTGTCGCGCGGGCCGTTGGAGTGCAGGGTGCAGATCGAGCCGTCGTGACCGGTGTTCATCGCCTGGAGCATGTCCAGCGCGGAGGCGTCGCGGACCTCGCCGACGATGATCCGGTCCGGCCGCATGCGCAGGCTGTTGCGGACCAGGTCGCGGATGTGCACCGCGCCCTTGCCCTCGATGTTGGCCGGCCGCGACTCCAGCCGCACCACGTGGTCCTGCTTGAGCTGGAGCTCGGCGGCGTCCTCGATCGTCACGATCCGCTCGTCGGAGGGGATGAAGGAGGAGAGCACGTTGAGGGTGGTGGTCTTGCCGGCGCCGGTGCTGCCCGAGACGATGATGTTGAGCCGCCCGCGCACGCAGGCGTCGAGGAAGTCGCGGGTCTGCGGGGTCAGCGACCCGAACCGGACCAGGTCCTCGGCCGTCAGCGGGTCGGTGGCGAACTTGCGGATCGTCAGCGCCGAGCCGTCGACCGCCAGGGGCGGGACCACGGCGTTGACGCGGCTGCCGTCGGGCAGGCGCGCGTCGACCATCGGGCTGGACTCGTCCACGCGCCGGCCGATGCGGGAGACGATCTTGTCGATGGTCCGCCGCAGGTGCGCCTCGTCGAGGAAGTGGGCGTCGGCCGGCTGCAGCCGCCCGCTCTTCTCCAGCCAGATCGAGCTGTGGCCGTTGACCATGACCTCCGAGACGTCCGGGTCGCGCAGGAACGGCTGGATCGGCCCGTAGCCGAGGATGTCGTCGCTGATCTCCTGGGTGACCCGCGCGCGGTCGCTGCTGCTCAGGGGTCGGTCCTGGGAGGAGAGGACGTCGGCGAGGACGGTGCGGACCCGCTGGTCGAGCTCGTCCTGGTCCATGTCGGCGTCGTAGAGGTGCGGGCCGAGCTCCTGGAGCAGCTCGGCGTGGACGCTGGCCTTGAGCTCCTCGATGCGGTCGGTCTGCGACGCGCCGAGGGTACGACGCGGCGCGGGGTCGGGCTTGCGGCCTGCGGGAGCGGGGGAGAGGGCCGGGGCGACGGCCGGGTCGGTCGCGACGTCGGCCGCGGTCGGGCCGGCGTCGGTGCCGGGGGAGCCGGCCGCGTCGGCGCGGCGGGCGGCGGCCAGGCGTTCGGACAGGGAGCTCATCTGGTCACCTCCGGAGGCGGAACCGGCGGGCGGGCTTCTCGCTCTCCGCCGGCGGGTCCTCCAGGGAGGACGCGGCGGCGGAGCGCGGGGCCGCGACCGTGTCGCCCGCCAGACGGGCGGCGAGGGCGCGGATGGCGGTGCTCGACTGGTGGGCCGGGTTCTCCAGCACGATCGGGGTGCCGGCGTTGGTCGCGGCGGCGATGTCGATGGAGCTCTCGACCTGGGCGGCGACCCCCATGCCGAGGATGGCCTCGACCTTGTCGGGCCCGATGCCGACCGCGTCGTCGGCGCGGTTGAGCAGCAGGTGGCGGTGGCCGCGCGCGATGTCGAGCATCTCCAGCGTCTCGAGCGCCACCTTGACGTTCTTCAGCGTGGGGACGTCGAGGGTCGCGACGATCACGCACTCGTCGGTCTCGTCCAGGGCGGTCAGCGTCTGCTCGTCGAAGGCCGGGGCGGTGTCGACGACGACGTGGTCGAAGGTCTCGCGCAGGGTGCGCAGGACCCGGGTGACCAGGGCCGCGGTGATCCGGTCGCGCACGTCGGGGTGCGCGGGCGCGGCGAGCACCATCAGCGACTCCTGGTGCCGGGTCAGCAGCCCCTCGAGCATGGCGGCGTCGAGGGAGTCCTCGGCGCCGACGGCGTGCTCGATGGAGTGGGTGGGGAAGAGCTGCATGGTGATCGCGACGTCGCCGAAGCCGAGGTCGAGGTCGACCAGGCAGACCTTGCGGGCGCCCTGCTCGGTCAGGGCCAGCGCGAGGTTGACCGCCATCGTGGTCTTGCCGACGCCGCCCTTGGGGGAGAAGACGGTGACCACGCGGCCGACGTGCGCGGCGCCGGTGGGGCCGCGGAGCGCGAGGTGCAGCTGGTAGGCGCGGTCGACGGCCGCCTCGAGCGCCGGGACGTCGGCGGTCTGGACGACGTCGCGGGCGCCGGCCTTCATCGCCCCGGCCAGGGTCGCGGTGTCGAGCTCGTCGCGGACGAGCACGACGCTGACGGTCGGCCGGGTGGTGCGCAGCCCCTCGCACACCGCGACGGTGTCGGCCAGCGCGAGGTGGGGGCCCAGCACGACGACGTACTCGTCGGTGTGCTGGGTCAGCCACCCGTGCATCCGGTCGACCGACAAGACGCCCTGGGCGCCGGCGGGGAGCCCGGCCAGGAGCGCGCCGAGGGTGGCGTTCTCGGGATCGACGACGACAGGCACGCCGGTTACCGGAAGAGGTTCTGGTTGGTCACCGCGGGGCCGGGGCGCACGGTGGTGCCCTCGCCGACGAGCGCGAAGGCGAGCTCGCCGTTGCCCTGGGCGAACATCACCCGCTCGGCCTGCTCCTGGCTCAGGGCGAGGGTGATGAGGGTGCGGGGCAGCTGCTCGACGGTCTGCTGGCCGGTCTGGTCGGTGGTCGTCGTCGAGACCGGGGTGGTCGAGCCGACCGCGAGGACGGTGGCCCGGGGCAGCAGCAGCCGGGTGAAGGGCTGGCCGCTGGTCGGGTCGGCGCCGTTGAAGAAGACCGCCACCTGCGAGCCGGGGTTGACGAAGCCGGCGACGCGGGCGGTGTCGGTGAGGTTGACCGTCGCGGTGACCTGCCCCTTCTGCAGCTGCAGGCCGGTGTCGGCCGACACCTGGGCGGCGCCGCCGAACTTGGCGGGGATCAGCTGCTCACCGGGGTAGATCGGCACCAGCGCGAGCTGGTCGGTGAACAGGGAGGTGTCGGCCTGCGCGCCGTCGAGGACCTGGTCCGAGACGACCGGCTCGAGCGCGACCTTGCCGGCGGCCAGCGCGTCCTCGATCCGTTCGCCCTTGGCGATCGGTGCGGTCGCCCGCAGGACCTCCACCGTGGTGAAGCGGTCCTCGGCCCGCGCGTCCGCGCCGCGCACGTAGAGGAAGACCAGCACCGTGCCCAGCGCTGCGACGAGCGCCGCGGCGACGAGCAGGATCCTTCGTCGGTCCATCGACAGAACCTCTCCGTCCTGTGAGGGAACGTCGGGAGCCCCCTCCGACGGTCCAGCATTCCCATGACGGCACCGGCCTGCTCCCTCCCGAGCGGGCTGCGGCGCCGAGCACCGATGCTAGGCCCCCCGACCACTTCTCGTGGACGAATGGGACGGAACTGTCGAACCTCACCCCTCGGGGTGATCCGCCGGCAGGTTCCTCACGAGTAAAGAGCGTCGACGTCGCTGCGGAACTCGCGCATCACGACGTTCCGCTTCAGCTTCAGGCTCGGGGTGAGCTGTCCGCCCTCCTCGGTCCACTCCGCGGTGAGGATGGAGAACTTCCGGATCGACTCGGCCTTGGAGACCGCCTTGTTGGCGTCCTCGACCGCGGCCTCGATCTCGGCCCGCAGGTCGGCGTCGTCGACGAGCTCCTCGATGTCCGCGGACTTCCCGCGGGCCTCGGCCCACACCGGCAGCGCCTCGCGGTCGAGGGTGACCAGGGCGGCGATGAAGGGCTGGCCGTCGCCGACGACGACGCACTGGTCGACGAGGGCGTGGGCCCGCAGGCGGTCCTCGAGCACGGCCGGCGCGACGTTCTTGCCGCCGGCGGTGACGATGATCTCCTTCTTGCGGCCGGTGATCTTGACGAAGCCCTCCTCGTCGACCTCGCCGACGTCGCCGGTGTGGAACCAGCCGTCGGGCTCGAGCGCCTCGCGGCTGGCCTCCTCGTTCTCCCAGTAGCCGGCGAAGACCTGGCCGCCCTGGAAGAGCAGCTCGCCGTCGTCGGCGACCCGGACCGCGGTGCCCGGCAGCGGGCGACCCACGGACCCGATCTTCTGGGCGTCGGGGAGGTTGACGGTCAGCGCGGCGGTCGTCTCGGTGAGCCCGTAGCCCTCGAGGACGGTCAGCCCGATGCCGCGGTAGAAGTGGCCGAGCCGGTCACCGAGCGGCGCGCCGCCGGAGACCGCGAACTGGCAGCTGCCGCCGAGCGCGGTGAGCAGCTTGCCGTAGACGAGCTTGGCGAACAGCGCGTGCTGGGCGCGCACGGCCAGCGAGGGGCGGCCCTTGTCCAGGCCGCGGGACCACGCGATCGCGACGTCGGCGGCGCGGTTGAAGATCTTGCCGCGGCCCTCGGCGGTCGCCTTCTGCGAGGCGGTGTTGAAGACCTTCTCGAAGACGCGGGGCACCGCGAGGATGAACGTCGGCTGGAAGGACTGGAGGTCGGGCAGCAGGTTCTTGATGTCGGGGGAGTGGCCCATGCGGGCCCGCGACTTCACGCAGCCGACCTGGATGATCCGGGCGAAGACGTGGGCCAGCGGCAGGAACAGCAGCGTGGAGGCGCCGTCGGACTCAAAAAGTCGGTGCAGCTCGTCGACCGCGACGCCGAGCTCGAACATGAAGTTGCCGTGGGTGAGCATGCAGCCCTTGGGCCGGCCCGTGGTGCCCGAGGTGTAGATCAGGGTCGCGAGGTCCAGCGGCGTCGCCGTCGTACGCCGCTTCTCGAGGTCGTCGTCGGCGATGTCGGCGCCGAGGCGGCTCAGGACGTCGACGGCGTTGTCGCTCAGCGACCACACGTGGTTGAGCGCCTCGAGCCCGGAGCGGACCTCGCTGATCCGCGCCACGTGGTCGTCGCCCTCCGCGACGACCGCGCGGGCGCCGCTGTCGCGCAGGATCCACTCGATCTGCTCCGCGGAGGAGGTCTCGTAGATCGGCACCGTCACGGCGCCGGCGAACCAGATCGCGTAGTCGAGCAGCGTCCACTCGTAGCGGGTCTTGGAGATCAGGGCGACGCGGTCGCCGGTCTCGATGCCGGCCGCGACCAGCCCCTTGGCGACCGCCGAGACCTCGGCGAGGAACTCCGCTGCGGTGACGTCGTCCCAGCCGCCGCCGGCGGCGGGCCTGCTGAACACGACGGCGTCGGGCGCCTCCGCGGCGTTGCGCACCACGTCGTCGGTCAGGTTGCCCGTCCCCGGGACCTCGATCGTCAGGGGCGTGGAGAACTCCCGCACGCTGTACTCCTCCGGACACGTCGTTCAGACGCCCGAACGGACGCCCATCGCAGGCTACCGCCGCCCGGCGGGGGGCTTTTCATCCGGTACGCTGCCGCATCGATCCACCCGCCGACCCCGCTCAGCACCCGCGACCTCCAGGGGGACCCGCCATGGCCGAACAGACCACGTCGTCGATCACCGTCGACGCCGCGCCGGCCGAGGTGATGGCGGTGATCGCCGACTTCGCGGCGTACCCCGCGTGGGCCAAGGGCGTGCAGACGGCCGACGTCGTCTCGACCTACCCCGACGGCCGCGCCGAGCGGGTGTTCTTCGCCCTCGACGTCTCGCCGATCAAGGACGAGTACACCCTGGAGTACCAGTGGGACGGCGACCGCGAGGTCACCTGGACCCTGGTCGAGGGCAAGATGCTGCGCGCCCTCGACGGCGCCTACGTGCTCCGCGACCTCGGCGGCTCGACCGAGGTGACCTACCGGCTCGCCCTCGACGTCTCGATCCCGCTCATCGGGATGCTCAAGCGCAAGGGCGAGAAGATCCTCATCGACACGGCGCTGAAGGGTCTGAAGAAGCGCGTCGAGTCGCGCTGACGCGCCCGATGCGCCTCCTCCTCCTCACCGGCAAGGGCGGTGTCGGCAAGTCCACGGTCGCAGCCGGTACGGCGGCGCTCGCGGCCGCCGCCGGCCACCGCACGCTCGTGCTCTCCACCGACGCGGCCCACTCGCTGGCCGACGCGTTCGGGGCTCCGGTCGGGCCCGACCCGACCGAGGTCGCCGAGCGTCTCTTCGTCCAGCAGGTCGACGCCCAGCTGCGCTTCCAGGAGTCCTGGGGCGAGGTGCAGCGCTACCTCCTCTCGGTGCTCGACTCCGCGGGCGTCGACCGGCTCGCTGCCGAGGAGCTGACCGTCCTGCCCGGCGCCGAGGAGGTGCTGGCGCTGCTCGAGCTGCGCCTCCAGGTCCTCTCCGGCGCGTGGGACGTCGTGGTCGTGGACTGCGCCCCGACCGCGGAGACGTTGCGGCTGCTGGCGCTGCCCGAGGCGCTCGGCTGGTACATGGACCGCGTCCTGCCCACCCAGGCCCGCGTCGTCAAGGCGCTCAAGCCGGTGCTCAGCCGTGCCGCGGGCGTCCCGATGCCGGGCGGCTCGGTCTTCGAGGCCGTCGAGCGGCTGCACGCCGAGCTCGACGAGGTCCGCTCCCTGCTGCAGGGCCCCGACGCCAGCGTGCGGCTCGTGCTCACCCCGGAGTCCGTCGTCGTCGCCGAGGCCCGCCGCAGCTGGACCAGCCTCTCGCTCTACGGCTACCGCGTCGACGGCGTCGTGGCCAACCGCGTCTTCCCGCCCGCCGACGGCGACGCCTGGCGCGCGGGCTGGGTCGAGGCCCAGCAGCGCGTCCTCGCCGAGGTCGACCAGTCCTTCGTCGGGCTGCCCGTGTGGCGCTCGGCGTACCGCCCGGCCGAGCCGGTCGGCGTCGAGGCACTGCGCGCGCTCGCCGCGGAGGTGTACGCCGGCGCCGACCCGCTCGCGCTCCCCGCCGCCGACGGGCCGTTCCGGGTCTCGCGGACCGCCGAGGGCGCGGTGCTGCGGCTGCGGCTGCCGCTGGTCGCGCGCGACGACGTCGACCTGGCCCGCGCCCACGACGAGCTGGTGGTGACCGTCGGGTCCTACCGCCGCCCGATCACGCTGCCGGCCGCGCTGGTGCACCTCGAGGTCGCCGGCGCGCGCGTCGAGGACGGCGAGCTCCAGGTGCGGTTCCGCGACCCCCGCACGGCGTCCGCCCGGGGGGCGACCGCATGAGCGAGGACCACGGGCCCGGCCAGGAGCCTGGCCACGGGCCCGGCCAGGATCCCGGCGAGGGCGTGGGCAGCGTCGCCGAGGAGGCCGCCAAGCTCTTCGGCGCGCTCGGGGACTGGGCCCAGGACGAGGGCGCGGGCCTGGGTGCCGGGCTGGGCGCCGGCCTCTCGGGGTTCGCGGCGCAGGCCGCGGCGGCCGCCCACGGGCTCGACGAGCACCTCGCGACCGGTGCGCCCGAGTGCACGTGGTGCCCGGTGTGCCGCGCGGTCCAGGCCGTGCGACGCACGAGCCCGGAGGTGCGCGCCCACCTGGGCGCCGCCGCCTCCTCGCTGCTGCAGGCGGCCGCGGAGGCGATGGCCACCGCGGTGCCGCCCGACCGGCGCCCGCCCCCGGACGGCTCGCCGGGCGTGGAACGGATCGACCTGGACCCCGACGAGGGGGCCGACGACTGGCCGGAGGACGAGGGATGACGCTCACGTGTGGCGTGGACGTCGGCGGGACGAAGATCGCCGCCGGCGTCGTGGACAGCGAGGGCACGATCCTCGAGCAGGCGCGGGTGGAGTCGCCCGCGACCGACGCCGAGGCGATCGAGGACGCGATCGCCGGGCTGGTCCTGGACCTGCGCACCCGCCACGAGATCACGGCCGTCGGCGTCGGGGCGGCCGGCTACGTCGACAAGGCCCGCGCGGTGGTGATGTTCGCGCCGAACATCGCCTGGCGCGACGTACCGCTCAAGGCCGAGCTGGAGCAGCGCGTCGAGCTGCCGGTCGTGGTGGAGAACGACGCGAACGCCGCCGCCTGGGGCGAGTTCGTCTTCGGCGCCGGCCACGACGTCGACGACCTCATGCTCGTCACCGTCGGCACCGGCATCGGCGGCGGCATCGTGCTCGACGGCCAGCTGCACCGCGGAGCCTTCGGGGCCGGTGCGGAGATCGGCCACCTGCGGGTCGTCCCCGACGGCGTCCGCTGCGGCTGCGGCAACCGCGGCTGCTTCGAGCAGTACGCCAGTGGCTCGGCGCTCGTCCGCGACGCCCGCGCCGCGGCGGTCGAGGGGTCCCTCGCGGCCCGCGACCTGCTCGCCCGGGCGGGCGGTGACGCGCTGGCGATCACCGGACCCCTGATCACCGAGGCGGCGCGGGCGGGCGACCCGTTCGCGGTCGCGTCGCTGGCCGAGCTGGGCCGCTGGCTCGGCGAGGGCATCGCGTCGCTGGCCACCGTGCTCGACCCTGCGGTCGTGGTCGTCGGCGGCGGGGTCAGCGAGGCCGGCGAGCTGCTCCTCGGTCCCATCCGCACCGCGTTCATGGCCGAGCTGCCCGCGCGTGGCCACCGGCCCACGCTGGAGATCCGCCGCGCCCGGCTGGGCAACCGCGCGGGTCTCATCGGCGCCGCCGACCTCGCCCGCCGCTGAGGCCGGGCGCGTGAGCCTCCACATCGGCGTCGACGTCGGCGGCACCAAGGTGCTCGCCGCCGAGGTGGAGGCCGACGGCACCGTGCGGCGTACCGCTCGTCGGGCGACCCCCGGCCGCCGGGTCGACGCGGCCCTCGTGGAGCAGGCGCTGACCGAGGCCGTCGCGGAGGTCGCCGGCGGCCGGCCGGTCGACGGGGTGGGGCTCGCGGCGGCGGGCTTCGTCGACGCCGCCCGCGAGCGGGTGGTCTTCGCCCCCCACCTGCCCTGGCAGGGTGACGACGTACGCCGCCGGCTCGCCGAGCGGTGGGGCACCACGGTCGCCCTGGACAACGACGCCAACTGCGCCGCGCTCGCCGAGAGCGCGCTGGGCGCCGCCGTCGGGGTCGAGGACTTCCTGCTCGTCACGATGGGGACCGGGATCGGCGGGGCGGTCCTGCTCGGCGGCCGGGTCCGCCGGGGGCGCAACGGGATGGCCGGCGAGTTCGGCCACACCCAGGTCGTGCCCGACGGCCGCCCCTGCGAGTGCGGCGGCGCAGGCTGCTGGGAGCAGTACGCCAGCGGCAACGCGCTCGTCCGGCACGCCCGCAGCCGCCTGGGCCAGGAGCCCACCGTGCTCGAGGGGCTGTGCGGCGGGGACCCCGACGCGCTCGTCGGCCCGATGGTCACCGAGGCCGCGGCCGGCGGCGACGCGGTCGCGCTGGCGGCCTTCGCGTCGGTCGGGGACTGGCTCGGCGTGGGCATCGCCAACCTCGTCGCCTCCTTCGACCCGCCGCTGGTCGTGGTCGGCGGCGGGGTCTCCGCGGCGGGCGACCTGCTGCTCGAACCCGCCCGGCGCGCGCTCGCCCGCTCCCTCGTGGGCGCCCCGCACCGCTCCCTCCCGCCGGTCGTTCGCGCGCGGTTCGGGCCCGAGGCCGGCGTCGTCGGCGGGGCGCTCCTCGTCCGCGGGCGGTAGCGCGGCTCGGCCGCTCGGTCGCACATTTCATCGGCCGGCCGATGGACCTGACGGTGGGCCGATGAAGTTCCATCGGCCCACCGAGAGCTTTGTCGGCCGGCCGATGAAACGTCGCGGTCGCGGCTAGAGCTGCGCGCCGTCGTCCCAGGGGTCGCGGGGGCCGCGGGGCATCTGCAGCACGAGGTAGAGGAAGCCCCCGACGAAGGCCCCCACGAGGAGGTAGCCGACGAACTGCGGCAGGTCGACGGCGAGCACGAGGCACAGCAGCAGGACGGCGGGTGCGCCGAAGACGCCCGCCCAGGCGGCCGCGCGCACCCCGCGGGGCCGGGGCAGCGGCGGGGGAGGCGGCGGCACGAACCGCTCCTCGTCGGCCCGGCCGAGGTCGCTCTCCGGCTCCTCCGGCAGGTCCACGTGGTACGTCGGCGGGCCGGCGTCGACGGGGCCGGCGTCGGGGCCCTCGACGGGGCCGGTGTCCACCGGGGTGGCGAGGGTCGGGGGCGGGTCCTCGTCGAGCGTGGGCCGGTCCCCGTAGTTCTCGACGATCGAGCGCCAGGCGTCGTCCTCGTCGTCCCGCTTCACGAGGTCGAGGCTACGCCGCCGTGACCCGCTTCACGAACGCTGCGGTCTCCTCGATGATCGTCGGCAGGTCGTTGTCGAGGGTGGCGACGTGGTAGCTCTCCGGCAGCGACACCTCGGTCACGTCGCGCGAGGACACCCCGGAGACCACCAGCGGCTGGGTGAGGTCGTCGACCACGTGGTCGACGGTCGAACGCAGGTAGAGCAGCGGCGCGGTGACGCGCGGCAGGTCGGCGACCAGGCCCGGCCAGGCGCGGAACATCGAGTGGGCGGCCCTGAGCGGCGTGCGGGTGTAGCCGTGCTCCTCCACGCCCGGCTTCTTGATGTCGTTGGCGATCCCGGGGAAGGACCCGAGGACGTGCTTGAGGACGGGGAGCAGCTTGACGTCCTTGCGGCCGGTGGCCACCGCGGGGTTGACGACCACGACGCCCGCGACGGCGTCGCCGTGGTCGGCGGCCAGGCGCAGGGTGAGCGCGCCGCCCATCGAGAGCCCGCCGATGACGACCGCGTCGTGGGTGCGGCGCAGGTCGGCGAAGACGCGGGACAGCTCGGCGTACCAGTCCTCCCACGTCGTGGTGTTGCAGTCCTGCCAGGTCGTGCCGTGGCCCGGCAGCCGCGGGACCTCCACGCCGTACCCGTGCTCGGCGAGCGCCTCGCCCCACGGCTTGATCGACGCCGGCTGGCCGGTGAAGCCGTGGCTGAGCAGCACGCCGATGCGCCGACCGCCGGTCAGCTCCGGGCGCGCGGGGACGGAGAGGGGCGAGGCCAGCGGGTGGAGCGTCGGGTGGATCGTCATGGCGGCACCTTAGGTCTAGGGTTGCCCCGTCCGGGCCGGGTCGGGGAAGGTGCGCCGCGTGTTCTATTGGTTCCTGAAGTGGGTGGCCCTCGGGCCGTTCCTCCGGGTCATCTTCCGACCCCAGGTCACCGGCGCGGAGAACGTCCCCGCCGAGGGCCCGGCGATCCTCGCCAGCAACCACCTCTCCTACGCCGACTGGCTGTTCATGCCGCTCACGCTCCCGCGGCGCGTCACCTTCGTGGCGAAGGCGGAGTACTTCACCAGCCCGGGCATCAAGGGCTGGTTCCAGAAGCAGTTCTTCTCCGGCGCCGGCCAGGTGCCGATCGACCGCGGCGGCGCCAGCGCGGCCGAGGGCGCGCTCACCGCGGCCAAGCGGATCCTCCTGGAGAAGGGCGGCCTGTTCGGGATCTACCCCGAGGGCACGCGCAGCCACGACGGCCGGCTCTACCGCGGCAAGACCGGCGTCGCCCGCCTCGCCCTCGAGACCGGCGTCCCGGTCATCCCGGTCGCGGTCGTCGGCACCGACGTGGTCGCGCCTCCCGGCAAGACCTTCGGCACCTTCACCCGCCCGGTCGTCCGGTTCGGCAAGCCGCTGGACTTCTCCCGGTACGAGGGGATGAGCAACGACCGCTACATCCTGCGCTCGGTGACCGACGAGATCATGTACGAGATCATGCGGCTCTCGGGCCAGGAGTACGTCGACACCTACGCCGCGCAGGCCAAGAAGGCCGACGCCGAGGCGAAGAAGGCCGAGGCCGAGGCGAAGAAGGCCGAGCGCGGCGAGCAGCCCGCCGACCAGCAGAAGAAGGCGTCCTGAGCGCAGTCCCCGACCTGGCGGGCGGTGCGTCCGCCCCGGGTCTGGCCGTCGAGGACCGGCTCTTCCGAGCCCTGGCCGTCCTGCGGGTGGTCACCCTCGCCAACGCGGTGGTGCTCAACCTCTACCGCCTCGATGACGTCGCGCGGCCGGCCGCCGGCGTCGGCTGCGTGCTGGGGATGGTGGCCTGGACGGCGTTCGCCGTCGGGGCGTACGCCGCGCCGCGCCGCCGGACGGCCGCCTTGCTGGTCGCGGACCTCGCCGTCGCGGTCGCGCTCCTCGCGGTCACCCCGTTCGTCAAGGGCGAGGGCTTCCAGGCGACCGTGCCCGGCTTCTGGATCGCCGGGGCGCTGCTGGCCTGGGCGGTCCACTACCGCTGGGTGGGCGGGCTGGTGGCCGCGCTGGTGCTGGCGGTGCCCGACCTGCTCATCCGCGAGGAGATCAGCCAGTCCAACTACGGCAACGTCTTCCTCATCGTCATCGGTGGTCCGCTGGTGGGGTTCATGTGCGGCTCGCTGCAGCAGATGGCCGCCGAGCGCGACCGCGCCGAGCGCACCGCCGCCGCGGCCGCCGAGCGCGCCCGGCTGGCCCGCGCGGTGCACGACGGCGTGCTCCAGGTGCTCTCGCTGGTCCAGCGCCGTGGGGCCGAGCTCGGTGGCGAGGCCGCCGAGCTGGGCCGGCTCGCCGGGGAGCAGGAGGCGCGGCTGCGGACGCTCATCCGCACCCAGGAGCGCACCGCCGAGGTGACGGGCCCGGGGGAGAGCGGCGGGCCGGTGGTGCTGGACCTGGCCGCCGAGCTCGGCCGGCTGGAGTCGCGGGGAGCGGTGAGCGTCGCGGCGCCGGCCACGCCGGTCGAGCTGCCGGCCGCGGTCGTCGACGAGCTGTGCGCGGTGGTCGGCGCCTGCCTGGACAACGTTGCCGTGCACGTCGGCGCGGACGCCCCGGCCTGGGTGCTGCTCGAGGCCCTCGGGGACCGGGTCGAGCTCTCGGTGCGCGACGAGGGGCCGGGCATCCCGGCCGGCCGGCTCGAGCAGGCGGCCGCGGAGGGCCGGCTCGGGGTGAGCGAGTCGATCCGCGGCCGGGTCGCGGACCTCGGCGGCACGGCCACGCTGACCACCGGGGCCTTCGGCACCGAGTGGGAGATCGTCGTCCCCGTCCGCTTCGACGACGGCGTACCCCCGGGCACGCCCCGGCACTAGTCTCCGGGCGTGCCCGACCAGCCCCGCCCCGTCACCGAGCGCGAGATCACCGCGCCCGTCGCGCTCACGCTGCCCGATGGCCGGCTCAACCCCGAGGCGGTCGGCTGGACCCGCACCCCGCTGGTGGTCACCGACGGCGTCGGCCGCGGCCGCCGCGGCCGGGGCCGGAACAAGCGGTGGGAGTACTGGGCGGTGACCACCCCCGCCCACGTCGTCGCGCTGGTCACCTCCGACATCGACTACGCGGCCGTGCACGGCCTCTGGCTGCTCGACCGGCGCACCGGCGAGGCGGTCGCCCACGACGCGATCGGCGTCACCGGGCGCAGCGCCACCCTGCCCGGCACGCTCGGGGCGGGCCCGGTGCGCTCGCGCACCAAGCAGGTCGTCATCGACGTCGACGAGGTCGCGGGCGGCACCCGCCTGCGGGCCCGCGGCGCGCGGATCGAGGTCGACGTCGTCGCGCACCGTCCCGAGGGCCACGAGAGCCTCGGGGTCGTGGTGCCGTGGACCGACCGGCTCTTCCAGTACACCGTCAAGGACGTCGCCCGCCCCGCGACCGGCACGATCCGGCTCGACGGGGTCGCCGCCGACGTACCGGCGGGGGAGTCGTGGGCGACCCTCGACCACGGCCGCGGCCGCTGGCCCTACGACGTGCGGTGGAACTGGGGTGCCGGCGCCGGCCGCACCGATGGGCGGGTGATCGGCATCCAGGTCGGCGGGCAGTGGACCGACGGCACCGGCACGGTCGAGAACTCCCTGTACGTCGACGGCCGGCTGACCAAGATCAGCGAGGAGCTGGTCTGGGACTACGACCGCGAGGACTGGCTGGCGCCCTGGAGCGTCACCGGCGAGACGGTCGACCTCACGTTCACCCCGTTCCACCTCAAGCGCTCGGTCACCGACCTCAAGGTCTTCGCCTCCCGCACCCACCAGTGCTTCGGGACCTGGGCCGGGCGGGTGCGCGACGAGAGCGGCGCGTGGGTGCGGGTCGCCGACGTCGTCGGCTGGGCCGAGGACGTCCACAACCGCTGGTGACCGGCTCGCTAGCCTCGGCCCCGATGACCATCCACGACAGCCACCCCTTCGCCGGCGAGGACGACCCGGTACGTCGCTTCCGCGGCCGCCTCGGCGGCACCGTGACGCTGTGGACCGCCGGGCCCCCGGAGGACCGGGCGGGCCTGACCGTCACCTCCCTGATGGTCGCCAACGGCGAGACCCCGCGCGTGCTCGCGTTGCTCGACCCCGACGCCGACCTCGTCGACGCCCTGCGCTCGACCGGCCGCTCGGTGGTCCAGGTGCTGTCCTGGGCCGACCGCGGGCTCGCCGAGATGTTCGCCGGCACGGCCCCGGCGCCCGGAGGCCTCTTCCGCCAGGCGGCCTTCGAGGACACGGCGTACGGGCCGCGGCTCGCCTCGGCCACGACCTGGGCCGGCCTCGAGCTCGAGGACGAGCGCGAGGTCGGCTGGTCGGTGCTCGTGACCTGTCGGCTCGTCGAGGCCGTCGCCGGCGAGGACGTCGACCCGCTCGGCCACCGGCGCGGCCGCTGGCTGCGGCTTGCCCCCGGGACCGGCCCCGGACCCCGCCCCGGACCCGCCCAGGAGAAGGAGACCCGATGAGTGCCGCCCCGGCCGAGGAGACGATCGAGCCCATCCGCGTGATGGTCGTCGACGACCACCCGATGTGGCGCGACGCCGTCGAGCGCGACCTGCAGCAGGCGGGCTTCGACGTGGTCGCGGTCGCGGCGACCGGCAAGGAGGCGCTCGCCCGGTTCAAGGCGGCCCGGCCCCAGGTCGTCGTGCTCGACCTGCAGATCCCCGAGCCGGACGGCGTCGGCGTCACCCGCGAGGCGCTCGCCCACGACCCCTCGGCGCGGGTGCTGGTGCTCAGCGCCTCCGGCGAGCAGGCCGACGTGCTCGAGGCGGTCAAGGCCGGCGCCACCGGCTACCTGGTCAAGTCCGCCTCGCGGGAGGAGCTGCTCGACGCCGTACGTCGCGTGGCCCGCGGCGACACCGTCTTCACCCCCGGCCTCGCCGGCCTGGTGCTCGGCGAGTTCCGCCGGCTCGCGGACCCCTCCGCCTCCGCCGACCCCGCCCAGCCGCAGCTGACCGAGCGGGAGACCGAGGTGCTGAAGATGGTCGCGAAGGGGATGTCGTACAAGCAGATCGCCGAGCGGCTCGTGCTCTCCCACCGCACGGTGCAGAACCACGTGCAGAACACGCTGCGCAAACTGCAGATGCACAACCGGGTCGAGCTGACCCGCTGGGCGATCGAGCAGGGGCTGGACTCCGACTGACCGGCCGCCCGGTCAGGAGCCGCGGGCCGGGTGCGGCTTGCCGCCGCCGGGGGAGGCGTCGACGAGGTCGTGCTGGACGCCGTACCGCGTGCGGAGCCGCTGGTCCTGCGCCTCGCGGTACCGCTCGCCCATCCGCGTGCGCGGCCCGAGGGTGAACGGCACCCGGTCGAGGGCGGCGTTGAGGCCGCCGATCACCGGCCCGGCGGCGCGGACGAGGTGCTTGAGGCGGGTGTCGGCGACGCCGAGCTCGTCGGCGATGCCGTCGCCGATGAAGACGCGCTCCAGCGCGGCGACGACCTTCGGCGCGGCCGGGTGCAGTCGCGCGGGCACGAGCTGCTCGATCTCGGGCACGAGGAACTCGCTGTTGATCGCGCCGACCAGCTCGCGGCAGTACTCGTCGACCGGCGGGCGGGTGAGCAGGTAGATCCCCTCGAGCGCCTCCTGCTCGGCCTCGTCGGTGGGCAGCAGGCTCGCGTCGATCCCGAGCAGGTGGCCGATGTAGCGCCAGCGGGCGTAGTACGCCGCCTGCTCGTGCGGGCGGTACGGCGCGCCGATCGCGCGCATGCCGCGCAGCGGGATCAGGCAGAACTCGATGAGGGTGTAGGCGAGGTAGGACTGGCAGATCGGCACGCCCCACGCCTCGGTGTCCCAGCGCTCGTCGCGCAGCAGGGACCGGCGGACGAGCGCGTGGATGATCCGCACGCGCACGGTCAGCTCGAAGCCCTCCTCGTGCCGCCCGAGCCCGCCCTGCTGGTTGGCCGCGACCAGCCACGAGGCGACCTCGATGGTGCGCATCCCGGCGTTCTCGATGTAGCGGCCCGTCATCTCCAGGGGGCGCGAGGCCGCGGAGTTGGCGTAGCCGCTGACCAGCGACGCCGCGCCGAGGACGATGCCGGCCTGCCGGGTGTAGCGCCCCAGGTGCACCGTCGCGCGGTCGATCGCGTCGAGGTCGACCCAGTCGGGGGTGTCGTCGAGCTGGGCGAAGAGCGCCCGCAGCGACTCCGGGGCGTCCGGCACCGCGTCGATGCCCTGCCGGCACGCCGTGCGCAGCATCCGCATGCCCTTGCCGTGGCCGATCCGCGCGAGGTCGTCGACGAAGGCGTCGGCGAGCGGGTCGCCGTCCCACATGGCGGCGACGTACGTCGAGGCGAGCTGCGGGTAGCGCTGCTCGGCGAGCTCGACGTGGCGCAGGGTGGTGGGCCGCGGGTGGCCGGTCGCTTGCATGCCAGCGAGCCTAGAAGTGAGGATGTCTCACCTTCCATTCACTTCTCGGCCGGCCCCGGAGGTCTCCCGCGTGGCGCACAAGCAGCGGATCCGACCGACCCAGCAGCGCGCGGTGCAGATGCGGCGGACGCTCCTCGACGCCGCGCTTCACCTTCTGGAGGAGCGCGGGGCGCAGCGGTTGACGACCACCGCGATCGTCGAGCGCGCCCACGTCAGCACCGGGACCTTCTACCGCTACTTCAACGACAAGGCCGAGATCATCACCGCGCTGCGCGACGAGGCGGTCGCCGCGGTCGACCGCGACCTGCGGGAGGCGGTGGTGCGCGCGCTGGACCTGAGCCTGGACGACGCCGTGCGCGAGATCGTGGCCACGCTCGTGACCGGCTTCGAGCAGCACGGCCCGGTGGTGCTCGCGATGGTCGACGCCCAGCCCGGCGGCAGCAACGCCAACGTGCTCCCCGAGATCGAGCGCGACCTCTTCCAGCTCGCCGCGGTGATCCCGCGGCGCCACCTGCCCGACGTACCTCCCGAACGGCTGGAGGCGCTGGTGTTCATGACGATGGGCGTCGTCGTGGCGACCGCGCTGCGCATCGCGCTGTTCCGCCCGCCCGGCTCGGACCGGGAGGCGCTGGTCGACGTGGCGACGACGATGCTGGTGGCCGGCCTGCGCTCGTGAGCGGCGCGGTCGGTAGGTTCCCGTCATGGCCGATGCGACGGGTGAGCTGCTGGCGATCGCCGACGAGCTCTACGCCCTCGACCTCGCGGAGTTCACCCCGGCCCGCGACGCCCGCGCCAAGGAGCTCAAGGGGACCGACCTCGCCAAGCCGGTGAAGTCGCTGCGCAAGCCGTCCACGGCGGCGTGGGTCGTCAACCTGCTCGTGCGGCACGAGACCGAGCAGGTCGACCAGGTGCTCGCCGTCGGGGCGGCCCTGCGCGCGGCGCAGGCCTCGATGTCGGCCGACGAGCTGCGCACGCTCACCAAGCAGCGCCGCCAGCTCACCGCCGCGGTCACCAGCCAGGCCCGCGCGGTCGCCAAGGAGCGCGGCGTACGCGTCACCGACGCGGTCGCCGACCAGGTCGCCGCCACCCTGACCGCCGCGATGGTCGACGAGGGCTGCGCGAAGGCGGTGCGCAGCGGGCTGCTCGTCACCACGATCGAGGCCACGGGCGTCGACGAGGTGGACGCCGGCGCGGCGGTCGCGCTCCCCGAGGCGCTCGGCTTCGCCGCGGTGCCGCGCGCGTCGGTGACCGCCGCCCCGCCGCCGTCCCGGCCCCAGCTCGAGGTCGTCCCCGACCCCGAGGCCGACCTCAAGGTGCGACGCGCCGCCGAGGCGGAGCTCGCCCGGGCCGAGGCCGAGCTCGCCGACGCGCAGACGGGGCTGGACGAGGCGGGGGAGGAGGTCTCCCGCCTGGAGGCCCGCGGGCTGCAGCTCCAGGCCGAGATCGACGAGCTCCGCTCGCGGATCGCCGAGCTCGAGGAGGAGCACGACGCCCTCGACGAGGAGCTCGCCGAGGCCGAGGACACCCGCGACGAGGCCCGCGCCTCCCTCGACGACCTCACCCGCGCCCGAGACGCGGCTCGTGATGCCCTGGACCGGCTGTCGGGATAGTCCGACACGCACGCGCCCTTTCGCGGGTCGGTGAGGGCGCTGGTGTGGCGGACTATCCCGACAGGGAGGGCCCCGCCCCGCCCCGTGTCCGCGACGCGGCCGATCGGCGCTGGACGGGCCCTCGGGGTAGTCCGACACGCACGCGCCCTTTCGGGGGTCGGTGAGGGCGCTGGTGTGGCGGACTATCCCGACAGGAGCGACCACCCCGACGGAGCGACCCGACCCGCCCCCAGGAGCGGATCAGACGAGCGCCCAGCCCTTGGAGCGCTCGACAGCGGCGCGCCAGCGCGCGTGGGCGGAGTCGTACGCCGTGCGGTCGCGGCCGGGGGTGAAGGAGCGGTCGAGGGCCCAGGTGTCGCGCAGCTCGTCGGTGGAGGACCACACGCCGGTGCCGAGCCCGGCGAGGAAGGCCGCGCCGAGGGCGGTGGTCTCGACCAGCCGGGGCCGCTCGACGGGGACGCCGATCTGGTCGGCCTGCACCTGGCAGAGCAGGTCGTTGGCGGAGGCGCCGCCGTCGACGCGCAGCGAGGACAGCGCGGCGGGCATGGTCTCGAGGACGTCGCGGACCTCGAAGGCGATCGCCTCGAGGGTGGCCCGGACGAGGTGGGCGCGGGTGGTGCCGCGGGTGACGCCGATGATCAGCCCGCGGGCGTGGGGGTCCCAGTCCGGCGCGCCGAGCCCGGTGAGCGCGGGGACGAAGACCACGCCCTCGGAGGAGGGGACGGTGGCGGCGATCGCGGCGGTCTCGGCGGCCGACCCGACGATCTGGAGCCCGTCGCGCAGCCACTGCACCGCGGCGCCGGTCACGAAGATCGCGCCCTCGAGGGCGTAGGTCAGCTCGCCGTCGGGGGAGCGCCACGCGGCGGTCGAGAGCAGGCCGGCGTCGGAGCGGGGCAGCTCGGTGCCGCAGTTGGTGAGGATGAACGAGCCGGTGCCGTAGGTGCACTTGGAGTCGCCGACGTCGAAGCAGGTCTGCCCGAAGAGCGCCGACTGCTGGTCGCCGGCGAGGCCGGCGATCGGCAGCGAGAGGTCGAGGAAGGAGCGGGGGTCGGTCACGGCGAGCTCGCCCCAGTTGGGCACCAGGTCGGGCAGCGCGTCGCGCGGCACGCCGAACAGCGAGCACAGCTCCTCGCTCCAGTCGCCGGTGGAGAGGTCCATCAGCAGCGTGCGGCAGGCGTTGGAGACGTCGGTGACGTGGTGCAGGCCGCGCGTCATCCGGGCGACGAGGTAGGAGTCGACCGTCCCGACGGCGTACCGGCCGTCCTCGACGAGCGCCCAGGTGTGTGGCTCGTGCTCGGCGATCCAGGCCAGCTTGGTGCCCGAGAAGTACGGGTCGAGCCGCAGCCCGGTCAGCTCGGTGACCCGCTCCTCGTGGCCGGCCTCGCGCAGCCGGGTGCAGACGTCGGCGGTGCGGCGGTCCTGCCAGACGATGGCGCGGCGCGGCGAGCCGAGCGTCTCGCGGTCCCACAGCAGCACGGTCTCGCGCTGGTTGGTGATGCCGATGCCCTCGAGCTCGGCGCGGTCGACCTGCGCGAGCACCTCGCGGCACGCCTCGAGCGTGGCCTGCCAGATCTCCTCGGGGGAGTGCTCGACCCACCCGGGCCGGGGGAAGTGCTGGGCGAACTCCTGGTAGCCCTTGGCGGCGATCCGCCCGTCGCGGGTGACGACGACCGCGGTGACGCCGGTGGTGCCGGCGTCGATCGCGAGGATGCTCACGCCTGGCCCCGCACGATCGCCAGCACCTGCTGGTCGATCCACGCCAGGTCCGGGTCGACGCGCATCTCGTAGTTCTCGGTGCCGACCCAGGCGGCGAAGTCGCGGTGGCCGCGCTCGCCGGCCCATGTCTCGAGCTCGCGGCGCAGCTCGTCGTCGACGGCGACCTTCTCCTCCTCGGTCGAGGCGGTCAGGTAGAGGTCGTTGAGGTCGAGCAGCCGGGCCAGCTCGGTGACCGGCGCGGCATGGTCGTCGACGCGGAGGTCGACGGCGATGTCGTCGCCGCCGGCGTACCCCGCTCCCTCGCTGACCACCAGCAGGGCCGCCGACTGCCGCCCGCGCTTGTCGCCGCCGGCCTCGTCGCCCGCGGCCAGGGCCGCCAGCAGCCGCCGGGCCAGGGGAGCGGCGGGGTCGGACCCCTCGAACGCGCGCTGCATGGCCTCGACGACCTCGGGCCCGGTGAGCACGTTGCCCTGCACGGCGTACCCCTCGCCGGTCGCCCCGCCCGCCCAGTCCAGGCAGGCCTCGCCGGTGTGGGTCGCGGCGTTCCCGTCGACGTCGACGATCCCGACCTGCCGGTCGGCGCGCCCGTCGTCCTCCTCCAGCAGCCGGTCCAGCGCCACCTGGGCCGTGGCGCCCTCGTCGAGGTGGGACAGCGCGATGCCCTTGTACGCCACGTTGGCGTCGGCCTGGGTCGCGATCGCGCCGACCTCGGCGACCGCGGCGGGCACGACCGCCCCGACCGCGAGGAACTTCGAGGCGACGGCGACCCCCCAGGACTCACCGTCGGCGGAGCGGGCCACGATCGAGAACGTCATGGCGGGAGGGTAGCGAGCAACACGCGTGATGCTCCGCGGCGCGCTGCCGGGCCCCGGGCGGTCGCGGGTGCAGGATCAGCCGGTGCTCCAGCGTCTCGGGTTCCCCTCGGTCGGACCGCACCGCCGGTTCGTGACCGCCGTCGCGATCGACGCGGTCGGCAGCGGTGTCTTCATGCCGGTCTCGGTCCTCTACTTCCTGATGACCACCGACCTCTCGCTGGTCCAGGTCGGCGGCGTGCTCTCGCTGGCCTCGCTGCTGGCCCTCCCGGTCGGCCCGCTGCTCGGCGGCGTGGTCGACCGGCTCGGCGCCAAGCAGGTGCTGCTGGCCGGCAACCTGCTCCAGGCGGTCGGCTTCGCGGCGTACCTCGTCACCGACTCCTTCGCCGGCCTCACCTTCTGGACGGTCGTCGTCACCGTCGGGCGCACCGCCTTCTGGGGCTCCTACGGCACCATCGTCGCGGCGATCTCCCGGCCGGGGGAGCGCGAGACCTGGTTCGGCTTCCTCGGCGCGCTGCGCAACGTCGGCTTCGCGGTCGGCGGGCTGGTCGCGGGCGCCGCGATCACCGTCGGCACCCAGGCGGCCTACGCCTCGATCGTCGTCGTCAACGCCGTGTCGTACGTCGTCGCGCTGGTGCTGCTGCTGGCGGTGCCCGCCACGGCGCGGACCGGCCACCGCCCGGCGGCCGGGTCGTGGGCGACCGTCCTGCGGGACCGGCCCTACTGGCTGCTGTGGACCGTCCAGCTCGGCTACTGCTTCTCGATGATGGTGCTCAACGTGGCGATGCCGGTCTACGCCACGACCGTCCTGGGGCTCTCGGGCTGGGTGACCGGCGCGGTGTTCACGCTCAACACGGTGATGGTCGGGCTCGGCCAGGGGCTGGTGGTCCGCGCGATGACCGGCGTCCGCCGCTGGCGGGTGCTGGTGCTGGCCAACCTGGTCTTCGCGGCGTCCTTCGTGGTGCTGCTCGGGGCGAGCCGGGTCGGGGTGGCGGTCGGCGTCGCGGTCGTGCTCCTCGGCACCGCGGTCTACACCGCGGGCGAGCTGCTCGGCGGGCCGGTGCTCGGCGCGCTGGGCGCGGAGGCGGCCCCGGAGCACCTGCGCGGGCGCTACCTCTCGCTGGTCCAGCTCGCCTGGAACCTCGCCGGCACCGTCGCGCCGGTGAGCTTCGCCTGGCTGCTCGACCGCGGCGCCGCGCCGGTGTGGCTCGTGCTCACCGGCGTCTCCCTCGTCGGCGCGCTGCTCGCGGTGCGGCTGGGCCGGGTGCTGCCCGTCGCGGCCGAGCAGGTGACCAACCGGGTGGACCCGCTACCGGTGTGAGCGGCGGCCTACTAGGGTCGGCGGCTGGAACGTTCCAACCCCCGTTCCCGATCCTGATGGAGGTCCTGTGCGCGTCGGAGTGCTCACCGGTGGGGGCGACTGCCCCGGTCTGAACGCGGTCATCCGCGCTGTCGTCCGCAAGGGCGTGCGCGAGCACGGCTTCGAGTTCGTCGGCTTCCGCGACGGCTGGAAGGGCCCGCTGGAGGGCCTGACGATGGAGCTCGGGATCGAGCAGTGCCGCGGGATCCTGCCGCGGGGCGGCACCATCCTCGGCTCCTCGCGCACCAACCCCTTCGCCATCGAGGGCGGCGTCGAGCGGATCAAGGACAACCTGGCCGCGCACGGCGTCGACGCGCTGGTCGCCATCGGCGGCGAGGACACCCTCGGCGTGGCCACCCGGCTGGCCGAGCTCGGTGTCGACGTGGTCGGCGTGCCGAAGACCATCGACAACGACCTCTCGGGCACCGACTTCACCTTCGGCTTCGACACGGCCGTCAACATCGCCACCGAGGCGATCGACCGGCTGCACACCACCGCCGAGTCCCACCACCGTGTCCTCGTCGTGGAGGTCATGGGCCGCCACGCCGGCTGGATCGCGCTGCACGCGGGCATCGCCGGCGGGGCCAGCGCGGTGCTCATCCCCGAGCAGCCCTTCGACATCGAGAAGGTCTGCGCGCACGTCGAGACCCGCTTCCAGAGCGAGTACGCGCCGGTCATCGTGGTCTCCGAGGGCGCGGTCCCCGTCGAGGGGGGCGACATGACGCTCGCCTCCGGCCAGAAGGACGCCTTCGGGCACGTCCGCCTCGGCGGCATCGGCGACCGGCTCGCCTCGGAGATCGAGGCCCGCACCGGCAAGGAGGCCCGCGCGGTCGTCCTGGGCCACGTGCAGCGCGGCGGCACGCCGACGGCCTTCGACCGCTGGCTGGCCACGCGGTTCGGCCTCCAGGCCGCCGACGCGGTCGCGGACGGCGACTTCGGCACGATGATGGCGCTGCGCGGGACGAAGATCGTCCGGGTGCCGCTCGCCGAGGGCACCGGCGAGCTCAAGGTCGTCAGCCCCGAGGAGTACGCCGAGGCGCAGGTCTTCTTCGGCTGACCGGACCGGCCCCCGCGCCCGGGTTTTCCCCGGCCACCCGCGGGGCACGGGGTGGCCATGAATGCGGAGGCCACGGTCGACGAGACGACCTCGGAGCCGGGCGGTGAGCAGCTCAAGCGGGTGATGGGCCCCAAGCTGCTGCTGTTCTTCATCATCGGCGACATCATCGGCGCGGGGATCTTCGCGATCACTGGCGACGTCGCCAGCGAGGTGGGCGGGGTCGCCTGGCTGCCGTTCCTGGTGGCCTTCGCGGTGGCCTCGCTGACCGCGCTGTCCTACCTGGAGCTGGTGACCAAGCACCCCCAGGCCGCCGGCGCCGCGCTCTTCGTGCACAAGGCGTTCGGCCTGCACTTCGTGACGTTCCTGGTCGCCTTCGCGGTGGTCTGCTCGGGCATCACCAGCGCGTCGACGTCCTCGAGCCTGGTGGCCTCCAACCTCCTGGCCGGCCTCGACGACGTCTTCGGCGGCGTGCCCACCGGGACGACCGCCACCCTCGTCGCGGCCCTGGGCTTCATGGTGCTGCTGGCGCTGATCAACCTGCGCGGGGTGGGGGAGAGCGTCAAGTTCAACGTCGTGCTCACCAGCGTCGTGGTCCTCGCGCTCGGGATCATCATCGCGATCGGCTTCTGGGCGATGGCCACCGACGGCGACCTGGGCCGGGTGGTGGTCTTCGAGTCCTCGGGGGAGAAGAACGCGTTCGTCTCGATCACCATCGCGACCACTGTCGCGTTCTTCGCCATGGTCGGCTTCGAGGACTCCGTCAACATGGTCGAGGAGACCAAGGACCCCGGGCGCACCTTCCCGCGGATCATGCTCACCGGGCTCGGGATCTGCGCGGTGCTCTACATGCTGGTCGCGGTGGCGGTGGTCGTGGTGATCCCGCCCGGCGACATCGCCGACCCGGTCAACCCCGACGCGGGCATCCTGCTCGACGTCGTCCGGGTGGGGGCGCCGGGCATCCCGATCGACACCATCTTCCCCTTCCTCACCGTCTTCGCCGTCGCCAACACCGCGCTGATCAACATGCTCATGGCCAGCCGGCTGGTCTACGGGATGGCCAAGCAGGACGTCCTGCCCCGCTCGCTGGCTGCGGTCCTGCCGGGCCGGCGCTCGCCGTGGGCGGCGATCATCTTCACCACCGTCATGGCGCTGGGCCTGATCACCTACGTGCGGCTGCGCTCCGAGAGCGACGTGGTGGTGGCGCTGGCCGGCACCACCGGCCTGCTCCTGCTCTGCGTCTTCACCGTCGTCAACATCTGCTGCCTGGTGCTGCGCCGCGACCGCGACACCGAGCCGGTCTTCCGCGCGCCCCGCTGGGCCCCGTGGGTCGGCGCCGTCGCCTCGGCCTTCCTCGTCGGCCCCTGGGCGCGCAACGAGGACGACTACGTGCAGTACTCCATCGCCGGCGTGCTCATCCTCATCGGCGTCGTGCTGTGGGTGCTGACCTGGATGACCAACCGCGGCATCCGCGCGAAGAAGACCGGGTTCCGCGAGATCGAGCACCTCGAGGAGTGAGCTCGTCCCGTGGGCCGGTTCCGTGGGCCGGTTCCGTGGGCCGGCTCCGTGGGCCCGTGCCGCGGGCCCGTCCACGGCGGGGCGATGATTCCGGGCGGGCCCGCTCGCGCACGTACCCTGGGCGGGTGAGCATCCCCGACCTCGCGACCCTGCACGCCCTGGGCGCGGCCCAGCAGCCGACGTACCCGGACTCCGAGGCCGTCGACGCGGCCGTCGCGAAGCTGCGCACGCTGCCGCCGCTGGTCTTCGCCGGTGAGTGCGACGAGCTCAAGGACAAGATCGCCGCGGTCTCCCGCGGCGAGGCGTTCCTGCTCCAGGGCGGCGACTGCGCCGAGACGTTCGCCGGCGTCACCGCCGACAACGTCCGCAACAAGCTGCGCGTGCTGCTGCAGATGGCGGTCGTGCTGACGTACGCCGCCTCCGTCCCGGTCGTCAAGGTCGGCCGGCTCGCGGGGCAGTACGCCAAGCCGCGCTCCTCCGACCTCGAGACCCGCGACGGCGTCACCCTGCCGGCCTACCGCGGCGACGCGGTCAACGGCTTCGACTTCACCCCCGAGGCGCGCGTGCCCGACCCGCAGCGCCTCGTGGACGTCTACAACTCCTCCGCGGCGACGCTGAACCTGATCCGCGCCTTCGTCACCGGCGGCTACGCCGACCTGCGCCAGGTGCACACCTGGAACACCGACTTCGTCAAGGAGTCGCCGGTCGGCCAGCGCTACGAGGCGGTCGCCGGCGAGATCGAGCGGGCCCTGACGTTCATGTCGGCCATCGGCGCCGACCCCGTCGAGTTCCACCGCGTCGACTTCCACTCCAGCCACGAGGCGCTGGTGCTGGAGTACGAGCACGCGATGACCCGCATCGACTCGCGCACCCAGATGCCCTACGACGTCTCGGGCCACATGGTCTGGATCGGCGAGCGCACCCGCCAGCTCGACCAGGCGCACGTGGAGCTGCTCAGCCACATCCGCAACCCGATCGGCGTCAAGCTCGGCCCGAGCACCACGCCCGACGACGCGCTGGCGCTGGCCGCGCGGCTCAACCCGCTCAACGAGCCCGGGCGGCTCACCTTCATCACCCGCTTCGGCGCCGGCCGCATCCGCGACGGCCTGCCGAACCTGGTCGAGAAGGTCACCGCCGAGGGCGTCGAGGTCGCCTGGGTCTGCGACCCGATGCACGGCAACACCTTCGAGGCGAGCTCGGGCTACAAGACCCGCCGCTTCGACGACGTCATCGACGAGGTCCAGGGCTTCTTCGACGTCCACCGCTCCCTCGGCACCTGGCCCGGCGGCCTGCACGTCGAGCTCACCGGCGACGACGTCACCGAGTGCGTCGGCGGCGGCGAGGACCTGCTCGAGGTCGACCTCGGCAACCGCTACGAGTCGGTCTGCGACCCGCGGCTGAACCGCGTGCAGTCCCTCGAGCTGGCCTTCCTCGTCGCAGAGATGCTGCGCAAGGCGTGATCGACCTCCGCTCGGACACCCTGACCCGCCCGACCGAGGCGATGCGTCAGGCGATGGCCCGCGCGGAGGTCGGCGACGACGTGTACGGCGAGGACCCGACCGTCCTCGCGCTCGAGGACCGGGTCGCGGAGCTGTTCGGCCACGAGGCCGCGCTGTTCATGCCGACCGGGTCGATGGCCAACGTGCTGGCGGTCCGCGCGCTCGTGCAGCCCGGCCAGGAGGTGCTCTGCGAGGCCTCCGCCCACATCGCGCGGGCCGAGCTCGGCGCCCACGCGGCGTACTCCGGCGTCACGATGCGCACCTGGTACCACCCGCGCGGCCAGGTCGACCTGCCGATGGTCCGGCGGATGTACGCCCCGGACCTCGGCCCGTTCTTCGTCCGGACCGCGGCGGTCTCGGTGGAGTGCACGCACAACTTCGCCGGCGGCGCCGTGCTGCCGATCGAGGACCTGCGCGACCTCCGCGAGCTCGCGACCGCGGCCGGGGCGGCCGTCCACGTCGACGGCGCCCGGATCTGGAACGCCCACGTCGCGACGGGCACCCCGCTGGCGGAGTACGGCGCGGTCGCCGACGTCATGGCGGTGTGCCTGTCCAAGGGGCTCGGCGCCCCGGTCGGCTCGCTCACGATCGGCTCGGCCGACGTGATCGCCGAGGCGCGGGTGTGGCGCAAGCGGATGGGCGGCGGCATGCGTCAGGTCGGCATCCTCGCCGCGGCCGGCCTGCACGCCCTGGACCACCACGTGGAGCGGCTCGCCGAGGACCACGCCCACGCCCGGCTGCTGGCCGAGGCGTGCGGGGTCGATCCCGCGAGCGTCGACACCAACATCGTGGTCGTCCCGCGGCCCGACGCCCCGGACTTCGTGGCCCGCGCCGCCGAGGCCGGCGTCCGCGTCTCGATGGTCGGCCCGACCACCGTCCGGCTGGTCACCCACCTCGACGTCACCCGCGCCGACGCCGAGAAGGCCGCCGCCGCGCTCGGCGCGCTCTGACGCCTCGCGCCTCGGCGGTCGTTCCAGCGGGTCAGCGGAGCGGGCCGGGACCGGATCAGCCCGGCAGCCCGACGACCGAGAGCTCGCTGATCGCGGTGTAGTCGCGGCCGGCGCGACCCGAGCCGGGGGCGGAGACCTCGACGAGCCGCAGCCGGACCCGGCGGGTGGTGATCGCACCGACGTCGACGGTCTGCACGCGGCGGGACTCCCCGAGCCGCTGGCGCACGACCGTGCCGTCGTCGAGCACCCACGCCACGGCCAGGACCCGGCGGTTGCCGGTGTACCAGTCCAGGACCCCGCCGCGGGGGCCGCGGGCGCGCTTGGCGTAGCCGTTGACCAGCCCGACCCGCGTGATCGTGGTCGGGCGGTCCAGGCGGAGCACGAGCTCCTGGCCGGTGCCGTCGCCGCGCATCCGCCAGGCGGTGGTGCGGTCGCCGTCGACGAGGTTCCCGGCGTCGTACGCCGTGCGGGTGCCGTCGAGGCCGCGGCTGGTCGGTGCGGTGGCCGGCACCCGGACCCGGGCCGCGCCGGCGACGTCCTCGGGGTCGCGCGGCTCCGGCTTGCGGCTGAGCTCGGCGCCGGCGGTCCGCGTCGGCTGCGCGGGCGGCGTCGGTGCGGTCGACGGGCTCGGGTCGGCCGAGCCGGAGGGACGGTTCGCGGGGGAGGAGGTCGGTGCGTCGGCCGCCGCCGGCTCGCCGCCCTCGTCATCGCCGCCGATCACCAGCGCGGTGCCGAGGCCGGCGAGCAGCGCCAGCGTCGCGAGGCCGGCCACCCACGCCAGCCGGCCGGGCTGCCCGGACCGGTCGCCTCGCGACCCGGTGGCCGGCGACCCGGTGGCCGGCGAACGGGCGGGCGGAGGGGCTGGCGGCTCGTCGGCGTACAGCGGGTAGCGCGGCGCGGGCGGCACGGCCTTGATCGCCGGCCGCTCCGCGGTGTCGGTGCGCCAGTCGGTCAGGTCGGGCCCCTCGACCGGGTGGCCGCAGGCGGCGCAGGCGCGGCCGGGGCCGAGCCGGGCGCCGCAGGCGGTGCAGGTCGTCTCCACGGGGGACGAGGGTAGCGACCGGCTCGCGAGGGGGCCCGTCCCGGTCACGCTGCCCGGGTCAGGCCGTGCCGGTCAGGCCGTCCGAGTCAGCTCGGCGGCGTCGACACGGCCCACGGCCCCCGGCAGCCGCCGTACCGCCTGGGCCAGCTCGCGCAGCTCGGTGCCGAGCAGCGCCTGGGGGCCGTCGCACAGCGCGGTCTCCGGGTCGGGGTGGACGTCGACGATGATCCCGTCGGCCCCGACCGCGATCGCCGCGCGGGAGAGCGGCACGACCAGGTCCTTGCGGCCGGCGGCGTGGCTCGGGTCGACGATCACCGGGAGGTGGCTGGTGGCCTGGACGACGGGCACCGCGGAGATGTCCAGGGTGTTGCGGGTGGCGGGCTCGAAGGTGCGGATGCCCCGCTCGCACAGCACGACGTCGAGGTTGCCGCGCTGGGCGATGTACTCCGCGGCCATCAGCCACTCCTCGATGGTCGCGGTCATGCCGCGCTTGAGCAGCACCGGCTTCCCGGCCTCGCCGACCGCCTGGAGCAGCCCGAAGTTGGCCATGTTGCGGGTGCCGACCTGCAGCATGTCGGCGTGCTCGGCGACCACCGCGACGTCGCGGGCGTCGACCACCTCGGTGACCACCGGCAGGCCGGTGGCTCGCCCGACGTCGGCGAGGATCTCCAGGCCGCGGACGCCCAGGCCCTGGAAGGCGTACGGCGAGGTGCGCGGCTTGTAGGCGCCTCCCCGCAGGATCGTGGCGCCGGCGCCCTTGGCCATCTGCGCCGCGGCGAGGGTCTGCTCCGGGGTCTCGACCGCGCACGGTCCGGCCAGGAAGGTGAAGGAGTCCGGCCCGATCGGCACCTGCCGACCCGGCGCACCGACCCACACGGTGCTGCGGTCGGGGTGGTGCTGGCGGCTCACGAGCTTGTAGGGGTCGGAGATCCGGCGCACGTCCGCGACGCCCCGCAGCGTGCGCAGGTTGAGGTGGTGGAAGGACTCGAGGTCCCCGACCAGGCCGATGATGGTGCGGACGACGCCCTTGCTGACGAAGGCCTCGCCACCGACGCCCTCCACGCGGGCGACGACGTTCGCGACGTCGCTGTCGGTGGCGTCCGGGGACATGACGACGACCATGGTGTTCCTCTTTCTCGAGCGGCCCGGGCGGCTCCGACGCCCCGGGACGCAACGAACGCCCCTGGCCGGAGCCGGGGGCGTTGGATGGAGTGCGGCGTACCTAGGACAGGACGGCCGGCACGGGGGCTCCCGGCAGGCGTCGAAACAGATAGGTGCGCGTCACGTCCGGAAACCTAGCGGCCCACCCGTCCCACCTCGCGCCGCTCCCACCATGTGGGATCCAGGCGGGATCCCCGGTGGCCTCACACGGCCAGGTGCTGGACCTCGGCCTCGACCTTGCGCCGCCGCGGCAGCGCCTCGACGACCAGCATCGCGGCGAGCACCATCAGCCCGCCGAGCGCCATCCGTGCGGTCAGGGCCTCCCCACCGAGGAGCACCGCGAAGAACGCCGCGAAGACCGGCTCCATGCTCATGATGATCGCGCTGCGGGTCGGCGGCAGGTGGGCCTGCGCCCAGGTCTGGCCGATGAGCGCGAGCGCCCCGGCGAACAGCGCCATGTAGACCACCGAGAGCCAGTCGGCGGGCGTCGGCGGCAGCACGATGCCGTCCGGAGCGGTCGCTACCAGGCACACCACCGCGATCACGAGCAGCTGCACGATCGACATGCCGAGCGCCTCGCGGGCGTTCGACCAGGCGCCGAGCCCGACGATGTGCAGGGCGTAGAGCACGGCGCTGACCAGCGTGATCGCCTCGCCGAAGCCGACCGCCACGCCGTCCAGCGTCAGCACGCCGAGCCCGGCCGTCGCGAGCGCGACCGCGGCCCAGGTGGTCCGGGTGGTCCGGGTGCGCAGCAGCAGCGCGGCCAGGACGGGGGTGAGCACCACGTACATGCCGGTGATGAAGCCCGAGACCGACGCCGCGGTGTGGGCCAGGCCCGAGGTCTGGAGGATCTGGGCCAGCCCGTAGACCCCGCCGAGGACGAGCGCGTGCCGTCGGGACTCGGGCGAGAGCCGCTGCACCGCGCGCGGGGCGACCAGCACCATCACCACGCCGGCGATCGCGAAGCGCACCGCCAGGAAGTCCAGGGTGGGGACCCGGTCGAGGAGGTCCTTGATGAGGAAGAACGTGCTGCCCCAGCAGGCCGTCATCGCCAGCAGCGCCCCCGCGGCGAGCAGCGAGGTACGACGGTCCGGCGTGGGGCGGGCGGCCGGAGCCGCGCTCGCCCCGGCGCTCACCCCAGCGCCTTCGCGCGGAGCTCCTGGAGCACCTGCACGTCGCCGCCGACCTCCCGCGAGCCCGGGGTCTCGGCGATGAACGGCACGCCCGCGGTGGCCGGGTGGGCGAACAGCTCGAGGAACGGCTCGGCGCCGATGTGACCGTCGCCGATGCTCTGGTGGCGGTCCTTGAACGCGCCGCGGACGTCCATCGAGTCGTTGGCGTGCACGAGCCGCAGCCGGCCGGGGCCGGCGACCTCCTCGAGCCGGTCCAGGGTGGCCGCGGCGCCGCCGGGCTCGTCGAGCGGCGCGCCCGCGGCGAAGACGTGGCAGGTGTCCAGGCACACGCCGACGCGGGGGTGGTGGTCGAGCGCGGCGAGGTACGGCGCGAGGTCGTCGACGCCCGCGCACAGCGAGCGGCCCTGGCCGGCGGTCGGCTCGAGCAGCAGCCAGGGCGCGTCGTCGCCGGCCGCGTCGAGGGTCTCCAGCAGGGGCAGCAGCCCCTCGCGGACCTGGCGCAGCGCGGCGTCGTACCGCTCGGTGGTGTCGTCGGGCGCGACGTAGGAGCCGGTGTGCACGACCAGGCCCTCGGCGCCGATCTCGGCGGCGCGGCGCAGGTTGTGCGCGACGCTGGCGACCGAGCGCTCGTAGGTCAGCGGCGTGGGGGAGCCGAGGTTGACCAGGTACGGCGCGTGCACGAACACCCGGGTGCCGCGTCGTCCGACCTCGGCACGGAAGGCGGCGTCCTCGGCGGGCTTGCCGGCGGTGAGCGCCCACCCGCGGGGGTTGCCGCAGAAGACCTGGAAGGTCTCGCAGCCGAGCGAATCGGCCGAGGCGAGCGCCCCGGTCACGAGGCCCTTGCCGACCGTGACGTGGGTGCCGACGGGGTTGCGCAGCGCGATCTGATCGGGGTCCAGCACCCAGGCATGTTACGAGCGCGGGGTGCCCTCGGCCGATTCGTCCCCTACGCCTCTGTGCCGACCTCTTGGGTCGACCTCCTGGGCCGGCCTCCTGGGTCGACCTCCTGGGCGCGCCCGGTCGGCCGCCCTAGGGTGTCGCCATGCGGCGCCACGACCTGCTCGCCCGGCTGCACGGGCTGCTGCAGCCGCGCTCCTACCTCGAGGTGGGGGTCAGCACGGGCGCCAGCATGGCGCTCTCGCGCACCCGGTCGATCGGTGTGGACCCGTTCTTCACCGTCAAGCACGAGCTGCGGTGCGACCTGCACCTGGTGCGCACGACGAGCGATGAGTTCTTCGCGCGCGAGGCGCCGCTGGAGCACCTCGACGAGCCGCAGGTGGACCTGGCGTTCGTCGACGGCATGCACCTGGCGGAGTACGCGCTGCGCGACGTCATCAACCTCGAGCGGTACACCCACCCCGCCTCGGTCCTGGTCCTGGACGACATGCTGCCGCCGCACCCGGACGTCGCAGCGCGGGAGCGGGCGCTCGGGCGGGCCCGCGGGATGTGGACCGGCGACGTGTACAAGGTGCTGCCGGTCCTGCGGCGCCACCGCCCCGACCTGATCTGCCTCGAGGTGGACACCAAGCCGACGGGGGTCCTCGTGGTGCTCGGGCTCGACGCCCGCAGCCGGGTGCTGCTCGAGGCCTACGACGACCTCGTGCCCGAGCTCGTCACCAGCGACCCCCAGCACGTGCCGGCCGAGGTCCTCGGCCGGACCCGGGCCTTCGACGCGGAGCGCCTGCTCGCGCTTCCCCTCTGGCGGGGGCTGCGCGAGCTGCAGGGCGCGGAGCCGGAGCGGGCCCGGTCCCGGGTGCGGGAGCTGGTGCGCGCCTCAGGGCTCGACCAGCCGGCCACGGTGGGCTGAGCGGGCGGTTCAGTACGGCGAGCCGCCGCCGGCGGCGGGCGCGCGCAGCGCCGGCCGCGGGCCGGGCAGCAGCGCGACCGGCCGGTCCGGTGCCAGGAGCAGGCGGGCCTGGAGCCCCAGCAGCGGCCCGCCTCGCCCCACCCGCACGCGGAGCCGCCAGAGGCCGGCAGCCAGGCGGTCCTGCGGCACGGCGGCGCTCAGCCGCAACCCGTGCTCGTCGGGCTCCACCGAGGCCGGGACGCGGAGCGCCGCCTCGCCCAGCTCGAGCCGCAGCCACACCTGCGCTGCGACGACGGGGGCCTCGGCGGGCAGCACCAGCACCAGTCGCACCGCGCCGTCGGCCCGGTGGGCGTGGCTCCACAGGACCGAGACCGGCACGGAGCTCGTCGGGTCGGGCACGTCGATCAGTGAACCAGGTCGCGCAGCACTCGGCGCAGCGCTTCGCCGTGCCGCTCGGTGTCGAAGCGCCAGGGCGCCTGGAAGGCCCGGTAGGAGGTGGGGTCGGCGCCCTCGGCCAGGTCGGGCGGGCTCCAGAAGAAGTGCGCCTCGGCGCCGTGCAGGGCGGCGAGGAGCTCCTCGTTCCGGGCGGCGGCGTACGAGCTGTGGCTGAGCACCACGATCGCCTCGAGGTGCCGGGCGAAGACGAGGTTGAACATCCCGGTCCCGCCGAAGCCGGCGACCACCCGGGCGGCGGCGAAGGTCGCCGCCTGCTCGGGGATGCTCATCACCCCCGGGTCGACCACCGTGTAGCCGGCGCGAGCGGCGAGCTCCTCGACCTCCGCCAGGTTGCGCACCGGCCGGTTGCCGGCGCGGCGGGTCACGAACAGGTGGGTGCTGCCGAGCGGGGCGGCGTCGGGGAGGGCCAGCAGCCCGTCGCGGAGTCGCTCCCAGGTCTCGCGCACGGCGGGGTGGGCGTGGAACGGCGCGGCGTTGTGCCACAGCGGGGTCGTGCCCACCAGCGAGGTGACGGTCACCGGCCCGCGCAGCCACACGACGTCGTCGGGGGCGATGCCGAGCGCGGGCAGGAGGACCGACTCCGGGCGCCGGGAGGCCGGCACGTCGCGGCGCCGGTGCAGCGCGAGCAGCAGCTTCAGCGACGGGTCGGCGGCCTTGGCGACGGGCCAGCCCCACAGCCGCGAGAACCCCTCGGTCATCAGGTGGCCGTAGTGGCCGGGGTTGGTGTAGTCGAGGTGGAAGTACCGGCCCGGCAGCGTAGGCGGGTGGGGGTCGGCGGAGCGGCGCTGCGAGGCGAACCAGGAGTCGACGTCGACCAGGGACCGGTTCACCGGATGGTCGCTGAGGTGCCAGCGGAAGCTCTCGGGCAGCAGCGAGCGACCGTGCACGACGTACGCCCGGCCGGCCGCGACGTGCACGGGACCCCGGTAGTGGCGGATCTGGGCGGGCGGGTACGGCAGGTCGTCGGCCAGCGGCGCCACCGGGCCGCCGTGGTGGTGCACGCCCGCTCCCCGGCGGTCCAGGACGCCGCCGGGCAGGCGGCCCAGGACGGTGACCGAAAGTGCCGGCTCCCGGGTGCCGAGCAGCTCGACCGCCTCGGCGTCGCGGATCTTGAGCAGGCGCTGGTGCCGTTGCACCAGCCGGACCGGTCCGGCGGCGACGGCATGGCGCTCGGCCAGGCGCTCGCGGCGGCCCGCCACCGCCGCGGTGCGGACGGCGACCCAGCTGCCCCCCGGCCCGACATGGCCGAAGAGGCGCCGCCAGCGCGCCAGCTGGCCCGGGCCCCAGGACGAGCGGAGGTCGAGCACGAGGTCGACCCGGGGGAGCCGGCTGATCCGGGCGTGCAACCGGTCGAGGCCGCGCGCGGTGAGCACCCGGCGTCCGGCGGTCGCCCAAGCCGTGCCGTCCAGCGCCTCGGCGGCGCGTGCCCGGGTCGGGGCCAGCACGACGACGAGCGCACCGCGATCGGCTCGCGGGGGCAGGTCGATCGGGGGCAGGTCGATCGGGGGCAGGTCGGTCGTGGCCGTCCGTGCGGGGGCCTCACCCCGCGGGCCGCGACGCCACCTCATCCCGGCACGCTAGGCGAGCAGCACCCCTGTGCCTAGGGTGCCGCCGCGACCGGTCCGTGCTTGGGTCAGATGAGCGTCAGCGTGATCGTGGTGCCCTTCGGGACCATCTCGCCCGAGCCCGGGTCCTGGGAGAAGACGTAGCCCAGGCCGAGGTAGCCCGCGGCCTTCCGCGTCTCGACCTCGAAGCCGAGCGCCTCGAGCTCCTCGCGGGCCGCGTCGACCCCGGAGGCGCGCACGTTGGGGACCGGAACCAGCTCGGGGCCGAGGGAGACGACGAGCTCGACGGTGTCGCCCTTGAAGAGGGTCGCGCCGACGGGGTCCTGGCTGATCACGTCGCCCTCGGCCACCTCGTCGGAGTGCTCCTCGCCGGTCACCTCGACGACGAGGCCCTGGGCCTCCAGCCGCTGCCGGGCGGTGTCGGCGTCCTCACCGGTCCAGTCCTTGACCTTGATCGGCTTGCGGCCCTTGGAGACCACGAGGTCGACCACGGAGCCGGGCCGCAGCGTGGTGCCGGGCTTGGGGTCGCTGGCCAGGACGACGCCCTGCGGGACGTCCTCGGACCACCGCTGCGTCGAGCCGCCGAACTCCAGCTTCAGCTCCGCCAGGGCGTCCTGGGCCTCGTCCTCGGTCATCCCGCGCAGCTTCGGGACGTCGTAGAGCTCCTCGCCCTTGCTGATCGTCACCGTCACGGTGCCGCCGTCGAGCACGCGGTCGCCCGGAGCGGGGTCGGTGGACATCACCTCGCCGGCCGGGACGGTGCGGGAGAAGGCCCGCGGGCCGATCTCCGCCTCCAGGCCGGCGGCCTCGAGCCGCTCGACCGCCGCCGCGCGGTCCAGGCCGAGGACGCCCGGGGTGGTCGTCCAGCGGGCGACGCCGAACCACCAGGCGCCGGCGCCGATGCCGGTCGCCAGCAGCAGCGCGAGCACGAGCGCGAGCAGGCCCCTCCGGGACCGACGGGTACGTCGCGGCGCCGGGGTCGCCCCGACGGGCACGGTCCGGGTCGGCTCGGGCGCGGCCGGCCCCGCGGTGATGGCGGCCGTCGACGGCGCGAGCAGCGCGGCCATCTCGTCCTCGTCCCAGGGGTCCGCGGCGGTGTCGGTGCGACCCGGCTGGTCCGGCCGGCCCGGCTGACCCGGCCGCTCGGCCCGCTGGACGGCCGGTGGCACCTCGGCCGTGCGCAGCAGCTGGGTGTGCTCGCTGGTGTCGCCGGACCCGGTGACCCCGGTGACGGGGTCGGTGTCGGGCGCGGGCGGGCGCGGCATCAGGTCGGCGACGAGGTCGGGGTCCTCGCGGACGCCGGTCGTCACGGCGGTGGCCACGCGGCGCAGCTGGTGCAGGAGCACGCCGGCGTCGGCCGCGCGCTGGCCTCGGTCGCGGGCGGTCGCGCGGGCGACGAGCGCGTCGACGTACGCGGGGAGGCCGGGGACGAGCGTCGAGGGGAGCGGGACGTCCTCGTGGACGTGCTTGTAGGCCACCTGGATCGGGGACTCGCCCTCGTGCGGCTTGCGGCCGGTGAGCAGCTCGAAGAGCAGCACGCCGGCGGCGTACACGTCGGCGCGGGCGTCGGCGCGACCGTCGACCACGAGCTCGGGCGCGAGGTAGGAGACGGTGCCGATGAGCACACCGCCGGTCGCGGTGTGCTGGGTGTCGGCGCTGACCGCCTTGGCCAGGCCGAAGTCGGCGACCTTGACCCGGCTCGTGCCGGTGTCGGGATCGGTGGCGATGAGGACGTTCTCGGGCTTGACGTCGCGGTGGACCAGGCCGGCGCGGTGGGCGGCGGCCAGCGCGGAGAGCACCGGCTCGAGCAGCGCCAGCGCCCGCGCGGGCGGCATCGGGCTCTCCTTGGCGATGACGTCGCGCAGGGTGTGGCCGGGGACCAGCTCCATGGCGAGGAACACCACGCCGTCGTCGGCGCCCTGGTCGTGGACCGCGACCACGTTGGGGTGGGAGAGCCGGGCCGCGGCGCGGGCCTCGCGGACGAAGCGCGCCGCGAACTCCTCGTCGTCGCCCAGCCCGGGGTGCATCAC
The DNA here is from genome assembly GCF_013177455.1 of Nocardioides marmotae. NCBI lineage: Bacteria > Bacillati > Actinomycetota > Actinomycetes > Propionibacteriales > Nocardioidaceae > Nocardioides > Nocardioides marmotae. Next base: position 1,635,474 of record NZ_CP053660.1, read on the forward strand.
CTTGACCGCGACCGTGCGGTCCAGCCGGATGTCGGTGGCCTCGTAGACGCTGGCCATGCCGCCGCGGGCGATCCGCGGGCCGACCCGGTAGCGGCCGTCGAGGAGGCGGCCCTCGAGCCGCCGGCCGTCCCAGCGGGGGGAGGGGTCGGTCGAGGGCTCGTCCGCGCCCGACCGGGCATGACGATCTGACGTCACGACGACCCTCCTGCGAGCCGAGGGGGGAAGTCCTCGGCGGGGACCATCGTACGGAGCGTCGCCCCTCCCTGCGGGTGAGCACGGCGACCGGCGTGGCGCGGCGGGCCGCGGGCCGGTGGGAGGATGGCCCCATGACCGACATCCCGCTCGCCGACCACGACCTCGCCGCCCTCGTGCCGGAGTGGCTCGACTGGGCCGCGGCGGCCCGTCTGCTCGGTGTCACTGTGGCCAAGGTCCGCACGATGATCCGCGACCACGAGCTCGCGGCCGCGGTGCCGTCCCCGGGCGCCGGCCAGCAGGTGCCCGCCGACTTCATCCAGGACGGCTTCCCGCTCAAGGGCCTGCCGGGCCTGCTCACCGTCCTCCACGACGGCGGGTACGACGACCGCGAGTGCATCGCGTGGCTCTACCTCGACCAGGAGCTCCCGGGCCGCCCGATCGACGCGCTGCTGGAGAACCGCGGCGCGGAGGTCAAGCGTCGCGCCCAGGCGATGGCGTTCTGACCGCACGCCGGGATCCCTCGTGACGGCGCGGTCACGCGCGGCCGCCACCCTCGTGGCGGTCGTCGTGCTCGGCGTCCTCGCCGCGCTCCTCACCGGCCAGGACGCCTCGCGGGACGGCGGCGCGCCCGCCCCGGACCGGAGCGCGACCGACACGTCCGGCACGTCCGGGCTGCCGACGGTCGCGCTGGCCGACCTGCCGCCGGAGGCCCGGCGAACGATCGCGCTGATCGAGGACGGCGGCCCGTTCCCCGAGCCCGAGCACGACGGCACGGTCTTCGGCAACTACGAGGGCCTGCTGCCCGAGCGCTCCCGCGGCTACTACCGGGAGTACACCGTGCCGACGCCCGGCCTCGGCCACCGCGGCCCGCGCCGGATCGTCGAGGGCGAGCCGCGCGAGTGGTACTGGACCGAGGACCACTACGCCTCCTTCGCCGAGGTGGTCCCGTGAGCGGGCTCGCGGGGCTGCTCGCCGGGCGGGTGCCGCCGGCCGCCTACCGCTGGCACGCGGCGTACGACGTCAGCGAGGTTCGGCGCAGCGTCGAGCACGCCGGCTGGCGCCTCGCGCACGTCGACGGCTGGACCCACCCGACCCGCGCCGAGACCCTCGAGGCGCTCGGCGAGGCGCTCGCCCTGCCCGGGTGGTGGGGGCGCAACCTCGACGCGCTGGCCGACTGCCTGCGCGACCTCGACACCGACCGCACCGTCGTGCTGTGGGACGGCTGGGGCCCGCTGGCCCGGGAGGACGGCCGGGTCTTCGGGATCATCCTGCGGCTGCTGACCGACTCCGGGCTCGCCGTCTTGCTCCGCGGGGACGGCCCCGAGGTCCACGTCCCGGACCTGGACTGAGGCGCGCCGGCGCGCTCAGAGGGTGCGCTGGGTCGCGGCCGCGGCGAGCCCGCGCAGCGCCTCGCGTGCGCCGGGGTCGACGGTGGCCCGGTCGAGCGCGGCCAAGGAGAGGTCGGTGAGCTGCTCGATGACCGCCTCCACCTGGGCGCGGGCGCCCGAGGAGTCGATGATCTCGCGGAGCCGGGCGACCGCCGCCCCGTCCAGCGGGCTGCCGAGGGAACGGTCGAGCAGCGCGGCCTCGGCGGGCGGGGCCGCGTCGAGGGCGAGGGCCACGAGGACGGTGCGCTTGCCCTCGACCAGGTCGTCGCCGGCGGGCTTGCCGGTGGTCTCGGGGTCGCCGAAGACCCCCAGCAGGTCGTCGCGCAGCTGGAAGGCCTCGCCCAGCGGCAGGCCGAAGGCCGAGAGCGCGTCCAGCCCGGCCCGGTCGGCCCCGGCGAGCGCGGCCCCGATGTGGAGCGGGCGCTCGATGGAGTACTTCGCGGACTTGTAGCGCAGCACGGTCATCGCGGTCTCCACGTCCGCGCGGCCCCGGGCCTGCACCGAGACGTCGAGGAACTGGCCGGCCACGACCTCCGAGCGGCACAGGTCGAAGACCTCGAGCGCGGGGGCGACCTGGGTCAGCGGCAGGCCGCAGCGGCGCAGCAGCTCATCGGCCCAGCTGAGCAGCATGTCGCCGAGCAGGATCGCCGCGGCGGTGCCGTACTGCTCGGGGTCGCCGGTCCAGCCCGCGCCGCGGTGCTCGGACTCCAGCTGGCGGTGGGTGGCGGGCCGGCCGCGCCGGGTGTCGGAGGCGTCCATGAGGTCGTCGTGGACCAGCGCGCTCGCGTGCAGCAGCTCCAGGGCGGCGCACGCGCGGACCAGCGCGTCCTCGTCGGCGGGCGGGGCGACCGCGAGGTGGCCCCACCAGCAGAACGCGGCGCGGAACCGCTTGCCGCCGCGGACGGTGGTCCGCGCCTCGGTGATGAGTCGGGCGGCGTCGGGCCCGAGCGGCGCGAGTCGCACCGCCTGCTCGTCGAGGAACGAGTCGAGCGCCTGCTGCACCCGGTCTCGGAAGGCGCTGCTGTCCCATCCGGCGGCCGTCACGCCGACGAGACTAGAGGGTGGACGGATGCTTCCCCGGGGCGGTGCCGAACGTACGCTTCGGCCATGGTGACCGGACCGGGGCGCTCGCTCGCGGAGATGATCCGCGAGGGTGGCAAGTCCTTCTCCTTCGAGTTCTTCCCGCCCAAGGACGAGGCCGGGGAGCAGCAGCTGTGGGACGCGATCCGCGCCCTGGAGCCCTACCGGCCGACCTTCGTGTCCGTGACGTACGGCGCCGGCGGCTCCACCCGCGACTCGACCGTGCGGATCACCGGCCGGATCGCCCGCGACACCTCGTTGATCCCGATGGCGCACCTGACCTGCGTGGGGCACACCCGCGAGGAGCTCGAGCGCATCCTCGACTCCTACCGCGAGGCCGGCGTGCACCACGTGATGGCGTTGCGCGGCGACCCCGCCGACGGGCCGCGCGCCGCGTGGACCCCGACCGAGGGCGGGCTGACCTACGCCACCGAGCTGGTCGAGCTGGTCCGCTCGCGCGGTGACTTCCGCGTCGGCGTGGCCGCGTTCCCCGAGGGCCACCCCACGGCCGAGTCGCTCGACCACGACGCCGACGTGCTGGTCGCCAAGGCCCGCGCGGGCGCGGAGTTCGCGGTCACCCAGATGTTCTTCCGCGCCGCGGACTACTTCGGGCTGGTCGAGCGGGTCCGCGACCGGGGCGTCGACATGCCGATCCTCCCCGGCATCATGCCGATCCTGAACCTCGCCGCGATCCGCCGCCAGGGCGAGCTCATCGGCGCCGACGTGCCCCAGGAGATCGTCTCCCGGATCGCCGCCCACACCGGCGACCCCGTCCGGGTGCGCGCCGAGGGCATCGCGGTCGCGGCCGAGCTGTGCGAGGAGCTGCTCGCCGGCGGCGCCCCGGGGCTGCACTTCTACACGCTCAACCGGTCGCGGGCCACGCTCGAGATCTTCGACCGGCTCAACGTCTCCAGCTGACCCCCGCCGGCCCGGTGGGGCGGCCCCGTGGGTCGGCGCGGTGAGTCGGCCCGGTGATCGGCCCGGTGGGTCGGCTCAGGCCGGGCCGATGGCCTGGGCGACCAGCGCGGCCGAGAGCCCGACATAGGGCAGGCCCGCGCCCGGGGTCGCGTGCGCCCCGGCGGCGTACACCCCGGCGACCGGGGTCGTCGGGCCGAGCCGCCGCCGGACGGTGGACCGGCCCTGCCAGACCACGCCGAGCGGGGAGCCGCCCCAGCGCTCGACCAGGTCCCGCGGTGTCCGGTCCAGGCGGGTGACGACGTTGGCGCGCACGTCGATGCGGTGGCGGGCGAGCGCGCGCAGCAGGTCCTCGGCCAGCTTGCCGCGGCCGTGGACGGTCCAGGCCGACGAGCCCTCGGGCGCACCGCCGCCGGTGCGCACGACCAGCAGCGGGTCGCCGTGGAGGACGAGCTCGTGGGGAAGGTCGGGCACCTCGCCCTCGAGGCCGAGGTGGGCGACGACCGGCGGGATCGCCGGCATGGTCCGCGCGACCAGCGGCGCGAGGGTCGGGAGCAGGCGCGGGTCGACCGCGACCACCACGACGTCGGCGTCCAGCGTCTCGCCGGCGCCCAGGTCGACGGCGACGACGCGGCCCCCGCGCACGACGAGGTCGCGCACCGTCGTGCCGGTGCGGACGGTGACGCCTCGGGTGGCCAGGCGGGCGGTCAGTGCGTCGGCCAGCCGGGCCATGCCGCCCTCGACGGTCCAGGCGCCGAAGCGCTGCTCGACGTACGCCGTCACGCCGGCCCAGGCGGGCACGTTGCGCAGGTCGTGGCCCTCGGCGACGGCGGGGTGCCCGGCGACCAGGGCGAGCCGCTCGTCCTTGAACCGGCGGCGCAGGAGCCGGTGCATGGTCTGCCGGGAGTCCAGCAGCGCGGCCAGCTCGCGGGAGGGGGCGGCGGGGTCCCAGGGCACCTCGAGGTACTCCCGCCGCAGCGTCTCCCACACCTCGGTGTACGACGCCACGTGCTCGGCCCACCGCTGCCCGAGGCCGGGGCCCAGCGCGTCGAAGGCGGCGACCTGGCCGGCGCGCGAGGGCGGCACGCGGACCGACGTGCCGTCGGCGAACCGGTGCTCGCGCACGACGTCGAGCGGCACCAGGTCCAGCTCGCGCTCCACCGGGCGCCCGCTCTTGCGGAACAGGTCGCGCACGACCGCCGGCAGGGTTGTCCAGCTCGGCCCGGCGTCCCAGGTGAACCCGTCGGCCTCGACCCGCCCCAGCGCGCCGCCGAGCGTCGCGGACCGCTCGAGGAGGGTGACCTCGTGGCCGAGCTTGGCCAGCCGGGCCGCGGCCGCCAGCCCGGCGAACCCGCCTCCGACGACCACCACGCGTGCCACGGGTCGACCCTAGGGGGCCGCGCCGACGCCGTCGGCGGGCGGGCCCGACCGGGAGGCCCAGCGGCGCCACCCGCGCCGGACCAGCCGGGCGACCAGGTAGAGCACGACCAGGCCGCCGGCCAGCAGGACGGCGGAGATCGCGGCGGCGGCGCGGGGGTGCTCGATGGCGAACCAGACGACCGCGAGCACGGCCACGTCCTCGGTGATGCTCGCCAGCACGTTGCTCACCGGCTCCGGTGAGGAGTTGATCGCGAGCCGGCCGCCGGCCTTGGTCAGGTGGGAGAGCAGGGCGGTGCCGCCGCCCACCGTGCCGAGCACCGCCTGGTCGAGGGTGCGCGCGTCGCCGGAGAGCAGGATGCCGATCACCGCGCCGACCGTCGGGCGGATCGCGGTGGAGATCGCGTCCCAGGTCGAGTCGAGGTAGGGCACCTTGTCGGCGACGAACTCCATCGAGTAGAGCAGCGCCGCGACCCCGAGCACGTCCCAGCGGCCCAGCGCGTCCGGGACCTGCGCCAGCCCGCCCACGCGGTCGGCGATGCCGAGGACCAGCACGACCAGGTAGGCGTTGACGCCGCTGGCCCAGCCGCTGGAGAAGGCGAGCGCGAGGGACTCCACGTCAGCCCCGGCTGATCACGCGGCCCAGGGCGTCGGCGTCGCGGCCGATGACCGTGGTGCCGTCCGAGGCGGTCAGGATCGGGCGCTGGATCGCCCGCGGGTGGGCGGCCAGCGCGGCGAGCCAGTCCTCGCGGGCGCCCGGCTCGCGCGGCAGGTCGATGCCGGCCTCGCGGGCCTCCGTGGCCCGGGCGACGTCCCAGGGCTCCAGGCCCAGGCGTGCGACGACGTCGCGGAGCTCCTCGGCCGTCGGCGGGTCGTCGAGGTAGCGGCGCACCGTGTAGTCGGTCCCCGCGGCCTCCAGCTCGGCGACGGCGGTGCGGCACTTGCTGCACGCCGGGTTCAGCCAGATCTCGATGCTCATCGCGGTCGCCTCACTCCACCATCACTCCACCATCACTCCACGTCGAGCTCGGTGGCGCCGGTCAGCGCGAGGAGCTCGTCGTACGTCGTCGAGAACACCGCCGCCGGGTGGCCGGCGGCGGCCCAGACGACCGGGTGCCGCGCGAGCCAGCGGTCGAGGTAGGTCGGGACCGGGGCCGGGTGCCCGATCGGGGAGACGCCGCCGATGACCTGGCCGGTCGCCTCGCGGACCAGCTCCGCGCTCGCGCGCCCCAGGCGGGCCACGCCGATCTCGGCGGCGACCTTCGCGGTGTCGACGCGGTGGGCGCCGGAGGTCAGCACGAGGACGGGGGCGCCGTCGGCCTCGAAGAGCAGGCTGTTGGCGATCGCGCCCACCTCGCAGCCCAGCGCCTCGGCGGCGAGTGCCGCCGTGTGCACGGCGTCGGGCAGAATGACCACGTCGCCCGTGCCGCCACGTCGTGCGTGCTCCTCGCGGAAGCGCGTGATCGAGGGGTGCTCGGTCGTCATGGCGCGACCCTAGGGCACCGCTCCGACGGCCGCGCGGCGACGTACGTCGACCGTCCGCCGGTCGCGCGCGCCGACCGACCACATCCGCCCGAGGAGCCCCATGACGCCCCAGAACACGACGGCCTCTGCGACGACGGACCGGCCGGTGGCCGTGCGGCGCGCGGTCCGCCTGCTCTGGGTCCTGGTCGGGCTTGCCGTGCTGACGACGGTCCTCGGGGTGCTGCTGCGCGACGAGCTCCTCGACTCCTGGTCGGCCGGGCACCCGGTCGCGGCGGACATCCAGCAGCCGGCGTTCGTCCCCGTCGCCGTCGTGCTGCTCATCGTCTTCGTCTGCCTGGTCGCCACGCTCATCCCGTTCTTCCTCGTCGGGACCGGCTGGGCGCGCCAGTCGCTGGCCGCCACCGTCGTGATGGCCGCGCTCGCCACGGTCGCCGGCCTGCGCACCGACCCGCCGGCACCCTTCGTGGTGGCCGCCGTCGTCTCCCTGGTCGTCGACGTCGCGATCCTCGTGCTCCTGTGGAGCCCGGCCACCAACGCGTACGTGCGCGGGCGCGACACCTCCGCCTCCTGACCCCAGCCTCCTGAGCGCCGTCTCCCTGAGCCGGGCCGCCTGAGCCGTCGGCTCCTCGCTGCCCCTCCCGGTCCTCGCTGCCCCTCCCGGTCCGCGCTGCCCCTCCCGGTCCTCGCTGCCCCTCCCGGTCCGCGCTGCCCCTCCCGGTCCGCGCCGCCCCTCCCGGCAGGTCTTGACGTCCTGTCGGTGCCTCGGTGTACCTTCGTCTCGTTCGAACCTTTGTTCGAACAACCCCGGCGGGGCGACCTCGACCCCCGTCCCCGCCGGGTCGCGAAGACCGGGGTCGGAGGGGTCGACGGAGCCGGGCGCAGGCCCGAGGAGCGAGGCGAGCATGGTGCGGTACGACGACCCCGTCGAGGTGCGGACGGGCACGGGCGGGCAGGAGGGCCCCGCCCAGTTCCTGTGGCGCGGGCGACTGTGGAAGGTCAAGGAGGTGCTCGAGCGGCGCAGCCAGGAGCTGCCCCGGCGCGAGCTGTGGCGGGTCGCCGCCGGGCGCGGGCGCCTGGACCAGGGCGGCCGGCCCGCCGACGTCTTCGAGCTGGCCCACGACCTCCGTGTCGGCCGGTGGCAGCTGCTCGGCGCGGGCTCGGGGGTGGGGGAGTGAGCCGCGTGCCCGGCCCGGGGGAGCAGCCGAGCCCCTACGCGCTGCCGGCGACGACCCACGCCTACCTCGCCCGGTCGGCGGAGTCGCTGAGCGAGGCGATCGCCGCGACGGAGGTGACCGAGCGCTACGCGCACGCCCACGTGGCCGCGCTGCGCGCCGCGGCCGCCCTGCTCGCCGCTCGCGCCCGGCCCGCCCCGGTGCGCCGTCGCCCGCAGAAGAACGCGTGGGTGCTCCTGGTGGAGGTGGCCCCCGAGCTCGAGGAGTGGGCCCGGTTCTTCGCCGCCGGTGCGGGCAAGCGCGCCGCGGCCGAGGCGGGGTCGCGCCGCGCGGTCACCGAGCGGGAGGCCGACGACCTGGTGCGGGACGCCGACCGGTTCCTCGCCGTCGTCGAGCAGGCCCTCGGCCTGGTGCCGCACGTCCCCGTCCGGGTGCACGTCGTTCGCCGCGTCGGATGAGGCCGGCCCGATGACGGCCGGCCAGATGAGGGCAGCTGCCGTCCCGGCCCGTCGGGACGGTCGGGTGCCGCGGGAGGCCCGGGGGCACGCCCTAGGCTGGGCGCCATGCCTGTCACCGAGCGGCCCGACCGACCCAGCGAGCGGCGTGGCGCGGCCCGCACCGCCGTCGTGTGGGGAGGTCTCGGGCCGGTCCTCGGCGAGGGCCCGCTCGACGTGCTCGACATCGGCGGCGGCACGGGCGGCTTTGCGGTCCGGGTCGCCGAGCTCGGCCACCGGGTCACCGTGGTCGACCCCAGCCCGGACGCGCTCGCCGCGCTCGACCGGCGGGCGCGCGAGGTCGGCGTCCAGGTCGCCTCGCACCAGGGCGACCTCTCGACCCTCGCCGACGTCGTCGGCGCGGACGCGGCCGACGTCGTGCTCTGCCACGGCGTGCTCGAGGTCGTCGCCGACCCCTCGGCGGCGCTCGGCGCGCTCCGCGCGGTGCTCCGGCCCGGGGGCACGCTCAGCCTGCTCGTCGCCCAGCGCCACGCGGCCGTCGTCGCCCGGGCGATGGCCGGGCACTTCCAGCAGGCGCTCGCGCTGCTGGAGGAGTCCGCGGGTGCGGCGCAGCCCGGTCGGTCCGGCCGCCGGTTCACCCGCTCCGAGATCGGCGACCTGCTCGCCGCGGCCGGCTTCGAGGTCGACACCGTCCACGCCGTCCGCGTCTTCGCCGACCTCGTGCCCGGTTCGCTGCTCGACTCCGAGCCCGGCGCCGCCGCGGCGCTGGTCGAGCTCGAGCGCGCGGTGGCCGACCGCCCCGAGTACCTCCCGCTCGCGACGCAGCTGCACCTGCTCGCGCACTGACCTCGGGGCCGCGGCCGGGGCCTGCCTCCGCGCCCCGTGAGCGGCGGCCCGGCGCGGGTGGCGGCCCCCGGCCCGCACGACGCCGCGGACCGCTCCTGGCAGTGCCCGATCCTGCACGTCGACATGGATGCGTTCTTCGCCTCCGTCGCCCTGCGGGACCGGCCCGAGCTGCACGACGTCCCGGTCGCGGTGGGCGGTGGGCACCGCGGGGTGGTGCTCTCAGCGAACTACGCGGCCCGCGCCTACGGCGTGCGCGGTGGGATGTCCGGCCTGCGCGCGCGCAGGCTGTGCCCGCAGCTGATCTCGGTGCCCGGGGACCACGCGGCGTTCTCGGCGGTCTCCTCGGCGGTGCGCGACATCTTCCGCCGGATCACCCCGCTGGTGGAGATGGCCTCGCTGGACGAGGCGTTCCTCGACGTCCGCGGCGCGACCCGGCGGCTCGGGTCGCCGTACGCCATCGCCGAGCTGGTGCGGGCGACGGTCCACGACGAGCAGGGCATCACCTGCTCGGCCGGGGTCGCGCCGACGGTGTCGGTGGCCAAGATCGCCAGCCGGCACGCCAAGCCCGACGGCGTCGTGGTCGTCCCGCCAGAGGAGGTGGTGGCGTTCCTGCACGCCCTCGACGTCGAGGAGCTGTACGGCGTCGGCACGGCGACCGCCACCCGGCTGCGGCGGGCGGGCCTCCGGACGGTCCGCCAGCTGGCCCACGCGCCGCTGGAGGAGCTGCGCGCCGCGGTCGGCCCGGGCACCGCCTCCCAGCTGCAGGTGCTGGCCTGGGGGCGGGACCGGTCCGAGCTCCACGAGCGCCGCGGGCCGCAGGAGCCCGACCGGTCGATGGGTGCGCAGCGGACCTTCGCCCACGACCTCACCGACCGCGAGGAGATCCTGCGCGAGGTGCTCGGGCTCGCCGCCAAGGTCACCCGGCGGCTCCGCGCCGGCGGGGTGGCCGGCCGGACGGTCGTGCTGACCGCCCGCTACGCCGACTTCACCACGCTCACCCGCTCGCGTGCCCTGCCCGAGCCGACCGACGTCACCCAGGAGGTGTACGCCGCCGCCACGGTGCTTCTCGACACGCTGCGGCGCGAGCAGCGCGGCCGGCCGGGCCGCCGGGACGCGCTGCGGCTCGTCGGGGTGCGGGTCGAGGGGCTGGTGCCGAGCGCCCGCGTGCACCGCCAGCGCGTCCTCGGCGAGCGGGAGCACGGCTGGTCCGACGCCGACCGCGCGATGGACCGGGCGACCTCCAGGTTCGGCGCCGGGGCCGTCCGTCCGGCCGCGTTGCTCCCCGGCGCCACCGGCCGGTCCGAGGGCCGGTCCGAGGGGCGGCCGGAGGCCGACGCCGGCTGACGCGGCCGGTCCCGCCGCGGGCCGGACACAGGCGCGGAGACCAATTTCACCCACGCGGCTACCGCGTTCCAGAACGCCTGCCTAGACTTGCTCTACGACCCGCATGGGACGTCTACCGCTCGTACGACCAGTGGAGGAACCGTGCCACTCTCCGAAGAGGAGCTGCGACTGCTCGAGCAGATGGAGCGCGCGCTCTCGGAGGAGGATCCGAAGTTCGCCTCCACCCTGCGCGGGACGTCGTTGCGACGCTCGGCGCGGCGCCGCGCGATGATCGCCGGCGCCTGTTTCGTGGTCGGTGTCGCGCTGCTGATGACCGGTGCGGTCACCCAGCTCGCGGTCGTCGGGGTGGCCGGATTCCTCGTCATGCTCGGCTCGGCCACCGTCGGCCTCACCGCGATGCGCGGCCAGGCCGCGGCCGCCGCGGCGCCGGCCGACCCCCGTCAGGCCGCCCACCCCTCCAGCGGCTTCACCGTCATCGACGGTGGCCGCCGGGGCCGCAGCCGTCGCAACCGCCGCTCCTCCGCTCCGTTCATGGAGCGGATGGAGGAGCGCTGGCGCCGCCGCCGCGACCAGAACGGCGGCTTCTGAGCGAGCCCCCGCGAGCGTCGACGAGCCTCTAGCCGTCGGCAGCGCTCGCAACGAGGTAGCGGTCGTCGTCGATGCTCCGACCCCAGTACGCCGGCTCGGTGAGACGGGTCAGGGAGGCGGACCGCCCCGTTCCCTCGACCAGCCGGACGGTCTCCTCGGCGGACAGGCCGGCGCCGGTCGACCAGCTCCCCTCGACGAGCACGAGACGACCTGCCGGCGTCAACAGCCGGAGCCACCGCGTCAGGGTCTCGGCCGGGTCGGGCATCGCCCACAGGACGTGACGGCAGAGGACGACGTCGTACGCCGCCTCCGGGAGCGGCGGGTCGGACGCGTCCCCCCGGGTGAACCGCACCCCGTCGACCCCGTCCGCCTTGCGCTCGGCCAGCTCGATCATCCGGGGCGAGAAGTCCAGGCCGTCGACCTCGAACCCGCACCCGGCGAGCAGGACCGACAGCGTGCCGGTCCCGCAGCCCAGGTCCGCGATGCGCGCCGGGGGCCGGGGGAGGACGCCCAGGAGGAGGTCACGCCACGCGCGCCGGACGGCCGGGTCGGTCAGGCCGTGGTCGGCCGGCTCGTCGAACCCGTCGGCCTCGGCGTCCCACGAGGCGATCTGGTCGGCAGTCCCCATGCAGGGGACGGTACGGGACCCAGCGCTCCTCACGAGCGGGCGACGGGTCAGCCGACGTGGTCGACCACGCTGCCGTACCGCGTCTCGCTCGGCTCGGAGGTGCGCGGGACGACGGGACCGGCCGGGCGGGTGAGCACCGACCGCGGCCACCAGGTCGCGAGCCGCCGGGCGCCGCGTGCGGCGCCGGCGTGGAGCGCCTCGCTGACCGTCTCGACCTCCGCGCGGAAGGTCGGGGTGGTGCCCTGCCCGCGCTCGGAGTAGCGCCGCAGCTCCAGGGCCGCGACGATCCGGTCGAGGGCGAGCACCGCGTCGGGGGCGAGGTCGGGCCCGCGGGCGGGCTGCCCGCCGGCGAGCTCGTCCGAGGGTGGTGCCCCGAACTGCTGGACCAGCCAGTCGCGGGTCTGCCGCGGGGAGCGTGCCGCGGGCCAGGGCAGGCCGAGGTCGACGCAGGTGTCGCGCAGCTCGGCCCAGACGGTCTCGGGGCCGGCGGAGACCCGATGCGTACGACGCCGGGCCCGCACCAGGCGGGGGAGTAGGAGCAGCCCGCCGAGGACGCCCGCGCCGAGCAGCCCGCCGAGCAGCGGCAGGAGCCGGGCGCGGCCGTCGCCGGCGGCCGCCGCGTCATCCGCCTGCTCCTCCTCCACGGGCGCCGTGGGCTGGCCGTCGACACGGTCCGGGGTGTCCGGCGCGGCGGTGTCGCTCCGGTCCGTGGCGGCCGGGTCGGGGGCGGGGACGTTCTGGCGGGTCCACTGCGGCACGCTGCGCGCGCGGGCGGCCGGCGTCGGCTCGAAGCGCACCCACCCGCTGCCGGGGAAGAACAGCTCGGGCCAGGCGTGCAGGTCGTGGGCGCTGTACTCCCAGGTGTTGGTGCCGATCCGGGAGGGGCGCAGGAAGCCGATCGCGACCCGCGCGGGGATGTCGAGCATCCGCGCCAGGATCGCCATCGAGGCGGCGTACTGCTCGCAGTAGCCCCGGCGACCGTCCGGCCGCAGGAACGAGACGAGGTCCTGGATGTCGTTGCCGTCGACGCCCTCGGTGGTGTACTCGAACCCGCCGGTCTCGCGGAACCACCGCTGCAGCGCGACGGCCTTCTCGTAGCGGGTCGGCGCCTCACGGGTCACCTGGAGGGCCAGGTTGCGCACCTCGCTCGGGATGCCGTCGGGCAGCTCGGTGTAGGCGGCGGGCACCAGGCCGCCGGACGACGGGGCGCGGGCCATGTCCGCGGCGTCGTACTCCAGCCGGACCGCGGACATCCGGTACTGCAGCCCGCGGGTGCTGAGGTCGTCGTCGGCGGCGAGGAAGTCGCGGGTCTGGACGTCGTAGCGCCAGTCACCGGGCGCCTCGACGGCGGTGCTGGTCGTCCACGCCGGCAACCAGGTGGACTCGAAGTTGTCGTAGACGTTGACCCGGTAGTCGTAGGAGGTGCGGTTCAGGCCCGACTCGACCCCCAGCAGCGGCGGCAGGTCGCCGGCCGCGAGGTTCTTCGTGGGCACCGCGCGGTCGCCGGCGCTCCAGGTGTCGCCGTTGAACCAGGTCAGCGCGGTGGTGCGGAGGTACGACGGGTCGGGGTCGTCGGTGGTGAACCGCAGCACCGGGTCGTCCGGGCCGCGGACCAGGTCCTGCTTGAGGTTGGCCAGCGGGTTGGTCAGCTCGATGTCGTCGTCGCCGCCGGGGCCGGCCCCGAAGTCGACGAGCCGGACGTCGAGGGTCGGCACCGCCGTCGGCACGGCGACGGCGAGCGCCACCGCGATGGCGCCGATGGCCAGGGCGGTGCCCCGCACCCGTCCGGTGCGGACGTCGAAGGCCGAGGGGTCGTCCTCGACCGTCCGGCCCCACCGGGTGACCCGGTCGCCCTCGTGGAGGTAGAGCACCAGCAGGAACCCGCCGGCGGTCAGCGCGAAGACCCACCACGCGAGCCCGCCGCCGACCAGGCTCACCGGGACGCTGTAGATCGTCAGCAGCGGCAGGCCCGCCAGCGAGACCCGGCGCAGGGTGGAGACCAGCACGTCGACGAGCAGGAAGCAGCCGAGGCCGCCGGCCACCAGCAGCGGGTGCACGCCGGGCGCCGAGGCGGGCACGGGCGGGGCGAACTGGTTGGCGCTGTCGACCGCAGCGCGGAGCACCGCCTCCAGCTCCACCCGCCCGGGCCCGACCGGCAGCGGATAGCCGGTCAGGGCGAGGCAGGTGGCGACGCCGCCGGTGAGCAGCTGGGCGAGCACGACGACCCCGCCGGGCAGCCGGGCCCAGCGAGCCAGCGCGCCCGTGCCCACGACGACGACGCCGATGAGCAGCAGCGGCCCGAGGTAGCGGCCCGGGAGCTCGGTGAAGGGGCGCCAGGAGAGCATGGCGACCCAGGTCGTCGCGGCGGCGGCCGCGGAGACCGCGAGGGTGGTGCGCAGGTTCGCGCGGCGGCTCGTCACCGGGCGACCTCCGCGCCGCGGGGCCGGGACGAGCGGCCGACGGCGGAGCCGAGCTCCTGCCAGGCCGAGTCGAGCCGGTCGCCCGGCTGGAGGGTCGTGGCGCGCCAGCCCTGCTGGGCGAGCACCGGGACGGCGCCGCCGGGCGTGCCGTCGACGTCGACCCAGGCGTCGACGTCGAGCGCGACGGCGAGGCCGGAGCCCGCGTGGTGGCGCATCCGGCGCAGCACCGGCACGTCGAGCGCCTCCACGGCGCCGAGCACCGCGACGGTGAGCCCGCCGTGGCCGTGCTCGCCGAGCCAGGAGCCGTCGAGCCGGGGGGAGGTCACCGGCTGGAGCACGGCGAGCGCCTCGAGCAACGGGCCCGCGCCCACGCCGGCCTCCCGCTGGTGCCACGCGGCGCCGACGTCCTCGCCGGCGGCGGTGACCAGACGGACGGCGAAGCCGCGCCGGGTCAGGTGCACCGCGACCGAGGCAGCGGCGGAGACGGCGGCCTCCAGCGAGGAGGCGACACCGTGGCCGCGGTGTGCGGAGGCGCGGTTGTCGATGAACAGCGTCGCCCGGGACTGCCAGGGCTGCTCCTCGCGGCGCACCATCAGCTCGCCGGTGCGCGCCGAGCTGCGCCAGTGCACCCGGCGCAGGTCGTCGCCGCGGCGGTACTCGCGCACGGCCACGTCCTCGGCCGAGCCGGTCGCGAAGGCGCGCGGGCGGTTGTCGCCGGCGCCGGTCCAGCCGCCCCCCAGCGGGATGGAGGGGAGGGCGACGGTGCGCGGGGTGACGGTCAGCGTCGCAGTCGTGCGGAAGGAGCGGCCGAGCTCGACGAGGCCGAACGGGTCGGCGACCCGCACCGACATCGGCCCGAGCTCGAAGCGGCCCCGCACGTCGGAGCGGACCTGGTACGACGCGTGGCGGCGCCACCCGTGGGCGATGCCCTCGAGGACGAACCGCGGCCGGGACCCGAGCACGTAGGGGACCTGGTCCTCCAGCAGCAGCACGCCGCTGGGCGTGCGGCCCTCGTTGGTGAGGGTGAGGTTCACCCGCGCGGACTGGCCCGCGCTGACGACCTGCGGGGCGACGGTGCGGACCAGCGCGAGCCGGTAGCGGCTGCGGGCGAGCACGGCGGCGGTCACCACCGGCAGCGCCAGCACGAGGACCCCGACCCGGGTCAGCGCCGGCTGGCCGAGCACGATCGCGCAGACGACCGCGGTCACGCCGGCCGCGACGAAGGCCCGTCCGCGGACGGTCAGCGCCGCGAGCGCCTCACGCACGACCCGTCCCGCCGCGAGCGGGGCGGGCGGTGCGGGCGGGCACGGTCGTGGGCACGGTCACGAGCGGTGCCCGTCGGGGACCGGAACGGAGGCGAGGACGCCGTCGAGGACGGCCGAGCTCGTCCGCCCGCTCATCGCGGCCTCCACGCTCAGCAGCAGCCGGTGGGCGAGGACGGGGCGGGCCAGGGCGAGCACGTCGTCGGGCAGGACGTAGTCGCGGCCGTCCATGGCGGCGTACGCCTTGGCGGCGCGGACCAGGTGCAGCGTCGCGCGGGGGGAGGCGCCGAGGGTGAGGTCGTCGGTGCGCCGCGTCGCGCCGGTGAGCGCGACGACGTAGCGCTGCACCGCGTCGGAGACGTAGACCTGGCCCACGATCGCGGTGAGCTTGCGGATCTCCGCGGCGTCGGTGACCGGCTCGAGGTCGTCGAGCGGGCTCGCGCCGGCGTGGGTGCCGATCATCGCGATCTCGGCCGCCTCGACGGGGTAGCCGACCGAGACGCGCGCCATGAACCGGTCGCGCTGGGCCTCGGGGAGGGCGTAGGTCCCTTCCATCTCGATCGGGTTCTGGGTCGCGATGACCATGAACGGGGTGTCGAGCTGGTAGGTCGTTCCGTCGACGGTGACCTGGCGCTCCTCCATGCACTCCAGGAGCGCGGACTGGGTCTTGGGGGAGGCGCGGTTGATCTCGTCGCCGACCACGATGTTGGCGAAGATCCCGCCCGGCCGGAACTCGAACTCGCGGGTGTCCTGGTTGAAGACCGAGACCCCGGTGACGTCGGAGGGGAGCAGGTCCGGGGTGAACTGGATGCGTCGGACCGTGGAGTCGATGCTGCGGGCCAGCGCCTTGCTCAGCATGGTCTTGCCGACGCCGGGGACGTCCTCGATGAGGAGGTGACCCTCGGCGAGCAGCACGACGAGGGAGGCCGACACGACGTCGGGCTTCCCCTCGATCACCCGCTCCACGTTGGACCGGATCCGCGCGACCACGCGCGCGAGCGTCTCGAGGTCAGCACCTCCCGCTGTCGGAGCACTCACGTCGACCCTTTCGTTCCGTCCACCCTGGCACCACCGTAAGTGGTGGCGGCAACACGGGCGCCCTTCCACCCCGGCCGGGTGACCGGTGGACCCGGGTGGAGCGCGGTGGGGGAGCGGGGACGGCCCGGTCGTCCCCCCACGCCCCACCCCACGCCCCACTCCGCCCCACCTCCGCGCCCCACCCACGCCCCACCGGGCGGGACTCCACGGGTCGGGAGGCGCGAGAACCCGCTCTGACCTGCGCGGATGCCGCCGCCCGGGGCGGCCGCGCCGGGCGTCCGGCGCGACGCCACCGCCGAGCGCGGCCCGGGCGCGACCGCCCGAAACCCCCGCGCAACACGCTCGTTGTGGTTGACGGTGGGGAGAAGTGGGTTAAAGTGGTGCGAAGTGGAGGAACTGCCCGACGGAGGTGCCCGATGTTCTTCATGGGCACCTACACCCCCCGGCTCGACGAGAAGGGGCGGCTGTTCCTCCCGGCGAAGTTCCGGGACCGACTCGCAGAGGGGCTCGTGGTGACGCAGGGTCAGGAGAACTGCCTGGTCGTGTGGCCGAGCGACGTCTTCATGCAGGAGGCACAACGGGCCCGGGCGACGCCGATGACCAACAAGTCCGCCCGTGAGTACGCCCGCGTGCTCTTCGCCGGCGCGGACGAGGGGTCGCTGGACAAGCAGGGCCGCATCTCGATCCCCGCCAACCTCCGCGACTACGCGTCGCTGGAGAAGGACGTGGTCGTCATCGGCGTGATGGACCGGATCGAGATCTGGGACCCGGCTCGCTGGGAGGCCTTCTCCACCGAGGCCCAGCGCAAGTTCGCCGAGCTCGACGAGGCCGGCGAGGACTGACCAGCCACACGGCAGCACCGAGCTCCACAGACAGAACCGAACAACGGATCCGCAGGGCCAGGTCTCTGGCCCGCTCTCCCTGCCAGCTGGCGCACCTTCCCCGGTGCCAGGTGGCGGCCTTCCCCCACAGGGGGGAGCGGGCAGGAGACCTGGCCCTGCGGCGCCGCAGCACCCCGTGCACGCACCACCACGCACCACCGCACCACCGCCCCACCTCGCCCCACCCACGGGCACCACCACGCACCACCCGGCACCACCGACAGCAGGGGTCGAACCGATGAGCACCACGCACGTGACGTCCGCGAGGACGAGCGACGGTGCCGCTCCGCGCGTGCGGCACCAGGCCCGCGAGGCCGCCGCCCTGATGGCCTTCTCCGCGCTCAGCTCGATCGGGCTGGCCGCCACCTTCCTCCTGCTCACCCGGCTCGGGGGCTGACCCGCGATGAGCGCGCCCCGTCACGTACCGGTGCTGCTCGACCGGGTCGTCGCCCTGCTGCAGCCCGCGCTCGAGCACGACGGCGCCGTCCTGGTGGACTGCACCCTCGGCCTCGGCGGGCACACCGAGGCCGTCCTGGAGCGGATCGGCACCGCCCGGGTCATCGGCATCGACCGGGACACCGAGGCGCTGCGCCGCGCCGGCGAGCGGCTGGCGGCGTACGGCGACCGGTTCACCGGCGTGCACGCGGTCTACGACGAGCTGCCCGACGTCCTCGACGACCTCGGCCTCGCCTCGGTCGACGCGGTCCTCTTCGACCTCGGCGTCTCCTCGATGCAGCTCGACGTGCGCGAGCGCGGCTTCGCCTACGCCGAGGACGCCCCGCTCGACATGCGGATGGACGGCACGACCGGCCCCACCGCGGCCGACGTGCTCAACACCTACTCCGCCGGCGAGCTGACCCGGGTGCTGCGCGACTACGGCGAGGAGAAGTTCGCCAAGAAGATCGCCCACGCCATCGTCCGCCGCCGTGAGTCCGAGCCGTTCACCACCTCCGGCCCCCTGGTCGAGCTGCTGTACGCCGAGATCCCAGCACCGGCGCGCCGTACCGGCGGGCACCCGGCGAAGCGGACCTTCCAGGCGCTGCGCATGGAGGTCAACGACGAGCTGGCCGTGCTGCGCCGCGCGATCCCGGCGGCCATCGACGCCATCGGGGTCGGCGGCCGCGTGGTCGTGGAGTCCTACCACTCGCTGGAGGACCGGCTGGTCAAGCAGGCCTTCACCGCCGCGACCCGGTCCACCGTCCCGCTCGACCTGCCCTTCGTGCCCGAGGGGAGCGAGCCGGCGCTGCGCCTGGTCACCCGCGGTGCGGAGCAGGCCGACGAGCAGGAGATCGCCCAGAACCCGCGAGCGGCCTCGGTCCGCCTGCGTGCCATCGAACGGCTTCGCGCATCCCAGGGAGCAGCCTCATGAGCACCACCTCGAGCAGCGCCGCGGCCCAGCTCCGCCACCGCGTCCCGCGGCTGGCCGAGGCCGCGGTCGAGCGCGCCCGGCTGACCGTCGTCCCGAGCACGCGGGTGCGCACCACGCGGGTCCCGTTCGTGACGCTGGTGACGGTGCTGCTGCTCGGCGGCGTCGTCGGGCTGCTGCTGTTCAACACCCAGATGCAGCAGGCGTCGTTCGCGGCCACCGCCCTGGAGAAGCAGGCCGCCAACCTCGCGGCCCGCGAGCAGACCCTCACCATGGAGATCGAGCGGCTGCGCGACCCGCAGAACATCGCGACCCGGGCGACCCGGCTCGGGATGGTCGTGCCGACCGCCCCGACGTTCCTCGACCTCGACACCGGCGAGGTGCGCGGGGCGACGGCGCCGGCCGGGCCCGAGGCCAGCCTGCCGATCAACCCCGCGCCGCCCGCCCTCCCGGCCGTGCTCGCCCCGTCGCCGAACGTCGTCGAGGTCGAGGCGCCGCCGGAGGGCGTGCTGCCCGAGGGCCGTGACGAGGGTCGTGGCGAGGGCGCTCCTGGGGACGGCGGCCGCGGAAACTCCGGCGACACGGGCCGCGGTGACGGCGACCGGGGCCGCGACGGGGGTAGAAACTCAGCTGAGCCCCAGCAGCCCCAGGGCTCCCAGCAGACGCAGCAGAACCAGAACCAGCAGCAGAACCAGCAGCGGAACCGCTGACCTCCGCTGGCAGGACCGCCGAGCAGCACCACCGAGCAGGACCACCGAGCAGCAGGATCAGGGAGACACTCCGTGCGCCGTACCCGCCCCGTTCGCGCTCGAGGCGGTCTGCGAGGTTCGCCGCACCTGCGCCTGCGGGTCGGGTTCGTCCTCATCGCGATGGTGCTCTCGATCTTCGGCGGGCGGCTGGTGCAGCTCCAGGGCCTCGATCCCCGGTCCTACGCCGAGATGGCGGCCGCGGAGGGCTCGCGCAACGTCGTGCTCCCCGCCGCCCGCGGCGACATCCTCGACCGCAACGGCGAGCCGCTCGCGGACTCCGTCGACGGCCTGATGGTGGTCGCCGACCCGAAGCTGACCACCGACGACGCCTCGGAGATCGCGACCTTCCTCGCCCGTCGCCTCGACGTCGAGTACGTCACCACGCTCGAGCGGCTCCGCGAGGAGGGCAGCCGCTATGAGTACATCGCGCGTCAGGTGCCCTCGACGCTGGCCATGGACGTGGTCTCCGAGGCCCGCGAGCTCGGCTACGACGGGATCTTCACCCAGCGCGACCCGGTGCGGGAGTACCCCGCCGGCGACGTCGCCGCGAACGTGGTCGGCGCGCTCGGCATCCCCGACCCCGTCGAGGGCGACCGGCCCCTCGTCGGGCTGGAGCTGGCCTTCGACGACTGGCTGGCCGGCACCGACGGCTCGGCCCGCTACGAGGTCGGCGGCGGCAACAAGCTGCCGCTGGGCGACAACGTCAAGGTCGCCCCGGTCGACGGCAAGGACCTGGTCACCACGATCGACCGCGACATGCAGTGGTACGCCCAGCGCGTGCTGGCGCAGACCACCCGGACCGCCGGGGCCAAGTCCGCCTTCGCGGTGATCATGGACAGCCGGACCGGCGACCTGCTGACGCTGGCCGACTACCCGACGTTCGACGCGAACGCGCCCGAGCGGGCCAAGAAGGTCAACCGCGTCTCTCGCGCCCTCGGTGACGTCTACGAGCCCGGCTCGGTCCAGAAGGTGCTGACCATGGCGGCGCTGATGGACGCCGGCAAGGTCACCCCCCGCACCCGGATCACCGTGCCGCCGCTGCTCCGGCGCCAGGACAGCCCCATCGGCGACTGGTTCGACCACGGCGAGATCAATCTGACCCTCGCCGGCGTGCTGGCGAAGTCCTCCAACATCGGCACCGTGCTGGCCGCCGACGAGTTCGACGAGGGCGAGCTGCGCGACTACCTCGTCGACTTCGGCCTCGGCTCCCACACCCGCCTCGGCGTGCCCGGCGAGTCCGCCGGCATCCTGCCCAGCGGCGCCCTGTGGACCGACCAGACCGAGGACCGCATCGCCTTCGGCCAGGCGCTCTCGGTCAACGCCGTGCAGATGGCCGCGGCGGTCAACACCATCGCCAACGGCGGCGTGCGCGTGGACCCCAGCCTGATCCAGGGCACGGCGGTCCTCGGCGACGGCACCGAGGTCGGCACCGAGGTCGCGACCCGCCGACGCGTCGTCAGCGAGCGGGCGGCGACGCAGACGATGAAGATGATGGAGCTGGTCGTCGACCCCGAGGAGGGGGTCGCCCCCGGCGCCGCCGTCCCGGGCTACCGGGTGGCCGGCAAGACCGGCACGGCCCAGCGCGCGGTGGCCGGCGGGTACGACGGCTTCACGGTCTCCTTCGCCGGCTTCGCGCCCGCCGACGACCCGCGGTTCACCGTCTACGTCGTCGTCCAGGAGCCGAGCAACGGCGGGGGCGGCGGCTCGGTCGCCGGACCGGCCTTCGCCAAGCTCATGGGCTACGCCCTGCGCCGTTACGGGGTGCCCCCGACGGGCGCCGAGCCCTCCCGCCTCCCGGTCGAGTGGTGAGCCGCGGCGATACCCTCGCTGCGTCATGACAAGCCCTCTCCGGCCGCGGCACCCGCGGCGCACGTCCCTGTCCGACCTGGTCGCCGAGGTGGGCGACCTCGACCTCGTCCGCACCGGTGAGCGAGGTGAGGAGACCGTCGTCACGGGGGTCTCGCTCAGCTCCCAGCGCGTCGAGCCCGGCGACCTGTACGCCGCGCTCCCGGGCGCCCGCGTGCACGGGATCGAGTACGCCGCCGCGGCGGTCGAGGCCGGCGCGGCCGCGGTGCTGACCGACCCGGCCGGCGCCGAGCGAGCGCCCGGCGACGTACCCCTGGTGGTCGCGGAGGACCCGCGGGCGCTGCTCGGGCGGCTGGCCGCCCGGGTCTACGGCGACCCGGCGACGCGGATGCGGATGATCGGCGTCACCGGCACCCAGGGCAAGACCACCACGACCCGGCTCGCCGAGGGCGGGCTGGAGACCGCGGGCGTGCCGGCCGCGGTCATCGGCACGGTCGGCACCCGCGTGCGCGGAGCCGACGTGCGCACGACCCTGACCACCCCGGAGGCACCCGACCTGCACGGCCTGTTCGCCACGATGGTCGAGCAGGGCGTCGAGGCGTGCGCGATGGAGGTCTCCAGCCACGCGCTGGTCATGGGGCGCGTCGACGGCATCGTCTTCGACGTCGCGGTCTTCTTGAACCTCGGGCGCGACCACCTCGACTTCCACGCCGACGTCGAGGACTACTACCGCGCCAAGGCCTCGCTGTTCACCCCCGAGCGGGCCCGCCTCGCGCTGGTCAACGTCGACGACGAGCACGGGCGGCGGCTGGCCGCCGAGACGACCGTGCCGGTGCGCACGTTCTCCGCGGCGGGCGCGGAGGCCGACTGGCGGGCCGTCGACGTCGAGCTCCACCCGCACGGCTCGCGCTTCCGGGTGCTCGGGCCCGACGGGCTCGTGGTCGAGGCCGCCTGCCCCATCCCCGGCGCCTTCAACGTCGCCAACACCCTCGCCGCGGTCGCCGCGTGCGCCGAGGCCGGTCTCGGGGCCGAGCGGGTCGCCGCGGGCATCGCCGGCGGGGGTGGGGTACCCGGCCGCCTCGAGCGCGTCGAGGCCGGCCAGGACTTCGTCGTGGTCGTCGACTACGCCCACAAGCCCGACGCCGTCGAGGCGGCCGTGGCCGCGCTGCGCCCGGTCACCGAGGGCCGGCTGATCGTGGTCCTCGGCGCCGGCGGCGACCGCGACCCCGGCAAGCGGCCGATCATGGGCGAGATCGCCTCCCGGCTCGCCGACGTGCTCGTCGTCACCGACGACAACCCCCGCACCGAGGACCCGGCCGCCATCCGCGCCGCCGTCCTCGCCGGCGCGACCGGCGGGGCCGAGGTCGTCGAGGTCGGCGACCGGCGCGCGGCGATCCGCGAGGCGCTCGGCCGGGCCGGCTCCGGTGACGTGGTGCTCGTCGCCGGCAAGGGGCACGAGACCGGCCAGGAGGTGGCCGGCGTGGTCCACCCGTTCGACGACCGCGAGGTCGTCCGCGAGGAGCTGGAGGTGCGCGCGTGATCCCGATGACGCTGGACGAGGTCGCCGCGGTGGTCGGCGGCGCCGTCGACGGGGACGGCAGCACGCAGGTCACGGGCCCGGCGTACGTCGACAGCCGCGAGCCGGTCGTCGGCGGGCTGTTCGTCGCGGTGGCGGGGGAGCGGGTCGACGGGCACGCCTACGCCGAGCACGCCCACGCCGTCCTCGGCAGCCGCCCGACCGGGCGCCCCACCGTGGTGGTCGAGGACCCGGTCGCGGCGCTGGGCCGGCTGGCGCGCCACGTGCTCGACCGCACCGGGGCGACCGTGCTCGCCCTGACCGGCTCCCAGGGCAAGACCGGCACCAAGGACTACCTCGCGCACGTGCTCGCCACCGTCGCCGGCAGCGGCGTGCCCGGCAGCGTCGTGGCGACCCGGGGCAACTTCAACAACGAGCTGGGCGTCCCCCTCACCGTGCTGCGCGCGACCCCCGACACGACCCACCTGGTGGTGGAGATGGGCGCGCGCGGCATCGGCCACGTCGCCGAGCTGTGCCGCGTCGCCCCGCCCGTCGTCGCCGCGGTGCTCAACGTCGGCACCGCCCACCTGGGCGAGTTCGGCAGCCGCGAGGCGATCGCGCAGGGCAAGGGCGAGATCGTCGAGGCGCTGCCCGCGGGCGGCACCGCCGTGCTCAACGCCGACGACCCGCTGGTCGCCGCGATGGCCCCGCGGACGGCGGCGCGCGTGCTCACCTTCGGCGAGGCCGGCGAGATCACCTGGCGCGGGCTGGTGCTCGACGAGCTCGGCCGGGCCTCCTTCGAGCTCGGTACCGCGGGCACGTGGCACCCGGTCGCGCTGCGGCAGGTCGGCGCCCACCAGGTCGCCAACGCCGCCGCGGCCGCCGCCATGGCGCTGGCGGCCGGCTGCGACCTCGCCGACGTCGCGGCCGCGCTGTCGAGCGCCGAGAGCGCCTCGCGGTGGCGGATGGAGCTGCGCGAGCGGGCCGACGGCCTGGTGGTCATCAACGACGCCTACAACGCCAACCCCGCCTCGACCGTCGCCGCCATCGACGCGCTCGCCGCCATCGGGCGGAGCGGCACGCGGCGTACCGTCGCGGTGCTGGGGGAGATGCGCGAGCTCGGCCCCACCAGCCACGACGACCACGTCGGCGTGGGCCGCGCGGCCGCGGAGGCCGGCATCGACGTCGTCGTCGCGGTCGGCGAGCCGGCGGCCGGCGTCGCCGAGGGCGCCCGATCGGTGCCGGACTGGACCGGTGAGGCGATGCTCACGGCGGGGCGGGACGAAGCACTCGCCTGGGTGCGGGAGAATGCTCGGGCCGGGGACGCCGTCCTCGTCAAGGCCTCACGCGGTGCCGCGCTCGAGGTGCTCGCCGAGGGACTGCTGGAGGACGTGACGTGAGAGCCGTACTGCTCGGGGGTGGGCTCTCCCTGCTCATCTCCCTGCTCGGCACCCGGGTCGCGATCACGCAGTTCACCCGGCTGGGCTACGGCCAGGAGATCCGCGACGACGGGCCCACGAGCCACCACACCAAGCGCGGCACGCCGACCATGGGCGGCGTCGTCATCATCGCCGCGACGGTCGTCGGCTACTTCGCAGCGAAGCTGATCACCACCTCGGCGCCCTCGGCCTCGGCGCTGCTGCTGCTCTTCCTCTTCGTCGGCATGGGCCTGGTCGGCTTCCTCGACGACTTCATCAAGATCTCCAAGCAGCGCAGCCTCGGCCTGCGGAGCAAGGCCAAGATGGTCGGCCAGACCGTCATCGCCGTGGTCTTCGGGCTGCTCGCGCTCTCCCCGTGGCTGGAGGACGACCGCGGCCGCACCCCGGCCTCGAACCACATCTCCTTCATCCGCGACTTCACCGCCATCGCGCTGCCCACCGTCGTGGTGCTCGCGCTGATCTGGCTGATCGTGACCGCCACCTCGAACGCGGTGAACCTCACCGACGGCCTCGACGGCCTGGCCACCGGCGCGAGCGTGATGGTCTTCGGCGCCTACACGCTGGTGAACATCTGGCAGAACAACCAGTCCTGCGCGATCTCGCCCGGCGCCACCTGCTACGAGGTCCGCGACCCCCTCGACCTCGCCGTGATCGCGGCCGCGATCACCGGCGCCTGCTTCGGCTTCCTGTGGTGGAACGCCTCGCCGGCCCAGATCTTCATGGGCGACACCGGGTCGCTCGCGCTCGGCTCCGCGCTCGCAGGGCTCGCGATCCTCACCCGCACCGAGCTGCTGCTCATCGTCCTCGGCGGCGTCTTCGTCGTCGAGACCCTCTCGGTGATGCTCCAGGTCGGCTGGTTCCGCCTCAGCGGCGGCAAGCGGATCTTCCGGATGGCGCCCATCCACCACCACTTCGAGATGCTCGGGTGGGAGCAGGTCACGGTGGTGATCCGGTTCTGGATCGTCACCGGGCTGTGCGTGGCCGCCGGCCTCGGGATCTTCTACGCCGAGTGGGTCGCGGGGATCTAGTGGCCGACCACCGACCCCCGGTCGAGAGCCTGGGCCGCCGCGACGCCTGGGAGGGCGTGCGCGCGGTCGTCGCCGGCTTCGGTGTCTCCGGCTTCGCCGCCGCGGACAACCTGCTCCACCTCGGCGCCACGGTCACCGCGCTCGACGAGTCTCCGGCCGGCAAGGAGGAGAAGGCCGAGCTGCTCGAGGTCCTCGGCGCTTCCGTCCGGCTGGGGGAGGGCACCACCGCGGTCCTGCCCGACGACGTCGACGTGCTGGTCGCCAGCCCCGGGTGGCGACCCGACGCCCCGCTGCTCGCCCAGGCACGCGCGCGCGGCGTACCGGTCTGGAGCGAGGTCGAGCTCGCCTGGCGGCTGCGCGATCCCGAGTCCGCCGCGCCGTGGCTGGCGGTCACCGGCACCAACGGCAAGAGCACCACCGTGCTGATGCTCGACGCGATCCTGCGCGCGGCCGGCCTGGCCAGCGTGGCCGCCGGCAACATCGGCCTGCCGCTCGTCGAGGTGGTCATGGACCCCGCGCCGTACGACGTCCTCGCCGTCGAGCTCTCCAGCTTCCAGCTCCACGACACCCGCTCGATGGCCGCCGAGTCCGCGGCGGTGCTCAACATCGCCGAGGACCACCTCGACTGGTACGCCGGCCCCGACCCGCTGGGTGCCTACGCCGCCGACAAGGGCCGGATCTACGAGAACGTCCAGCGGGCGTGCGTCTACAACGTCGCCGACCCCGAGACCGAGCGGCTCGTCCGCGAGGCCGACGTGCAGGAGGGCGCCCGCGCGGTCGGGTTCACCCTCGGGATGCCCGGCGTCGGGATGCTCGGGCTGGTCGAGGACATCCTGGTCGACCGGGCCTTCATCGAGGAGCGCGGCACCAGCGCGGCCGAGCTCTGCACGATCGACGACCTGCCCGGCTCCTCGCCGCACCTGGTGGCCGACGCGCTGGCCGCCGCCGCGCTCGCCCGCGCCCACGGCGTCTCCCAGCAGGCGGTGCGCGACGGGCTGCGCGGCTTCCGCCTCGAGCCGCACCGGACCGAGGTCGTCGCCGAGCACGCCGGGATCACCTGGGTCGACGACTCCAAGGCCACCAACCCCCACGCCGCGCTCGCCTCGCTGCAGGCCCACGACCCCGTCGTGTGGATCGCCGGCGGCCTGGCCAAGGGCGCCTCCTTCGACGGCCTGGTGCGCGCCGTGCGCGACCGGCTGCGCGGCGTGGTGCTGCTCGGGCGGGACCGGGCCGTCATCGCCGAGGCGCTCGCGCGACACGCGCCCGATGTGCCGGTGATCGACGTGGGCGCCGGTGAGACTGGTCCCGAACAGGCTCCCATGGAGCGCGTCGTGGAGGCGGCGGCCACGTTGGCCCGACCCGGCGACACGGTCCTGCTGGCTCCCGGCTGCGCCTCCATGGACCTGTTCCCCAGCTACGCCGACCGCGGGGAGCAGTTCGCGGCGGCCGTACGGAGAAGGACCGGTCGGGACTGAGCGAGGAGGCGGGCAGTGGCCACCACCGTCGAGCCTCCCGCCACCGATGCAGCCGGCACCTCCGAGCCGGACCGGCCGAGCCGGTTCGCCTGGTTCGCGGCGGCCCGCGAGGCGCTCGACAAGCCGCTGACGGCCTACTACTTGCTGCTCGGCGCCTCGAGCCTGCTGCTCACCATCGGGCTGATCATGGTGCTCAGCGCCTCGAGCGTGTACTCCTTCCGCGTCTTCGACAACTCCTACGCGATCGTCACCCGCCAGCTCATGTGGGTCGCGCTCGGCCTGCCGGCGGCGTACGTCGCCAGCCGGCTCTCGACGCGCTGGCTCAAGCGGCTCGCGTTCCCCGGCTACCTCATCGCGCTGGTGCTGCTGCTGATGACCGCCTTCCTCGGCGTCACCGTCAACGGCAACCAGAACTGGCTGGCCCTCGGTCCGGTCCAGATCCAGCCCTCGGAGATCGCCAAGCTCGCGCTGGTGATCTGGGCGGCGGCGACCTACGCCAACAAGGAGCGCCGGCTCGGCCAGCTGCACCAGATCATGGTCCCGGTCGTGCCGGGCCTGCTGCTGGCCACCGGCCTGGTCGTCGCGGGCCGCGACCTCGGCACCGCGCTGGTCTTCGTGGCGATCCTGCTCGGGCTGCTGTGGGTGGTCGGCGCCCCGGCCCGGTTCTTCGGCTTCAGCCTCTCGATCCTCAGCGTGCTGGCGATCTTCATCGCCTCCACGAGCTCGGAGCGGCTGGGCCGGATCACCAACTTCGTCGACCCCTTCCAGGACTACCACGACGCGGGCTGGCAGCCGGCCCACGGCCTCTACGCGCTCTCCACCGGCGGCGTCTTCGGCCAGGGCATCGGCGCGAGCCAGCAGAAGTGGGGCGACCTGCCCGAGGCCCACACCGACTTCATCTTCGCGGTGCTCGGCGAGGAGCTCGGCCTGATCGGCACGCTCCTGGTCGTCGGGCTCTTCCTGACCATCGCCTACGCCGCCCTGCGGGTCGCCCGTGAGACCGCCGACCCGTTCGTGCGCTACTGCACCTTCGGCATCGTGGTCTGGCTGATCGGCCAGATGATCATCAACGTCGGCATGGTGCTCGCCCTGCTGCCGGTCATCGGCATCCCACTGCCGCTGATCTCCTACGGCGGCTCGGCGCTGCTCCCGTCCCTCGTCGCCCTCGGCCTGCTCATCGGCTTCGCCCGCCGCGAGCCCGAGGCGGCGCGCGCACTGGCCCACCGGAAGCGCGCCCGCAGCCGCACGCTCGTAGGCTGACCCGCGATGCGCGTCCTGCTCGCCGGCGGAGGAACCGCCGGCCACACCTCGCCCCTGCTCGCCACCGCCGACGCCCTGAAGCGGCTGCGGCCCGACGTCGAGATCACCTGCCTCGGCACACCCCGCGGTCTGGAGAACCGCGTGGTCCCCGAGGCCGGGTACCCCCTCGAGCTGATCCCGCCGGTGCCGCTTCCCCGCAAGCCCGGCGCCGACCTGCTGCGCGTGCCCGGCCGGCTGCGCGCCGCCGTCCGCGCGACCAACGACGTGCTCGACCGGGTCCGGCCCGACGTGGTCGTCGGGTACGGCGGGTACGTCTCGGTGCCGGCGTACCTCGCCGCTCGGCGCCGGGGCCTCCCCGTCGTCGTCCACGAGCAGAACGCCGTGCCCGGGCTCGGCAACAAGGTCGGCGCGCGGGTCGCCCGCCGGGTCGCGGTCTCCTTCCCCGAGACCCCGCTGCCCAAGGCCGAGCACGTCGGGCTGCCGATCCGCCGGATGATCTCCGCGCTGGACCGCGCGGCCCTGCGCGGGGAGGCCCGGGCGTTCTTCGGCCTCGACCCCGACCTGCCCACGCTCGTGGTCACCGGCGGCTCCCAGGGAGCGCGCCGGCTCAACCAGTCGGTCTCCGGCGCGGCCGCCGCGCTCGGCGAGGCCGGGGTGCAGGTGCTCCACGTCGTCGGCCCGAAGGGCGAGGCCACGCCGGCCCCGACCGGCACGCCGTACGTCGTCGTGGACTTCGTCGACCGGATGGACCTCGCGCTGGCCGCCGCCGACCTCATGGTCTGCCGCGGCGGCGCCAACAGCGTCACCGAGGCCGCCGCGACCGGCGTCCCGGCGATCTTCGTGCCGCTGCCGATCGGCAACGGCGAGCAGGCCCACAACGCCCGCCCGGTCGTCGACGCCGGGGGAGCGCTGCTGGTCTCCGACGCGGCCTTCACCTCCGACTGGGTCGCCCGGACCGTCCCCGCCCTGGCCCGGGACCGCGAGCGGCTGGCCGCGATGAGCGCCGCCGCCAGCGGGCTGATCCCGCGCGACGCCGACGAGAAGCTGGCCCGCATCGTCCTCGAGGTCGGCGCGTGAAGGTCCCCGTCCCCGCCACCGTCCCCGCCGCCGAGGACCTCGGGCGCGTCCACTTCGTCGGCATCGGCGGCGCCGGCCTGTCCGGCATCGCCCGGATCATGCTGGCCCGCGGCATCGCCGTCAGCGGCAGCGACGGCGTCGACAGCCCGACGCTGGCCTCGCTGCGGGCGGCCGGCGCGACCGTGCACGTCGGGCACGACGACGCCCACGTCGCCGACGCCGACACCCTCGTCGTCTCCACCGCCGTGCGCGAGGACAACCCCGAGTACCTCGAGGCCGTCCGCCGCGGCCTCCTCGTCCTGCCGCGCTCCACCGCGCTCGCCTCGGTGATGGCCGGCCGCCGGGTCGTCGCCGTCGCCGGCACCCACGGCAAGACCACCACCACCTCGCTGCTGACCGTCGCCCTCCAGGCCGCCGGCGCCGACCCCACCTACGCCGTCGGCGGGGAGCTCGCCGCCACCGGCACCAACGCCGCCGAGGGCGCCGGCGAGCTGTTCGTCGCCGAGGCCGACGAGAGCGACGGCGCGTTCCTGCACTACAGCCCGTACGCCGCGATCGTCACCAACGTCGACGCCGACCACCTCGACCAGTGGGGCACCCCGGAGGCCTACGCCGCCGCGTTCGACGAGTTCGCCGACACCCTCGACCCCGACGGGTTCCTCGTCTGCGTGGTCGACGACCCGGGAGCGGCGGCGCTGGCCGCCCGCCAGCGGGACCTCGGCCGCCGCGTCGTCACGGTCTCCACCCGGGCAGACGGTGCGGCCGACGGCTCGGTCGGTGGTTCGGTCGGTGGTTCGGTCGATGTCGGGCCGGACGCGCTCGCCGGGGTCACGCTCTGGTCGCCGGGGGACCACTACCTCGCCGACGCGCTCGCCGCGCTGGCCGCCGGGATCACCCTCGGGCTCGACCCCGACGCGCTGCGCGCCGGCCTGGCGTCGTACACGGGGACGAAGCGGCGGATGGAGCCCAAGGGCGAGGCCGGCGGCGTCCGCGTCTACGACAGCTATGCCCACCACCCGGTCGAGATCGTCGGGGACCTGCAGTCCGCGCGGGCGCTGGCGGGGGAGGGGCGCCTGGTCGTCGCCTTCCAGCCGCACCTGGTCTCGCGCACCCGGATCTTCGGCGAGGCGATGGGCCAGGCGCTCGGCGCGGCCGACGAGGTCGTCGTGGCCGACGTCTACCTCGCCCGCGAGGACCCCGACCCCGAGGTCACCGGGGCGTACGTCGCCGCCTCGGTGCCGCTGCCGGCCGACCGGGTCGCGTTCGTGCCCGACCTCGAGGACGTCGCCGCCGAGCTGGTGCGCCGCGCGCGCCCCGGCGACCTCGTGCTGACCCTCGGCGCCGGCACGATCACCACCGTCGGCCCCCGCGTCCTGGAGCTCCTGCCCGACCATGGCTGACCGGTCGAGCACCGACACCTTCGAGCGCACCCGCCGCCGGTTCGCCCGCCGGCAGCGCGCGGGCCGGCGCCGCCGGTGGCTCACGGCGCTCGTCGTGGCGGTCGCGCTGGCGCTCGTCGTCGGTGTCACCTGGCTGGTGTTCTTCTCCGAGCGGCTGGCGGTCCAGGGCGTGGAGGTGCGCGGCACCGAGAGCCTGAGCGCGGGCGAGGTCCGCAGCGCCGCGGACGTGCCCACCGGCGAGCCCCTCGCCACCCTCGACCTGGCCGCGATCGAGGCCCGGATCGAGACGCTGGCCGCGGTCCGCGAGGTCGACGTCTCGCGCCAGTGGCCGGACTCGGTGCTGGTCGTGGTCGAGGAGCGGGTGCCGGTCGCGGTGGTCTCCATCGGCGGGGAGTTCCGCGGGCTGGACGCCGAGGGCGTCGTCTTCGACCGGTTCCGCCGGGCGCCGGCGGGCCTGCCGCGCGTCGAGGTCACCGCCGACGTCGCCGACGACGCGCTCGTCGAGGCCGCGGCCGTGGTGGCCGCGCTGCCCGCCGACCTCGCCGCCCGCGTCGACCACGTCGAGGTCCGCACCGTCGACCAGGTCACGCTCGAGCTGCACGACGGACGCACGGTCCGGTGGGGGAGCGCGGAGGACTCCGAGCAGAAGGCCGAGGTCCTCGCCGGCCTGCTGGAAGCCCAGCAGGCGCCCATCTACGACGTCTCCGCCCCCGGCCAGCCCACCGTCTGCACCCAACCCGCCGTCTGCGGAGACTCCTGACCCGTCGAGGTGGCACCCCTGCAGGGTCGAGGTGGCGCCCGTGCAGGGTCGAGGTGACACCCCTGCAGGGTCGAAGTGGCAGCGCTGCAGGATCGAGCCCTGCAGCATTGCCACCTGGAGGCTGCAGCACTGCCACCTCGCGGCTGCACGAGTGCCACCTCGGCGCGAAGGAAGACGCGCGACACGCGGCGTGTCCTCCCGGAGCGGACCGCGCCGGGTGCCTACTGTCGTCGCTACGACGAGGTTGACATAACTATAACCCTCCACCTGAGGGTCAGAGTTGAGGCCCGGCCGCGTCGGACGAACTTCCAGCGGGTCATCCCCGCACCCCACCGGACCGACCACCAGCGAAAGGCGAAGCCGCCGTGGCAGCTGCACAGAACTACCTGGCCATCATCAAGGTCGTGGGCGTCGGCGGTGGCGGCGTCAACGCCGTCAACCGGATGATCGAGGTGGGGCTCAAGGGTGTCGAGTTCATCGCGATCAACACCGACGCCCAGGCCCTCCTCATGAGCGACGCCGACGTCAAGCTCGACATCGGCCGTGAGCTGACCCGTGGCCTCGGCGCGGGCGCCAACCCCGACGTCGGCGGCCGCGCCGCCGAGGACCACGCCGACGAGATCGAAGAGGTCATCAAGGGCGCCGACATGGTGTTCGTGACCGCGGGCGAGGGTGGCGGCACCGGCACCGGCGGTGCCCCCGTCGTCGCCCGGATCGCCCGCTCCCTGGGCGCGCTGACCATCGGTGTGGTCACCCGGCCGTTCGCCTTCGAGGGTCGCCGCCGCGCGAACTCCGCGGAGGAGGGGATCGCCGCGCTCCGCGAGGAGGTCGACACCCTCATCGTGATCCCGAACGATCGCCTGCTCTCGATCAGCGACCGCAACGTCTCGGTGCTCGACGCCTTCAAGCAGGCCGACCAGGTCCTGCTCCAGGGTGTCTCCGGCATCACCGACCTGATCACCACCCCCGGCCTGATCAACCTCGACTTCGCCGACGTCAAGTCGGTCATGGCCAACGCCGGCTCCGCGCTGATGGGCATCGGCTCGGCCCGCGGCGAGGACCGCTCGGTCGCCGCTGCCGAGATGGCCGTCTCCAGCCCGCTGCTCGAGGCCTCGATCGACGGCGCGCACGGCGTGCTGCTCTCGATCGCCGGCGGCTCCGACCTCGGCCTGTTCGAGATCAACGAGGCCGCGGCTCTCGTCGCCCAGGCCGTCCACCCCGAGGCCAACATCATCTTCGGCGCGACCATCGACGACGCCCTCGGCGACGAGGTGCGGGTCACCGTCATCGCCGCCGGCTTCGACGGCGGTACGCCGAAGCGTCGCGACGAGGGCACGGTGCTGCGCCGCGAGACCAAGCCGCAGCAGTCGCAGGAGGAGACCCGCAACGCCGCCCAGGCGCTCGCGAGCACCCGTCGCGACGACGTACCCGCCCGCCAGGAGCAGCGCGAGCCGGTCCCCGCCGCGACCCGCCCGCAGCAGCCCCCCGCCGCCCCGGCGCAGCCCGCGCACCGGCCGGCGCCCCGTCAGGTCCAGTTCGACGACGACGAGCTGGACGTGCCGGACTTCTTGAAGTAACGCCCTTGTTCGCCTTCCGCACGACGCACGGCCCCGCCGGCCGGTCCGTGGAGCTCGCCTTCACCGACCGCCTCGGCGGGGTCAGCAGCGCGCCGTACGACGAGCTCAACCTCGCCGCGGAGGGTCCGGACGCCGCGGAGGACCGCGCGGAGAACCTCCGCCGAGTCCTCGCCGAGCTCGCCCCGGATGCTGCGCTGGCCGACCTGCGCCAGGTGCACGGCCGCGAGGTCGTCACCGCCGACGGGCCGCTCGAGCGGGCGACCGGCGACGGGTTGGTCACCACCCGCACCGACCTGGTGCTGATGGTCCGCGTCGCCGACTGCGTGCCGGTGCTGCTCGCCGGCGGGACGGTCGTGGGCGCGGCCCACGCCGGCCGCGCGGGGGTCGTGGCGGGAGTCGTGCCGGCCACCGTCGAGCGGATGCGTGAGCTGGGGGCGACCGAGGTGGTCGCCTGGATCGGCCCGCACGTGTGCGGGGGTTGCTACGAGGTACCGACGCAGATGCAGGAGGAGGTGGTGGCGGTGGAGCCGACGACGCTCGCGACGACGACGTGGGGCACCCCGTCCCTGGATCTCGGCGCCGGGGTGCGCGCCCAGCTCGAGCGGCTGGGGGTCGAGGTCGCCGAGGCCCCGGAGGCCGCCCGGTGCACCCGGGAGGCGCCGGACCTCTACTCCCACCGTCGCGACGGCCGGGGAGCCGGACGGCTCGCCGGGCTTGTGCGGAGGCTTCCGTGAGCCGCCGCGAGGAGCTCGCAGCCGGCCTCGGCGCAGTCCGGGAGCGGATCGCCGGCGCGTGCGCCGCGTCCGGCCGCGACGCCGAAGAGATCACGCTCGTGGTGGTGACCAAGTTCTTCCCGGCCTCCGACGTGCGGCTGCTGGCCGACCTCGGCGTCACCGACGTGGGGGAGAACCGCCACCAGGAGGCCGAGGCGAAGGCCGCCGAGTGCGCCGACCTCGGCCTGCGATGGCACTTCATCGGCGGCCTGCAGTCGAACAAGGCGGCCGCGGTGGCGGCGTACTCCTCCGTCGTGGAGTCCGTCGACCGGCCCAAGCTGGTGGGCCCGCTGGCCCGCGGGGCGGCGACGCGCGAGGAGCCCCTCGACGTCCTGCTCCAGGTCAGCCTCGACCCGCCCGGTCGCGAGGGCCGTGCCGGCGTCGACCCCGACGCCCTGCCGGCCCTGGCCGAGCGGGTGGCCGGCGAGGAGCGCCTGCGGCTGCGCGGGCTGATGGCGGTCGCCCCGCTCGGCGAGGACCCGGCCACGGCGTTCGCCCGGCTGGCCGAGATCCGCGCCACGTTCGTCGCCGAGCACCCCTCGGCGTCCTGGTTGTCCGCCGGCATGTCCGGCGATCTCGAGCACGCGGTGCGCCACGGCGCGACACACGTGCGGATTGGCTCCGCGGTCCTCGGTTCGAGGCCCACGGACAAGTAGTGTCCAGATCATCCCATGAGTGCCCCCCGCGGGCGCTGAGTCCCGAAAGGTCACACCCATGAGCGGCGCGATGCGCAGGATCGGTGAGTACCTCGGCCTGCTCGAGGACACCGGCCGGTACGACGAGTACGACGGCGACGACTACCACACGCAGGAGACGACGCCGGTCGCCGCTGCGGCCCGTGCGCCGCGTCCGCGCAGCGCCGCCGCTCCGGCCCCGGTCGCCGACCTCGCCGAGCGCCGCCGCCCGGTGGC
Source organism: Nocardioides marmotae (assembly GCF_013177455.1). Classification (NCBI taxonomy): domain Bacteria; kingdom Bacillati; phylum Actinomycetota; class Actinomycetes; order Propionibacteriales; family Nocardioidaceae; genus Nocardioides; species Nocardioides marmotae. The sequence continues at coordinate 1,669,685 of NZ_CP053660.1, forward strand.
GCCGGTGCCCTCGCCGGGCGTGGTCGCCGAGCTCAGCCGGATCACCACCCTGCACCCGAGCACATACAACGAGGCGCGCACCGTGGGGGAGAACTTCCGCGAGGGCGTCCCGGTGATCATGAACCTCTCGGAGATGGACGACGCCGACGCCAAGCGCCTGGTCGACTTCGCCGCCGGCCTCGTCTTCGCCACCCGTGGCACCATCGAGCGCGTCACGAACAAGGTCTTCCTGCTGTCTCCGCCCAACGTCTCGGTCGCCGCTGAGGACAAGCAGCGCATCGCCGAGGGCGGCTTCTTCAACCAGAGCTGAGGTCAGGTGCACGTAGTCGGGTCGATCATCGAGATCGTCCTCTGGGTCTTCATCGCGCTCTTGTGGGTGCGGTTCGTCGTCGACTGGGTGCAGGTCTTCGCCCGCTCCTGGTCGCCGACCGGACCGCTGCTGGTGGTGCTCGAGGTCGTCTACTCCCTCACCGACCCGCCGATCAAGGCGTTGCGGCGGGTCGTCCCGCCGCTGCGCCTGGGCAGCGTGGCGCTGGACCTCAGCTTCATCCTCGTGATGATCACCGCCTACGTGCTCCTCCAGGTCAACCGCGCGATCTTCCTGTCCTAGGGGTTTGCGCACCGCCGGGTTCGCCCGTCTGACCAGCGGGTCCGCCGGATCACACCCGGCCCGGACCAGGCGCTATTGTTCGACCGAGCAGCTGGCACACGCATGTCTGTGCACGCGCACCGCCACAACCGACACGACAACGAATGGGTGAGGTCATGCCGCTGACGCCTGAGGACGTGAGCAACAAGCGCTTTACTCCTGTCCGGCTCCGTGAGGGCTACGACATGGGGGAGGTCGACCAGTTCCTCGACGAGGTGGAGGCCGAGCTCGCGCGGCTCACGAAGGAGAACGACGACCTCCGGGCCAAGCTGTCCTCCGTGCAGTCGGGCACCCAGCCGGTGCCGGTCGCCCAGCCCGAGCCGACGCCGGCCCCGGCGCCGCAGAAGGCGCCCGAGCCCGAGCCGGCCCCGGTCGCAGCGCCCGTCGCCGCGAACGTCGGCGGCCCGGTCGAGACGATCCGCGTGGAGACCGTCCCGCAGGCCTCCAACGCCGCGGCCCGCCTGCTCGAGATCGCCACGCGCAACGCGGACGAGCTCGTCGAGGAGGCCAAGAACGACGCCGACAAGATCGTCGGCGAGGCCCGCACCAAGGCCGAGCGGCTCGAGTCGGAGTCCAAGACCAAGGCCGACCGCCTGGAGTCCGACGCTCGCACCCGCGCGCAGATGCTGGACTCCGAGACCGCCGAGCGCCGCCAGCAGATGTTCGGCGAGCTCGAGCGCGAGCGGGACCGCCTCAGCAACGAGGTGGAGACCCTCCGCTCCTTCGAGCGCGAGTACCGCTCCCGCCTGAAGACCTACTTCACCCAGCAGCTCGAGGCCCTCGGCACCACCGAGAGCGCCGCGCCGACCGACGAGCAGCCCGCCCCCAAGCGGCTCCGCTCGATCCTCGGCGAGGACGAGTCCTGAGGTAGGGACCCCGCCGCCCCGCGCGGCACAGCACGACCTCCCGGACGGCCGGCCCTCGTGGCCGGCCGTCCGTCGTACGTCCGCGCCTCGGAAGCGCACGGTTGGCCCGGTTGGCGGGCTGGACTACCCTCCGCCCAACACGTTGGCCCACCGGTCGCCGTGCGCAGCAGGCTCCAGCGAAGTAGCCCCGCCGAGAGGCATCCACCCCGAGGAAGGCAGCGCCGGTGACCGAGACGACTCAGAAGTCCGGCTCGAAGCAGACCAAGCAGACGAAGCAGACGAACGGCAAGAAGGCCACCGCCAAGGCGGCAGGCACCGGCGCCCGCGGCAAGGCCGCCGAGGCCCGGGCGCGCCTGGCCAACCTGGTCGTCAAGGAGGGCGAGGACCCCTGGACGAGCGAGGAGCTCGCCGAGGTCGTCGATGAGCTCCACGAGCAGCGCGAGCACAGCGAGGCCATCATCCGCGACCTCGACGACGAGCTGTCGGGGCTGATGCGCGACTCCGGTGACGGGGCGGGGCAGGACCAGGCCGACGTCGGCTCGACCTCCTTCGAGCGCGATCACGAGCTGACCGTGCTGATCAACGAGCGCGACAAGGTGGCCCAGATCGACCGAGCCCTGGCGCGCATCGACGACGCGACGTACGGCGTGTGCGAGTCGTGCGGGGAGCCGGTCGGCAAGATGCGGCTGATGGCATTTCCCCGTGCCACACTGTGCATGACATGCAAGCAGCGCGAGGAACGTCGCTGAACGACGACGACGACACCGTCCTACCGGCCACCGCCCCCTCGGCTCCGAGCAAGGTCCGGCTGCGGCTCCTGTTCGCCGGGGTGTTCGCGGTGCTCTACGTCACCGACGTGGTCTCCAAGATCCTCGCCGTCGAGCACCTCACCGGCCGCCCGGACGTCGAGATCCTCGGCGACCTGTTCGTGCTGCACCTGGTGCGCAACCCGGGCGCGGCGTTCAGCGCCGGCACCGAGTACACCGTGGTGCTCTCCTGCATCGCGATCGCGGCGGTCCTGGTGGTGCTCTTCCTGGCGCGCCGGGTCGGCAACGTCCTGTGGGCCGTCGCCCTGGCCGTGCTGCTCGCGGGCGTGGCCGGCAACCTGACCGACCGGCTCCTGCGCGCGCCGGGCCCGATGCGGGGGCACGTCATCGACATGTTCATGCTGCCGAACTGGCCGGTCTTCAACGTCGCCGACATGTGCATCAACGTCGCGGCGGGGCTGATCCTGCTCCAGGCGTTCCGCGGCGTGCGCATCGACGGCACCCGGGAGGAACGATGACCCAGGACGACCACCGCACGCTGACCATCCCCGAGGCTCTCGGAGGAGAGCGCGTGGACGCCGCCATGGCGCGGCTCTTCGGCGTCTCCCGCACCCGCGCCGCGGACCTGATCGCCGACGGCAACGTGCGCCTCGACGGCGCCGAGGTCGGCAAGAGCGACCGCGTCCTGCCCGGGGCGGTCCTCGACGTCACCATCCCGAGCCTGGTCGACCCGCTCGAGATCGTGCCGGAGATCGTCGAGGGGATCGGGATCATCCACGACGACGACGCGATCGTGGTGATCGACAAGCCCGTCGGCGTCGCGGTCCACCCCTCGCCGGGCTGGTCGGGCCCGACCGTCGTCGGTCACCTGGCCGGCGCGGGCTTCCGGATCGCCACCAGCGGCGCCTCGGAGCGCCAGGGCATCGTCCAGCGTCTCGACGTCGGCACCTCCGGCGTCATGGTGATCGCGAAGTCCGAGCACGCCTACTCGGTGCTGAAGAACGCCTTCCGCAACCGCACCGTCGACAAGACCTACCACGCGCTCGTGCAGGGCCACCCCGACCCGCTCGAGGGCACCGTGGACGCCCCGATCGGCCGGCACCCGAAGGCGGACTACAAGTTCGCGGTGATGGCCGACGGCCGCCCGAGCGTGACGCACTACAACACCCTCGAGGCGCACCGCTTCGCCAGCCTGCTCGAGGTGCACCTCGAGACCGGCCGCACCCACCAGATCCGGGTGCACATGGCCGCGCTCAAGCACCCCTGCGTCGGCGACATCACCTATGGCGCCGACCCGACGCTGGCCCGCCGCGTGGGCCTGGAGCGCCAGTGGCTGCACGCCGTGCGGCTCGGCTTCGAGCACCCCGAGACCGGCGAGCAGGTGAGCTATGAGTCGACGTACCCCGACGACCTGGCCCACGCGCTCGAGGTCATCCGTGGCGCCAGCTGAGTCCGGCCCGGGGCCCCTGCCGGACGTGACCGTGCGGCCGGCGGTGCCGGCCGACGTCGGCGACCTCGCCGCGGTCCACCTGCGCGCCCGCCGGGCCGCGCCGATGCCGGAGCCGGCCCACCCGGACTCCACCCTCGCGCCGTTCCTCGCCACGCGCATCGGCGCCGACCAGGTCTGGGTGGCCGAGGCGGGGGAGCGGGTCGTCGGCTACGCCCGGCACACCGCGAGCTGGCTCGACGACCTGTACGTCGACCCGTCGGCCGCCCGCCGCGGGGTCGGCACGCTGCTGCTCGACGTCGTCAAGGACCGGCTCCCGGACGGCTTCTGCCTGTGGGTCTTCGAGTCCAACACCCCGGCTCGTGCCTTCTACGCCCTCCACGGGCTGCTCGCCCTCGAGCGGACCGACGGCTCGGCCAACGAGGAGCGCAGCCCCGACATCCGGATGGCCTGGCCCGGCCGCGACCCGGTCGCCTTCCTGCGCGGGCTGGTCGACGAGGTCGATGCCGAGCTCGGCGACCTGCTGGCCCGCCGCGCGGCGCTGACCCGCGCGATCCAGCCGCTCAAGACCGACCCCTCGCGCGACCCCGCGCGGGAGCGGGAGGTGGCCGAGCGGATCGCCCGGCGGGTGCCCGAGCTGGGCACCGACCGGCTCGTCCCGGTCGTCGACGCGATCATCACCGCCTCGCTCGACGCTGCCCGCTGACGCCTTCGTCACGGTCCCCGCATTGTCGGCGGCGAGTGACAGGCTCTGCCGCAGCCGTGAAGTAGCCTGACGTCCTTCCCCAGGATCGACGCCGGGCCGTCCACCCGGTGGCTGGTGCTGCCCGTCCACCGCTGCGAACCCCAGGAGATCGATACCGCCGATGTCGACCGGCTCCCAGGACTCCTTCGTCCACATGCACGTCCACACCGAGTACTCGATGCTCGACGGGGCGTCGCTCCTGGACGGACTCTTCACCCGCGTCGCGGACCTCGGGATGCCTGCCATCGCGATGACCGACCACGGCAACCTGCACGGCGCCTTCGACTTCTGGTCCAAGGCGCGCAAGCACGGCGTGAAGCCGATCATCGGCATCGAGGCGTACGTGACTCCGGGCACCCCGCGCGGCGAGCGCAAGCGCGTGCGGTGGGGCAAGGGCGACGTCAAGGAGGAGGGCGGCGACGACGTCGCCGGTGGCGGCGCCTACACCCACATGACGATGTGGGCGGAGAACACCGCCGGCATGCACAACCTCTTCCGGCTCTCCTCGCGCTCCAGCCTCGAGGGCTACTTCTACAAGCCGCGGATGGACAAGGAGATCCTCGCCGAGCACAGCGAGGGGATCATCGTCAGCACCGGCTGCCCCAGCGGCGCGATCCAGACCCGGCTGCGGCTGGGCCAGTGGGACGAGGCGGTCCGCGAGGCCGGCGAGCTGCAGGACATGTTCGGCCGCGACAACGTCTTCCTCGAGCTGATGGACCACGACATCTCGGTGGAGAAGCGGGTGCGCGACGACCTGCTCAAGCTCGGCCGCGAGCTCGGCATCCCGCCGCTGGCGACCAACGACTCCCACTACAACAACCCCGAGGACGCCGCGGCCCACGACGCCCTCATCTGCGTCGCCTCGGGCAAGCGGCTCTCCGACACCAACCGCCTGAAGTTCGACGGCGGCGGCTACTACATCAAGTCCGCGGCCGAGATGCGCGAGCTGTGGGCCGACCGCAACGGCATGCGCGAGGCCTGCGACAACACCCTGGCGCTGGCCGAGCGCTGCGAGGTGGAGTTCGTCGAGTCCACCGGCGGCTACATGGCGCGCGCCGACATCCCCGCGGGCGAGACCGAGGAGAGCTGGTTCCGCAAGGAGGTCTGGCGCGGGATCGAGTCGCGCTACCCCGGCGACCGGCTCGACCAGGAGGTCAAGGACCGCGTCGAGATGGAGCTCGGCGTCATCTCGGCCAAGGGCTACTGCGGCTACTACCTCGTGGTCGCCGACTTCATCCAGTGGGCCAAGGACAACGGCATCCGTGTCGGCCCGGGTCGTGGCTCGGGTGCGGGCTCGATCGCGGCGTACGCCCTGCGCATCACCGACCTGTGCCCCCTGGAGCACGGGCTGTTCTTCGAGCGGTTCCTCAACCCCGAGCGCCCCTCGATGCCCGACTTCGACATCGACTTCGACGACCACCGCCGCGGCGAGGTCATCGCCTACGTCACCCGCAAGTACGGCGCGGACCGGGTCGCCCAGATCGCGACCTTCGGCCGGCTCAAGGCCAAGGCCGCGATCAAGGACGCCGCGCGCGTGCTCGACTACGGCTTCGCGATCTCCGACAAGATCACCAAGGCCCTCCCGGCCGACGTGATGGGCAAGGGCGTCCCGCTCAAGGAGCTGTTCAACCCCGACCACAAGCGCTACGGCGAGGGCGGGGAGTTCCGTGCGCTGCACGACTCCGACGTCGACGTCCGCACCATCTATGAGACCGCGGTCGGCCTCGAGGGCCAGATCCGCAACTGGGGCGTCCACGCCGCCGGCGTGATCATGTCCAGCGACCCGCTGATCGACATCGTGCCGATCATGCAGCGCCCGCAGGACGGCGCGATCATCACCCAGTTCGACTACCCGATGTGCGAGGCGCTCGGGCTGGTCAAGATGGACTTCCTCGGCCTGAGCAACCTCCACATCCTGGAGAACGCGCTGGTCAACATCGAGGCCAACCGGGGCGAGAAGGTCGTCCTGGAGGAGCTGCCCTTCGACGACCGGGCGACCTATGAGCTGATGGGCCGGGGCGACACCCTGGGCGTCTTCCAGCTCGACGGCGGCGGCATGCGCGCGCTGCTGCGCTCGATGCAACCCGACCAGTTCGCCGACATCACCGCCGTCAGCGCGCTCTACCGTCCGGGCCCGATGGGTGCGGACTCCCACAACAAGTACGCACGTCGCAAGAACGGCCGCGAGCCGATCGAGCCGATCCACCCCGCGCTCGCCGAGGCGCTCGAGCCGGTCCTGGGGGAGACCTACGGCCTGATCGTCTACCAGGAGCAGGTCATGGCGATCGCCCAGGTGCTCGCGGGCTTCACCCTGGGCGCCGCGGACAACCTGCGGCGCGCGATGGGCAAGAAGAAGAAGGAGGAGCTCGACAAGCAGTACGCCGGCTTCCAGGCCGGCATGCTCGAGCGGGGCTTCCCCCAGGACGCGATCGACAAGCTCTGGGAGATCCTGCTCCCGTTCTCCGACTACGCCTTCAACAAGTCCCACTCCGCGGCGTACGGCGTCATCACCTACTGGACCGCCTACCTCAAGGCCAACTACCCGGCCGAGTACATGGCGGCCCTGCTCACCTCCGCGAAGGACGACAAGGACAAGCTGGCGATCTACCTCAACGAGTGCCGCCGGATGCGGATCCAGGTGCTCCCGCCGGACGTCAACTCCTCCGCCCACGACTTCACCCCCGTCGGCGGCGACATCCGCTTCGGCCTGACCGCGATCCGCAACGTCGGGGCCAACGTGGTCGACGGCATCGTGGCGGCGCGGGAGGAGAAGGGGCGCTACACCGACTTCAACGATTTCCTCGACAAGGTGCCGACCCAGGTCTGCAACAAGCGGGTCATCGAGTCGCTGATCAAGGCCGGCGCCTTCGACGACCTCAAGCACCGGCGCCGCGCGCTGGTCGCCATCCACGAGACGGCCGTGGACCAGTACGTCGACATCAAGCGCAACGAGGCGATCGGCCAGGACTCGCTGTTCGGCGGGCTCGACGACACCTCGGGCTTCGGGGTCTCGGTGGCGATCCCCGACATCGACGACTGGGACAAGATGACGCTGCTCGGCCACGAGCGGGAGATGCTCGGTCTCTACGTCTCCGACCACCCGCTGCTCGGTCTCGAGCACGTGCTGGCCAACAGCAGCGACTGCACGATCGGCCAGCTGATGCTCGACGAGGACCGCGCCGACGGGTCGCCGATCACCGTCAGCGGGCTGGTCACCTCGGTGCAGCGCAAGATCACCAAGCGCGGCGACGCGTGGGCGATGATCACGCTGGAGGACCTCGACGGCGCCATCGACGTGCTGTTGTTCCCCAGCGCCTACCAGCTGGCCAGCACCTACCTGACCGAGGACGCCATCCTCACCGTCAAGGGCCGGCTCTCGCGCAGCAAGGACCAGCCCGAGCTGCACGGCCAGGAGGTCACGGTCCCCGACATCTCCGACGGGCCCTCGGGCCCCGTGGTGATCAAGGTGCCCCAGACACGTGTGAACTCCGACGTCGTCGCTCACCTGAAGGACGTGCTCTCCACCCATCCCGGCGTGACCGAGGTGCACCTGCGCGTGCTCATGCGCGACAAGACCCTCGTCATGCGGATCGGCGACCACCACCGGGTGACGCCGAGCCCGGCGCTGTTCGCCGACCTCAAGCAGCTGCTGGGCCCCGGGTGTCTCACCAGCTGACGCCACCCCACGGGCCCCGCCGGGTGTCGCGCTCCCCACGCGGGGGCGCGCTCCGGGTCGCCCTCGAGGCGCTCGCGGTCGTCGCGCTGCTCGTGGTCGCCGGGGTGGTCGCGGCCGGCATCTGGTTCCAGGTGTGGTCGCCGGTCACCGGCGTCGTCCGCGACGGCCAGTGGTTCACCGACGAGGACGGCCTGCGCAGCACCTTCGCCGGGACCGGGTGGTACGTCGTGGTCGCCGCGGCCACCAGCCTCGTGGTCGGTGCGGTGGCGGCGTACGTCTTCGACCGCTCCGAGCTGGTCACCCTGGCCGCCGTCGTGGTGGGCGCCTCCCTCGGCGGCTACGTGATGCTCCGCCTGGGGCTGTCGTGGAGCCCCGCCGACCCCGAGGTGCTCGCCCGCACCGCCGCCGACGGCACCGAGCTCGACGGCGCGCTCGAGGTCGACCTGCCGCACGCCTGGCTCACCTTCCCCTGCGGCGCGCTGATCGGGATGGCCGTCGTCTTCCTCGTCACCACCAAGCGCTCGGGGCCCCGCGGCCCCGAGTCCCTGGAGATCTGAGTCCCTGGACCCCTGAGCCCCGCGCGGCGGGGCCCTCAGCGGGCGATCGGCGCGACCGTCGCGGAGGTGACGGCGACGAGGTCGGCCGGCGCGAGGCCGAGGTCGAGCCCGCGCCGGCCGCCGGAGACGTAGACCGTCGGGTGGTCGAGCGCGCTGGCGTCGACGACGGTGGGGTGGGCCCGCTTCTGGCCGACCGGGGAGATGCCGCCGGCGACGTACCCGGTGGCCCGCTCGGCCGCGGCGACCTCCGCCATCGCGGCCTTGCTGCCGCCGAGCGCCCGGGCGAGTGCCTTGAGGTCCAGCTGCCGGTCGACCGGGACGATGCCGACGACGAGCGCGCCGTCGAGGTTCGCCATCAGTGTCTTGAACACGCACGCCGGCTCCAGGCCGAGCGCCTCCGCGGCCTCCAGGCCGAAGGACGCGGCGCGGGGGTCGTGGTCGTACTCGTGGGTGGTGAACGCGATCCCGGCCGCGCTCAGCGCGACGGTCGCGGGGGTGCCGCCGGCGCGCGCTGCCTTCTTCTTGGCCATGGTCTCTCCTCCCGGCGGTCGTGGTTGCGCTCGGCGCGCCCCTCGCCGGATCTCGTCACGCTCGCGCGACCTCGTTCCTCGCGTGCGCGTGGACGCGTCCCTCACCGGATCTCGACACGCTCGCGCGACCTCGTCCCTCGGTCGCGTCGCTTGCTCGATCTTCGCGCACGACGCGCCCGCTCGTCCCTCGCGTGCGCTGTGCGCTTGCTCGATCTTCGCGCACGACGCGCTCGCTCGTTCCTCGCGTGCGCTGTGCTCTCAGTTGGGCGACCAGCGGGTGCGGGCGACGTCGGTGGCGGGCAGGGAGGGGATCACGTTCATCGCGCGCAGCTCGGTGCGCAGCAGGTCGGTGACGAGCACCAGCCGCTCCTCGGCGTCCTCGGCCTCGAGCAGCATCTGCCGCTCGGGCATCGGCAGGGGAGCGCAGGCCGCCAGCGTCCAGGAGAGGTACGACGCGTCGCGCGGCAGCGTGCCGTCGTAGGGGTCCGTGCGGATCTCGGCCAGCGCCGCCCGGTAGGCCACGAAGGTCGCGCGTGCCTGCTCGAGCAGCCCCTCGGGCACCGGACGGACCGGCTCGGGCCGGTCGTGGACGTGCCCGACGGGGAACAGCCCGGTGGTGTCGAGCCGCTCCAGCTCGATGCGGTCCAGCCCGACGGCGACGATGTCGAAGGAGCCGTCGGGGTGCGGCTCGACCTCGGTCATCTGCACCCGCACGCCGATCCGGTGCAGCGACTGCGCGCCGTGGTCGCCGACCTCGTAGCCCTCGCGGATCGCGACCGAGCCGAAGACCCGCTCGGCGGGGTCCTCGACACGCAGCAGGTGGTGCACCATCGCGCGGTAGCGGTCCTCGAAGACGGTCAGCGGCACGCTGACGCCGGGGAAGAGCACCGCGTTGAGCGGGAACAGCGGCAGCGTGTCGGTCACGGCACCAACCTAGTCCGCGGCACCGGTGCGTCCGGCCAGCGTCACCGGTTCGGGACGGCGGCAGCGGCGAACGTAGGATCGGCGCCATGATCCGCCGCATCGACCTGCGCGGGACCACGGGTCCCGTCGACTACCGCGACGTCGTCCCCCGGGCCGACTTCGACGTCGAGGCTGCGGTGCCCGCGGTGCATGCCATCTGCGAGGCGGTGCGCACCCGCGGCGTCGACGCGATCAAGGAGTACGCCCGCACCTTCGATGGTGTGGAGCTCGACGAGCTCCGCGTCCCCGCCGGGGCGACCACCGCGGCGCTCGAGCGGCTCGACCCCGCCATCCGCGCCGCGCTGGAGGAGTCGATCCGGCGCCTGCGCGCGACCTGCACGGCCGAGCTCGAGCACGACGCGGTCACCGACCTCGGTCCGGGCGCCCGCGTCACGCACCGCAAGGTCCCGATCCGCCGCGTCGGCCTCTACGTGCCCGGCGGCCTGGCACCGCTGGTCTCCAGCGTGCTGATGAACGTCGTGCCCGCCCAGGTCGCCGGCGTGGAGTCGATCGCGCTGGCCTCGCCGCCGCAGAAGGACTTCGGTGGCCAGGTGCACCCCACGATCCTGGCGGCGTGCGCGCTGCTCGGCGTGGAGGAGGTGTACGCCGTCGGCGGCGCCCAGGCCATCGCGATGTTCGCCTACGGCACCGGCCCGTGCGAGCGGGTCGACCTGGTCACCGGTCCGGGGAACATCTACACCGTCACCGCCAAGCGGCTGCTCAAGGGCCTGGTGGGCATCGACTCCGAGGCCGGTCCCACCGAGATCGCGGTCCTCGCCGACGACACCGCCGACGCGGCGTACGTCGCCGCCGACCTGGTCAGCCAGGCCGAGCACGACCCGCTGGCCGGCTCGGTGCTGGTCACCCCGTCCGAGCGGCTGGCCGCCGACGTCGAGGCCGAGCTGGAGAAGCAGGTCTACGCCACCAAGCACACCGAGCGGATCCGCACCGCGCTGACCGGCCCGCAGTCCGGCGTCGTGCTGGTCTCCGACCTCGAGCAGGGCCTCGAGGTGGTCAACGCCTACGCCGCCGAGCACCTCGAGATCCACACCGAGGACGCCGCCGCCTGGGCCGCCCGGGTCCGCAACGCCGGCGCGATCTTCGTCGGCCCGCACGCCCCGGTCAGCCTCGGCGACTACTGCGCCGGCTCCAACCACGTGCTGCCGACCGGCGGCTGCGCCTGCCACTCCTCGGGTCTCTCGGTGCGCGCGTTCACCAAGTCGGTGCACGTCGTGGACTACTCCCGCGAGGCGCTCGCCGAGGTCGCCGACCACGTGGTGACCCTCGCCGAGGCCGAGGACCTGCCGGGCCACGGCGCCGCGGTGCGCGTCCGCTTCGGGGGCTGATCGCGTCGTGTTCCCCCCGATCCGGGAGGAGCTGCGCGGCCTCGAGCCGTACGGCGCCCCCCAGCTGGACGTGCCGGTCCAGCTCAACACCAACGAGAACCCCTACGGCCCCTCCGAGGCCTGCGTCGCCGACATCGCGGCGTCGGTCGCGGAGGCCGCGCGGGGGCTGCACCGCTACCCCGACCGCGAGCACGTCGCGCTGCGCACCGCGCTGGCCGAGTACCTCGCGCGCGACACCCCGCACGGGATCGCGGTCGAGCAGGTGTGGGCGGCCAACGGCTCCAACGAGGTCATGCTGCAGCTGCTGCAGGCCTTCGGCGGTCCGGGCCGTTCGGCGCTGAGCTTCGCGCCGACGTACTCGATGTATCCGGAGTACGCCCGCGACACCTCCACCACCTGGGTCCAGGGGCGGCGCGAGGACGACTTCTCCCTCGACCTCGACGCGGCCGCGGCGCTGGTGCGCGAGCACCGGCCGAGCGTGGTGCTGCTGCCTTCGCCGAACAACCCGACCGGCACGGCGCTGCCGCCCGAGGCGGTCACCGTGCTGTGCGAGGCGGCGGCGGCCTACGAGCCGCAGGGCCTGGTCGTGGTCGACGAGGCGTACGGCGAGTTCCGCCGCGCCGGCGTCCCGAGCGCGCTCGAGCTGCTCCCGGTCCACCGCAACCTGGTCGTCACGCGGACGATGAGCAAGGCGTTCGCCGCCGCCGGCCTGCGGCTGGGCTACCTCGCGGCCGACCCGGCGATCTGCGACGCGATCCGCGTGGTGCGACTGCCCTACCACCTCTCCTCGGTCACCCAGGCCGCCGCCGTCGCGGCGCTGCGGCACGCCCCGGAGCTGCTCGGCAAGGTCGACGAGCTGCGCGCCGAGCGCGACCGCACGGTGGCCTGGCTGCGCGAACAGGGACTCCAGGTCGCCGAGAGCGACGCCAACTTCGCCCTGTTCGGCACCTTCGCCGACCGGCATGCTGTCTGGCAGGGCCTGCTGGACCGGGGGGTGCTCGTCCGCGAGGTCGGCCCGCCGGGCTGGCTGCGGGTCTCGATCGGAACAGCCGGGGAGATGGATGCGTTCCGTGGAGCGTTGAGCCAGGTCATGGACACCGAAGCAGGGAAGGGGACGGACCGATGAGCCGTACCGCACGCATCGAGCGGCAGACCAGCGAGTCCAAGGTGCTCGTCGAGGTCGACCTCGACGGCAGCGGCCGCCACGACGTCTCGACCGGGATCGGGTTCTACGACCACATGCTCACCGCGTTCGCGCGGCACAGCCTGGTCGACCTGACCGTGCAGTCCGAGGGCGACCACTGGATCGACGCCCACCACACCACCGAGGACACCGCGATCGCGCTGGGCCAGGCGCTGCGCCAGGCGCTGGGCGACAAGGTCGGCATCCGGCGGTTCGGCGACGCCACGGTGCCGCTGGACGAGGCGCTCGTCCACGCCGTCGTCGACGTCTCGGGCCGGCCCTACTGCGTGCACACCGGCGAGCCGGAGGGGCAGCAGTACGTCCAGCTCGGTGGCAGCACCCCGGCCTACCTGGGCTCGCTGACCCAGCACGTCTTCGAGTCGATCGCCTTCCACGGCCACTTCGCCCTGCACGTGCGCGTCCTCGCCGGCCGCGAGCCGCACCACATCGTGGAGACCCAGTTCAAGGCGTTCGCCCGCGCCTTCCGCGACGCGGTCGCCTTCGACCCCCGCGAGACGGGCATCCCCTCGACCAAGGGGGCGCTGTGATCACCCCGCGACGTTCCCCGGCTCCTCCGCTGCGCTCCTCCGCCGGACGACGCCGCGGGGACCCCGATCCCGCGGGGTCGATGTGACTGCGAAGGTCGCGGTCCTCGACTACGGCTCGGGCAACCTGCGCTCCGCGGTGCGCGCGGTCGAGCGGGCCGGCGCCGAGGTCGAGCTGACCTCGGACTTCGACACCTGCCTGGCCGCGGACGGCCTGCTCGTGCCGGGCGTCGGGGCGTTCGCGGCGTGCATGGAGGGCCTGCGCGCGATCAAGGGCGACCGGCTCATCGGTCGCCGGCTCGCCGGCGGGCGCCCGATCCTCGGCATCTGCGTCGGGATGCAGATCCTCTTCGGCCGCGGGGTCGAGCACGGCGTGGAGACCGACGGTTGCGACGAGTGGCCGGGCGTGGTCGAGCGGCTCCAGGCGCCGGTCGTCCCGCACATGGGCTGGAACACCGTCGAGGTCCCCGAGGGCTCCACGCTCTTCGCGGGCATCGAGGAGGAGCGGTTCTACTTCGTGCACTCCTACGGCGTCCGCGACTGGGAGCTGGTCACCAACAACCGCACGCGCGCGCCGCTGGTGACCTGGGCCGAGCACGGTGGCGACCGGTTCGTCGCGGCCGTCGAGAACGGCCCGCTCACCGCGACCCAGTTCCACCCGGAGAAGTCCGGCGACGCGGGCGCGGCGCTGTTCCGCAACTGGGTCGCCTCCCTGTGAGCGCCGACCGGTGAACGTCCGGTGAGCCCCCGGTGAGCCCCCGATGAGCCCCCGATGAGCAAGGAGCGGGCCCGGCGTCGCGAGGAGCGGCAGCGCGAGGCCGCGGTCCTCACGGCGGCCCGCGCGGCCGAGGCCGAGCGTCGCGAGCGCCGCGACGCGCGCGTCCGGGCGATGACCTCGCGCCTGCCCGCGCGGCGGACCCGTCCGACCGGGATCCTCGCCGCGCGGCGCCGCCGTCAGTGGCAGTGGCTGCTCGCCGGCCTGCTGGTCGCCAACGTCGCGGTCTGGGTCTTCGTGCCGGAGTGGTCGGCCCGGCTGGGCGCGCTCGTGGTCTCGGTGCTCGCCGCGCCCGTCCTGTTCACCCTGCTGTTCCGACGCTGAGCACCTCCGGAGCCCAGCGCCCGTCCCCACCTTGGAAGCGAGAACCATGTCCCACCTCCAGCTGCTGCCCGCCGTCGACATCACCGAGGGCCGCGCCGTCCAGCTCGCCCAGGGCGTCGCCGGCTCCGAGCGCGTGTACGGCGACCCGGTCGCGGCCGCGCGCCGGTGGCAGGACGCCGGGTCGGAGTGGCTGCACCTGGTCGACCTCGACGCGGCGTTCGGGCGCGGCTCGAACCGCGAGCTGCAGGCCGAGATCGTCGGCGCGCTCGACATCGACGTGGAGATGAGCGGCGGCATCCGCGACGACGAGTCGCTGGAGGCGGCGCTGGCCACCGGCTGCCGGCGGGTCAACATCGGCACCGCCGCACTGGAGAACCCGGCGTGGTGCGCGCGGATCATCGCCGAGCATGGCGACCGGATCGCGATCGGCCTCGACGTCCGGGGCACCACCCTGGCCGCCCGCGGCTGGACCAAGGACGGCGGCGACCTCTACGAGACCCTCGCCCGCCTCGACGCCGAGGGCTGCGCGCGCTACGTCGTCACCGACGTGAACAAGGACGGCATGCTCCAGGGCCCCAACCTCCAGCTGCTGCGCGACGTCTGCGCCGCCACGGACCGCCCGGTCATCGCCTCGGGCGGGGTGAGCACGCTCGACGACATCCGCGCGCTGATGGACCTCGTGCCCGTCGGCGTGGAGGGCGCGATCGCCGGCACCGCGCTCTACGAGGGCCGGTTCACCCTCGAGGACGCGCTCGCCCTGACCCGCGGCGGGGCGTCGTGACGCTCGCGGTCCGGGTCATCCCGTGCCTGGACGTCGACGGCGGTCGGGTGGTCAAGGGCATCAACTTCCAGGACCTGCGTGACGCCGGTGACCCGGTCGAGCTGGCCAAGGTCTACGACGCCGAGGGCGCCGACGAGCTGACCTTCCTCGACATCTCCGCCTCCCACGAGGGCCGCTCGACCACGATGGAGATCGTCTCGGCCACTGCCGAGCAGGTCTTCATCCCGCTCACGGTCGGCGGCGGTGTCGCCTCGGTCGCCGACGTCGACCGGCTGCTGCGGGCCGGCGCGGACAAGGTCGCGGTCAACACCGCCGCCATCCGCCGGCCCGAGCTGGTCGCCGAGATCGCCGACCGGTTCGGCAACCAGGTGCTCGTGCTGTCGGTCGACGCGCGCCGCGCCGCCGGCACCGCCTCCGGCTTCGAGGTCACCACCCACGGCGGCCGGAAGTCCGCCGGCATCGACGCGGTCGAGTGGGCCGTGCGCGCCGCCGAGCTCGGCGCCGGCGAGATCCTGCTCAACGCGATGGACGCCGACGGGACCCAGGACGGCTTCGACCTCGACCTGATCGCGGCGGTACGTCGCGAGGTCTCGATCCCCGTCATCGCCTCCGGCGGCGCCGGCCGCGTCGAGCACTTCCCGCCCGCCGTCGAGGCCGGCGCCGACGCGGTCCTCGCGGCCACGGTCTTCCACTTCGGCACGTTGCGCATCGGCGACGTCAAGCGCGCGCTCGACGAGGCCGGTCACCCCGTCCGGTGACCGGTTCGCTCGGGCGGGTGACGGCGCTGCACGTCGCGCCCGAGCGGCACGCGCCGATGCAGGCGCGGACGAGCATCGAGGTCGTCGCCGGCCGCGGCGTCGTCGGCGACCGGTGGTGGGGCACGCGGCACCGGCACGTCTCGGTCCAGTCCGCCGAGGCGCTCGCCGAAGCCGCAGCCGCCCTCGGCCGGGCCGTCCCGCCGAGCGCCACGCGACGTACGGTCACGGTGGGCGGGGGAGCGGTCCCCACCGAGCCCGGCGTCCGCCTCCAGGTCGGCGAGGTGCTGCTCGAGGTCGTCCGCGTCGCCGCCCCGTGCCGGGTGATGGAGACCTCGATGGGGCCCGGCGGCGCCGCGGCGCTGCGCCGACGCGGCGGCTCGATCCTGCGCGCCCTCACCTCCGGCGCCATCCGCCTCGGCGACGAGGCCGCCGAGGTCCGCCCCACGCACTGACCGGGCCGGGATGTCGTGCCGGGGTTGCCCTTCCCGAGGTGCCGCAGCGCTGTCTCAGGGGTCTTGCGGAGGGCTTGAGGGAACGTCGTGGTTGTGGCGGGTGGTGCCTTGATGTGGGGGCGGCAGAGTTCTGGTCATCAAGGAACACCCCGCCGGAGATGCCGGCGGATCCCCTTCTCGAAAGGCTCCTCCGATGACCTCCACCACCTCCCGCAAGGCCACCGGCTCCCGCAAGGCCGTCACGGGTCGGAAGGTCTCGCGTCGCAGCCGGACCACCGCGGTCAAGATCGTGGCCTCGGTGGCGCTGGTCGCGGGTGCTGCGTCGGTGGCGGGCCTGGGCACCTTCGGTGCGTTCACCTCGACCACCTCGGCCACCGAGCAGGTCGACGCGGGCCGGATCACCCTGGGCAAGGGCACGAGCACGCAGGGCCCGAGCATCGCGGCGGCCGGCCTGGTGCCCGGTGACACGATCGAGCGCGACGTGGTGCTGACCCGCGGCGCGACGGATGAGAAGTTCGGGTCGGTCAAGCTCACCACGACCGGCGCGACGAGCAACCTGCTGACCACGGACATCACCAACGGTCTGCAGCTGGCCGTCGACCAGTGCTCGGTGGCCTGGGTGAAGGTCGACCCGGCCAAGGCCAACGGGGCCCTGAAGTGCGCCGGCACCACCACCCAGGTGCTGGCCTCGCGTCCGGTGGTGGGTGCGAACCTGGACCTGGCCGCGGCGACCACGGCGCTGAACACGGACGCGAAGGTCTCGAACCTGCGGGTGACGCTGTCGTTCCCGGCGGCTGCGGGCAACGAGTTCCAGGGTCTGGGCAACACCGTGAACATGGTCTTCGACGCCACCCAGCGCGCTGCCGACAAGCGCTGACCGTGACCGGCTGGCCCGGGACGCACTGACAACTCCACAGCTTGCCCCGTCCTCGAGCGGTCGCCGGTACGCCGGCGGCCGCTCGCGGCGTACCCGGCCCCAGTGGTCACGCGGGTACCACTTCTCAGGTGACCCCTGCACTTATCGGGGCAGATCTGCCCCGGTATGTGCAGGAGTCACCGGTTAACCGGTGACTCCGACACCTGGCCCCGACCCTGCACGAGTACCACCTCGACCCTGCACGAGTACCACCTCGACCCTGCAGGAGTGCCACCTCGGCGGCATGGGGGAGGCGTCGGCCGGGTTGGGGCTGCGGAATATCGTGGCGCGGCCCGGCTGTTGGGCGGAGGTCGAGGGAAGCAGGAGCGGGTGACGGACGAGCAGCATCAGGGTCGAGGGTCCACAGCAGCGGGGTTCCGCGTGCTGTGGGTGGCGATCAAGCGGGAGCCGTGGATCTTCACCGTCTCGACGCTCGGGAGCGTGCTGTTCGGCGCGCTGACCGTCGCGGACGCGTGGGTGCTCGGCTGGTCGACCGACCACGTCGTGCTGCCGGCCTTCGAGACCGGCGAGGTCGGCGCCGACATGCTGCTCGCGGTGCTCGCGCTGTTCCTCGGCGTCGCCATCCTCCGCGCGGTCGGGATCGTCGCGCGACGGCTCGGCGCCGGCGTCATGCAGTACCGGATGCAGGCCCACACCCGCCGCGCGGTCACCCGCCAGTACCTCACCCTGCCGATGGAGTGGCACCAGCGCCACCCGACCGGCCAGCTGCTCTCCAACGCCAACGCCGACGTCGAGGCCGCGTGGGGGCCGATCGCGCCGCTGCCGATGGCGGTCGGCACGGTCGCGATGATGGTGATCGCGGTCGCGCAGATGTTCTTCGCCGACGTCGTGCTCGCGCTGGTGGGCCTCACGATCTTCCCGGTCGTCATCGCCGTGAACGTCGCCTACCAGCGGCTCGCCCAGGGCTGGATGACCCGCGCGCAGCAGCTGCGCGCCGAGGTCAGCGAGATCGCCCACGAGTCCTTCGACGGCGCGATGGTCGTCAAGACCCTCGGCCGCGAGGGCGAGGAGACCGAGCGGTTCGCCGCCCGCGCCCGCGAGCTGCGCGACGTCAACATCAAGGCCGGCCGCATCCGCGCGGCCTTCGACCCGACGCTGGCCGCGCTGCCGAACCTCGGCGTGCTGGTCGTCCTCGCCGTCGGCGTCTCCCGCGTCCTCAGCGGCGCGACCGACGCCGGGGACGTGGTGACGGTGGCCTACCTCCTCACGATCGTCTCCTTCCCGATCCGCTCGATCGGCTGGCTGCTCGGTGAGTTCCCGCGCAGCGTCGTGGGCTACCAGCGGGTGCGCAGCGTCCTCGACGCCGCCGGCGAGATGCCGTACGGCGACCGCACCTCGACCGGCGTGGTCGCGACCGGCGCCCGCGGGGCGGCCCTGCGCGTGGAGGGGCTGAGCTACTCCTACGACCCCGACCGCCGGCTGCTCGACGGCGTCGACCTGACCGTCGAGCCGGGTCGCACCGTGGCCGTCGTCGGGGCGACCGCGTCGGGCAAGAGCACCCTGACGATGCTGCTCAGCCGGCTCGTCGACCCCGACGCCGGCCGGATCCTCCTCGACGGCACCGACCTGCGCGACCTGGCCCGCGGCGAGCTGGCCCGGGCGGTCGCGGCGGTGCCCCAGACGCCGTTCCTCTTCGACGACACCGTCCGCGGCAATGTCGCCCTCGGCGCCGACGTGACCGACGAGGAGGTGTGGGCCGCGCTGCGGGCCGCCCAGGCCGACGGCTTCGTCGCGGCCCTCCCGCACGGGCTCGACACCCGCCTCGGCGAGCGCGGGACCTCGCTGTCCGGCGGCCAGCGCCAGCGGATCTCCCTGGCCCGCGCGCTCGTGCGCCGCCCTCGACTGCTCGTGCTGGACGACGCCACCTCGGCGGTCGACCCCGAGGTCGAGGCGCGCATCCTCGCCGCCCTGCGCGACGAGTCAGGCGAGGGCCCCTCGCTGGTGGTCGTCGCCTACCGCAAGGCGACCATCGCGCTCGCCGACGAGGTCGTCCACCTCGAGGACGGCCGGATCGCCGACCGCGGCACCCACGCCGAGCTCCTGGCCCGCAGCGCCGCCTACGCCAACCTGGTGAACGCCTACGAGCAGGAGCACGACGACGAGCACGCGGAGGTGACCGCATGAGCACCGTCATGGACTCCGGCGAGGACATCGGCGCCATCCGCACCATCCGGCGCGGGGTGCACTTCTCACCCGAGCTCAAGGAGGGCATCGGCGGGACGCTCGCGCTGGCGGTGGTCGCCTCCGCGGGCCAGGTCGTCGTACCGATCGTGGTCCAGCAGGTGCTCGACCGCGGCATCAACGGCCCCAGCGGGCCGGACGTCTCCTTCACCGTCTGGGCCGGCGTCATCGCCGCGCTCGCCATCGTGGTCACGAGCTGGGCGTCGTACAAGATGACCACCCGGCTCTTCACCTCCGCCGAGCGCGGGCTGGCGACGCTGCGCACCAAGGCCTTCCGCCACGTCCACGACCTGCCGCTGCTGACCCAGAACACCGAGCGCCGCGGCGCCCTGGTCGCCCGCGTCACCAGCGACGTCGACCAGGTCAGCCAGTTCCTCGTCTTCGGCGGCCTGCTGTTCGTCGTCAGCGTCGGGCAGGTGCTCGTCGCGACCGTCGTGATGGTCGTCTACAGCTGGCAGCTCGCGCTCGTGGTGTGGCTGTGCTTCGCGCCGCTGTTCCTGTCCCTGCGCTACTTCCAGCGCAAGCTCTCCGACGCCTACGGCACCGTACGTCGCCAGGTCGGCCTGATGCTCTCGGCCGTGTCCGAGCCGGTCGTCGGCGCGGCCGTGGTCCGCTCCTACGCCGTCGAGGACCGCACCCAGCGGCGCATCGACGAGGCGATCGACGCCCACAAGGCGGCCAGCACCCGGGCGCAGGGCTTCACCGCGTTCTCCTTCTCCCTCGGCGGCGTCTCGGCGGGCCTGGCCAACGCCGGCGTGCTCATCGTCGGCATCTGGCTGGGCCAGGGCCGGCTGTGGGGCGGCGACATCACCGCGGGGGAGGTGGTCGCGTTCGCGTTCCTCGTGACGCTGTTCGTCGGCCCGGTGCAGATGGGCACCCAGATCCTCACCGACGCCCAGAACGCCATCGCCGGCTGGCGGCGGGTGATCGGCATCCTGGAGACGCCGGCCGACCTGGTCGACCCCGGCCCGGACGGTGCCGTCCTGCCGCGCGGCCCGATCGACGTGTGCTTCGAGCACGTCTCCTTCGCCTACCCCGGCGGCCCGCTGGTGCTGCGCGACATCGACCTGGCGATCGACGCCGGCCTCCGCGTGGCGGTCGTCGGCGAGACCGGCTCGGGCAAGTCGACGGTCGCCAAGCTGCTGACCCGGCTGATGGACCCCTCCGAGGGGCGGGTGCTGCTCGACGGCGTCGACGTCCGCGACATCGGCTCGGCCTCGTTGCGCAGCAGCGTGGTGCTGGTGCCCCAGGAGGGCTTCCTCTTCGACGACACGCTCGCCGCGAACGTGCGCTACGGCAAGCTCGACGCCACCGACGAGGAGATCCTGGCCAGCGCCGCCGAGCTCGGCCTGGGCGACTGGATCGCCGGCCTGCCCCGCGGGATCCAGACCCCGGTGGGCCAGCGCGGCGAGTCGCTCTCGGCGGGGGAGCGGCAGCTCGTCGCGCTCCTGCGCGCCCACCTCGCCGACCCCGACCTGCTCGTCCTCGACGAGGCGACCAGCGCGGTCGACCCCGCCCTGGAGATGCGGATCGGCCGCGCGCTGGAGCGGCTGATGCGCGGGCGCACCTCGGTCACGATCGCCCACCGGCTCTCCACCGCGGAGAACGCCGACGAGGTCGTCGTCGTCGACCGCGGACAGGTCGTCCAGCGCGGGCCGCACGCAGCGCTCGTGGCCGAGGAGGGCGGCGTGTACGCCGGCCTCCACGCCTCCTGGGTGGCCCAGCAGGGCAGCTGAGGGCCGCCGACGCGGGAGCCGCCCCGGCACCCACGACCCGCAGCCGGCCCGGCGTACCCACGCCCCGGCGGGATAGTCCGACACACCCGCGCCCTTTCCGGCCGGGTCAAGGGCGCGTGCGTGGCGGACTATCCCGTCACCGGGCCCCAGCCCGGAACCCGGTGACGGTGGCCGGGGATACTGAGCAGGTGAGCTCCCTGGCACCCGACATCGCCGCCCGCCTCAAGCGCACCGCCGACGGCCTGGTGCCCGCGGTGGTCCAGCAGCACGACACCCGCGAGGTGCTGATGCTCGGCTGGATGGACGACGAGGCGCTGCACCGCACCCTGACGACCGGCCGGGCGACGTACTGGTCCCGCTCCCGCCAGGAGTACTGGGTCAAGGGGGAGACCTCCGGCAACGTCCAGTGGGTCAAGGAGGTCCGCCTCGACTGCGACGGCGACACCCTGCTCGTCGCCGTGGACCAGGAGGGCGCCGCCTGCCACACCGGCGACCGCACCTGCTTCGACGCCGTGGAGCTGCCGACCTGTGGCTGAGCAGGAGACCGTCCGCCGCGACCGGCGCAAGACCTTCGGGCCGGTCGTGCTGGCCGGCCTCGCCGGCGGCACGCTCGCCGCGGTCGGCGGCAGCCGGCCCTGGGCCGAGGCCGGCTCCGACGGGGGAGCGGCCGCCCTGGCCGGCTACGCCGTGAGCGACGCCGGCGAGATGCCCGCGGCCACCGCAGCCGCGCTCGTCGTGCTCGCCTGCTGGGGCGTCGTGCTGGTCACCCGCCGCCGGGTGCGCCGCGCGGTCGCCCTCCTCGGAGCGGTCGCGGCGCTCGGCCTGGTCGTGGCCGTCGTCGCCGGCTGGTCCTCGACCGTCGAGGACGTCCAGGCCGTGTACGCCGGCTCCGGCGTCGAGCCCGACATCACCCGGACCGCGTGGTACGCCGCCTCGGCCCTCGGCGCGGTCCTCACCCTGGTCGCGAGCGTGCTCGCGGTGCGCCTGGCCCCGGCGTGGCCGGAGATGGGCAGCCGGTACGACGCCCCGGCCGGTGGCCCCGCCGCCCCGGCGAAGGCCGTGGCCCCCGAGGACGCCAGCAACATCGAGCTGTGGAAGGCGATGGACGAGGGGCACGACCCGACGGCCTGACCGCCGCCCCGGTGTCGCTAGGATCAGCCGCGTTCCGCCCCGCACCGAACCCCCGATCGAGGAGCTCCACGCATGTCTAACGACAACCACGGCAACACCCCCGCGGCCTGGACCGCCGTCGTGGTCGCCATGATCGGCTTCATCGTGGGCGGGGTCGGGCTGATGCTCGACCCGATCAGCTTCGTGATCTTCTGGGTCGGCGTCGCCATGGTCGTCGGCGCCCTCGTCCTGTTCATCGTGATGGACAAGATGGGCCTGCACGGGTGATCACCCGGTGACCCGCGGTCGGCGCCTCCTGGCGCCCGCGGTCACCCTCGGCGGCCTCGCGGCCGCCACGCTCGCGCTGCACCTGCGCGACCCCCACGAGC
Source organism: Nocardioides marmotae (assembly GCF_013177455.1). Taxonomy (NCBI): domain Bacteria; kingdom Bacillati; phylum Actinomycetota; class Actinomycetes; order Propionibacteriales; family Nocardioidaceae; genus Nocardioides; species Nocardioides marmotae. The sequence continues at coordinate 1,692,402 of NZ_CP053660.1, forward strand.
GCGGCTCGTGGGGCTCCTGTCCGAGCGCCGCGCTGGGCTTCTGGTGCCCCGGTTGCGGCGGCCTGCGGGCGGTCAACGACCTGACGAACGGGCGCTTCGCCGACGCGGCGTCGAGCAACCTGCTCCTCATCGGCCTGCTGCCCGTGCTGGCCGCGCTCTACCTGTGGTGGGTCGCGCGGCGCTGGCGCGGGGAGACCCGCGAGCCCGACCAGCGCTTCGTGGTCGGCGGCACGGTCACGCTGTGCGTGGTGGCCGTGGTCTTCGCGGTGCTCCGCAACCTGCCGGCCGGGGCCTGGCTGGCGCCCTGACCGGGCAGGTCGCGTGCCGCCTGGATCAGGCGCGGATCAGGCGTGGATCAGGACGTGGATCAGGACGTGCTGTAGTCGAAGTCGTAGTCCACGGCGCCGGTGGCGACCAGCACGATCGAGAGCAGGAACGCCGCGATCCCGATGCAGCCGGCGATGATCCCGGTCAGGGCCTGCGTGCGACCGCCGAGCGCGCCGCCGGAGGCCTCGATCTCCTTGCGGGCCAGGAAGCCGAGGACCACGGCGGCGATGCTCGAGGCGACGAAGAAGCCGCAGCAGATCGTGAACAGGCCCACCAGGCCGGTCACCATCGCGGCGGTCGCCTTCCCGGAGGTCCGCGGCGGCTGGCCCGGCTGGCCGGCGCCGTACGGCTGGTCGCCGTAGGGCGGCTGGCCCCCGTAGGGCGGCTGGCCGCCGGAGGGCGGCTGGCCGCCGGAGGGCGGCTGCTCCCCGCCGTACGGCCCAGACGGCGGGGGCGGATCGGTGTAGCTCATGACGGGGTCTCCTCGGGGTCACGGCCGGGCGCCCACGGCGCCGGCCCGTGCGAGGACCGTAGCGGCCGGCGTGTCAGACTCTCGGGAGGCAGATCGGCGCAGCCCGATCCAGCCGATCCACCCCGATCCAAGCCCGAGGAGGACCCGTGTCCGTGCTCGACGACATCGTCGCCGGGGTCCGGGCCGACCTCGCGGAGCGCGAGGCGGCCCTGCCCCTCGCCGACGTGCGTGCGGCCCTGGCCGACGCCGACCCGCCCCGTGACCCGATGCCGCACTTCCGTGCGCCCGGCTCGAGCGTCATCGCGGAGGTCAAGCGCCGCAGCCCCAGCAAGGGCGACCTGGCCGACATCCCCGACCCCGCCGTGCTGGCCAAGGAGTACGCCGCCGGCGGCGCCGCCGCGATCAGCGTGCTCACCGAGCAGCGCCGCTTCGGCGGCAGCCTGGCCGACCTCCGCGCGGTCCGCGCGGCGGTCGACGTGCCGGTCCTCCGCAAGGACTTCATCGTCTCGTCCTACCAGCTCGTCGAGGCCCGCGCGGCCGGCGCCGACCTGGCGCTGCTCATCGTGGCCGCCCTGCCGGGCGACGAGCTGCGCCGGCTGTACGACGAGGCCCGCGAGCTCGGCCTGACGGTGCTCGTGGAGGTCCACGACGAGGCCGAGACCGAGCGCGCGGTCGACCTCGGCGCCGAGCTGGTCGGCGTGAACGCCCGCAACCTCAAGACGCTGGAGATCCACGCCGACACCTTCGGGCGACTCGCGCCGCTCGTCCCGGACGACCGGGTCAAGGTCGCGGAGTCGGGGATCTTCTCGCCCGCCGACGTCGCCCGGTTCGTGGGCGAGGGCGCCCGCGCGGTGCTGGTCGGCGAGGCCCTGGTGAAGGACGGCGACCCGCGAGCCGCGGTGCGCGCGATGACGGGAGCAGGGGCATGACGACCGAGGCCGGACGCACGGGCACCTACGACGCCGACGAGCGCGGCTGGTTCGGCGGCCCCGAGCACGGTTGGGGCGGCCGCTTCATGCCCGAGGCGCTGGTCTCCGCGCTCGATGAGCTGACCGCGGCCTGGGAGGAGGCGATGGCCGACCCGGCCTTCGTCGCCGACTTCGAGGCGATCCTGCGCGACTACGCCGGCACGCCCAGCCCGCTGTACCACGCGGAGCGGCTCAGCCGGCAGGTCGGCGCCCGGATCCTGCTCAAGCGCGAGGACCTCAACCACACCGGCGCGCACAAGATCCGCAACGTGCTGGGCCAGGCGCTGCTGACCAAGCGGATGGGCAAGACCCGGGTCATCGCCGAGACCGGCGCGGGCCAGCACGGCGTCGCCAGCGCGACGGCCGCGGCCTACTTCGGGCTCGACTGCACCGTCTACATGGGCGCGGTCGACACCCGCCGCCAGGCGCTCAACGTCGCCCGGATGCACCTGCTCGGCGCCAAGGTGGTCCCGGTGGAGTCGGGCAGCGCCACGCTCAAGGACGCGATCAACGAGGCGCTGCGCGACTGGGTCGCCAGCGTCGACCACACGGCGTACCTCTTCGGGACCGCGGCCGGCCCGCACCCCTTCCCGAGCATGGTCCGCGACTTCACCCGCGGCATCGGCGACGAGGCGCGCGCCCAGTGCCTGGAGCGCTACGGCGTGCTGCCGGACGCGATCGCCGCGTGCGTGGGCGGCGGGTCGAACGCGATCGGGCTGTTCGCCGCCTTCCTCGACGACGAGGGCGTCGCGATCCACGGCTTCGAGCCGGGCGGCGAGGGCGTCGACACCCCGCGCCACGCGGCGACGATCCACGCCGGGGACAGCGGCGTGCTCCACGGCGCCCGCACCTACGTCCTCCAGGACGCCGACGGCCAGACGATCGAGTCCCACTCGATCTCCGCCGGCCTGGACTACCCGGGCGTGGGCCCGCAGCACGCCCACCTCGCGGCGACCGGCCGGGCGACGTACACCCCGGTCACCGACGCCGAGGCGATGGAGGCCATGGCGCTGCTGAGCCGCACCGAGGGCATCATCCCGGCGATCGAGTCCGCCCACGCCGTCGCCGGCGCGATGCGCGTGGCCCGCGAGCTGGCCGCCGAGAAGGGCCCCGAGGCGACCGTCCTGGTCAACCTCTCGGGCCGCGGCGACAAGGACATGGGGACCGCGATCGAGTGGTTCGGCCTGGGCCGCACCGAGGCCGAGGTCTCCGACGACGTGACCGAGGAGCCCGTCGGATGACGCTGAGCAGCACCACCGCCTTCGAGAAGGCGCGCGCCGACGACCGCGCCGCGCTGGTCGGCTACCTGCCGGCCGGCTACCCCGACGTCGCCGGCGGCATCGACGCGCTGCGCGTGCTGGTCGACGCCGGCTGCGACATCATCGAGATCGGCCTGCCCTACAGCGACCCGGTCATGGACGGCCCGACGATCCAGGCGGCCGCGCAGGCCGCGCTGGAGGGCGGCGTGCGCACCTCCGACGTCCTGCGCACCGTCGAGGCGGTCGCCGCGACCGGCACGCCCACGCTGGTGATGACCTACTGGAACCCCGTCGAGCGGTACGGCGTGCCGCGGTTCGCCGCGGACCTCGCCAACGCCGGGGGATCGGGCCTGATCACCCCCGACCTGACCCCCGACAGCGCGCCGGAGTGGATCGCCGCCGCCGACGAGCACGGCCTGGACAAGGTCTTCCTCGTCGCGCCGTCCTCCACCGACGAGCGGATCGCGATGACCACCGCGGCCTGCCGCGGCTTCGTCTACGCCACCGCCGTCATGGGCGTCACCGGCGCCCGCGCGACCACCAGCGACCTCGCCGGGCCGCTCGTGGCCCGGGCCAAGCGGCTGCGCCCCGCTGGCGCCGACCTCCCCGTCGGTGTCGGGCTCGGCGTCAGCAACGGCGACCAGGCCGCGGAGATCGCCGCCAAGGACGGGATCGGCGCCGACGGTGTCATCGTCGGCTCGGCGTTCGTGCGGACCCTGCTCGACCACGCCGACGACCGCGCCGCCGGCCTGCGCGCGCTCCGCGCCCTGACCGAGGACATCGCCGCGGGGGTGCGGCGTGGCTAGGAGGGCTCGGCTGCGCACCACCCTGGCCGCCTCGCTCGCCGCCGCCCTCCTCCTCACCGGTTGCGGCGGGGGAGGGGAGGAGCAGGAGGTCACCGGCAGCGTCGTCGACCCGCCCTTCGAGGTGGCCGCGACGCCGATGAAGGACACCGACGGGAAGCCGTTCTCGCTCGCCGAGGACACCGACGCCCGGCTCACCCTGGTGTTCTTCGGCTACACCCAGTGCCCCGACGTCTGCCCGCTGGTCATGCAGACGCTGACCTCGGGGCTGAACAAGCTCGACGACGCCGAGCGCGAGCAGGTCGAGGTGGTCTTCGTGACCACCGACCCCGCTACCGACACCGGCCCCGTCCTGCGCGACTACCTCGACCGGTTCGACCCGTCGTACGTCGGCGTGCGCGGCGACCTGGAGACGACCAAGGCCGTCGCCGAGTCGGTCGGGGTCTTCGTCGCCGACGGTGAGGAGCTCGCGTCCGGCGGCTACGACCTCGGCAGCCACGGCACCTACGTCATCGCCGTCGACGGCAACGACCGGGCGCCGATGTTCTGGCGCCAGTCGACCTCGGCCGCGCAGTTCGCCCACGACGTCTCGAGCCTCCTGGGGGACGCGTGAGCACCGGCCTCGCCGGCCTCGTGGTGATGAGCATCCCGAGCCCCGCGGAGGGCACGTGGTACCTCGGGCCGGTGCCGCTGCGCGGCTACGCCTTCGCCATCATCCTCGGCATCGTCGTGGCCGTCTGGCTCTCCGAGCGGCGCTGGGTCGCCCGTGGCGGCACGCCCGGGGACATCCAGGACCTCGCGATCTGGGGCGTGCCGTTCGGCCTCGTCGGCGGCCGGCTCTACCACGTCGCCACCGACAGCAGTCGCTACTTCGGCGAGGGCAACGACCCGATCACCGCGCTGTACGTGTGGCGCGGCGGGCTCGGCGTGTGGGGCGCGATCGCGCTCGGCGCGGTCGGCGTGATCATCGGCGCCCGGCGCAAGGGCATCAAGCTGTTGCCGGTCCTCGACGCCATCGCCCCGACGGTGCTGGTCGCCCAGGCGATCGGCCGGTGGGGCAACTGGTTCAACCAGGAGCTGTTCGGCAAGCCCACCGACCTGCCGTGGGCGCTCGAGATCGACCCGGTCCACCGGCCCTCGGGCTACCTCGACCAGGCGACGTTCCACCCGACGTTCCTCTACGAGTGCCTGTGGAGCCTCGCGGCGTTCGCCCTGGTGGTCTGGCTCGACCGCCGCTTCCGCCTGGGTCACGGCCGGGTCGCCGCGCTCTACGTGATGGCCTACACGCTGGGCCGCGGCTGGATCGAGATGCTGCGCATCGACGACGTCGAGCTCGCCGACGTCGGTGGCCTGCGGTTCAACGTGTGGACCTCGATCGTGCTGTTCGTGGCCGCGGCGGCGTACTTCGTGTGGTCCGCGCGGCGCCACCCGGGCCGCGAGGAGAGCGTCTACACCGACGGGCGTGACCTGGACGACGTCCGCGACGACGTCGTGCGGTGATCCCGCCCGCAACACGGTGGTAACCTGACGCCTCCGCGTGGGCCAATGTCGTCCCTGCACCCCCTCAGCACCCGGGCCCCGGCCCGAGCGCGCTGATTCCTGCATGTGCCGACCAGCCGGACGCCCGGTCGGAGCCACCTCGGTGCCTCCACCCGGCCCGGCTCGACGACGGGAGAACCCAGTGCCCTACTCGCACGCGTTCCCGCCGCCCCAAGGGCTCTACGACCCCAGCCACGAGCACGATGCGTGCGGTGTGGCCTTCGTCGCGAACCTGTCGGGCGAAGCGAGCCACGAGATCGTCCGCCAGGGCGTGACCGCGCTCCTCAACCTCGACCACCGCGGAGCCGCGGGCGCCGAGGCCAACTCCGGCGACGGTGCCGGCATCCTGCTCCAGGTCCCCGACGCGTTCCTGCGCGAGGTCGTGGACTTCGAGCTCCCGGGCCGCGGCGCGTACGCCGTCGGCACGGCGTTCCTCCCCGGTGACGAGGAGGCGGTCGCCGCCACCCGCCGCCGCGTCGAGGAGATCGCCGGCGAGGAGGGCCTCGACGTCCTCGGCTGGCGCGAGGTGCCGGTCGACCCCTCGCCGCTGGGGCAGACCGCGCTGGGGGTCATGCCGACCTTCGCCCAGCTCTTCGTCGCGGGCAAGGGCAGCCGGCTGACCGGCCTCGGCCTGGAGCGGATGGCCTTCTGCCTGCGCAAGCGCGCCGAGCGGGAGACCGACGTCTACTTCCCGTCGCTGTCCTCGCGCACCCTGGTCTACAAGGGCATGCTCACCCCCGCCCAGCTCGACGAGGTCTTCCCCGACCTGCGCGATGAGCGGATGACCTCGGCGATGGCCGTGGTCCACTCGCGGTTCTCCACCAACACCTTCCCGAGCTGGCCGCTCTCGCACCCGTTCCGCTACATCGCCCACAACGGTGAGATCAACACCGTCATGGGCAACCGGAACTGGATGCGGGCCCGCGAGGCGCTGCTGGACTCCGACCTGATCCCGGGCGACCTCGAGCGGCTCTACCCGATCTGCACCCCGGGCGCCTCGGACTCCGCGTCCTTCGACGAGGTCCTCGAGCTGCTGCACATGGGTGGCCGCTCGCTGCCGCACGCCGTGCTGATGATGATCCCCGAGGCGTGGGAGAACCACGGCGAGATGGACGCCAAGCGCCGCGCGTTCTACGAGTTCCACTCCGCCCTGATGGAGCCCTGGGACGGCCCGGCCTGCGTCGTGTTCACCGACGGCTCGCAGATCGGCGCCGTGCTGGACCGCAACGGCCTGCGCCCCTCGCGCTACTGGGTCACCGACGACGGCCTCGTCGTCCTGGCCTCCGAGGTCGGCGTCCTCGACATCGACCCCGCCAAGGTCGTCCGCAAGGGCCGGCTCCAGCCGGGCCGGATGTTCCTCGTCGACACCGACGAGCACCGGATCATCGAGGACGAGGAGGTCAAGGCCGAGCTCGCCGCGGAGCACCCCTACGAGGAGTGGCTGCACGCCGGCCTCATCCACCTCGACGACATCCCCGACCGCGAGCACATCGTCCACACCCACGCCTCGGTCACCCGGCGCCAGCAGGTCTTCGGCTACACCCAGGAGGACCTGCGGGTCATCCTCACGCCGATGGCCAACACCGGCGCCGAGCCGATCGGCTCGATGGGCACCGACACCCCGATCGCGGCGCTCAGCGACCGGCCGCGCCTGCTCTTCGACTACTTCAACCAGCTCTTCGCGCAGGTCACGAACCCGCCGCTGGACGCCATCCGCGAGGAGCTCGTCACCTCGCTCAACGGCACCATCGGCCCGGAGTCGAACCTGCTCGAGCCGCAGCCGGCCTCGTGCCGGCAGGTGGTCCTGCCGTTCCCGGTCATCTCCAACGACGACCTGGCCAAGATCCGCCACATCAACCGCGACGGCGACATGCCGGGCTTCATCACCCACGTCGCCCGCGGCCTCTACGAGGTCGAGGGCGGCGGCGCGGCGCTCGCCCGGCGGATCGAGGAGATCTGCGCGGAGGTCAGCAAGGCGATCTCCGAGGGCGCGCGCGTCATCGTGCTCTCCGACCGGCACTCCACCGCCGAGCTCGCGCCGATCCCGTCGCTGCTGCTCACCGGTGCGGTCCACCACCACCTGGTCCGGGAGAAGACCCGCACCCAGGTCGGCCTGCTGGTCGAGGCCGGCGACGTCCGCGAGGTCCACCACGTGGCCCTGCTCGTCGGGTACGGCGCGGCCGCGGTGAACCCCTACCTCGCGATGGAGTCCGTCGAGGACCTCGCCCGCGACGGCTACTACGTCAAGGCCGACCCCGAGGCCGCGGTCAAGAACCTGGTCAAGGCGCTCGGCAAGGGCGTGCTCAAGGTGATGTCGAAGATGGGCGTCTCCACGGTGGCCTCCTACACCGGCGCGCAGATCTTCGAGGCGGTCGGCCTCTCCCAGGCGGTCGTCGACCAGTACTTCACCGGCACGACCTCCAAGCTCGGCGGTGTCGAGCTCGACACCCTCGCCGAGGAGGTCGCCCGGCGCCACGCCGCGGCGTACCCCCGCGGCGGCATCTCGCCGGCCCACCGCGAGCTCGAGACGGGCGGTGAGTACCAGTGGCGCCGCGACGGCGAGCCGCACCTGTTCGACCCCGAGACCGTCTTCCGCCTCCAGCACGCCACGCGTGCGGGTCGCTACGACGTGTTCAAGCAGTACACCCAGCGCGTCGACGACCAGTCGGCGCGGCTGATGACGCTGCGCGGGCTCTTCCGGTTCAAGGACGCCGAGTCCACCGGCCGTCAGCCGATCCCGGTCGAGGAGGTCGAGTCGGTCGCCTCGATCGTCAAGCGCTTCTCGACCGGCGCGATGTCCTACGGCTCGATCAGCCAGGAGGCGCACGAGACCCTCGCGATCGCGATGAACCGGCTCGGCGGCAAGTCGAACACCGGCGAGGGCGGCGAGGACCCCGAGCGGCTCTACGACCCCGAGCGGCGCAGCGCGATCAAGCAGGTCGCCTCGGGCCGGTTCGGCGTGACCGCGGAGTACCTCACCAACTCCGACGACATCCAGATCAAGATGGCCCAGGGCGCCAAGCCCGGCGAGGGCGGGCAGCTGCCCGGCCACAAGGTCTACCCGTGGGTGGCCAAGACCCGGCACTCCACGCCGGGCGTGGGCCTGATCAGCCCGCCGCCGCACCACGACATCTACTCGATCGAGGACCTGGCGCAGCTGATCCACGACCTGAAGAACGCCAACCCGGCGGCCCGCGTCCACGTGAAGCTGGTCTCCGAGGTCGGCGTCGGCACGGTCGCGACGGGTGTGTCCAAGGCGCACGCCGACGTCGTGCTCATCTCGGGCAACGACGGCGGCACCGGCGCCTCGCCGCTGACCTCGCTCAAGCACGCCGGCGGTCCCTGGGAGCTCGGCCTCGCCGAGACCCAGCAGACCCTGCTGCTGAACAACCTGCGCGACCGGATCGTCGTGCAGGCCGATGGCCAGCTCAAGACCGGCCGCGACGTCGTCGTGGCGGCGCTGCTCGGCGCCGAGGAGTTCGGCTTCGCGACCGCGCCGCTGGTCGTCTCGGGCTGCGTGATGATGCGGGTCTGCCACCTCGACACCTGCCCCGTGGGCGTCGCGACGCAGAACCCCGTCCTGCGCGAGCGGTTCACCGGCAAGGCCGAGTACGTCGTGAACTTCTTCGAGTTCATCGCCCAGGAGGTGCGTGAGTACCTCGCCGAGCTCGGCTTCCGCAGCATCGACGAGGCCGTCGGCCGCGTCGACGCGCTCGACACCGTCGCCGCGGTCGACCACTGGAAGGCCGCGGGGCTCGACCTCGCCCCGGTCCTCCACGTGCCCGAGCTGCCCGAGGGTGCCGCGCTGCGCAACACCACCGGCCAGGACCACGGCCTGGAGAAGGCGCTCGACGTCACCACGCTCGTCCCGCTGGCCCAGGCCGCGCTCGAGCGCGGCGAGCCGGTGCGGGCGCAGGTGGAGATCCGCAACGTCAACCGCACCGTCGGCACGATCCTCGGCCACGAGGTGACCAAGCGGTACGGCGGCGCCGGGCTGCCCGACGGGACGATCGACCTCACCTTCACCGGCTCGGCGGGCCAGTCCTTCGGCGCGTTCGTGCCGAACGGGATGACGCTGCGCCTCGAGGGCGACGCGAACGACTACGTCGGCAAGGGCCTCTCCGGCGGCCGGATCGTCGTGCGGCCCGACCGCTCGGCACCGTTCCGCTCCGAGGAGCAGATCATCGCCGGCAACACGATCGGCTACGGCGCCACCTCGGGCCGGATCTTCCTGCGCGGCGGGGTCGGCGAGCGCTTCTGCGTCCGCAACTCCGGCGCCTGGGCGGTCACCGAGGGCGTGGGCGACCACGCCTGTGAGTACATGACCGGCGGCCGCGTGGTCGTGCTGGGCAAGACCGGCCGCAACTTCGCTGCCGGCATGTCCGGCGGCGTCGCGTGGGTGCTCGACCTCAAGCCGGAGCGGGTCAACACCGAGCTCGTCGAGCTCGGCCCGGTCACCGGGGACGAAGCCGTCGAGCTCGAGCAGCTGGTGCGCGAGCACCACGAGGAGACCGGCTCGGAGGTCGCGGCGGCGCTGCTGGCCGACTGGCCGGCCGCCCTGGCCCGCTTCACCGAGATCATGCCGACCGACTACCGCAAGGTCATCGAGGCCAAGGCCAAGGCCGAGGCCGAGGGCCTGGACGAGACCGAGACCGCGAACGCGATGATGGGAGCCCTCCATGGCTGACCCGAAGGGATTCCTGAAGGAGGGTCGCGAGGTCGCGGCCCGGCGCCCGGTGGAGGAGCGCGTCCAGGACTGGAACGAGGTCTACCCGGGCTCGGCCGGTCGCGCGCTGCTGCCGATCATCGGGCCGCAGGCCGGCCGGTGCATGGACTGCGGCATCCCGTTCTGCCACCAGGGCTGCCCGCTGGGCAACCTGATCCCCGAGTGGAACGACCTGGTCTGGCGCGATGACTGGGACGACGCGATCGACCGGCTCCACGCGACGAACAACTTCCCGGAGTTCACCGGCCGGCTCTGCCCCGCCCCGTGCGAGGCGGCCTGCGTCCTGGGCATCAACCAGGACCCGGTGACGATCAAGAACGTCGAGGTCACGATCGCCGACCGCGCGTTCGACTCCGGGTACGTCCGCCCGCAGCCGCCGGAGTGGCTCTCGGGCCGCACCGTCGCGGTGATCGGCTCGGGCCCGGCGGGTCTCGCCGCCGCCCAGCAGCTCACCCGGGCCGGCCACACCGTCGCGGTCTACGAGCGCGCCGACAAGATCGGCGGGCTGATGCGCTACGGCATCCCCGAGTTCAAGATGGAGAAGAAGTACCTCGACCGCCGCCTCGACCAGATGCGGCGCGAGGGCACGGTCTTCCGGGCCGGCGTCGAGGTGGGCAGCGGTGCGCTGACCGCCGAGAAGCTCCGCGAGCGGTACGACGCCGTGGTCGTCGCCATCGGGTCCACGGTCCCGCGCGACCTCCAGGCCCCGGGCCGCGAGCTCGGCGGGATCCACCAGGCGATGGAGTTCCTCCCGCAGGCCAACCGGGTCGCGCTGGGGGAGAGCGTCGAGGGCCAGATCACCGCGACCGGCAAGCACGTGGTGATCATCGGCGGCGGCGACACCGGCGCGGACTGCCTCGGGACCTCCACCCGTCAGGGCGCGGCCTCGATCACCCAGCTCGAGATCATGCCCGAGCCGCCGACGAGCCGGCCCGCGGGCCAGCCGTGGCCGACGTACCCGATGACCTTCCGGGTCTCCTCCGCGCACGAGGAGGGCGGCGAGCGGGTCTACGCCGTCTCGACCAAGGAGTTCCTCGGCGACGAGGACGGCAACGTCCGCGCGCTCAAGCTCGTCGACGTCAAGCTCGAGGACGGCAAGCTGGTCGAGATCGAGGGCAGCGAGCGGGACATCCCCGCCGAGCTGGTCCTCTTCGCGATGGGATTCACCGGCCCCGAGCGGCCCGGACTGGTCGAGCAGCTCGGCGTCGAGCTCGACGAGCGCGGCAACATCAAGCGCGACCTGGGCTACCAGACAACCGTCCCCGGCGTGTTCGTCGCCGGCGACGCGGGTCGCGGGCAGTCGCTCATCGTGTGGGCGATCGCCGAGGGTCGCGCCGCCGCGGCGGCGGTCGACACCTACCTGACCGGCACGACCGCGCTGCCGGCGCCGGTCAAGCCGACCGACCGCCCGCTGATGGTCTGACCGATGGTCTGACGCCGCGTGCGGGGGTCCCCGGTCCGCCGGTGACCCCCGCACGTCGGCCACCTGCCTCGACCGAGTGTTGGAACGATCAAAAGGTCGCTAGGCTGGACAGGTGCGTAGAGCCAAGATCGTCTGCACCCTCGGTCCCGCCACCTCCTCCCCGCGGCGGATCCGGGAGCTGGTCTACGCCGGCATGGACGTCGCCCGGCTGAACATGAGCCACGGGTCCCACGAGGACCACGCCGAGGCCTACCGGCTGGTGCGCGAGGCGGCCGACGCCAGCGGCCACGGGGTCGGCATCTTCGCCGACCTCCAGGGCCCGAAGATCCGCCTGGAGACGTTCGCCGGCGGGCCGGTCCAGCTGCGCCGCGGCCAGGCCTGGACGATCACCACGCGCGACGTCCCCGGCGACAGCGAGGCCGCGGGCACGACGTACAAGGGCCTGCCCGGCGACGTCAACGTCGGCGACCCGATCCTCATCGACGACGGCAAGGTCCGCCTCCGCGTGACCGGCGTCGAGGGCACGGACGTGCACACCGAGGTCCTCGTCGGCGGCCGCGTCAGCGACCACAAGGGCATCAACCTGCCCGGCGTCGCGGTGTCGGTGCCCGCGCTCTCGGACAAGGACGAGCGCGACCTGCGCTTCGCCCTGAGCCTCGCGGTCGACTTCGTCGCGCTCAGCTTCGTGCGCAGCGCCGAGGACGCCGAGGACGTGCGGCGGATCATGCGCGAGGTCGGCGTCTCGGTGCCGGTCATCGCCAAGATCGAGAAGCCGCAGGCCATCGAGAACCTCGACGACGTCGTCGCCGCCTTCGACGGTTTCATGGTCGCTCGCGGCGACCTCGGCGTGGAGTGCCCGCTCGAGGACGTGCCGTTCCTGCAGAAGCGGATCATCGAGAAGGCGCGGCTCAACGCCAAGCCCGTCATCGTCGCCACCCAGATGCTGGAGTCGATGGTCGGCAACCCCGCGCCCACCCGCGCCGAGACCTCCGACGTCGCCAACGCCGTCCTCGACGGCGCCGACGCGGTGATGCTCTCGGGCGAGACGAGCGTGGGGGAGTACCCCGTGCATACCGTGGAGACGATGGCCCGGATCGTCGAGGCCACCGAGCGCCACGCCCTCGCCGCCGAGGCGGTCGACCGGGTCTCCGCCATCGACTGGGACCCGCACACCAAGGGCGGCGTGATCGCTAAGGCCGCGCTCGAGGTCGCCGAGCGGGTCGGCGCGCGGTACGTCGTCGCCTTCACCCAGTCCGGCGACTCCGCCCGCCGCATGTCGCGGCTGCGCGGGTCGGTGCCGGTCCTCGCCTTCACCCCCGAGGCCGCCGTCCGCTCCCAGCTCTCCCTCTCGTGGGGGGTCGAGACCTTCAAGACCGCTCCCGTCGAGCACACCGACGAGATGGTGCGCCAGGTCGACGAGCAGCTGCTCCGCATCGGGCGGGTCGAGGAGGGCGACCTCGTCGTCATCATCGCCGGCGCCCCTCCGGGCATCCCCGGCTCGACCAACGCCCTGCGCATCCACCGCATGGGCGACGCCATCAAGGGCGTCGCGCCGGCGTACCGCCGCGCGACCTGAGGCTCACGACTTCGGGCCGATGAGCCGGTCGAGCGCCGCGACCGCGTCGCGGCGGGAGACCGAGGTCGTCCACCGGCCCGACCGGCGCCAGGGGATCCCGGCGAGGTCGAGGGCCCAGGTGCAGAGGCCGTGGATGTCCTCGGAGCGGTTGCTGAACTGCCACCGCGGGTAGTCGTAGCGCTTCGTGGTCCCCGCGACCGTCCGGGTCGCCCAGTTGCGCACGCGGGAGCCGTCGGAGTGGAACAGACCGCGCAGGAACGGCCCCGGGTGCGCCGCGACGATCTCGCGCTGCCAGGCCTCCAGCACGATCGGGCGCTCGTGCTTCCGGCCGGGGCCGTGCTGGGGGAACAGGCAGGGCCAGTGCTTCCACGAGACCGTGACCACCACGGCACCCGGCACCTGTCGGGTGTGGGGGCGACCGCCCGGCTTGACCGCTCGCATCAGCTCCTGGATGCGCGCGATGTCAGCGACGTACCGGGCGTCGTCGTAGACGTGCAGTGCGTGGACCCCGCGCCGCCCGAGCGAGATGTGGCCGTCGCCGAGGTACCAGCCGAGGAGCTCGGCGTACGCCGGTTCGTCCAGTGGCCCGTCCTCGCACCGCGGGCACGGCGGGGCCAGGTGGGTCTGACCTCGCGGTCGGCCGCGCCGTTGGTACTCCCGGCGCCACCGACGGATCGTCTTGACCGCGACGCCGTGGGCCGCGGCGTTCTCCCGGTCCGGCACGCCGGCGTCCGACGCGCGGAGCGCGCTCTCGACGGTCGCGAGCGGGCGGACGTGGGCCATGCGCCGATGCTCGCGGGGCGCACCGACAGTGGCGTCGGGGGAGAGGGGAAGGGTGCCGGGTGTGGGATTCGAACCCACAAGTCCTTGCGGACAGTGGTGTTTGAGACCACCGCGTATGCCGTTCCGCCAACCCGGCAGGGTTCGAGGAACCTTAGCGTCCACCGAGACGGTTCCCGAAAGTCGAGTGGAGCGCTACAGTTTCAGGATGACCTGGACGAGACCCTGGCGGTGGGCGGCGGAGAGCAACGAGCGTGCGGTGGCGAACGCCCGGGGGGCCTCCGTCGCGTGCAGCCGCCGGCTCCTCGAGCGGGCCGACGCCGCGGCGTACGTCGAGCGGGTCGAGGAGGCGCGCGGACGCCGGCCGGCGTGATGCCGCGCACGCCGGGCGATCCCGGGTGGCGTCCGGCGGACGGGTGCGCGCGGCGCCGATACCCTGGGGCCCGTGACCGAGCCCTCTGCCGTCCCGAGTGCCAGCAGCACCACGCGCACCGTCGTGATCGCCGAGGACGAGGTGCTCATCCGCATGGACCTCGCCGAGATGCTCGGCGAGGAGGGGTACGACGTCGTGGGCCAGGCCGGCGACGGCGCGCGGGCCATCGAGCTGGCCCAGGAGCTGCGGCCCGACCTGGTGATCCTCGACGTGAAGATGCCGGTCCTGGACGGGATCGCCGCGGCGGAGGCGATCGCCCGCGACCGGATCGCCCCCGTGGTCATCCTGACCGCGTTCTCCCAGCGCGAGCTGGTCGAGCGGGCGCGCGACGCCGGCGCGATGGCGTACCTCGTCAAGCCGTTCTCCAAGTCCGACCTGGTGCCGGCGATCGAGATGGCGGTGAGCCGGTTCTCCGAGCTCTCCCTGCTCGAGGCCGAGGTCGCCGACCTCACCGAGCGGCTCGAGACCCGCAAGTCCGTCGACCGGGCCAAGGGGGTGCTCCAGCAGCAGCTCGGCCTCTCCGAGCCCGAGGCGTTCCGCTGGATCCAGAAGACCGCGATGGACCTGCGCCTCTCGATGCGCCAGGTCGCCGACGGCGTCGTCGAGCACGGGCCCGGCGTCGCCGGCTGACGTCCGGTCGGGCACGTCCGCCCACGTCACCACGCAGGTCACCGCCACATCACGGTCCGGTAAAGGCCGGGCGAGGGTGCCCTGATGTGCCCCAGGCCACTCGCCGTCCCCCTAGACTCTCCGCGCGGTGCCCGCCGGGTGCCTTGGATGGGAGGACCGGTTTGAAGTCTCGTCACCACGTCCGCACGACCGGTGCGCGGGCCGCGAGGAAGGGTCTGGTCGGTGCGCTGCTGCTGTGCCTGCTGGTCCCGCTCCTGCTGCTGAGCAGCACCTCGAGCGCGACAGCGGCCACCCTGTGCCTCCCCAAGCCGGACGAGACGGGCTGCATCAGCGGCACCGTGGGCTCCCGGGCCGAGCCCGTCGCCGGCGTCGACGTGATCCTGCGTGACGCGGAGGGCGCCGAGGTCGAGACCGTGACGACCGAGGAGGACGGCAAGTTCAGCTTCGCCGTCACCGAGGCGGGGGAGTACTTCGTCGTCCTCGACGAGGAGACGCTGCCCGACGGCCTCGAGCAGCTCCCGCCGCGCGCGGCCATCGCCGGCCCCGACGGGTCGGTCAAGGTCACCGCGAAGCTCGGCTCCTCGGTCTCCCCGATCGTCGAGGTCCGCGACGAGGACTACGACGCCGGGGGTGTGTCGTTCGGCGACCAGATCGCCCAGTCGGTGGTCAACGGGCTGCGCCTCGGCCTGCTCCTGGCCCTGGCCTCGCTCGGCCTCTCGCTCATCTACGGCACCACCGGCCTCTCGAACTTCTCCCACGCCGAGCTGGTGACGCTCGGCGGCATGGTCGCCTACGGCCTGGTGAACCTCGCCGGGATCAACCTGTGGGTCGGCATCGTGCTGACCACGGTGATCTGCGCCGCCGCCGGCTACCTCCAGGACCGCCTGCTCTGGCAACCGCTGCGCCGCCGCGGGCTGGGCCTGACCCAGCTGATGATCGTGACCATCGGTCTCGCGCTGGCCGCGCAGTACGCCTACCAGTTCTTCGTCGGCGCCTCGCTGCAAAAGGTCGTGGTGCGCGACTTCGGCACCACCAGCTTCGGCCCGGTGACGCTGACGAACCTCTCCTTCCTCGCGATGGGCGTCGCGATCGTGGCGATCGCCGCCGTCGGCTTCGTGCTGCTGCGCACCCGCATCGGTCAGGCCACCCGCGCGGTCTCCGACAACCCCGCGCTCGCGGCCGCCTCGGGCATCGACGTGGACAAGATCATCCGGCTGGTGTGGACGGCCGCGGCCGGTCTCGCCGGCCTGGCCGGCGTGCTCTACGCGCTGGTCATCAGCAACGGCATCCGGTGGGACACCGGCATGCAGATCCTGCTGCTGCTGTTCGCCGCCGTCACCCTGGGTGGCCTCGGTACGGCCTTCGGCGCCTTCGTCGGCTCGATCATCATCGGGCTCGTCGTGGAGCTGGCCGGACCGCTGGGCGCGCCCGGTGACCTCAAGTACGCCGTTGCCCTCGGCATCCTGATCGTGCTGCTGCTGGTGAGGCCTCAGGGCATCCTCGGCCGCGCCGAGCGGGTCGGCTGAGAGGGAGAGGGACTCTACGCATGGACACCATCCTCGACATCCTCAGCGCGGTCATCCGCGAGGCGATCAGCCCCGGCACCGCCGCGGTCGCCATCGCCGTCATCGGCCTGAACCTGCACTTCGGCTACACCGGCCTGCTCAACTTCGGCCAGTCCGGCTTCATGCTCCTGGGTGCCTACGGCTTCGCGATCTCGCTGGTCCACGACATCCCGCTGCCGCTGGCCGTGCTCATCGGGCTCGGGCTGGCCTTCGTCTTCGCCCTGGTCCTCGGCATCCCGACCCTGCAGCTACGTGGTGACTACCTGGCGATCGTGACGATCTCCGCAGCGGAGATCATCAGGTTCGTCGGACGGCTCTCGAACCTCAAGGAGCTCACCGGCGGCGCCCAGGGCATCCAGGGCCGCACCTACCAGCCGGCGTTCGTCGAGCTGTCGTTCTTCGGTGACGGCGCCTTCACCCTGGCGCCGTTCAACTACACCGACGTCGCCGACGGGGCCGGCTGGGTCCGCGCCCTCGGCGGCCTGGTCTTCGTCGCCTGCGTCGTGGCGATCGTCGTCCTGGTACGCCGCGCCAAGCGCGGCGACGCCCCGGGCGCCGACGCGTCCGAGCGTCGTCGCTCGACGATGCACAAGCTGCTCGTCGTGGTGCTCGTGCTCGTCGGCCTCTACGCGCTGTTCTTCGCGATGCCGGTCACCTACAACCGCTCCGGCGTCAACGGCTGGTGGGTCCGCGCGGTGGCCTGGACGCTGGTCGCGATCAGCACGCTGATCATCTACCTGCTGGTCCGCAGCCCCTGGGGCCGCCTGCTCCGCGGCGTCCGCGAGGACGAGGACGCCATGCGCAGCCTCGGTCGCAACGTCTTCGCGATCAAGATGCAGTCGCTGGTCATCGGCGGCCTGTTCGGCGCCCTGGGCGGCATGGTCTACGTGCTCGCCTCGACCGTGCAGCCCGACGCGCTCGGCCGCCAGATCACGTTCTTCGCCTACACCGCGCTGCTGCTCGGTGGCGCGGCGACGATCTTCGGGCCGGTGCTGGGTACCGTGCTGTTCTTCTCCGCCCGCATCCTCATCCGTGAGTCGGCGCGTGCCTACGTGCCCGACAGCATCATGAGCAGCCAGCAGACCGAGCAGTTCTCCTTCATCGTCGTCGGTGTCGCCCTGGTCCTGCTCGTGATCTTCCGACCACAAGGAATCCTCGGCAACAAGAGGGAGCTCCGGTTCAATGTCTGAGACCACCACCAGCGCGTCGTCGCTGGCCGACCCGGCCGCGCGCCGCGCGCTCATGTCCGGCGTCGCGCCCGAGCCGGGCTCGGCCAAGCCGGACCCGATCCTCAAGGTCGACAAGATCGAGCGGCGCTTCGGCGGCATCACCGCCGTCGACGTCGAGCACCTCGAGGTCCAGCGCGGCATCATCACCGCGCTCATCGGCCCCAACGGCGCCGGCAAGACGACCTTCTTCAACCTGATCACCGGCTTCGACAAGCCCAGCTCGGCCGGCTCCGGCGCGCACTGGGAGTTCGACGGCCGGGCGCTGAACAAGACGTCGGCCTCGAGCGTCGCCCAGGCCGGCATGGTCCGCACCTTCCAGCTCACCAAGTCGCTGAACCGGATGACGGTGATGGACAACATGATGCTGGGCGCGCAGGACCAGGACGGTGAGAACCTGCTGAAGTCGGTCTTCAAGCCGCTGTGGCGCGGCCAGGAGAAGCAGGTCGAGGAGAAGGCCAAGGAGCTGCTCGACCGGTTCAAGCTCCTGGAGAAGAAGGACGACTACGCCGGCAGCCTCTCCGGCGGCCAGCGCAAGCTCCTCGAGATGGCCCGGGCCCTGATGAGCGACCCGAAGATGATCATGCTCGACGAGCCGATGGCCGGGGTGAACCCGGCCCTGACCCAGTCGCTGCTGGGCCACATCCAGTCGCTGCGCGACGAGGGGATGACGGTGCTCTTCGTCGAGCACGACATGCACGTCGTCCGCCACATCTCCGACTGGGTCGTCGTCATGGCCGAGGGCCGCGTCGTCGCCGAGGGCACCGCCGACACCGTGATGTCGAACCAGGCCGTGATCGACGCCTACCTCGGCGCCCACCACGACACCGACCTCGGTGACGACGAGGTCCTCAGCGAGAGCGCGCTCGAGGAGATCGAGGCGGAGGTGCGCGCCGACGAGGCGGCGCACGAGAAGCACGAGGGAGACAAGTCGTGACCCAGACCCAGACCGCCTCGCCGGCGGCCGGCTCCCAGCAACCGGTCATCGAGGCCACGGACCTCGTGGCCGGCTACCTGCCGGGCGTGAACATCCTCAACGGCTGCAGCCTGGTCGCCCACCCCGGCGAGATGATCGGCATCATCGGCCCGAACGGCGCCGGCAAGTCCACCCTGCTCAAGGCGATGTTCGGGCTGGTGAAGATCCACTCCGGCAGCGTGACGCTGCACGGTGAGGACATCACCAACTCCCGCGCCAACCGGCTCGTGCAGATGGGCGTCGGCTTCGTGCCGCAGACCAACAACGTCTTCCCCTCGCTGACCATCGAGGAGAACCTGCGGATGGGGCTGTTCCTGCGGCCCAAGAAGCTCCAGGAGCGGCTCGGTGCGATGTGGGACCTGTTCCCGACGCTGCACGAGCGGCGCGACCGCAGCGCCGGAGCCCTGTCGGGCGGCGAGCGGCAGTCGCTGGCGATGGCCCGCGCGCTGATGATGGAGCCCAAGGTGCTGCTGCTCGACGAGCCCTCCGCGGGCCTGTCGCCGGTGCGCCAGGACGAGACGTTCATCCGGACCCGCCAGATCAACAAGACCGGCGTGTGCGTGGTGATGGTCGAGCAGAACGCCCGCCGCTGCCTGCAGATCTGCGACCGCGGCTACGTCCTCGACCAGGGCCGGGACGCCTACAGCGGCACCGGCCGCGAGCTCGCCAACGACCCCAAGGTGATCGAGCTGTACCTCGGCACGCTCGCCAAGGACGTCGACGACCAGCGCCAGGGAGGCGAGGCCTGAGCGCAGGCCCGCCCCACGACGTACCGACGCCGCCCACCCGGTCTCCGGGTGGGCGGCGTCGTCGTTTCCCCACGTGCTCAGGCCGGCGCTCGGGCACGTGCTCGGGCAGCTGCCCAGGGCAAGCAACAGGGCCCCGGACCGTGAGGTCCGGGGCCCTGCTGGTGTGGTGCGGGTCGACCCGCCACCGTTGACCGTGAGGTCAGGAGGTCACTTGTTGCCCTCGACGGTGGAGGAGAAGATGTTCTTGTTGGCGGCGTCGTAGGCGTAGATGCCGACGAAGGCCGAGGACGGGTCGTTCTCGTCATCGATCGGACCGATGCCCGACGGGCCGGTGTAGGTGATCTCCGAGCCCTCCTCGAGCAGCGCGGCGCAGTCGGCGAAGGTGGTGCACTCCTCGCCGTCGGTGGCGCCGGAGACGGCGGCGTAGTTCTTCTGGATCGTCACCGGGTCGGAGCCGCCGCCCTTGATCGCCGCGAGGGCGCCGAGGATGGTGGCGTCGTAGGACTCCGCGGCGTAGGCGTAGTCGGTGAGCTCCTCGCCGTTGACCTGCTGGTTCCAGCCCTGGAGCCGGTCCTTGAAGTCCGTGGAGGCGTCAGCACCCGGGATGGTGCCCTGGGCACCCTCCATCGTGCCCTCGTCGAAGTCCTTGGAGTAGTCCGCGGTGTTGCCGTCGGTCAGGTAGGTCTTCGACATGTCCCAGCCCTGCGAGACGAGCTCGGGCACGATCGCCTTGGTCTCGTCGAACGCGAGGATGACGATGGCGTCGGGGTTGGTGGCGAGCACCGCGCTGACGTCGGAGGAGAACGTCGTCTGGCCGGCGGGGAACTCGTTGCCGTCGCCCTTGCAGCCGTAGGTGCACTCGCCGCCGGAGGCCTCGACGGTCTCCTGGACCGCGTTGCGCAGGCCGGTGCCGTAGGTGTCGCTGAAGACCAGGAAGCCGATGCGCGAGTAGCCGTCGCTGGAGATCAGCGTGCCGAGGGCCGCGCCCTGGATGCCGTCCGGCGGGGCGGTGCGGAAGAAGAAGTCGGAGTAGCCCGAGAGGTCGACCGCGGTGTTGGCGGGGGAGACCTGGACGATCTTGGCGTCGGTGAAGGTGTCCACCACGTTCAGCGTGACGCTGGAGGAGGCGGCGCCGACCACGATCGACGGCTTGGCGTTGACCAGGTTGCCGGCCGAGGAGGTGCTGACCGCGAGGTCGGTGGTGTCACCGGAGTCGAGGATCTGGTGGCAGGCGTCCGCGCCGGCGACGCCGCCGGCGGCGTTGATGTCGGAGACGGCCAGGCCGACGCCCGCGATCTCCGGCGGGCCGAGGTAGGCCAGGTTGCCGGTCAAGGGCAGGATGCCGCCGACCTTGTAGGTGTCGGCGCTGGTCGTGCCGTTGCCGCACTTGTCGTTCGTGAACTCCTCGGCGACGGCGTCGCTCGACTCCGAGGTGGACGCGGTCGGGGTGTCCTCGGCGGCGGGCTCGGAGTCGTCCTCGGAGCCGCAGGCAGCCAGGGTGAGGGACAGCACGGCGGTGCCGGCCATCAACTTCATCCAGGACGCGGTGGTGGTTCGATTCACGTGGGTGAACCTTTCTGTCAGGTTTGGCGCAGCTAACCGCAGGTTCCCGACCCCCGGAGGCCGGTCTTGGCCCCGCCACCGTAGATCCGGTCGGGGGGTGGTGTGGCGAACCACACCCTCTCGTCACCAAACCGTTACGTCACCGACGCTGGTCACCCGGCCGGTCACCCGCCCGGTCACCCGGCCGGTCACCCGCCCGCTCAGCCGAGGGTGACGACGAGCTGGACCAGCAGCGGCGCGACCACCAGCGCCGGCAGCAGGTCGGCGACGGGCACGTCGCGCACCCGCAGCAGCCGCAGGGCGACGCCGACGAGCAGCAGGCCGCCGGTCGCGGTGACCGCGGCCAGGTGGGCGTCGGGCACCACCCCGCCCAGCGCGACGCCGACGAGGGTCAGCGAGCCCTGGACGACCAGCACCGTGAGGGAGGCCGCGAGCACGCCCCAGCCGAAGGAGGCGGCGAAGGCGATCGCGGCGAACCCGTCGAGCGCGGACTTCAGGAACAGCTGGTCCGCGCCGTTGCCCAGGCCGTCCTCGAGCGAGCCGAGGATCGTCAGCGGCCCGGTGCAGAAGATCAGCGAGGAGACCACGAAGCCCTCGACGAACCGCCGCCGTTCGACCGAGCCGCGGTCGCCGGCCAGCGCCTTCTGCAGCAGCCCGCCGAGCGACTCGATGCGCTGCTCGAGGCGCAGCAGGGAGCCGACGATCCCACCGAGGAGCAGGGCGCCGAGCACGATGAGCATCGGGGCGCTGTCGCCCACGGCGTCGGCGAGGTCCACGTCGAGCACGGCCATCGCCGACGTACCCGCGATGAGCAGCGTGACCAGGCCCAGCCCGTCGGTCACGACCTCGCGGGTCCGCACCGGCAGGCGGTTGCCGAGCAGCAGGCCGAGGAGGCCGCCGACGAGCACCGCGAGGACGTTGACCAGCGTTCCGACTCCGGGGACCACGGCGCTCCTCACACGGGTCTGACAAGACCGGCGCAGGGAGCGTAGTCTCGCCGGTGCGAGTCGGGTCCTCGGGGACCGGACACCGACCGCTCGATCGTCATGGGCCCGTCAGGGTCCTGGGGGAAGGCAGGGCACATGCACCGCTCCGTGGTGACCTTGCGATGTGCCGAACCCGCGGACGCGCCGATGCTCGCGGACCTGTGGGCCGACGCGTTGCGCCGAGCCGACAAGCACGACCAGGTCGCCGACGTGGAGCTGGTCATCAAGACCGCCGCGCAGTCGCCCGAGCAGCGCATCGTCGTGGCCGAGTACGACGGCAACCCGGCCGGCGCGGTGCTGCTGCGGGTCAGCACGCTGAACCCGTTGAACCCCGACCTCACCGTGCAGGCGCTCTCGCCGCACGTGCTGCCGAAGTACCGCCGCCACGGCGTGGGTCGCGCCCTGATGGAGGCGGCCGTGACGTTCGCCGAGGAGCAGGGCGTGGGCCACGTCGCCACCGCCGCGACCTCCGGGTCGCGCGACGCCAACCGGTTCATGGCGCGGCTCGGGCTGGGCCCGCAGGCGGTGCTCCGCGTCGCCAGCACCCACGCCCTGCGCGCCCGTCTCACCGCGCTGCGTCCCGCCCACGAGCGCGGTGGCCGCCAGCTCACCCAGGTGCTGGCCGCGCGCCGTTCGCAGCGGCGCTCGCAGGCGGCGGGCTAGGCCCTCCCGATCGGCCGGCCGGTCGCGGCCGGTGGGCCCGACCTAGAGGCCGACCCGCTCCTTGGGGATCAGCGCGCAGGTGATCCGCGAGGTGCACACGCGCTTGCCGCGCTCGTCGGTGATGACGATCTCGTAGGACGCCGACGTCCGGCCGAGGTGGATCGGGGTGGCGACGCCCGTGACCAGGCCGCTGGTGGCCGAGCGGTGGTGGGTGGCGTTGATGTCGACGCCGACCGGCACCCGGTCGGGGTGGGCGTGGATGCCCGAGCCGATCGAGCCCAGGCTCTCGGCGAGCACGACCGACGCCCCGCCGTGGAGCAGGCCGTAGGGCTGTCCGTTGCCCTCGACGGGCATCGTCGCGACGATGCGCTCGGCGGAGACCTCGACCAGCTCGATGCCCATCTTGTCGTTCAGCGTGCCCATGCCCTGCGGCATCTGCGCCAGGTACTCCTCGACGTCCATGCGGGGCATTCTTGCCGACCGCTCGGCTGTCGGTGACGGCGGATAGAGTCGGCGGGTGCCCGATGCTCCCACCTCGTCCCCGACGTCGGCCGCGCCTCCGCGCCTGCTCCTCCTCGACGGCCACTCGCTGGCCTACCGCGCGTTCTTCGCGCTGCCGGTGGAGAACTTCTCCACCACCACCGGCCAGCACACGAACGCCGTCTACGGCTTCACCTCGATGCTCATCAACGTGCTGCGCGACGAGCAGCCCACGCACGTCGCGGTCGCCTTCGACGTCTCGCGGCAGACCTTCCGCCTGGAGGAGTACGCCGAGTACAAGGCCAAGCGGGCCAAGTCGCCGGGGGAGTTCAGCAGCCAGCTGCCGCTGATCGAGGAGGTGCTCGACGCGCTGCGGATCCCGTTCCTGAAGAAGGACGGCTACGAGGCCGACGACATCATCGCCACGCTGACCACCCAGGCGCTCGCCGACGGCATGGAGGTGCTGATCCTCACCGGTGACCGCGACTCCCTGCAGCTGGTCACCGACCGCTCGACGGTGCTCTACCCGATGCGCGGGGTCTCCGACCTGGCCCGGATGACGCCTGAGGCGGTCGAGGCGAAGTACGGCGTGCCCCCGCACCGCTACCCCGAGATCGCCGCGATCGTGGGGGAGACCTCCGACAACCTCCCGGGCGTGCCCGGGGTCGGCGTCGGGTTCGCCGCGAAGTGGATCAACACCTACGACGGCCTCGACAACGTCATCACCCACGCCGACAAGATCACCGGCAAGAAGGGCGAGGCGCTGCGCGCCCACCTCGGCGACGTCATCCGCAACCGCCGGCTCAACGCGCTCGTGCGCGACCTGGACCTCGAGCTCGCCCCGGCGGACCTGGCGATCCGGCCGTGGGACCGCCAGGAGGTCCACACGCTCTTCGACGGCCTGGAGTTCCGGGTGCTGCGCGACCGGCTCTTCGAGACGCTCAGCTCGGAGGAGGAGATCGACGACTCCGGGTTCGACGTGGCGATGAGCGTGCTCGG
Organism: Nocardioides marmotae; assembly: GCF_013177455.1. Lineage (NCBI taxonomy): Bacteria > Bacillati > Actinomycetota > Actinomycetes > Propionibacteriales > Nocardioidaceae > Nocardioides > Nocardioides marmotae. The sequence continues at coordinate 1,716,545 of NZ_CP053660.1, forward strand.
CGCCGGCGAGCTGGCCGGCTGGCTGGCCGAGCACGCCTCCGGCGGTGACCGGGTCGGCGTGCACGTCGCGGGTCGCTGGGGCGCCGGCACCGGCGACGTCGACGCGCTGGCCCTGGCGACGGTGGAGGGGGCGGCGGCGTACGTCACCGCCGAGACGATGGACCCCGCCGACGAGGAGGCGCTGCGCGCCTGGCTCGCGGACCCGGCCCGACTCAAGGTGCTCCACGACGCCAAGGGGCCGATCCTGGCGCTCGACGCGTGGGGCATGCCGCTGGCCGGCCTCGCCCGCGACACCGCGCTGTCGGCGTACCTCGCGCGCCCCGACCAGCGCTCCTACGACCTCGCCGACCTCACCGTGCGCTACCTCAAGCGCGAGCTGCGCACGGGCCCGGCCGACGACGGCCAGCTCAGCCTCGACGGGATCACCGACGAGGCGGCGGGGCAGGTCGAGATGCTGCACGCCCGCGCCGTGCTCGACCTGGCCGCCGCGCTGGACGAGGAGCTCGCCGACCGCGGCGGGACCCGCCTGCTGGAGGACATCGAGCTGCCGCTGGTCGACCTGCTGGCCACGATGGAGCGCACCGGCATCGCCGTCGACACCGAGCACCTCGAGGACCTCGAGCGGCACTTCGCCGGCGAGGTGAAGCTCGCCGCCGAGGACGCCTACGCCGTCATCGGCAAGGAGATCAACCTCGGCTCGCCCAAGCAGCTGCAGGTGGTGCTTTTCGACGAGCTCGACATGCCGAAGACCAAGCGCACCAAGACCGGCTACACCACCGACGCCGACGCGCTCCAGGCGCTCTACGTCAAGACCGAGCACCCCTTCCTGCTGCACCTGCTGCGGCACCGCGACGTCGCGCGGCTGCGCCAGACGATCGAGGGGCTGCTCAAGACGGTGGCGCCCGACGGGCGGATCCACACCACCTTCAACCAGACGATCGCCGCGACCGGTCGCCTCTCCAGCACCGACCCGAACCTGCAGAACATCCCGGTGCGCACCGAGGAGGGCCGCCGGATCCGCGAGGCGTTCGTCGTCGGCCCCGGCTACGAGTCGCTGATGACGGCCGACTACAGCCAGATCGAGATGCGGATCATGGCGCACCTCTCGGAGGACGCCCTGCTCATCGACGCCTTCCGGTCCGGGCGCGACTTCCACTCCGTCACCGCCGCGCGGGTCTTCGACGTCCCCGCCGAGGAGGTCGGGCCCGAGCAGCGCGCCAAGATCAAGGCGATGAACTACGGCCTGGCCTACGGGCTGTCGGCCTACGGGCTGAGCCAGCAGCTGACGATCGACCCGGCCGAGGCGCGGGTGCTCATGGATGAGTACTTCGAGACCTTCGGCGGGATCCGCGACTACCTCGGCGGCGTGGTCGACGTGGCCCGGCGCAGCGGCTACACCGAGACCATCTACGGTCGCCGCCGCTACCTGCCGGACCTGACCAGCGACAACCGGCAGCGCCGGGAGATGGCCGAGCGGATGGCGCTCAACGCCCCGATCCAGGGCTCGGCCGCGGACCTGATCAAGATCGCGATGCTCAACGTCGACAAGGCCATCCGTGAGGCCGGCCTGCGGTCGCGGATGCTCCTCCAGGTCCACGACGAGCTCGTGCTCGAGGTGGCCGAGGGCGAGCGCGAGGCGCTCGAGACGCTGGTACGCCGCGAGATGGCCGGCGCCGCCGACCTCGCCGTCCCCCTCGACGTCTCGGTCGGCACCGGCCGCAGCTGGCACGACGCCGCCCACTGACCCCCGCCCCCGGCGGGCCGAGGTGGCACCGCTGCAGCGTCGAGGTGGCACCGCTGCAGCGTCGAGGTGGCACTGCTGCAGCGCCATGCCTGCAGCAGTGCCACCTCGTGCCTGCAGGAGTGCCACCTCGCGGCTGCAGGAGTCCCACTTCGGACCTGCAGGAGTCCCACTTCGTCAGGTGCGGGCGTCTGCGGGCTCGCGGGCGGCGGTCGTGGAGCGGCCGAGGAGCGCGACGGTGACGAGCACGAGGAACAGCGCGGCGTCGAGGCCGAGGACCAGGGTGACCAGCCCGTCGAGGGAGTGGACGAACGGGGCGCTGCACAGCAGCGCGACGAGGGTCGCCCAGATCGCCAGGATGGCCCGCCACTGCTGGCGCGCGAGCGCGGAGTAGAGCAGCAGCTGCACCATCGAGAGGAGCGTGCCGACCAGCGCGAAGAGCCAGAGCTGGCTCTTGACCTCCTCGAAGTCCGAGCCGCCCACGAAGACCAGGGCGAGGTCGGGCAGGAGCAGGGTGCCGACCATGCCGCACAGGCCGAGGGCGAGCGCGACCAGCAACGCCTTGACCAGGGTGCTGCTGCTCGCGCCCTGGGTGGCCATCGAGGGGAAGGCGATCACCGCGACGAACTGCGGCAGGAACAAGATCGCCTTGACCAGGATCAGGCCGGCGGCGTACAGACCTGCGGTGTGGTCGTCGAGGACGGCGCGGGCCAGCAGGATGTCGGCGTTGGAGAGGGCGAAGAACGCCAGCAGCGCCTGGCTGCTGCCCGCGACCTCGCGCATCAGCCCGCTCGCGGAGACCACCGAGGCGGTGGTGGCGGGGCGCGATCGGCGCAGCGCGACGTACCCGATGAGCACCGGCAGCCACGCGCCGATCGCGACGCCGAGGACCGCGGCGAACTCGGTGCGCCAGACCAGGAGGAAGCCGATGCCGGCCCCCACGCGCCCGACGCCCTGGGCGAGGTAGACCAGCGCCAGGGGACCCCACCGGCGCTCGCCCTGGAGCACGCCGGCCTGCCCGCCCATCACCGTCAGCGGCGCCGCGGTGACCGCGACGAGCAGGGCGGTCGGGATGCTGTCGAGGCGCAGCACGGCGTCGAGGACCGGCGCGAGCGCGGCGAGCGCCAGCGCGAGGACCAGGGCGCTGCGGTAGGAGACCGTGAGCACCACCCGCTCCACGGCGGCGGCCGACGCGGGCTCGGCCGAGATCCGGCGCGCGCCCGTGGCCTGCAGGCCGAGGGAGAGCACGTTGACCACGAGCAGGACGCCCATGATCGCGGAGAAGGCGCCGAAGTCGCTCGGGCCGACGAGGTGGGCGACCAGCACGGTGTAGCCGTAGGTCGCCACGTTCATCACGGCCATGGCCACGGCGAGCGCCGCGCCGCTCCTCAGCAGCGCGCGGAAGCCGCCGGGGGTCTCTGACACGCGGGGAAGCCTAAGGGGCGGCCGTGCGCCGCTCGCCGGGGATGGTTGGATCGCCGCGTGTCCGACTGGCGAGCATGGGTGCCGCGCGCGTGGTCGCTCGTCCTGGCGCTGCTCCTGCTCGGCCCGGCGCTCGGCCCCGGCCTCCTGTTGACCTACGACATGGTGTGGGTGCCGGACCTGCCCGTGCGCCCCGACGTGTGGGGGGTCGGGTCGGGCCTGCCCCGCGCGGTCCCCTCCGACGCGGTCGTCGCCGTGCTCGACGAGGTGGTGCCGGGTGCGTTGCTGCAGAAGGCGGTGCTGCTGGTCGCCCTCGTCGCCGGCGGCCTCGGCGCCCGCCGGCTGGTGCCGGAGCGGTCGCTGGCCGCGCAGCTGGTCGCGGTCTCGGTCTACCAGTGGAACCCGTACGTCGCCGAGCGGCTGGCGATCGGCCACTGGCCGGTGCTGGTGGGGTACGCCGTGCTCCCGTGGGTCCTGCTCGCGGGTCGCCGCTGGCGGGAGACCGGCGCACCGCCGGCGATGCTGCTCGCGCTCGCCCCGCTGGGCAGCCTCAGCGCGAGCGCCGGGGTGGCCACCGCGGTCGCGCTGCTCGCGGCCGCGGCCGGGCGGCGGCGTACCGGCCCGGTGGTGCTGCTCGCGCTCGTCGCGAACCTGCCGTGGCTGGTCACCGGCGCCCTGCACGCCGCCGACGCGCGGACCGACGCTGCCGGCGCGGAGCTGTTCGCGCTCGGCGCGGACGGGGCGCTCCCGCCGCCGCTGGCGGCGCTGGCCCTGGGCGGCATCTGGAACGGCGAGGTGGTCCTGCCCTCCCGCGACGGCGTCCTGGCCTGGCTGGGGCTGGCGGTGCTCGTGGGGCTCGCCGCGGCCGGCCTGCGGAGGTGGGCGCGACGCTCCGAGCGGCGCGACGTCGTCGCGCTCGTCGCCTGCTGGGTGGTCGGGCTGCTGCTGGCGCTGGTGACCTGGGCGGCCCCCGGGGCGGTCGCGGCGCTCGCCGCGCACGTGCCCGGCGGGGGACTGCTCCGCGACGGCTCGCGGCTGCTCGTGCTGTGCGCGCCGCTGGTCGCGGTGCTCGCCGGTTGCGGTGCGGCCGCGCTGCTGGACGGGGTCCCCGAGCGCACCCCGCGCCTCGTCCTCGCCGGCGCGCTGGCCCTGCTGCCGATCACCCTGCTGCCCGACGCCGCGCTCGGGCTCTCCGGCCGGCTCGAGCCGACCACCTACCCGGCGTCGTACGCCGCGGCACGCGACGCCGTGGACGGCGCGGGGCCGGGCGACGTGCTCGCGCTGCCGCTGTCGAGCTACCGGCAGCCGTCGTGGAACCACGACCGCAAGGTCCTCGACCCGCTGCCCCGCCACCTGCCGCGCGACGTGGTCGCCAGCGACGAGCTGGTCGTGGACGAGACGACGATCGCGGGGGAGGACCCACGGGTGGGGGAGGCCGCGGCCGCGCTCGCGGCCGGCTCGCCGGAGGAACGGGCCGCCCGGCTGGCCGACCTCGGCATCGGCGTCGTCACCGTCGACCGGCTCGCCCCCGGCGAGGCGCCCGCCGTGGCCGGTCGGGTGCTGCTCGACTCCACCGAGCTGCTCGTCGTCGAGCTCGACGGGTCTGTCGCCGACCGGCCGGTGCCGACGTCCTGGGCGGTCGCCGCCACCACGGCGTGGTGCCTGTGGGGCGCCTGCCTGCTGGCCGCGCCCGGCCTCGCGGTCGCCCGCCGCGTGCGCCGCGGACGGGTGGCTGGCGTGCCGACGTGATCGATGTCTCGGAAATGCGGCGCTCCGCGGAGCACGCTGTTACCGTTCTGGTCGAACCTAGGGAAGGGTTTTCACGTGGGAAGCATCCTGAGCACCTTCGGCAGCCTGGCCATCGGCGGCATCGTCGCCTCGGCCACCATCGTCGGAGTGGTCTCCGCGCAGACCAGCCCGAGCGGTGACTCGCCGGCGAACGTCAACCAGCCGGTCATCCAGTACGGCTCCGAGGGCTGAGACCCTGCGTCACTGACGTGACCTGACGAGACCCCCGGGTCTCGTCCCCCGACCGACCGGGCGTTGCCACCAGGCACGCTCGGTCGAGCGCGTTCCGGGCCCGGAACGCCCGGGCGCCCGGCCCGTGGTCAGGCGAACAACGGGCGGCGACCCCTTCAACGCCGCGAACGCGCGGCGGCTGTACCTGATCGCCGCTGCCGTCGGTCTGGGCGGGCAGGCGGTGGTGCTGCTCGAGGCGTGGGGCAGGGCCACGGTGTTGAACCACCCGCAGACCGCCCCGTACGTGCACTCCGGCGTCGAGATCTCGTTCACGCCGCTCCTCGCCGGCCGGCCTGGGGGTCGCGGTCGCCGCCGAGGTGTTCCGCCAGGGCGCCGCGCTGCGCGCCGACGTCGAGGGACTGGTGTGAGCCGCAAGCGGGGCGACGCGCCGGACACCGGGCCGGTCGAGGGCGCGAGACGGTCCTCCGAACACCACATCGTGGTGCGGCTGGACGCGCTGCTGGCCGACCGCGGGATGACCCTGACCGAGCTCGCAGACCGCGTCGGGGTGACGATCGCGAACATGTCGGTGCTGAAGAACGGCCACGCCAAGGCGATCCGGTTCAACACCTTGACCGCGATCTGCCGGGAGCTGCAGTGCACCCCCGGAGACGTGCTCGCCTACGCGCCCACCCACCGCGCGGACGCAGGCCCCGCCTCGTCTGCCGGGACCGGTCCCGGGGCTGAGGACGAGAGGGGGTAGTCCGCTCGGGCTCAGCCCTGGCGCCGCACCCGCCGCCGGCGACGCGGAGCGAGCAGCTCGTCGGGGTCCTCGGGGTCCTGGCTGTCCACGAGCCGGCCGGCCAGCGCCGCCTGGACGACCAGCGCGAAGGACTGCTGGGCGTGCTGCCAGGTGTAGGCGTGGCTCATCTCCCGCGCACCCCGGCCCAGCCGCTCCCGCTCGGCCGGGTCGCGCAGCAGCAACCCGATCGCGGCGGTCAGCTCCTCGGCGGTGTCGACCAGCAGCCCGGAGCGCTGGTCGGCGACCGACTCCCGGGTGCCGCCCGCCGAGCGGTAGGCGACCGTCGGGGTGGTGTGCATCCCCGCCTCGCCGATGACCAGGCCCCAGCCCTCCTTGAGCGAGGGCAGCGCCAGCACCCAGGCGCGTTCGTAGACCTCGTGCTTGCGGGCCTCGTCGACGTGCCCCTCGAAGACGACGGTGTCCCCGGCGCCGCGGGCGCGGGCGTACTCCCGCAGCTCGGCCTCCCACCAGCCGCCGCCGACGACGTGCAGCCGCAGGTCGGGGTGCTCCTCGCGCAGCGCCAGCGCGGCGTCGATGGCGTGCTCGACCTGCTTGTGCGGCACGAGCCGGCCCACGACGGCGATCATCGGGGTCGGCGAGGGCCCGGGGTCGACGGGGACGACCGGGTCGGTGCCGTTGTGCACGACGGCCACGCGGGGGCCGTGCACGCCCAGCCCCCGCAGCTCGGCCCGCGTGGCGCGGGAGACTGCGACGTACTGGGAGCGCCGGTAGAGCCAGGGGGCGAGCCGGCGCTCGATCCACCAGCCGACGCGCGCGGTCGCCCCGCTGTAGACGACCGGCCACTGCTCGCGGTGCACGTGGTGGACGAGGACGACGACCGGGGCGCGGGTGACCAGGCGGCTGAAGAACGGCAGGCCGTTCTGCACGTCGACGACGAGGTCGACCGGGCCGGAGCCGCGGGCCAGCCGGCCCGAGGCGAGCGCCCACATGCCGGCGGGGTAGACCGAGAGCTTCGAGCCGCGCCGCACGAACCGGACGCCGTCGACGACCTCCTCCGGCGGGGCGGCCGCGTGGGCGGCGCAGAAGATCGTCACCCGGGCGCCGCGGGCCACGAGCCCGGCGGCCATCTTCTCCAGGTAGCGCTCGGCGCCGCCGCCCTCCGGGTTGCGCGTGTCGCGCCAGCTGAGGAAGGCCACGTGCGTGCCCTCCAGCGGCTCGAGCGCCCCGTCTGCTCCGTCTCCCATCCGGGGGAAGGTACCAGTGGGTAAGGTTCCGGCGTGCCGAGCCAGACCCCCCTCGCGACCCGCTCCCGGCGGCCGTGGAAGGCGACGCTCCGACGCTCGGTGCGACTCTTCCGCGAGTTCGGCTACGAGCAGCCCGACCCGGCCCGGTTCTACACCGCGCTGGCCGAGGACTCCGCCGACCAGCTCTCGACCTACGTCGACCTCGACGGCGCCGTGCTGCTCGACGTCGGCGGCGGGCCGGGCTACTTCCGCGACGCCTTCCGCGAGGCCGGGGCGACGTACTGGGCCCTCGACGCCGACGTCGGCGAGCTCGCCGGTCTCGGCGAGATCGCCTCCGGCACCGTCGTGGGCAGCGGGATGGAGCTGCCGTTCCGCAGCGGCGCGGTCGACGTCTGCTACTCCTCCAACGTCCTCGAGCACGTGCCCGACCCGTGGCGGATGGCCGACGAGATGCTCCGGGTCACCCGCCCCGGCGGCACCGTGTTCATCTCCTACACGCTGTGGTGGGGGCCCTGGGGCGGTCACGAGACCGCGCCGTGGCACTACCTGGGCGGCCGGCGCGCACGCCGCAGGTACGCCGCCAAGCACGGCCACGAGCCGAAGAACAAGTACGGCGAGTCGCTCTTCGCCGTCACCGCAGGGGCCGGCCTGCGCTGGGCCCGGGCCCAGCAGGACCTCGGCGTCGCCGAGGTCGTCGACCTCACCCCGCGCTACAACCCGCGCTGGTCGCGGTTCCTGCTGCACGTCCCGGTGGTGCGCGAGCTGGTGACCTGGAACCTCGTGATCGTCCTGCGGAAGCGATGAGCACCAGCCCCGACACCGACCTGGGCACCGACCCGGGCACCGAGCCGCGGACCGCCCGGGGCGCCGAGCCGCGCACCCGCCGGGGCGCGGCCCCGGACCCGATCACGGACCCGGCCTCGGACTCGGCCTCGGCCCCGCGCGCCGTCGCCCCCGCCGACCGGAGCCCGGAGGGCGTCTTCCGGTTCCGCCTGCTCGCGGCCTGCGCGGTGCTCGTGGGGCTCGCGTTCGTCCAGGGCCCCGGCCTGCTGGCCGCCGACACCAAGCTCGACCTCGCGCTGGCGCCGGTCGACTGGCTCAGCCGCGCCCTGCACCTGTGGGACGCCGAGGGCGCGTTCGGCCAGCTGCAGAACCAGGCCTACGGCTACCTGTGGCCGATGGGCCCGTTCTTCGTCCTGGGCTGGCTGGTCGACCTGCCGGGCTGGGTCGTCCAACGGCTCTGGCAGGGGCTGGTCATGTCGGTGGCGCTGGCCGGGGCCGCGAAGGTGGCCCGGGCGCTCGGCGTCCGCTCGGACCTGGCCTGCCTGGTCGCCGGCTTCGCCTTCGCGCTCTCCCCGCGGCTGCTCACCACCCTCGGCCCGATCTCGATCGAGGCCTGGCCGAGCGCGCTCGCGCCGTGGGTCCTGCTGCCGCTGGTCCGCGGCGCCACGCAGGGCTCGCCGCGCCGCGCCGCCGCGCTGGCTGCGCTCGGCGTGGCGATGGTCGGCGGCGTCAACGCGGCCGCGACCTTCGCGGTGCTCCCGCTCGGGATCGTGTGGCTGCTGACCCGCACGCCCGGCCCGCGCCGCCGCGCGCTGATGCTGTGGTGGCCGCTGTTCACCGCGCTGGCCACCGCGTGGTGGCTGGTGCCGCTTTTCGTGATGGGCGCCTACAGCCCGCCGTTCCTCGACTTCATCGAGACCACGTCGGTGACGACCTTCCCGACGACGCTCTTCGACGCGCTGCGCGGCACCTCCAACTGGGTGCCGTACGCCGACGCCGGCTCCCGCGCCGGCAACGACCTGCTCCGCACCTCCTGGGTGATCGTGCTCAGCGGGGTGCTGCTCCTGCTCGGCGTCGCGGGCCTGCTGGACCGGCGTACCCCGCACCGGGCGTTCCTCGGCCTCTCCCTGCTGGTGGGGGTGCTCATGGTGACCGCGGGCCACCGCGGCGTCGTGGAGGGCTGGCTCTCCGTGCCGGTCGCCGAGCTGCTCGATGGCGTGCTGGCGCCGCTGCGCAACGTGCACAAGTTCGACCCGATCATCCGGCTGCCCCTGGTCATCGGCCTCGCGTTCGTCGTCGACCGCACCCTCACCGCGCTGCGCGAGCAGCGGGACGCCCCACGCGCGGATCGCGTCAACCGCCGGGTGCTGGTCGCCGCGGTCGTCCTCGCCGTCGTCGGCTGCGCCGCCCCGGCCGTCCAGGGCCGCATCGAGCCCGCCGGGGCGACCCTCGGCGTGCCGGACTACTGGCAGCAGGCGGCCGACTACGTCGCCGCCGAGTCCGACGGCGGCACCGCCCTGCTCCTGCCGGGCTCGCCGTTCGGGGAGTACCTGTGGGGCGACACCGCCGACGAGCCGATGCAGTGGCTCGCCGACTCCCGCTGGGCGGTCCGCAACGTCATCCCGCTGACCCCGCCGGCCACGATCCGGATGCTCGACGGCATCGAGCGCCGGATGGCCGAGGGCCACGGCTCGCCCGGCCTGACCGCCGCGCTGCGCCGGGCGGGCGTGGAGCACCTCGTGGTCCGCAACGACCTCCAGCGCTCCGACGACGTCCCCGACCCCGTGCTGGTCCACCAGGCGCTGGCGTCCTCGCCGGGCATCGAGCAGGTCGCGGCGTTCGGCCCCACGGTGGGCGGCGACGCCCACCTGCGCGACGACCAGCAGCGGGTGCTGGTCAACGGCGGCTGGCAGGCCGAGCGCGCCGCCGTCGAGGTGTACGCCGTCGGGCCGGCGCCCGCGGCGGTCTCCGCGGCGGAGCCGACCGTGCTCGCCGCCGGCCCCGAGGACCTGCCCGACCTGCTCGACCTCGACGTCCTGGGCAGTGCCCCGACGGTGCTCGCGCCGGATGCCGAGGCGGCCGCCGACCCGGGCCGGGTCGTGCTGACCGACGGTCTGCGCGAGCGCGAGCGCTCCTTCGCCCGCATCCACGACGGCAGCTCCGCGGTCACCACGCCCGGCGACGTGCGCCGGGAGGACCGGCCGGTCCCGGACTACCCGCTCGGCGGCCCCGGTGACATGGACCGCTGGACGACCACCGCCCGCCTCGAGGGCGCCGCCGCGATCTCCGCCTCCTCCTCGGTCTCCGACGGCGGCACCGCCGGCGGCAGCGAGCGGGGCGCGCTGCCCTACGCCGCCCTCGACGGCGCCCCCGACACCGCCTGGGACTCCGGCTTCCGCAATGACGACACGTCCTGGTGGCGTGTGGACCTCGAGGAGCCGCTCGACGTCGAGGAGCTCACCGTCACCGCGGCGGCCCACGACGGGCGCCAGCGCCTGCGCGTGGTCACCGAGCACGGCGCCTCCGAGCCGGTGGAGCTGAGCCCCGGCGGCACCCGCCGGGTGCTGCTCCCGGCCGGCGAGGACGGCAGCACCACCGTGGACTGGCTGCGCGTCGAGGGGGTCGGGGGACCGTCGGCCGCGCGGCTCGCGGTCGCCGAGGTCGACGTGCCCGGGCTGGTGGTGCGGCGCGTGCTCGACCTCCCGACGCTGCCCGAGGAGTGGGGCGCGCCGGACGCGATCGTCCTCCGCGCCGACCTCGACGCCCGCACCGGCTGCGTCGAGGTGGCTCTCCGCGACCGCTGCGCGGCCGGGCGCGACCGCGCCTCGGAGGACGGCCCCGTGGTCCGGCGATCCTTCGAGCTCCCCGCCCCGGCGTCGTACGACGCGTCGCTTACCGTGCGCCCGCGCGCGGGCGTCGCCCTCGACCAGCTCGTGCTGCGCGACCAGCCCGTCGGGGCGACCGCCTCCTCGCTGGCCCTGCCGGACCCGCGGGCCGGCGCGGTCGCCGCGATCGACGGCGACCGGTCGACCACGTGGCTGGCCGACCCCGACGACGACCAGGTCGAGCTGCGGCTCTCGTGGCTGGGCGCGCGCCTGGTCACGGGCCTGGACCTCGACCTCGACGCGGACGTGGCGGCGCGGCTGCCCGACCGGGTGCTGCTGACCTTCACCCGCGGCGGGCGCACCGTCGAGGTGCGCGAGGTCGAGCTCGGCCGCGACGGCCGGGCGGTCTTCGGCGGGGTCCGCGCCGACGGCCTGCGGATCCAGGTGCTCTCCGCCGAGCAGGCATCCGACCTCGCCTTCGACGGCTCCTCGCGCCTCGTGCCGGTCGGCGTGGGGGAGGTCTCGGTGACCGGCGTGCCGTTCCTGCCGCTCGGCCTCACCGACCGACCGGTCACCCGGGCGTGCGGGACCGGCCCCGACCTCCAGATCGGGCCGCGCCGGCTCCGCACCGCCGTCACCGCCTCCGCCCTCGAGCTGCTCCAGGGCGCCACGGTCCCCGCCCGCCCCTGCGGGCCCGGCACGGCCGGGCCGCTCGCGCTGCCCGCCGGCGCCGTCGCGGTCGCCGCCGAGCGCAGCGACGCCTTCGACGCCGCCTCCGTCGTGCTGACCTCCACCACCGACCCCGGGCCCGCGTCGGCTCCGGCCCCCGCGGTCGAGGACCTCGACGGCCCGGTGCGCCGCGTCCTCGCCCCCGCGCCCGGTGACGCCGTGGTCGCGCTCCGGGAGAACGCCAACGCCGGCTGGGTCGCCACCCAGGACGGCGAGGAGCTCGAGCCGGTCGTGCTCGACGGCTGGCAGCAGGGCTTCCGCCTCGCCGGGGACGGGCCGGTCGAGGTCCGCTTCGCCCCCGACACCACCTACCGGGCCGGCCTGCTGGGCGGCGCCGTGGCGCTGGTCGGGCTGCTGGTCGTGCTGGTGCTGACCCGGCGGCGCTGGGCCGGGCCGGTGCCGCCGGCGCTCACCGACCGGCGGGTGCCGCCGGCGGCCGCGGCCGTCGTCGCGCTCGCCGGGGCCGGCCTGGTCGCCGGCACGGTCGGGCTGCTGGTCGGCGCGGTCGCCATCGGCCTGACCGTGCTGCTGGTCCGGCGCGCCCCCGAGGTCGCGCCCTGGGCGCTGGCCCTCCCGCTGCTGGCCGCCGCGGCGGCGTACGCGGTGACGCCGTGGGGGAGCAGTGCGGGCTGGGCGGGGGACCAGGCCTGGGTCGGCTACCTCTCCGTCGTGCCGCTGGTCGCCGTGGTGGCCACGATCGGCTCGGCCCGGCGGGGCGGCACGAGGCGCTTCAAGCGCATCGCCGGCACCTCGAGCACGCGGTAGCCCACCTCGGCGAGGACCAGGCTGCCCGCGAGCGAGGCGAGGAGCAGCAGCGGGCCGTTGGCGCTGAAGACCTGCCAGCCGGTCACCGCCATCACCGCGTGCAGCACGAGCAGGTGGAAGGCGAACAGGCTGTACGACACCACCCCGAGGCGCCGGGCGAGCGGGTGGCCGAACGCGCGCCCGAAGCCGCTGCGCTCGTCGGCGACCAGCGCCGGGAGGACCAGCAGCACGCCGATCGCGGTGTAGAGCAGGTTCTTGGTCAGCGACTCCGCGGTCGTCGGCGCGACGAGGACGGTCGGGCCGGCGAGCGGCGTGGCGGCCACGAGCAGCAGCGCACCCGCGAGGGTCCAGCAGGCCCCGGCCTGGCGGCCCGGGGCGAGCAGCCGGCGGGCGGTCGCGCTGCCGCGGGTGGCGAGCACGTGGACGAGCGCGAGCCCGATGCCGGCGGCGAACCAGCTGAGGTAGCCGGGCAGCCACTGGCCGGGGGCGCCCCCGGTCCAGGTGTCGGCCCAGTCCGCGCCGTGCAGGTGCCACCACGCGGTCACCGCGGTCATCGCGACCAGGACGGTGACGACGCGGGCCGTGGAGAGCCCGCGACCGCGTCGGCCGGTGGCCGCGAGCATGAGCAGCGGCAGCAGCAGGTAGAAGCAGACCTCGACGGCCAGGCTCCACATGTGGGTCAGCCCGGCCGGCGGCAGCGGGTCGACGAAGGTGTTGCCCAGCAGCAGCGTGGTCGCCCACGTGGGTGCGCCGAGGTCGGCGTTGTCGTCGAGCAGCGCCAGCGCGAGCAGCGCCGCGACGACGTACACCGGGGTGATCCGCAGGAACCGCCGCCACAGGTAGCTGCGCGTCGAGGGCGGCGGCAGGGTCTGGGCCGCGCGGGCGAGGTAGGGGCGGGAGAGCAGGAACCCCGAGAGCACGAAGAAGATCGCGACGCCCACGTCGAGGCGGGACAGCAGGGTGCCGGCGTACCCGTGGCGGCCGTAGTCCCCGGACCAGAAGGCGACGTGGGTGACCAGCACCGCCAGGGCCCCCACGGCGCGGAGCGCGTCGAGGGCGGGGAAGTGGGGAGGGTCGCTCACGTCGAGCTCGACGGGTGCCGCCGCGACGGTCGTCATGCGTCCTCCTCCGGCTCGGGCTGGCCCACCACGAGCGTGTCCACGCACAGCGTGACACCCGGGTCGAGGCCCTCGAGCCTGATCGTGTCGAAGCGCTCCTCGGGCAGCACCTTGACGAACACGGTGCCGAGGCCGCGCACCACGTCCGCGATCGTGGTGCCGCCGCCGGCCTCCACCCGCAGCCCGCTGTCGGCGGAGGCGAGGTAGTCGATCTGGAGCCACCAGCCGACCGGGATGGCCGGTCCCTCCAGCGGGATCGTCCGGCCCTCCTCGCGGACCCGCCAGCCGCAGCCGGGCACCGGGCCGGGCTCGGCGGCGAGGGTGTCCTCGACCTGCGCGGGCACCACGGTGCCGTCCTCCTCCAGCACGTGCAGCCGCTCGGTGCTGTCGGGGAAGCGCGCGGCCGGGCTGAGCATCGGCAGCAGCACCTCGAGGGAGTTGTACGGCGGGCCGAACGCGCCGCTGACGTCGGAGGCCAGGCCCTGGTCGGCCAGGTCCACCGACGCGACGCCCTCGAGCTGCTCGACGGCCGCGCCGAGCATCGTCTTGCCGGGGTGCTGGTCGTGCCAGACCTTGGCGTAGGCCCACGAGCTGGCCAGGCCGGAGAACGCGACGAGCGCGGTCGCCGCGGCGACCACCCGCGGGCCGGGCACCCGGGTCAGCAGCGGCTCGGGCCGCGTCCGGGTGGAGTCCGGCGCGTCGAGGAGCTCCATCGTGGCCAGGCCCAGGCACAGCACGACCGCGCAGGCGGCGTCGGTGAGGTAGCGGTACTCGGTGCCGCTGACCGAGCCGACCACCTGCGCGCGCGTGGTCAGCAGCAGCACGAAGTCGGCGCCGACGTACGCCGCGAGCAGCAGCCAGACGCGCAGCGTGCGCTCGCGGCGCAGCACGGTCCCCACGACGACCAGCGCGATGACGATCCAGGTCAGGTGCACCGCCCACTCCGGGGGCGTGGCCCGGGCGACCGGCGCGATGTCGGTGGTCCAGTGCCAGGGCCCGCCGAGGACGCCGGTGCCGAAGGAGTCGCCGATCATCCGGTGGGCCAGCTCGCCGGCGCCGACCGGGCGCTCGTCGGAGCTGATCTGGGGGACCTCGAGCAGGTAGTAGACGAGGAAGGCGGCGCCCCCGAGGACGCCGGCGAGGACAGCCGGCCAGTAGGTCCGGGCGACCTCGACGACCCGGCGCACCGGCCCGCCCCGGGCGAAGAACGCCAGCGCCAGGAACGCCAGGACCGGGAAGACCAGCAGCGTCTTGACGTAGCAGCACAGCCCGAGGGCCAGGATCGCGAGGGTGATGCCGAGCCAGAGCAGCCGGCGCGAGCGCAGGTAGCGCACCCAGGCGGCGACCGCGGCGAAGAACACCGCCTGGACCGGCAGCTGGTTCAGCGCCGCCGCCCACCACATCAGCGCCGGCATGGTGACGGCGGTGCTCAGGTAGAGCGCCAGCGGGACCAGGATCAGCGGGCGGCGCCCGAAGAGGGTGACCAGCATCCACACGCAGGCCGCGCTCGCGAGGGCCTGGACGGCCAGGCTGGTCGCAGCCAGGAGCGGCCAGGACAGCGACTCGGTCGTCGAGGCGAGCCACGCCAGGAACCGGCCCCACGGCATGAACTGCGCGGCGTACGGCTCGACGACCTGGCCTGCGGACAGGCCGTCCGCGGCCCGGGCCTCGTCGACGAGCTGGTAGTCGTCGCCGTAGAAGAACCCGCCCGCGACCGCCCAGGCCCGGAACCCGAGCTGGGCCAGGACCATGGCCACGGCCGCGGCGAGCACGACGTGCGGGCCGGTGGGTGCCGGGCGGTCGGACGCTCGGGCCGCTCGTCTCATCGCTGCGCGCACCCGGCGAAGTCTGCCCGGCTCCGGCGCCGGGGGACGAAGTACGGACTCCTTTGTCCGAAATGATGCACGTTCGGTGTGATGCAGGTTACGTTCGCCGCGTTGTGACTTTCCTGGGGAGGGAATGCGATGCGAAAGATTGCCGGGCGAGTCCTGATCGCCATCGGAGGGTTTCTCGTGGTGGCGGGGCTGCTGACGTCCGTGTGGGCCCCGGGGGTGGTGAAGAAGACGCCGGTCGACGTCGACCAGACGACGCGGCTGGACGGCGAGGCCACCAAGCTGGGGGAGACCTTCGCGGTGAACGTCACCAGCATCACCAAGGCCGACAGCGAGGCGTCGACCGACGACACCACGATCTGGGTGAACACCTCCTGCGTGGTGGCCAACACCGACGGCAACGCGCCGGACTGCGTCGACGGTGAGGACGAGCGGCTGGTCTCCGCGACCGTCGGCACCTTCGCCACCGACCGGGTGACCGCGCTGGGCCGCGACCACGAGAACCTCCCGGAGGGCTCCACGCCCTACGAGGGCATCGTGAACAAGTTCCCCTTCGACACCGAGAAGACCGACTACCCCTACTGGGACGGCACCCTCGGTCGCACCGTCGACATGGAGTTCCTCGAGGAGACCGAGATGGAGGGCCTGACCGTCTACCACTTCGCCGCCAGCGTCGAGGACGAGGCGATCGAGGTCGCCGAGGGCACCCCCGGCACCTACAGCCAGGCCGTCGACATCTACGTCGAGCCGATCACCGGCGCCGTGGTCAACCAGGAGCAGTCCCAGCAGCGCTACCTCGAGGACGGCACGGAGGTCCTCGACCTGAACGTCGCCTTCACCGACGACCAGCTCGCCACCAGCCTGAGCGAGGCCAAGGACAATGCCGCGAACCTCACGCTGATCACCGAGACCGTCCCGCGGATCGGGTTCATCGGCGGCGCCATCGCCCTCGCCCTCGGCGCCGTCCTGCTCCTCATGGGCCGGCGGTCCCAGGCGGCCCACAGCGCCCACGCCGCCGCCGCGCCCGCCTGATCCTCCGGCAGGCACCTGCTCCGTCCCGCTCGTTTCTGCGGGGCGCGGGGGATGCGACCCGGGATGTGACGCGCTGTCCAGATGACTACCGCGCCGACCCGACGGCGCGGTAGTCGTCGGACCGGCGCGGCAGGCGACGGACGGCGCGTTGCACGGACCCGGGGGAGGGCGGCGCTCAGGCGCGGGTGGCGCCGAAGATCGCGGTGCCGGGGGTGAGCCGGCCGCGGACCTCGGACCAGCCGCCCCAGACGCGGTCGTGGCCGGCCGGCCACTCCGGCTCGAGCAGGTCGGTGATGACGAACCCGGCGCCGGCCAGCACCGCGACCCAGTCGCCCAGGGTGCGGTGGTGCTCGACGTAGGAGACCTCGCCGGAGGCGTCGTCGACCTCGACGTACGGCGTGCGGTCCCAGTAGGACTGGCTGGCCACCAGCCCCTCCTCGCCCGGGTCGTCGGCGAACATCCACCGGGTCGGGTGGGTGATGGAGAAGGCGTAGCGCCCGCCGGGCCGCAGCACGCGGGCGGTCTCCGCGACCGCCACCTCCAGGTCGCTGATGAACTGCAGCGCGCCGAAGGAGGAGAAGACCACGTCGAACGACGCGTCGCGGAACGGCAGCGCGGTGGCCGTGGCCCGTACCGAGGGCACGACCACGCCGGTGGCCTCGTCGATGCGGCGGGAGTGCTGGAGCTGGCGCAGCGAGAGGTCCAGGCCGATCGCCCGGCCGCCCCGGGCGCGGACCCAGCGCGAGCACTGCCCGGCGCCGGAGCCGACCTCGAGCACGTCGCGGCCCTCGACCTCCCCGAGGATCCCGGCCTCGGCCTCGGTGAAGCCCTCCGGGCCCCACACGAAGCCGACGTCGCCGAGGAACTCGCCGTGGGTGGCCTGGTACTCATCGGCGTAGCGGTCCCAGTCCGGCCCGTTCGCCTGCCGCGACTCGGCCTCGCTGACCGCCCGGCGCTCGACGCGGACCGGGGGCAGCGGCGGGTGGTGGCGGGAGTCGGGGGCGTCGGGCGAGCCGCCGGAGGTGCTCATGCCGGGCCCGCCCCGAGTGCGCGGCGCCGGCTGAGCGGCAGCCGGCCGGCGAGGTCGCCGATCGGCCCGACCGCGCGGCCGAGGGCGTCCGCGGAGTCGGCCAGCGAGGGGATGAGGAGGGCCAGCTCCTGGAGCCGGGGCTGGATCGTCTCGAGGGTCTCGCCGAGCGCGACCAGCTGGTCGAGCGTGCCGCCCTCGGCGACGAGCTTCTCGACGAAGCCGTCCTCGGTCAGCACGCGGTCGGCGAGCCCGCCGGGCGCCAGCACGCGGTCGAGCACGCCGCCTTCCGCGGTCAGCCGGTCCAGCGCCCCGCCGGCGGCGACCAGCCGGTCGAGCACGCCCTCGTGCGCGGCGAGCCGGTCCAGCGGCCCGCCGTCGGCGAGCAGCCGCTCGAGCGCGCCGCCGTCGGCCAGGAGCCGGACCAGCGGGCCGTCCTCGGCGAGCAGCCGGTCGAGCACGCCGTCGCGCTGGAGCAGCCGGCCCAGCGGACGGTCGGCGGCGACCAGGTCGGCGAGCGCCCCGGCCAGCCGCATCGGGCCGTCCTCGTCGGCCAGCAGGCGGGTCAGCTGCTCGGCGTACCCCTGCTCGCCGATCACGCGCAGCAGCAGGTCGGCGTAGCCCCCGGGCCGGCGCAACGGGCCGTCGGGGGAGGCGAGGTGGCCGAGCTGGAGGGTGGTCTGCGTGGCCGCCGCGGCCAGGCGGACCGGGAGGGTCGCGGCGCCGAGGAGTGCGGGCAGGAGGGGCATGTGGTGAAACCTAGCGGGGCGCGCCGGCGGGGAGATGGGACACGGGCGGACCCCGGTGCGGGCCGGAGTTGGCTCCGTCACGCGCGGCGGCGTACGCTGGCTGTTGCGCCAGAGGTCTGCCTGCGTCCCGGACGGAGCGGACCCTCGCTCGCTATCAGCCCTCCTGCCGCTCCGCGGCTCTCGGGCAGGACACCACCGGTAGTGAAAAGGACCTCCTTGCGCGCGCCCGTACGACTTCTGCCCACCCAAGGATCTGTCTCTACATGACGAGCACCATCTCTACTCTTCCGGACTACGACGCGCCCCAGGTGGCGATCAACGACATCGGGTCCGAAGAGGACTTCCTCGCCGCGATCGACGCGACCATCAAGTACTTCAACGACGGCGACATCGTCGACGGCACCATCGTCAAGGTGGACCGTGACGAGGTCCTGCTCGACATCGGCTACAAGACCGAGGGCGTCATCCCCTCGCGCGAGCTGTCGATCAAGCACGACGTCGACCCCTCTGAGGTCGTCGCGGTCGGCGACAAGGTCGAGGCCCTCGTCCTCCAGAAGGAGGACAAGGAAGGTCGTCTGATCCTGTCCAAGAAGCGCGCCCAGTACGAGCGCGCCTGGGGCACGATCGAGCAGGTCAAGGAGGAGGACGGCGTCGTCGAGGGCACCGTCATCGAGGTCGTCAAGGGCGGCCTGATCCTCGACATCGGTCTGCGCGGCTTCCTGCCGGCCTCGCTCGTGGAGATGCGTCGCGTCCGCGACCTGCAGCCCTACGTCGGCCAGACCCTCGAGGCCAAGATCATCGAGCTCGACAAGAACCGCAACAACGTGGTCCTGTCGCGCCGTGCCTGGCTCGAGCAGACCCAGTCCGAGGTTCGCCACGGCTTCCTGACCCAGCTCCAGAAGGGTCAGATCCGCAAGGGTGTCGTCTCCTCGATCGTCAACTTCGGTGCGTTCGTGGACCTCGGCGGCGTCGACGGCCTCGTCCACGTCTCCGAGCTGTCCTGGAAGCACATCGACCACCCGTCCGAGGTCGTCGCCGTCGGCGACGAGGTCACCGTCGAGGTCCTCGACGTGGACATGGACCGCGAGCGTGTCTCCCTGTCGCTGAAGGCGACCCAGGAGGACCCGTGGCAGCACTTCGCCCGCACCCACCAGATCGGCCAGATCGTGCCGGGCAAGGTCACCAAGCTGGTGCCCTTCGGTTCGTTCGTCCGCGTCGAGGAGGGCATCGAGGGCCTGGTGCACATCTCCGAGCTGGCCGAGCGCCACGTGGAGATCCCCGAGCAGGTCGTCCAGGTCAACGACGACGTCATGGTCAAGATCATCGACATCGACCTCGAGCGTCGCCGGATCTCGCTGTCGCTCAAGCAGGCCAACGAGACCGCTGCCGCCTCCGACGTGGAGGAGTTCGACCCCACGCTCTACGGCATGGCCGCCACGTACGACGAGCAGGGCAACTACGTCTACCCCGACGGCTTCGACCCCGAGACGGGCGAGTGGCTCGAGGGCTACGAGGAGCAGCGCGCGATCTGGGAGGACCAGTACGCCAAGGCCCACGCCCGCTGGGAGGCCCACGTCAAGCAGCAGCAGGAGGCCGCCAAGGCCGAGGTCGAGGCCGGCGAGGCCACCTCGTACTCCAGCGGTGGCACGGACGAGTCCGAGGTCGCCGAGGGTGGCACCGGCGGCGGCTCGCTCGCCTCTGACGAGGCGCTGCAGGCGCTCCGCGAGAAGCTCACCGGCGGCCAGTGATCACTCGTTGATCCCTCTGGTCCGCGGGTAGTTCCGCAACCGTTCGAAGGCCCGGTCACCGCGAGGTGGCCGGGCCTTCGGCATTCCCGCCGCACATGATTCGGCGGCGGGTGGGTCGGCGGCGGGTGGTTCAGCGGCGGGTGGGGGAGTGGAACCGCGGGTCCTCGACGTGGGAGGCGGGCGGACGGGACGGCCCGGAGCCGTCGTGACGGGTGCGGCGGACGGTCTCGACGGCGAGCGCGGTCGCGACCAGCAGGAGCAGGATCAGTCCGGTCATGGCAGAAACTCTGCTCTCGTCGCGATCCCGCCACGAGTGGCAGGGATGACATGGCCCGTTGATTTCCTGCCACATCGCGCGCAGACTCGTCGGGTGCGCAACGTGGTGGTCCTCGTCCAGGACGGTGCCGAGCCCTTCGGGCTGGGGTCGATGTGCGAGGTGTGGGCAGAGCCGTACCACCCCGAGGACGACAACCCGGTCTTCGACTTCAAGGTCGCCGCCCCCCGACCCGGGCGGGTCCGTGGCGCGTCCGGCTTCGACCTGCACGTCGAGCACGGCCTCGACGTGGTGGAGCAGGCCGACCTGGTGTGCGTGTGCCCCAAGCGTGACCACCTCGCGCCGTCACCGGAGGTCGCTGCGGCCGTCGCCGCGGCGTACGAGCGCGGCGCGACGGTCTTCGCCCACTGCACCGCCGCCTTCGTCCTGGGCGAGGCCGGCCTGCTCGACGGCCGCCGGTGCACCACGCACTGGCGCCACGTCGCCGAGCTGGTCGAGCGGTTCCCGGCCGCCGAGGTCGACCCGGACGTGCTGTACGTCCACGACGGGCGGGTGGTGACCGGCGCGGGGTCGGCGGCCGGGCTGGACGCGGCGCTGCACCTGCTGCGCGAGGAGTTCGGGGCGGCGACGGCGGCCTCGGCCGCGCGGCGGATGGTCGTCCCGCCGCACCGCGACGGCGGCCAGGCGCAGTTCATCGCCCACGCCGTGCCCGACTGCGACGCCGAGACGCTCGGCCCGCTGCTGAGCTGGATCCTGGAGAACCTCGCCGCCGACCTCGACGTCGAGTCCCTGGCCCGGCGCGCGCTGATGTCGCCGCGGACCTTCGCCCGGCGCTTCCGCGCCGAGACGGGCGCGACCCCGCACGCCTGGGTGACCCGGCAGCGGGTGCTGCGCGCCGAGCACCTGCTCGAGCGCACCGACCGGCCGGTGGAGTGGATCGCCGGCGAGGTCGGCTTCGCCAACGCGGCCACGCTGCGCCACCACTTCGCGCGCGTGCGGGGCGTCAGCCCCCAGGCCTACCGGCGCCAGTTCGCCTGCTGAGGGCGCCCCTCACCGGGGCAGCCGGGCGCGCAGCACCTTCCCGGTCAGGGTGCGGGGGAGCTCCTCGAGGAAGGACCAGGTCTTCGGCCGCTTCGGCGGCGCCAGCCGCTCGCGGACGTACGTCGCCAGGTCGGCCTCGGCCGCGGTCCCGACCACCGCGGCGCACACCCGCTGGCCCCACTGCTCGTCGGGCACGCCGTACACCGCGACGTCCTCGACCCCCGGGTGCTCGCGCAGGGTCTGCTCCACCTCGAGCGGGTAGACGTTGACCCCGCCGCTGATCACCAGGTCCTCCCGGCGACCGTCGAGGAAGAGGTAGCCGTCGTCGTCGAGGCGGCCGAGGTCGCCGACGGTGAACTCCGTGCCCTGCCAGGCGGCCGCGGTCTTCTCGGGTGCGCCGTAGTAGGTGAACCGGGCGAAGTCGGGCACGGCGCACCAGATCGTGCCGTCCTCGGCGACGCGCAGCCGCCGGCCGGGGCGGGCCCGCCCGACGGTGCCGGGCCGCTCGAGCCACTCCTCGCTGCGGCAGGCGGTGAACTGACCCTCGGTCGAGCCGTAGAACTCCCATGTCGACCCCGCGGGGAACGCCTCGACCAGGCGCCGCTTGACCGCATCGGGGCAGGGCGCGCCCGCGTGGGCGACGAGCCGGAAGCAGGAGAGGTCCGGCCACCCCTCGGCGTCCCAGTGCGCGAAGAGCCGCTGGAGGTGGGTCGGCACGCAGAACATCGTGGTGGGCCGCTCGGCCACGATCGCCGCGGTGACCCGGGCGGGATCGAACGGGCCTGGCACGACCACCCGGCCGCCGGCCAGCGCCGTGCCCATCGCGAAGCGCAGGGGCGCTGAGTGGTAGAGCGGGCTGAGCACCAGGTTCACGTCGTCGGCGGCGAAGCCCCACAGGTCGCGCTCCTCCGCGACGAGCGCCCGGGCGTCGTCCTCGCCGAGCAGGCCGCTGAAGACCCCCTTCGGGGTGCCGGTGGTGCCGCTGGTGACGTGCATCGGCCGGCCCCGCGGCAGCCTGCGACGGCAGCCCGGGTCGACCAGGGCCGCCAGCGTCGCCTCGTCCTCGACGACCAGCGTGGGGTCGAGCCCGGCGAGGACGCGATCGCGCTCGTGGGGCGTCAGGCGCGGGTCGAGCGGGATGGGGAAGACCCCGCGGGCGAGCAGCGAGAGCACCGCGTCGAGGTACGTCGTCGAGCCGGGCACCAGGAGGGCGACCCGGTCGCCGGTCGCGAGCTGGGGGCGGGCCGGGGAGGTCACCGCGGCAGCGTAGTGAGCGGCGGGTGACCTGGGTCCACCGACCGCCGCGGGGTGCTCGGCCGGTTCGGGAGCGCCCGGCCCGGTGACGTACGTTGGCGCCCATGCGCGTGGGACTCACCGGCGGCATCGCGTCGGGCAAGAGCACGGTGTCGGCGATCCTCAGCGAGCTCGGCGCCGTCGTCATCGACGGCGACGCCCTGGCCCGCGAGGTGGTCGAGCGGGGGACGCCCGGCCTCCAGCGGGTCGTGGAGGCCTTCGGGTCCGGGATCCTCACCGCGGAGGGCGACCTGGACCGCCCCGCGCTCGGCGCGATCGTCTTCGCCGACGAGGCCCGCCGCAAGGAGCTCGAGTCGATCGTGCACCCGCTGGTCTTCGAGCGGATCGTCGAGCTCGAGGGCTCCGCCGACCCCGACGCCCTCGTCGTCCACGACATCCCGCTGCTCGCCGAGTCCGGCCGCGCGCCGACCTTCGACGCCGTCCTGGTCGTCGACGTGCCGGTCGAGACGCAGGTGCAGCGGATGCTCGAGCTGCGCGGCATGACCCGCGAGGACGCCGAGGCCCGGGTGCGGGCCCAGGCGACCCGCGAGCAGCGGCTGGCGATCGCCACCCACGTCATCGACAACACCGGCACCCTGGAGGACCTGCGCCGCCGCGTGCTGGAGGTCCACGCCGAGCTCGTCGGGGGAGCCGCGTGAGGCGCGCCCTGCCCGCCCTCGGCCTGGCCGCCGTGCTCACCCTCGGCGCCTGCTCGGGCGCGGGCGACGGCGCGCAGCAGGGCTCGGCCGGCGCCGGGTCCGGCGCCTCCTCCTCCGCGACCGCGTCGAGCGCGCCCGCCGACCCCGACGCGCCCACCGGCTGGGGCCCCACGGAGGGCGAGCTGGCGCAGGCCCGCGCACTGGTCGCGGACTGGGACGCCGCCCGGCTGGCCGGGCAGGTCATCGTCGGCCGCTTCCAGGGCCACGACGCCCAGGAGGCCGCCGCGATGGTGCGCGACCTGCACCTCTCCGGCCTGTGCGTGACCTCCGGCAACGTCGTCGACGCCGAGCAGGTCCGCGCGCTCAACGCCGCGGTCTCCGAGGCGGTCGCCGCCGACGGCCGCACCTTCCCCGCGATCCTCGGCGTGGACCAGGAGGGCGGGTCGGTCAGCCACCTGCGCGGGATCGCCACGGAGTTCCCCTCCTTCGCCCACGCAGGCCCCGCGGTCGAGCAGGGCCCGGCCGGCCGCGAGGTCGTACGCCGTGCGGCCGAGACCACCGGGCTGGAGCTGCGCGACCTCGGGTTCACCTGGGTCTTCGCGCCCGTGGCCGACGTGACCGTCGGCGCGGCCGACCCGACGATCGGCACCCGCTCGCCCTCGACCGACCCCGCGCTCGCCTCCGCCGCGGTCCAGGAGGCCGTCGCCGGCTTCAACGCGGCCGGGATCGTCTCGACGACCAAGCACTTCCCCGGCCACGGGTCGGTGACCGCGGACAGCCACGAGTCGCTGCCGGTGCTGGGGCGCACCGCCGAGGAGCTGGCGACGACCGACCTGCCGCCGTTCGAGGCGGCCGTCGAGGCGCAGGCGCCGGCGGTGATGATCGGCCACCTCGACGTCGAGGCGATCGACCCGGGCGTGCCGTCGAGCCTCTCCGCGCCGGTCTATGACTTCCTGCGCGAGGACGTCGGGTTCGCCGGCGTCACGATCACCGACTCCCTCGGCATGGGCGCCGTCATGGGCCGCGAGAAGCCGGCCGTCACCGCGCTCAACGCCGGCGCCGACCTGCTGCTCATGCCGCCCGACACCCGCCACACCCACGCGGTCGTCACCGAGGCGATCGAGACCGGCGAGGTCACCCGCGAGCGGGCCGAGGAGGCCGCCGCCATGGTCGTCGCGCTCCAGCTGTGGCAGCAGCGGGTCGCGGACGAGGTCGAGGTGCCTGGAGATGTCGTCGAGCTCGCGGGAGAGGCCTCCCGCGAGCTCGACGCGATGTACTGAGGTGGACTAGACGGAGGAGCGGTCGCCGTCAGGCGGCCAGGTCCGGGTCGGCGATCCGGCGCAGCTTCTGCAGCGCCTCCCGCTCGAGCTGGCGGACCCGCTCGGCGGAGATCCCGTGCTTGGCGCCGATGTCGGCCAGCTTGTGCTGGCGGCCGTCGGTGAGCCCGTAGCGGGAGCGGATGATGTCGGCGGCCCGGTCGTCGAGGTGACCGACCAGGCTGTTGAGCCGGTCGCGGGACTCGGTGTCCAGCACCGTCAGGTCCGGCCCCGGGGCGGTCTCCTGGGCCATCAGGTCGCCCAGCGAGGTGTCGCCGTCGTCGTCGACGGGGGAGTCGAGGCTGACGTGCTCGCGGCCCCACGACATCAGGTCCAGCACGCGGTCGACGTCCATGCCGAGCTCCGTGGCGATCTCGTGCGGCTCGGGGTCGCGGCCCAGCTGGCGCTCCAGGGTGCGGCGCGCGCCGCCGACCTGGTTGAGCTCCTCGACCACGTGGACGGGGAGTCGGACGACCCGGGCCTGCTGGGCGATGCCACGGGTGATCGCCTGGCGCACCCACCAGGTGGCGTAGGTGGAGAACTTGTAGCCCTTGGTGTAGTCGAACTTCTCGACCGCGCGGATCAGGCCGGTGTTGCCCTCCTGGATCAGGTCGAGCATCGGCATCTGCGCGCGGCCGTACTTGCGGGCGATCGAGACGACGAGACGGAGGTTGGCGGTGATGAACTGGTCGACGGCCTTGCGGCCCTCCTCCGCGAGCCACTCCAGCTCCTCGCGGGAGGCCGTCATCGGGGCCCCGCCCTTGCGGCGCCCCACGCGGCCCTCGGCGAGCAGGTGCTCGGCGTACAGGCCGGCCTCGATGGTCTTGGAGAGCTCGACCTCGGCGGCGGCGTCCAGCAAGGCGTTGCGGGCGATCTCGTCCAGGTAGAGACCGACGCTGTCGCGCCCCTCGATCTCACGTGCCCCGGACTGTGCGGTGCGTGTCGCCATGTGATGCCTCCCTCACTGTGAGGGCCTGCCGGGCACCTCACGCCGTCTACAACGCACCCGGTGTCCCGGCGATTCCCGGGGCAAACCTGAGTGCTCTCACCGAGGAGGACGAGTGAGAAACGCCTGGAGTTGCAGGGGTTTCCTACTCTTAGGCACTTCTCAGGACACGCTCTCCTCGCGAGGTGTTCGACGCCGCGGCCCGGACGGATGCCCGGGCCGCGAAGAGGCACGGGTCAGCGGTCGGCCAGGCCCATCCGGTCGAGCATCCAGGCAAGGCTGAAGGCCCGGTCGTGCCAGGCCTTGTAGCGCCCGGAGACGCCGCCGTGGCCGGCCGACATCTCGGTGCGCAGCAGCACGTCGGCCTCCGGCTCGGCCGCGCGGATCCGGGCCACCCACTTGGCCGGCTCGACGTAGAGCACGCGGGTGTCGTGGAGGGAGGTCTCGGCCAGGATCGGCGGGTAGCCGCGGGCCGCGACGTTGTCGTACGGCGCGTAGGAGGCCATGTAGGCGTAGACCTCCGGGTCGGCCTCGGGGTTGCCCCACTCGTCGTACTCGGTGACGGTCAGCGGGAGCGTCGCGTCGAGCATCGTGGTCAGCGCGTCGACGAACGGGACGCCCGCGACGATCCCGGCGAACATCTCCGGCGCCTGGTTGGCGACCGCGCCCATGAGCAGCCCGCCGGCGCTCCCGCCCTCGGCGACCAGCGTCTCCGGGGTCGTCCAGCCGCGGTCGACGAGGTGGCGGGCGCAGGCGACGAAGTCGGAGAAGGTGTTCTGCTTGCGCATCAGCTTGCCGTCGTCGTACCAGCGCCGGCCCATCTCGCCGCCGCCGCGCACGTGGGCGATGGCGAAGGCCGCACCCCGGTCGAGCAGGGAGAGCCGCGCGATGGAGAAGTAGGGGTCGATCGAGGCCTCGTAGGCGCCGTAGCCGTAGAGGAGGGTCGGGACCGGCGCGGTGCCCATCGTGGCGTCCTCGCGGGCGTCGCGGCGGCAGACGATGGAGATCGGGATCCGCTCGCCGTCCTCCGCGGTGGCCCAGAGCCGGTGCTCCTGGTAGTCGGCGGGGTCGTAGCCGCCGAGCACCGGCGCCTGCTTGAGCAGGGTCAGCTCGCGGGTGCGCACGTCGTAGTCGTAGACCGAGGACGGCACCACCATCGTGGTCCAGCCGATCCGGACGGTGGGCTGGTGGAAGCCGGGGTTGCCGCCGGAGCCGACGGTGTAGAGCGGCCTGTCGAACTCCACGAGGTAGTCCTCGCCCGGGCCGTCCTCGCCGAGCTCGATGATCCGCAGCTGGGTCAGGCCGTTGCTGCGCTGGTGGACCACGAGGTGGCCGGCGAAGGCGTCGACGTCCTCGAGGCGGACGGCGGGGTCGTGCGGCACCAGCGGGACGAGGTCGGCGATCGGGGTCGGGGCGACCGGGGCGAGGCCGATCTCGAAGTCCGGCCCGGCCGCGTTGTGCAGCACCAGGAAGCGGTCCTCGCCGGCGATGACGGCATGGTCGAGGGTGTACTCGACGCCCTCGACCCGCTCGGCGAAGACCTGGAGGCCGAGCTCGGGGTGGTCGGCGTCGAGGTAGCGGTACTCCGAGGTGACCTTGGAGCCGGCGGCCACGACGATGAACCGGTCCGAGCGGGTGCGGCCCACGCCGACCCAGAACCGGCCGTCGGTCTCGTGGTGGACGAGCTCGTCGTCGGCCTGGGTGGTGCCGAGCCGGTGGCGCCAGATCTTGTCGGCGCGCCAGGAGTCGTCGATGGTCGTGTAGTAGAGGTGCTCCCCGGCGCGGTCCCAGGTGGCGCCGCCGATCACGCCGGTGATCTCGTCGGGCAGCAGCTCGCCGGTGGTGAGGTCCTTGACCCGGACGGTGTAGCGCTCGTCGCCCACGGTGTCGGTGGAGTAGGCCAGCAGGTTCCCGTCGGGGCTGACCGCCGACCCGCCCAGGGAGAAGAACTCGTGCCCCTCGGCCAGCTCGTCGAGGTCGAGCAGCACCTGCTCGCCGGGCAGCGCCGGCTCGTCGGGGGCGCAGTCCTCCGCGGGCGTCGGCGGGGTCCAGTCGTCGGGGTCGGTCACCGGGACGCGGCAGGTGGCGCCGTACTCCTTGCCGGCGAAGGTGCGCCCGTAGTACCAGTGCCCGCGGTTGCGGGTCGGGACCGACAGGTCGGTCTCGCGGGTGCGCGCCTTGATCTCCTCGAAGATCGTGGCGCGCAGGTCGGCGAGGTGCGCGGTGCGCTCCTGGGTGTAGGCGTTCTCGGCCTCGAGGTGCGCGAGGACCTCGGGGGAGTCCTTGTCGCGCAGCCACTCGTAGTCGTCGACGCGGGTGAGCCCGTGGATCTCTCGGCTGGTCGGGCGGCGGGCGGCGACGGGTGGGACGACGGGGGGGTGCATGCCGGCAACGCTAGCGTCGGGCCCGTGGACACCCGACCCGCCGTCGACCTCAACGCCGACCTGGGTGAGGAGGTCACCGACGACACCGCCCTGCTGGCCATCGTGACCAGCGCGAACGTCGCCTGCGGCTACCACGCCGGCAACGCCGCGATCATGCGCGCGGTGTGCGCCGAGGCGGCCGAGCGCGGGGTCGTCGTGGGCGCGCAGGTCTCCTACGACGACCGGGAGGGCTTCGGCCGGGTCGCCCGCGACGTACCGGCCGCGGTGCTGCGCGAGCAGGTCGCCGACCAGGTGGGCACGCTGGCGTCGATCGCCGCCGCGGCCGGGACCTCGGTGCGCTACGTCAAGCCGCACGGGGCGCTCTACCACCGGGTGATCGACGACGCCGAGCAGGCGGCGGCGGTGCTCGCCGGCTCCGGCGACCTGCCCGTGCTCGGCATGCCGGGCCGCTTCCTCGACCTCGCGCTGACCGCGGGCCGGGAGGTGTGGCACGAGGGCTTCCCGGACCGGGCGTACGCCGCGGACGGGCGGCTCGTGGCGCGCGGCGAGCCCGGGGCGGTCCTCGAGGACGCCGGGGCGATCGCCTCCGCGGCGCTGCGGCTCGCGCCCGGCGTGGACTCGCTGTGCCTGCACGGCGACACCCCCGGCGCGGTCGCCCACGCGAGCGCCGTCCGCTCCGCGCTGGTCGGCGCGGGGTGGGAGCTGCGCGGGCTGGGCCGGGCGTGAGCGTGCGCGCCCGGCCGTTCGGGCCGTCCGCGGTGCTGGTCGAGGTCGACGGGCCCGCGGAGGCGCTCGCGCTGGCGGCCTGGGTCCGCACGGAGGGGCTGCCCGTCGTCGAGGTGGTGCCCGCGGCCGCGACCGTGCTGCTCGACGGCACCGACCCCGCGGTCGTGCTGGACGCCCTCGCCGGGTGGACCCCCGAGGCCGCGGCGCCGGCGGGCGGGCTGGTCGAGGTGCCGGTCGTCTACGACGGCGAGGACCTCGCCTACGTCGCCGAGCGCTGGGGCGTGGACATCGACGAGGCGGTCGAGCGGCACGCAGCGACCGCGTTCGTCTCCGCCTTCTGCGGGTTCGCGCCCGGCTTCGCCTACCTCACGGGGCTGCCCGACGAGCTCGCCGTGCCGCGGCTGGACTCCCCGCGGCCGCGGGTCCCGGCCGGGTCGGTCGCGCTGGCCGGCACCTGGTGCGGTGTCTACCCGACCGCCTCGCCGGGCGGCTGGCGGATCCTCGGGCGCACCGACGTCGCGCTCTGGGACCCCGACCGGCCGACGCCGGCCCTGCTCGCGCCGGGCACCCGCGTGCGGTTCGTGCGCGCATGAGCCTGCGGGTCCTGGCCGCCGGCCACCTCACCACCGTGCAGGACCGGGGGCGCCCCGGCCACGCGCACCTCGGCGTGCCCCGCGCCGGCGCCCTCGACGGGCCCGCCGCCGCGCTCGCGAACCGGCTCGTCGGCAACCCCGCGGATGCCGCCGTGCTCGAGGTGACCCTCGGCGGGCTGGTCGTCCGCGCCGAGGTCGGCCGCTGGGTCGCGGTGACCGGCGCCGAGGGGCCGGTGCACGTCGACGGAGCGCCCCGCGGGCACGCCCGCGCCGAGTGGCTGCCCGCCGGCTCCGCCCTCTCGATCGGTACGCCGCGGCGCGGGGTCCGCTCCTACGTCGCCGTCGGCGGGGGTCTCGCGGTCGAGCCGGTGCTCGGGTCCCGCTCGACCGACACGCTCGGCTGGACCGGCCCGCCCCGGGTGGTGGACGGCGCGGTGCTCCCCGTCGGCGAGCCCGGGGGCGGGCCGGCGCCCCACGAGACGCCCCGGCCGCCCGCGGCCGGTCCGCTGCGCGTGCACCCCGGCCCGCGGGCCGACTGGTTCGCCGGCGACCCGCTCGCCCGGTTGTGCGCCGCGGCGTACACGGTGCAGGCGGCGTCGAACCGGGTCGGCCTCCGGCTCGACGGCCCGCCGCTGGAGCGCTCGCGGGCGGGGGAGCTGGCGAGCGAGGGGATGGTCCTCGGCGCGGTGCAGGTGCCGCCCGACGGGCGGCCGGTGGTCTTCCTCGCTGACCACCCGGTCACCGGCGGCTACCCGGTCGTCGCGGTCGTCGACCCCGCGGACCTGTGGCGGTGCGCGCAGCTGCGCCCGGGCGAGGAGGTCCGGTTCATTCCGGCGTAGGTGGCTCGACGAGCGGCTCCTCGGGGTCCTCGGGGTCCTCGGGGTCCTCACCGGGGAGCGGCGGCGGCACCCACGCGCTGAGCGCGGGGTCGTCCTCGGCGAAGGAGCGCACCGGACCGGCGGGGCTCTCCGCGGTCTCGAACCGGACCGTCACCACGCCCCGGCCCGATCCCCACACCCAGCCGCGGCCGTGGTCGGTGTGCACCACGTCCATGCCGGGCGCCCAGGTGCGGCGGGAGTGGTGGGGGATCTCGATCGCGGGCAGCTCCTCCTCGGCCTCGGCCT
Source organism: Nocardioides marmotae (assembly GCF_013177455.1). Classification (NCBI taxonomy): domain Bacteria; kingdom Bacillati; phylum Actinomycetota; class Actinomycetes; order Propionibacteriales; family Nocardioidaceae; genus Nocardioides; species Nocardioides marmotae. The sequence continues at coordinate 1,746,638 of NZ_CP053660.1, forward strand.
CGCCGAAGAGGTCCTCCTGGACCCAGTCGGCCAGCCCGGAGACGCCGACGCCGAGCAGCCGGACGCCGCCGGAGGTGTCGAGGTCGGCCAGGAGGGTGCGGGCGAGCCGGGCCACGGTGGCGGAGCTGTCGGTGGGGGAGGCGAGCGTGGTGGACCGGCTCAGGGTGGTGAAGTCGTGCAGCCGCACCTTGATCGTCACGGTGCGTCCCGAGAGCCCGTGCTTGCGCAGCCGCCCCGCGACCTCGCCGGCCTGCCGGGTGAGCAGGGCCTCCATCAGCCGCCGGTCGGTGAGGTCGGTGTCGTAGGTGCCCTCGACGCTGACCGACTTCGCCTCGCGCTCGGCCACCACCGGCCGGTCGTCGAGGGCGCGGGCGAGGTGGAACAGGCCCGATCCGTGGGCCTTGCCGACCAGGCGGACGAGCTCGTCGAGGTCGACCGACTCCAGCTCGGCCACCGTGTGGATCCCCGCCCGGCGCAGCCGCTCGACCGTCGCGGGGCCGACGCCGGGGATGACGCTGACGTGCATCGGCCGCAGCAGTTCCTGCTCGGTCCCGGGTGGGACGACCACGAGCCCGTCGGGCTTGTCGAGGTCGCTGGCGACCTTGGCGATGAACTTGCTCGTGCCCACGCCGACCGACGCCGTGAGCCCGCGGGTCGCCTCGGTCACCCGCCCGCGGAGCTCCTCGGCGAACGCGGTCACCGTCGGCACCTCCAGGTCGGGCAGGTCGGCCCGCTCGAGGTCGACGAACGCCTCGTCCAGCGACAGCGGCTCGACCAGCGGGGAGACCGAGCGCAGCAGCGACATGACCGCGTGCGAGGCGTCGCGGTAGGCGTGGAAGCGGCCGCTGAGGAACGCCGCGTGCGGGCACCGCGAGCGCGCCTCGCGGGTCGACATGGCCGAGCGGACGCCGTACACCCGGGCCTCGTAGGAGGCCGTCGAGACCACGCCCCGGCCGCCGACCCCGCCGACGACGACCGGCTTGCCGCGCAGGGAGGGCTTGTCGCGCTGCTCGACGGCGGCGAAGAAGGCGTCGAGGTCGAGGTGGAGGACCGAGGCGTGTGCGCGCACGTCAGCGCCCCGTCCGCCCGGTCATGGCCCGGAACCTACCCGCGGCCCACCTCGCGTCCACAGCCGCCGGCCGCCGCGGGTCCTCCACAGCGACGCCCGTCGCACCCCGGCTCGGCGGGTGCCCGCGGGGAGCGTCGGGGCATGACCACATCCCTCCCGGCCACCGGCCGTTCCCGGTACACCGCCCGCACCCCCGAGGACCTCCTCGCCGCCGTGCCCGTCGTCCTCGGCTTCCGCCCGCAGGAGTCGGTCGTGCTGCTGACCTTCGGCGCCGACCACCCCTTCCACGCCCGCGTCGACCTGCCCCTGACCCAGGCCGACGCCGACGCCACCGCCCAGACCCTGCTCGAGCCGTCGCTGCGCCACGGCGTGCGCGTCGTCGCGGTCGTCGTCCTCACCGGGAACGAGCGGGCCGGCGCCCGGGCCGCCCGCGCCACGATCCGGGCCTTCACCCGGGCCGGCATCGACGTCGTCGAGGCGATCCGGGCCCACGAGGGGCGGTGGTACGTCGCCTGCGGGCCCCGCGGCGCGGTGCCGGCCCACGGCGTCCCCTACGACGTCTCGGCGCATCCGTTCACCGCCCAGGCCGTGCTGGAGGGCCGGGTCACCCTCGGCTCGCGCGAGGAGCTGGCCGACTCCCTGGCGCCCCGGCCCGAGGCGGTGGACGCCGTCCTGGAGGCGGTGGTCGCGCTGCCGGGCGGTGAGTCGTCGGTGGCCGTCGAGAGCGGGTGGGCCACTGCCCTGGTCGGCCGCCACGTCGCCGACGGCACGAGCCCGACCGACGCCGAGGTGGCGCGGCTGGTGGTGGCGATGCTCGACGTCGCGGTGCGCGACGCGGTGTGGGGGCTGATGGGGCGCGCCGACGCCGACCGGCACGCCCGGTTCTGGACCGACGTCGTCCGGCGCACGCCCGATGCGTTCCTGGCCGACCCCGCGGCCGTGCTCGCCTTCGCCGCCTGGCTCTGCGGGCATGGCGCCCTGGCCTGGTGCGCCGTCGACCGCTGCCAGGACGTCGCCCCCGGCCACCGGCTCGCGGGCTACATCGCCCACGTGCTCACCCAGGCGATCCCGCCGTCGGTCTGGGAGCCGGGCGCCGGTCGTGCGGATGACGGGGGCGCCGGGCGCGGGGCCGGCTGAGGCCCCGGCTCGGGTCCGGCTGGGGGAGTGATCGATGTGGGTACCTCTCGCACGTGTCGAGCGCGCTGAGGGGTCCCCGCGTCTGGGAGGGTGGTCACCATGGGTGAGGAGGTCGACTCCCAGGAGTTCTCCCGGGCGGACCGCACGCGGCACCGCGAGAAGGTCCGCCGCTGCCTGGACGTGTTCGCCCGGATGCTGCGCGACTCCCGCTTCGACACCGACGACCCGATGACCGGCCTCGAGGTCGAGCTGAACCTCGTCGACGCGCTCGGCGACCCGGCGCTGCGCAACGCCGCGGCGCTCGAGGCGATCGCCGACCCCGACTTCCAGACCGAGCTCGGCCAGTTCAACATCGAGATCAACGTCCCGCCCGCGCGGCTGCGCGAAGGGGGCCTGACCACCTTCGAGGAGAGCCTGCGGCGCAGCCTCAACGACGCCGAGGCCAAGTCGGCCGCCGTGGGGGCGCACCTGGTGATGATCGGCATCCTGCCGACGCTGACCGGGGAGCACATGGACCCCGCGAGCCTGAGCCCGAACCCGCGCTACAAGCTGCTCAGCGAGCAGATCCTGGCCGCCCGCGGCGAGGACATCTCGATCTCGATCGACGGCCCGGAGCGGCTGGGCACCACCACGGACTCGATCGTGCCCGAGGCGGCGTGCACCAGCACGCAGTTCCACGTGCAGACCTCGCCGGCCGACTTCGCGTCGTACTGGAACGCCTCGCAGGCCGTCTCCGCGATCCAGCTGGCCGTCGGCGCCAACTCGCCGTACCTGCTGGGCAAGGAGCTGTGGCGCGAGACGCGGATCCCGCTGTTCGAGCAGGCGACCGACACCCGCAGCGAGGAGCTCAAGGCCCAGGGGGTGCGGCCGCGGGTCTGGTTCGGCGAGCGGTGGGTGACCTCGGTCTTCGACCTGTTCGAGGAGAACGTCCGCTACTTCCCGGCCCTGCTGCCGATCACCAACGAGGAGGACCCGCTCGCGGTGCTCGAGGGCGGCGGCACCCCGAACCTCCCCGAGCTGCGGCTGCACAACGGGACCATCTACCGCTGGAACCGGCCGGTCTACGACGTCGCCGGCGGCGTGCCCCACCTGCGGGTGGAGAACCGGGTGCTCGCGGCCGGCCCCACCGTCGCGGACACGGTGGCCAACGCCGCGTTCTACTTCGGGCTCGTGCGGCACCTGGCCGAGAGCGAGCGCCCGCTGTGGTCGCAGATGTCCTTCAGCGCCGCGGAGGAGAACTTCCACGTCGCCGCGCGGCAGGGGATCGAGGCGGACGTCTACTGGCCCGGGGTGGGCCAGGTGCGGGCGACCGAGCTGGTCCTGCGACGGCTGCTGCCGATGGCGCGCGCCGGCCTGGACGCCTGGGGCGTCGAGGGCGCGGAGTCCGACCGGCTGCTCGGGATCATCGAGCAGCGGTGCTCGACCGGGGTCAACGGTGCGGAGTGGTTCGCGCGCCGGATGGGCGAGCGGGCGGGGGAGGAGCGGTACGACGCGCTGCGCGCCACGCTGCTGGAGTACCGCGGGCGGATGCACACCAACGACCCGGTGCACACCTGGGACTGATCGCCTGGGCTCACCGCTCCCGCAGGCGCCGCCAGGTGCGGCCGGCGCCCGAGCGCGGGTCCCACCAGCCGTGCCGGTTGGCCACGACCATCACCAGCGCCGCGCCCGCCTCGGCGTACGCCGTGCGCGCGGCCGCCAGCCAGGCGGCGTCGACGTCCTGGAGCTCGAGCGCCCCGGTGCGGGTCAGCCACACCAGCGGCTCGCGCCCGGCCGCGCGGGCCGTTGCGCGTCGCATCGCCGCGACCGCGTCCGCGCGCAGGGCGTGGTCGAGGTGGTCCTCCGGGCGCACGGCGAGCACCCGCTCGGCGCCGCCGGGCAGGCCCACGTGGACCAGCGGCAGGTGCACCCGCCGCCGCTCGCCCTGGGCGTGCTGGAGCACGGCGGTCCGCAGCAGCCGACCGAGGTCGGCCGGCACCGGCACGGGCACGCCGGCGCCGGTGTCGATGTCCGGAGGTGGGGTCGGTGGGCGGGGCACCGGCCCAGCCTCTCGCGGGTGTGCCCCGGCACGCCGGCGCTCTCCACAGGGTCTCTCACCGGTGATCCGCTACCGTGCCGCGCATGGGAACCGTGGTGGTCGGCTACGTACCGAAGCCCGAGGGCGAGGCAGCCCTGGCGAAGGCGATCGACGAGGCCAGGTTGCGAGGGGCGAAGCTCGTGGTGGTCAACTCCCACCGCGGCGGCCCCGACGCCGACCCGGCCGATGCCGAGGCGGCGGAGGCCGAGCTGGCCGCCGTCCAGGCCCGGCTGGAGGGCTGCGGGGTGGAGCACGAGGTGCGTCACCTCATCCGCGGGTTCGAGCCGGCCGAGGACCTGATCAGCATCGCCGACGCCAACGACGCCGAGCTGATCGTCATCGGCCTGCGTCGCCGCTCCCCGGTCGGCAAGCTCATCCTCGGCAGCAACGCCCAGCGGATCCTGCTCGACGCCACCTGCCCGGTGCTCGCGGTCAAGGCGGGTGACTGAGGTGCACGCCGCGTCGCTCGGCCCGCTGGTCGAGGAGCACCTCGCGCTGGCCCGGTCCGCCGAGGCCGGCCGCAGCTCCCACACGACGTACGGCGGCCAGGAGCACCGGCTGCGCCAGACGCTGATCGCGCTGGCGGCCGGCCGGTCGCTGGGCGAGCACGAGGCACCGGGGGAGGCCACCCTCCAGGTCCTGCGCGGGTCGGTGCGGCTGCACGCCGGCACCGAGACGTGGGAGGGGCTGGAGGGCGACCTGCTGATCGTCCCGGTGGTGCGCCACGACCTCGAGGCGGTCACCGACGCCGCCGTCCTGCTGACCGTCGTGACCGGCACGCGCGACGCCCACTGAGCGCGTCTTCGCGGGCTGGTGCTCACGCGGGTCGCGGCTGCGGTTGTCCGGAGCGGTGCAGCCGGGCGAGGCAGGCGGCCGCGAGGCCCAGCAGGGCCGCGACCGCGAGGAGCGCGGCCCGCAAGGTCGTCGCGTCCGCCAGCACCCCGATGGTCAGCGGAGCGAGCAGGACCGCGCCGGCCGAGGCGACGACCACCCGGCCGCTGACCTGCGCCGCGTGGTCGGGAGCGATCGCGACCGAGGCGGAGAGGGCCAGGGGGAACAGGTTCCCGATCCCCGTGCCGAGCAGTGCCAGGCCCACCGTCGACGGCGCCGGGTCCGCCGAGAGCCACACGACGGCGAACCCGATGGCGCTCAGCGCGAGCGCCCAGCCCAGCAGGCGCGTGGGACCGACGCGCAGCACGATGCGGCTCCCCACGACCCGACCGGCGAGGAAACCGCCGAAGTAGGCGGCCATCAGCGCCACCGCGGTCGCGGCTGACACCCGGGTCCGCTCCTGGATCAGCGTGGCGCCCCATGCGGTGACCGACCACTCCACGGCGGTCGTGCAGGCGACGAGGGCCACCGCGACCCAGAAGGCGGCGGGGAGCCGCGTCCGGTCGCGCTGCGCGGCCCGTGGCGGCACCGCGTCCACCGACGGACCGCGGGTCTGCCACCAGGTCGCGACCGGGACGAGGAGGGAGATCAGGAGCGGGAGCCGCCAGTCGGCTCCGAGGGCGGACGTCGTCGCCAGCGCTCCGACCAGCAGGAGGTAGCCACAGCTCGCCGCGACGTTGGCCTCGGTCAGTGCGACCGCGCGGAGGTCGCCATGGTGATCGGCCAGCGTGGCCTGGACGGTCGCGAGCACCCCGCCGCCGCCCAGACCCATGATCGCGGTGGCGCCCAGGGTCCCAGCGACGGTGTCGGTGCCGGCCAACCCGATCGCCCCGACCGCCATGAGGCCGACCGACGACGAGAGCAGGAGGCGCCTCTCGAGCGCGTGCTCGAGCCTCGCCGACAGCAGCCCGGCGACCGTGCTGCCGCCCGCGAACGCCGTGACGTACAGCCCGCCCGTCGCGTAGTCCAGCTCCAGCTCGTCGCGCAGGTGCGGGACGACCAGGCCGGGCGCCGCCTGCAGGTAGGCGAACCAGCCCAGGACGACGTACGCCGTCCAGGTGGTTCGGTCGCGGTGCAGACCCGCCATTTGTGTAGCGTTACACACATGGCTTCCGGCGTGCCTTCGGAGCGGAGGCGGTCGACGCTCGCGGACGTCGCCGCCGGCGCCGGGGTGTCCCTGATGACCGCCTCCTACGCCTACAGCCGTCCGGGGCGGGTGTCCGAGCGGGCTCGGGGCAGGGTGCTCGCGGCCGCCGCCGAGCTCGGCTATCCCGGGCCCGACCCGCGGGCCCGGTCGCTGCGGCGCGGGACCACGCTCACCCTCGGGGTGGTCCTGGGGGAGTACCTGACCTATGCCTTCGACGATCCCGGAGCGGTGGCCTTCATGGCCGGGATCGCAGAGGTCTGCGCCGATCGCGGGTACGGGATGACGATCCTGCCGCTCACAGGCGCCGCGGAGGACGCGCGCCGGATCACCGACGCGGCGGTCGACGGGTTCGTCGTGTGGACGACCTCCGAGGACGACCCCGCGCTGGCGGCGATCCGGGCGACGAGGCGGCCGGCGGTGGTCCACGGGGGACCGGCCGGGGCCGGCGCGACCGTCGTGACCATCGACGACCGGGCGGCGGCCCGGGCCGTCGGAGCCCTGGCCTTCGCCGGGGCCCGGCGCCCCGCCGTGGTGAGCCAGCCCCTCGACCGCGACCGGCGCAGCCACGTCGGCCGCGGCATCGACGTCGACTCCGTCGCGTTCCCGGTGACCCGGGCGCGGCTCGCGGGATACCGGGAGGCGGCCGAGGAGTCCGGTGTCGACTGGAACGACGTGCTGGTCGCCGTCTGCTCGCGCAACGACGCCACCGAGGCGGAGCAGATCACCCGGGGCCTGCTCGGCTCCGCGCGACCGCCCGATGCCATCGCCGCCATGAGCGACCAGATGGCGGCCGGTGTGGTCCGGGCCGCTCGCGCGGCAGGCCGGGCCGTCCCGGACGACCTGGCGGTGACCGGGTGGGACGATCTCCCGGTCGCCGCGGAGCTGGGCCTGACCACCGTCGCCCAGTCGCTGCGCGACCAGGGAGCAGCCTGCGCCCGCGTCGCGCTCGGCCAGGAGCCGCCGGCCACCGTGCCGTGGTCGGTCGTGCCACGGGCGACCACCACGAAACGTGTGGCGTCTCGGCCGCCCGCCTGACAGGTTCTCGGCGTGACCAGCGCCGATCCCGCCTTCCACCTCCCTCCCGGACTGTCGGCGGAGCGGCGCGACCTCCTGGTGGAGGTCGTGGTACGCAATGACGCGGCGCACGGCCCGGCCCTGCTCGGGCTGATCCTCTCGGGATCGGTCGCCCGCGGACTCGCGACGGAACGGTCGGACCTGGACGTGTACGTCGTGCTGACCGACGAGGCCGCCGCCGACCGCAGGACCACCCACTCCGCGACGGTGGACGAGGTGCCCCTGGCTCTCTCCGAGCTGGAGGAGCTCCCCACCTTCGGCAGCGAGGGCTGGTGGTACCGGTGGTCCTTCGCGTGGGCGCCGGTCATCGACGACCGGACCGGCGGGACCCTGGCGTCCCTGGCGCACGCGCAGGCCACGGTCTCGCCGACGGAGGCGCGGGAGATCCTCGTCGACCACGACCGGCTGGACGGGTGGATCAACTACGCGTACCGGGCGCTCAAGAGCGACCGGGACGGGCGGGCGCTCGAGCGACGCCTGGACGCGGCGGAGTCCGTCCCCTGGCTGCTCGACACCGTCTTCACGCTGGCCGGACGCGTCCGGCCCTACCACAAGTACCTGCCCTGGGAGCTCGAGCACCATCCGCTGCCGGGCTGGCCCGCCGAGGAGCTGCTCGGCCTCCTGCGACGGACCCTCGACGGGGACCCCTCGGCGATCCGCGAGACGTTCGACCGGGTCGAGGCGGCGTGCCGAGCGTTCGACCGGTCCCTCGCGGAGCCCGCTCTCGCGCCGGTCATCGACGACTGGGGGAGCGAGCTGGCCCTCTTCCGGGCCTGACGTCACGCCCGACTCCTGCCCCTGCCTGCGTCCCCAGGACGTGCCCGCCCGCGGTGCGCGGAGGTTGGGCAGGATGGACCCATGCCCAGCACCCCTGCCATCCACATCACCGGTGACGAGGCCGCGGACCGCGTCCTCGCCGAGGACCCCTTCGCACTGGTCGTCGGGATGATGCTCGACCAGCAGTACCCGATGGAGCACGCCTTCCGCGGCCCGGCCAAGGTCCTGGAGCGCTTCGGCACGCTCGACCCGGCCCGGATCGCGGCGGCGGACCCCGAGGAGTTCGCGTCCGTGTGCGCGACCCCGCCGGCGATCCACCGCTTCCCGGGGTCGATGGCGGCCCGCCTCCAGGAGCTCGCGGCGCTGGTGCAGGAGCGGTACGACGGCCATGCCGAGCGGCTGTGGACCGAGGCGGCCTCGGGCAAGGACCTGCTCAAGCGGGTCCAGGCCCTGCCGGGGTTCGGCAAGCAGAAGGCGCAGATCTTCGTCGCGTTGCTCGCCAAGCAGCTCGACGTCCGCCCCGAGGGCTGGGAGCAGGCGGTGGGCGACTACGCCCTCGAGGGCTACCGCTCCGTGGCCGACGTCGTCGACGGCGACTCCCTGCAGAAGGTGCGCGACTTCAAGAAGGCCGCGAAGGCGGCCGCCAAGGCCAAGACCGCGGGCTGACCCGTTGACCCCGCCGTACGCCGCCGCTCAGACCTGCTCCGCGCCCGCCCGGACCCCGTCCGCTCTGGACCACTTCGGCCGGTCGGCCCGGCGAAAGGCGTCCGGATGGCACGTCCTCACCGACCCCGTGGCAGAATGTCCATGCGGCTCTTGACGTGTGCGGGCTCTGCTGCGCCCGAGAGTCGCCCCGCCGTTGCTCCACAGTCGTTTGACGAGAGGTGTTCGTGTCCTCGACCGCGCGCAAGATCCCTGCCGAGGTGCTCTCGCACCCAGCCGTCGTGGCCCTCATCGAGCGGGGTAAGCCGTCGGGCAGCCTGAGCCCGGAGGATGTCCGCCAGGCCAGTGAGGACGCGGCCGTCGAGCCGCGGCACCTCAAGTCGCTGCTGGCCCACCTGAGCTCGCTGGGCATCTCCGTCGACGTGAGCGCCAGCGCCCAGCGCGCCGTCGCCGCGACGACCGCCCGCAAGACCACCACGGCCAAGACCGCCAAGAAGGCGCCGGCCAAGAAGGCCACCTCCGCGGCCGCCAAGAAGGCTGCCGCCGCTCCGGCGGCGGAGCCCGCGGTGGCGCCCGTGGTCGCGGCCGCCCCGGTGATCGGCCCCGACGGCAAGAAGATCCTCCCCGACGTCCCGGACGAGCAGTTCGAGAAGGACGTCGCCCAGGACCCGACGATCAAGGCCGACGAGGAGGAGGCCACGGCCACCTCGAGCTTCGTCGTCTCCTCCGCCGACGAGACCGACGAGCCGGCGCAGCAGGTCATGGTCGCCGGCGCGACCGCCGACCCGGTCAAGGACTACCTCAAGCAGATCGGCAAGGTCCCGCTGCTCAACGCCGAGATGGAGGTCGAGCTCGCCAAGCGGATCGAGGCCGGCCTGTTCTCGGAGGAGAAGCTCGCCAAGGGCGGCAAGATCAGCCCGAAGCTCCACGAGGAGCTTGAGTGGATCGCCGAGGACGGCCGTCGCGCCAAGAACCACCTGCTCGAGGCCAACCTCCGCCTGGTCGTCTCGCTGGCCAAGCGCTACACCGGCCGCGGCATGCTCTTCCTGGACCTGATCCAGGAGGGCAACCTCGGCCTCATCCGTGCGGTCGAGAAGTTCGACTACACCAAGGGCTACAAGTTCTCGACGTACGCCACGTGGTGGATCCGCCAGGCGATCACCCGCGCGATGGCCGACCAGGCCCGCACCATCCGCATCCCGGTGCACATGGTCGAGGTCATCAACAAGCTCGCGCGCGTCCAGCGCCAGATGCTCCAGGACCTGGGCCGCGAGCCCACCCCGGAGGAGCTGGCCAAGGAGCTCGACATGACCCCCGAGAAGGTCATCGAGGTCCAGAAGTACGGCCGGGAGCCCATCTCGCTGCACACTCCGCTCGGCGAGGACGGCGACAGCGAGTTCGGTGACCTGATCGAGGACTCCGAGGCGATCGTCCCCGCCGACGCGGTCTCCTTCACGCTGCTCCAGGAGCAGCTGCACGCGGTCCTCGACACGCTCTCCGAGCGCGAGGCCGGCGTGGTCAGCATGCGCTTCGGCCTCACCGACGGGCAGCCGAAGACCCTCGACGAGATCGGCAAGGTCTACGGCGTGACCCGCGAGCGGATCCGCCAGATCGAGTCCAAGACGATGTCGAAGCTGCGTCACCCCTCGCGCTCGCAGGTCCTGCGCGACTACCTGGACTGACGTACACCGTCCCATCGACGAGAGCCCCGCACCTCCGGCCGGAGGAGCGGGGCTCTCGCGTTCGCGGGCCGGGACCGCCGCTCAGCCGGCGGCGACCAGCACGACCGCGCCCGCGCACAGCACCAGCCCGAGGGCCTGGCTGCGGTGCACCGCCTCGCGCAGCAGCACCGCGGCGAGCACCACGGTGACGGCGGGGTAGAGCGAGGTCAGCACGGCCGCGACCGTGAGGTAGCCCTCGCGGGTGGCGAGCATGAAGCACCCGGTCGCGGTGGCGCCGAGCACCCCGCTGACCAGGCCCACCGCGGCCCACCGCTGCCGGGGGACCCAGGCGGCGCGGACGACGAGGGCCACCGCGACGACGGCGAGGCCGGCGACGAGCTGGTTGAGGGCGAGGGGGAGCAGCCCCGCCTCCTCGGGGATCTCGGCCAGGGCGACGAAGAGCGTGCCGAAGCCGAGCCCCGCCAGGAGGCCGTCGAGCGCGCCGGTCCGGGGGCGCGGCGAGAGTCCGAGGCGGGGCGGCACGCTGGCGGAGGCGGGCTCGCGGGCGACCAGCCAGATGGCCGGGAGGGCGGCGGCGGTCCCGAGCCAGACCAGGGCGCCGGGGCGCTCGCCCGAGGCGACGGCGACGAGCACGGGGAGCAGCGTCGCGCTGACCCCGGAGACCGGGGCCACCACGCCCATCCGGCCCGAGGAGAGCCCGCGGTACAGACAGGCGGTGCCGAGGCCGTTGCCCACGCCCCCGAGGACGGCCCAGGCGAGGTCGGCGCCGGTCGGCGAACCGTCGACCACCGTGGCCACGCCGAGCACGGCGGCCGCGCCGCCCAGCTGCGCGGTCAGCACGACGGCCCAGGGCGAGACCCGCTGGGAGGCGAAGCCGCCGACGAAGTCGCCGACCCCGTAGGCGAGGGCCGCGCCCAGGGCGAGCAGGGCGCCCATCAGGTCGCGACGACCCCGACGACCCACACCGCGGCCGCGGCCAGCGCGGCGAGGAGCTCGATGAGGAGGCTGAGGCCGGCGGCGCGCAGGGCGTGCTTGGTCGAGGGCCACGCCAGCGCCGGCCCGACCCGCCGGTGCTCGGCGAGGTAGACGCCGAGCACGAAGCCGAGGAGCAGGCCGACCACGGGGACGACGAAGAAGCCGACCACGCCGAGCAGGCCGCCGACCACGAGGGTCGACCCGGGGATGCCGGCGTCCTTGAGGCGACGGCCCGGGACGGCGTACTTGACCACCGCGCCGAGCGCGAGGAGGGCGGTGGCGACCGCGAGGACGCTCCAGGCGGTCGCGCCGCCGACCTGGATGGTCCAGACCAGCACCGCCGCCAGCACCAGCAGCGTGCCGGGCAGCACGGGGACCACGATCCCGATGATGCCGACCAGGATGGCCAGGGCGACCAGGACTTCGAGCAGGCTCACGGGCGCCACCCTCCCACGCCCTGCGCACCGCCGCCGGAAATGAAGAACGGCCCCGGACGTGGTCCGGGGCCGTCGACGTCTGTTGGTGGTCTGGTGGTCAGCGCTCGTCGTCCGAGGCGGCCGCAGGGGCGCCGGAGAGCTTGTGGGTCTCGTCGACGACGTTGGCCGCGATCTCCTTGAGCTTGTCGCCGTGCTCGCGTGCGTGGTGGGCGCAGAACAGCAGCTCTCCGCCGGTCTGGAGCTCCACACGGAGGTAGGCCTGGGCTCCGCAACGGTCGCAGCGGTCCGCAGCCGTCAGCGGGGCGCTGGGTGCAACGGTGGTGGTCACATCGGCCTCATTTCTAGTGTCTCGGTGTCTTGCTCAACGTAGAGGCGGGGCCAGGGATTCCCGCGGCCACGTGGTGCCTGACACGTCGATCTCATCACGGACAGAGTTGCCCGATCTCGGGGTTTCCATGCCCCGGACGGTGTCGCCCGGACCACGTTCACCCTTTCTGGGGGACAACGCCTGGTCCTACGAAGTGTGACGCGGTGCTGGTCGCCGTGGTGCGCGAATCGATCCACCGGGTGTGGATCGTGTCCGCATCGTGACTCCAGCGGGGTGCTGCGGCGCTGCTCGGGAGGTGCGGTTGTGCTGCGGCTCACCGTAGTGGTGGCGGGTCGTGGCGTGGCACCCCGGGCCCGCGGCGTGTCGTGGGTAGATTCGACACGAGCCCGTCGACGGACCGCCGACGACCCGGCGCCGGCCCTGCCGGGCCGCCGGACCCGCCCCACCGCAGGAGCCCCACGATCGCCGAGAACGCCTACAACGCCGCGCACCTCCTGGTCCTGGAGGGCCTGGAGGCCGTCCGCAAGCGCCCCGGGATGTACATCGGGTCGACCGACACCCGCGGGCTCATGCACTGCCTGTGGGAGATCATCGACAACGGCGTCGACGAGGCCCTCGGCGGCCACGCCCGCCGGGTCGAGGTCACCCTGCACCCCGACGGCTCGGCGGAGGTCCACGACGACGGTCGGGGCATCCCGACCGACAAGGAGCCCAAAACCGGTCTGCCCGGCGTGGAGGTCGTGGCGACCAAGCTGCACGCCGGCGGCAAGTTCGGCGGCGGGTCGTACGTCGCCACCGGCGGCCTGCACGGCGTCGGCCTCTCGGTGGTCAACGCGCTCTCGACCCGGATGGACATCGATGTCGAGCGGTCCCCGGCGGCCCAGGGCATCTCGTTCCGGCGCGGCGTCCCCGGCGTCTTCGCCGAGGAGGGCCCGGCGGCCGACTTCGAGCCGCGCTCGGGGCTGACCCGCAAGGGCGGCAAGGTGGCCAAGGGCCGCACCGGCACGCGGATCCGCTTCTGGCCCGACCGCCAGATCTTCACCAAGGACGCCGCCTTCGTCTACGACGAGCTGGTCACCCGCGCCCGGCAGACCTCCTTCATCGTCCCGGGCCTGGAGCTGGTGATCCGTGACCTGCGTGGCTCTGCCGACGGTGGGGAGCTGGTCGAGGACAAGTTCCGCCACGACGGCGGCATCACCGAGTTCACCGACTTCCTCGCCAGCGACGAGCCGGTGACCGAGGTGCTGCGCCTCCAGGGGTCGGGCACGTTCACCGAGACGGTGCCGCTGCTCGACGACAAGGGCCACATGACCCCGCAGGAGGTGGAGCGGGAGCTCGAGGTCGACGTGGCCGTGCGGTGGGGGACCGGCTACGACACCGAGGTCCGCTCCTTCGTCAACGTGATCGCCACCCCGAAGGGCGGCACGCACGTCAGCGGTTTCGAGCAGGCGATCACCCGCACCTTCAACGAGGCGATGAAGGCCGCGAAGGTGCTCAAGGTCAACGACGACGACGTCACCAAGGACGACGTGCTCGAGGGGATGACCGCGGTGGTCACCGTGCGGCTCGCCGAGCCGCAGTTCGAGGGCCAGACCAAGGAGATCCTCGGCACGCCGGCGGCGCGCACCGTCGTACGCCGGGTGGTCGCCGCGGAGCTCAAGGAGTTCCTCACCTCGACCAAGCGCCAGGAGAAGGCCCAGGCCAAGCTGGTCATGGAGAAGGTGGCCGGCGCGGCCAAGACCCGCATCGCCGCCCGCCAGCACAAGGAGACCCAGCGCCGCAAGAACGCCCTGGAGTCCTCGGCGCTGCCCTCCAAGCTCGCCGACTGCCGCGCCACCGACAACGACCGCACCGAGCTGTTCATCGTCGAGGGTGACTCCGCGCTCGGCACCGCCAAGCTCGCGCGCAACTCCGAGTTCCAGGCGCTGCTGCCGATCCGCGGCAAGATCCTCAACGTCCAGAAGGCCTCGGTCGGCGACATGCTCAAGAACGCCGAGTGCGCCTCGATCATCCAGGTCGTCGGCGCCGGGTCGGGCCGGACCTTCGACCTCGACGCCCGCCGCTACGGCCGGATCATCTTCATGGCCGACGCAGACTCCGACGGCGCGCACATCCGCTGCCTGCTGGCGACGCTGTTCTTCAAGTACATGCCCGACCTGATCCGCGAGGGCCGGGTCTACTCCGCCGTCCCGCCGCTGCACCGCATCGAGATCTCCAACCCGCGCAAGGGCCAGGAGAAGTACGTCTACACCTACTCCGACGACCAGCTGCAGCGGAAGCTCGCGGAGCTGAAGAAGAAGAACGTCAAGTGGAAGGACCCGGTCCAGCGCTACAAGGGCCTCGGTGAGATGGACGCCGACCAGCTGGCCGAGACCACCATGGACCCCCGCCACCGCACCCTGCGCCGGATCACCGTCGACGACGCCGACGCCGCGGCCAACGTCTTCGAGCTGCTCATGGGCTCCGACGTCGCCCCGCGCAAGGAGTTCATCGTCCAGGGCGCCTACGAGGTCGACGTCGAGGCGATCGACGCGTGAGCCCGGGGGCCGGCCGGCCGCGGGGTGCTCGCCGAGGCGCGCGGCCAGGTGTCGCTGTCGGACCACCCGGGTAACGCGGGGCCATGGCTCACCGTCTCGCACGCGTCCTCGGCTCGTCCCTGCTGCTGTCCGGCTTCCTCACCCTCGTCGCGGCACTCGTGTGCCACGTGTCGGGCGGGCCGGAGGGGACCCATGCGAGCGCGGTGTGGGTGCTGGGCGTCCTCGGGTTGCTGCTGATCGCCAACTCCCTGGTGCTGCTGGTCGTGGAGTCCCAGGTCCGCGCCCAGCACGAGCCGAGCGCGGGCTGACGGTCAGGTGACCGGCTCGGGCTCGGCGGCCGGCAGCGGCGGCATCAGCTTGCCGCGACGCGGCGTACGCCGGGTGTCGGCGCGGCCGAGGTCCTCGACCTGGTCGAGCCAGGCTGCGCGCTGGTCGGCCGTGCTGCCGTGCACCTGCCCGATCCGGGTGGCGCGGACGGGCCGCAGACCGCAGAAGCGCAGTGTGCTGCGGGTCAGCTGACGCACAGCGCTGTCGCCCATGAGCCCGCGCAGCCACCAGCCGGGGGAGTCGGTGGTGACGACGACCCGGGCGGAGCGGCCCGCCAGCAGGCCCTCCGGCATGCCGTTGTCGCGGTAGCGGTAGGCCCAGCCGCGCTCCAGCGCCCGGTCGAGGAAGCCCTTGAGCAGCGCGGGCACCGAGCCCCACCACACGGGGGTGATCACCGCGACGTGGTCGGCGGCGACCAGGGCCGCGCGGGCGCGGACGAGGTCGGGCTCGGTCGGCTGGTCGCCGTGCAGGCCGCGGCGCAGGTTGAGGTCGACCTCCAGGTCGCGCAGGGCGAGCAGCTCGACCTCGGCGCCGCCTGCGCGGGCGCCGGCGGCGTACCGCTCGGCGAGTGCCGCGCACAGCGACCGGTCGTCGGGGTGGGCGTCGATGACGAGGACTCGGGGCACGATGGCCTCCAACTTGTCGCTGTAAAGATCGGGCACCACCAGCCTGCGCTAGGATCTTTCGCGTGTCAAGATCCTCGTCCGGCTACCACCACGGTGACCTCCGCCGCGCCCTCCTCGATGCGGGCACCGAGCTGCTGGAGGAGCAGGCGCCGGCCCGGGTGAGCCTGCGCGAGGTGGCGCGGCGGGCCGGGGTGAGCCACGCGGCGCCGTACCACCACTTCGGCGACCGCGGCGGCCTGCTCAAGGCGATCGGCGACGCGTGCATGGCCGACTTCCTGGCCCGGCAGGAGGGCGCCGCGGCCGCGGAGAGCGACCCCGCCGAGCGCCTGGTGGCGGTCGGGGAGGCCTACGTGTCCTTCGCAGCCGAGCGGCCGCACGCCTTCGCACTGGTCTTCGACCCCGAGCTGTGCCCGCCGCAGGACCCGGGCCCCGAGCGAGGGCCGCTCATCGCCCGCAACGAGGCGCTGCTGGCCGAGTGCGTCGCGGCCTGGCTGGCCGACCGCGGCCGCGCCGCCGAGGACCTCGAGGCGCTGGGGACGGCGTTCTGGGGCACCGTGCACGGCCTGGCCACCCTCGTCGGCGAGCGCCAGCTCGAGCGCGCGCAGGTCGGCCCGGCGCTCCGCGCGCTCGTGCGCTAGGGACTGCCCGGGCGACCGGCGGACGTACCGACAACCGCTCGGACGCTCGCTGACCGGCGTGTCGCGGGTGGCTCGAGCACTTCGGTACGTCGGTGGGTCGGACCGGGCTGGCAGCATGGGGCAGACGCCCGCCCGGCGCTCCGCGCGCTCGTGCGCCAGGTGGGCGGCTAGGCCACGGTCTGCTCGCCGAGGGCGACCCAGCGGCCCTCGGAGACCACCTCGGGGACGCCGTCGACGACCGCGATCGCGGTCTGCTCGTCGATCACGTACGCCGGGTTGCCCAGGTCGGCCGCCCAGCGCTCGGCGTCGGCCAGCGTGTTGGTCGGGAACAGGTCGAGGTGCGGGAAGATCGAGAAGTCCACCAGGCCCAGCGTCCGGTCGTCCGGCGCGCCCGACCACTCGACGAAGTAGTCGCCGATCCGCGGCGTCAGCACCATGCTCCCCGCGCTCACCCCGACCCAGACCGTGTCGTGCAGGGACGGGAGCAGCTCGGCCAGGCCGGACTCCCGCAGCCAGTGACACAGGTACGTCGCGTCGCCGCCGTCGACGAGGAGCACGTCGGCCTCGCGCACCCACGGCTCCCACCGCTCGCGCCCGATCGAGGGGAGCGCGGTCAGCTCGAGCACCCCGAGCGAGGCCCAGTCGAGGCCGGTGGAGGGCGCCCAGGTGGGCTGGGCGGCCACCAGGCCGCGCACGGAGCCCGGCCCGCACGCGGGGTGGCCCCACTGCGCAGTCGGGACGACCAGGGCGTGGCACTCCGAGACCGGCCGGCCGAGCATGGTCTCCAGCGCGGCGTGGATGCTGGGGTTGGTGACACCGCCTGAGGTGAGCAGCAGCTTCACGGGTCCTCCGGGTCTGGGCGCGGTCGGGTCGGGTCCGCCGGGCAGACCGGTGAGGGCCACCGGAATCATCGCCCTCGGACCGATCCTGGCAGCATGGGACGGGTGCTCGTCCGCTCCCGCCCTCGCCAGGAAGGCCCGCTCGTCCAGGCGCTTGCGCCGCAACCAGGCGGTCACCTCGTCGTTGCACCTGCTGGCGTTACGACCCGCAGGCCGGCGCGTTGGTGGTGAGCGTGTCGCGACCGCCGCGCGAGATCGGCAGGACACAGTCTCGCTGCAACGCCTTGTCGGTCGCACCGCAGCAGTAGGCACACCCCAGGCGGTCTTGAGCGCGGACTACTGGGCATCGGTCAGATCGTGCTCGACGTGGGCCATGCCGCGCTTGCGCCGACGCGCGACCGTTGCCCTCCGGCTCCGGTTGACGGCCATGTCGTGCTCACATCGCCCGGGACAGGCTGCGCCGCAGCGACCAGGCGCCGAGCGCCAGCAGGAGCAGCGCCATCCCGGCGAGCACGCCGAGCTGGGGCCAGATGTCGAGCAGGCCGCCGCCGCGGCGCTGGATTTCCGCGAACGCGTCGTACGCCCAGGCATGCGGGGTGAGGTGGGCGACCGAGCGCATGGTGTCGGGGAAGAGCTCCAGCGGCAGCATCGCGCCGCCCAGCGCGGCTAGCACCAGCCCGAGTCCGATGCCGACGCCGCCCGCCGCGCCCGGGTTCTCCAACAGCGTGCCGAGCAGGATCGCCGCCCCGGACGCGACCAGGGCGAAGATGGCCAGCGCCAGCAACGAGAGCCAGAGGTTGCCCCAGCTGACGCCGAAGAGCAACGAGGTGGCGACCATGATGTAGCCGCCCTGGAAGAGGCCGATCATCCAGCGGCCCAGTGTCTCGCCGGCGATCAGCTGGGTGGTCGAGATCGGTCCGGCCAGCATCCGGGAGATGACTCCGAGCCGCCTGGCCTGGATCAACGTGGCCGCGCCCGCCAGGGTGGAGAGGAAGACGAAAAGCAGCAGCTGTCCCGAGGCTCCGAGGTCGAACTGCCCGAGTCCCTCGAACTCCTCGCTGAGCTCGTCGACGTCGATGACCTCCAGGACTGGCTCGCTCAGCTCCTGCTGCGCGGTCGCCAGGGCGGCCGCGGCGCGATCGGCTGGTACGCCGTACCCCTCGAGCGCCGCCACCTGGCCGCGGGCTGCCTGGATGTTGGCGATCGCACTGCGCACCTCCTGCTCCACGACCTGGGCATTAGGCGACGAGCCGCGCACCATCGTCAGGGCGACCCCTTCGCCCGACTCGTGTGCCGCTTGCGCGGCGTCGTCCACCCGGACGGCGACGTCGATTCGGCCTCGGGCCAGCTGCTGCAGGGCGGCCTCCCACCCCGGATCGCTGACCTCGACGTCCTCGGACTCGAGCCCTGTGACCAGAGCGGCACCCAGGGCGCTGTCGCCACCCTCACTGACCGCTACCCGGCCGGTGGTCGCTCCCACACCGAACTGGGCGCCGATCATCAGCACCAGCAGCAGCGGGAAGATGAAGGCGAAGAAGATGTTGGCGCGGTCGCGCAAGAAGAGCCGCAGCTCGACGCCCGCCACAGTCGCGACGTTCCTCACCACGACCCCCTCACGAGAGTGCTCCCCGGTCAGGCGCGAGGCGAGAGAGCAGGACCATCACCGCGGCGAAGCCCAGCATGACCAGGATCGGCGCGCCGACGTCTCCCAGGCCACCACCGGAGGCGGTGATGCCCAGCCCGCGGGACAGCGCTGCGACGGGGTTGAGGTCGAGCAACGGGGCGAAGGCGCCTGCCGCGCTGACGGGGAAGAAGGCGCCGCCGCCGACCCCGAGCACCACGGCGACGATGGAGGTGGCCACGCTGGCCTGCTCGCTGGTGCGGGCGATGCGCACGATCAGGAACATCACCGAGGTCGCGGCTGCCGAGACGCACATGACGAGGGCGGCCACGGCCAGCGGCGAGCCGAAACTGGCATCGAAGAGGAGGCCGCCGACGGTGAGCAGAACAGCACTGGCGATCACGCCGAGGAGGAAGCTGACCAGAGCCTTGGACGCGACGATCCGCCACGCGGGCATCGGCATCGAGCGCAGGCGCCTCAGCGTCCCAGTCTCTCGTTCCAGCAGCAGGCCGGTGACCCCGAAGCTGACGGTGAACATCAGGAAGAGACCGGTCTGTCCTGCGACCAGGGCGGCGCCGGGGTCGAGCTGCTCGTCCGAGGCCTCGCCCTGGGTCAGGCTGTACGCCGGCCCGTCACTCGAGGCCCGTTGCGCCAGCGCGGCCAGCTGTTCGGGCGGGACGCCCTCGGCCAGGCCTGCGCGGGCAGTGGCCGCATCGTGGGCGAACTGGTCGAGCACCCCGTCGACGACCGCGAGCACGATGGTCGCCTCGACCCCGGCCTCGTCGCCGCGCACCGCCTCCACGGTGACCGGCTCCCCTGCCTGGGCGGCCTGGCCGAAGCCGCGAGGAATGACCAGTGCCATCGCGGCGTCGCCGTCCTCGACCTCCTGACGGCCGGCCGCGGCGTCGACCTCGCGGACCGTGACGTCCAGGCCGCTCTCACCGTCGAGGGTGCGGACCACGCTGGTCAGGACCTGGGCGAGCTCGTCCCCGGCTGGCGCCGAGACCGCGACGGTGAGTGGCTCGAGCTCCACCTCGTCGGTGCTGCCGAAGACCAGGTTGAAGACGAACATCAAGGCCAGGGGCACGACGACGGCGAAGATCAGCACCGACTTGTCGCGGATCCGTTGCCGCAGGTCGGTCAGGGTGAGGATCAGCAGCTGACGCATGGTCGGTCCTCGCCCTCAGTCCCTCAGGGCCTTGCCCGTGAGATGGAGGAAGACCGACTCGAGGTCGGGCCGGGAGACCTCGACGTCGGAGAGGGTGACGCCCTGGCCGGCGGCGGTGCCGACCACCTCGGCGATCAGCGCGGGGGCGTCCCGCACGGTGAGAGTGGCGGAGTGCCGGTCGGCGACGACCCGTTCTACCCCGGGGATCGCGCGCAGCGTGTCGGCGGCGGACCCGAGGTCCCCGCTGCCTGCGATCCTGATGGTGTCGACTCCGCCGGTGAGCCTGATCAGCTCATCGCGGGTGCCCTCGGCCTGGAGCTTGCCGGAGTCGATGATCCCGATGCGGTCGCAGAGGCGCTCGGCCTCCTCCATGTAGTGCGTGGTGTAGAGCACCGCCATGCCTTCGACCGAGAGTGCCTCGACCGACTCCAGGATCGCGTTGCGCGATTGCGGATCGACCCCCACGGTCGGCTCGTCGAGGATCAGCAGGGTCGGCTGGTGCAGCAGCCCGATGCCGATGTTGAGCCGGCGCTTCATGCCGCCGGAGTACTCCTTGCTCAGGTCCTTGGCCCGGTCGGTCAGGCCGATCAGCTCGAGCACCGCGTCGACACGGGAGGTCAGCCCTGCGCCGCGCATGCCCTGGAGACTGCCGAAGAAGACGAGGTTCTCCCGGGCCGAGAGGTCGGGGTAGATCGCCAGCTCCTGCGGCACCAGACCCACGTGCTTCTTGGGCTCGGTGGTGCGCGGCGTCATCGGGCGGCCGGCGACGGTGACCGTGCCGGAGTCCGCGGCGATCAGCCCGGAGACCATCGAGATGGTGGTCGTCTTGCCGGCGCCGTTGGGCCCGAGCAACCCGTAGGTCTCACCCGGAGCGATCCGGAACGAGACCCCGTCGACCGCGGTCAGGTCGCCGAAGCGGCGTACCAGGGAGTCGACGACCAGGACGTCTGCAGGCCCCGTGGTCTCGATCACCCGCCGACGCTAGCGCAGGTCACTCGTGCCTGGAGTGCGGGGGCTGCTGTCGGCGATCCTGTTCCCTCGGAGTCGATCATCCGCGCGAGCTGCTCGATGCGCTCGACGAGCCCCGGGGCGGGCGGGACGGCGCAGGGCCGGCTGGCAGCATGGGCCGGGTGCTCGTCCGCAACCGCCGCGCCGCCCGCGCGCTCGTCGCCGCGACCGCGGCGCTCGCGCTGACCGCCGGCTGCACCGGTGACGGCTCGTCGCCGGCCGCCGGCCCAGGGGAGCAGGGGAGCGCCGAGCAGTCCCCGGGGAGCCCCGAGAGCACGGAGACCCCGCCGAGCCCGTCGGAGCGGCTCGGCCTGGAGACCGGCTGGGGGCCGACCCGGGCCGAGCTCGACCGGGCAGCCCGGCAGGTGCGGCGGCTGCGGCTGCCCGAGCTGGCGGGCCAGCTCATCGTCGCGCGGTACGACGGCACGCGGGCACCCAGCGGACAAGTGCGCTCGCTCCACCTGGGCGGCGTGGTGGTCTTCTCCGACAACGTCGCCGGCCCCGAGGCGCTCGCCGCGTCGCTGCGGCGCCTCCAGCGCGACGCGGACCGCGGGTGGCCGCTGATGACGGCGGTCGACCAGGAGGGCGGGATCGTCGAGCGGGTCGGGGGAGCCACCACCTCCTACCCCGCCTTCATGGCCGCCGGCGCGGCCGCCGACCGGGACCTGACCAAGCGGGCCTACCGCGCGCTGGGCGCCGAGCTGCGCGGTCTCGGGCTCAACGTCGACCTGGCACCGGTCGCCGACGTGACTGCGGGCCCGAGCGACCCGGTCATCGGGTCCCGCTCACCGGGGTCGACCCCGGCGGTGGTCGCTGCCCAGTCGATCGCCGCGGCCCGAGGCCTGCGCGCGGCCGGCGTGGTGCCGGTCGTCAAGCACTTCCCGGGTCACGGCTCGCTGACCACCGACAGCCACGTGGGGCTGCCGGTCCAGCGCCGAGGCGTCGCCGAGCTGGCGCGCACCGACCTGGCGCCGTTCGAGGCGGCCGTGGAGGCCGGCCTGCCGGCGATCATGGTCGGCCACATCGCCGTGCAGGCGGTCGACCCCGGCGTACCGGCCACGCTGTCGCGGCCGGTGGTGCACGGCCTGCTGCGCGAGCGGCTCGAGTTCGAGGGGCTGGTGGTCAGCGACGCCCTGGAGATGGCCGCGGTGCGCGGGCGGCCGCAGCCGGCGGTGCGGTTCCTGGCCGCGGGCGGCGACGTCGTGCTGATGCCGGCCGACCCGGCCGCGGCGCGCGCCTCGATCGTGCGGGCGGTCCGCGAGGGCCGGCTCTCGCGCCGCCGGCTCGAGCAGTCAGCCACCCGGATGGTGGCGCTGCTGGAGCACCACGCGGACGACGGGAGGGGAGCCGCGCCCGGCTCCGCAGCGGGCGCGGCCCGGCGGCTCGCCGCGGGCGCGGTCACGGTCGTGGCCGGCCCCTGCTCGGGCCGGATCGCCCGCGGGCCGGTCGTGCCGCTGGGCGAGGCCGGCGCAGTGGCGTCGTTCCGCGCGGCCGCCCGCCGGGCCGGCCTGGCCCTCGGCACCGTCCGCTACGTCAAGCCGCCGCGGCCCGAGCGCACGGGCAACAAGCGCAAGGACCGCCGGCGGCTGGCCGCCTGGCGACGCGCCGAGCCGCGGCAGGTCGTCGACGGCACGCCGGTGCACCTGGTCGGCCCGGGCGGCTCCGCGCCGGGCTCGGGGATCGTCGTGGCCACCGACCGGCCGTGGGTGCTGGGCACCTCGACCGCGCCGGTGCGGATCGCGACGTACGGCTCGGACCCGGCCTCGATGAGCGCGCTCGTGGCCGTGCTGGCCGGCCGGGAGCGCGCCCGCGGGCGGCTGCCGGTCACGGTCAGCGGCGTCGAGCGCCGCGGCTGCTGACGCAGCCGCCGACCTCCGGCGAGGACCGGCTCAGACGACGCGCTCGAGCAGCCCGGTGTCGACGTCGTAGATGAAGCCGCCGATCTTCACCGAGTCCGGGACGAGCGGGTGGCTGCTCACCTTGTGCACGTCGTCGGCGAGCGTGGCGCGCTGGTCGGTGACGACCGGGAAGGGCTGCCAGGTGGCGTCCTGCCCGGCGGAGGCGCCGACCCGCTCGCGCAGCTCGTCCTCGGTGCTCGAGGCGACGGCGCAGCGGGTGTGGGGGACCACGAGGATCCGCTCCACGTTGAGCAGGTGCACGCCGAGCACGAGCGCCTCCAGCGCCTGCGGCGTGACGCGGCCGCCGGGGTTGCGGAAGATCTTCGCGTCGCCGGGCTTGAGCCCGAGCATCCCGAGCGGGTCGATCCGCGAGTCCATGCAGGTCACGATGGCGACGCCCGCGTGGGCGACGCCATCGAAGCCGGCGAGGTCGAAGGTCTCCGCGAAACGCTGGTTCGCGGCGAGCAGGTCGTCGAAGTCCGGGTCAGCCACGGACCGCAACGTAGCGGACGCTCAGGCGCGGGCGCGCAGCACCTCGGCGGTCGAGACGGCCTTGGTCGCGGCGCCCCGGAAGACGACGAGCGCGAGCAGGCCGGCGATCACCGCGGCGACGGCCGCGCCGGCGAAGACGGCGTGCTCCTGGGGGATGCCGGCGGCCGCGAGCAGGTCGGAGTACGCCGCGCAGCGGGTGCGGTCCCCGCAGACCTCGCGGGCCGAGGGGAGCGGGTTGTCGGCGAGGTGGGCGTAGTAGCGGCGCAGGCCGATCGCGGTGAGCGCGGAGATGCCGACGAGCATGCCGACCATCCGGGCGACGACGACCATCGCGCTCGCCACGCCGTGCACGTCGTCGTCGGTGCTGGCGAGCACCGCGGCGTTGACCGGCGCGAGCGCCAGCCCGAAGCCGAAGCCGCAGACGACGAGGGTGAGGTCGGCGGAGAGGTGCTCGAGGCTGTCGACCTCCCACTGGGTCATCAGCGCGAAGCCGAGCGCGGCCAGGCCCATCCCGGCGGCGGTGATCACGCCGGCGCCCACGCGCCGGGTCAGCCAGCCGCCGACGACCGCGCCGACCGGCAGGGCGACGAGGAAGCGGAGCAGCACCAAGGCGGCCATCAGCTGGGAGTCGCGGTGGATCGTGGTGCGCGCGAAGAGGGGGATGTCGATGAGCGCGGCGATGAGGGCGGCGCCGACGAAGAAGCTGACCAGCACCGCGCCCCACGCGGGCGTGCGGCGCAGCGCACCGGCCGGCACGAGGGGCGCCTCGGCGCGGCGCACGTGCACCACGAAGGCGGCCGCGCCGATCGCGCCGCCGAGGAGGTACCAGAGGCCCTGGTCGGAGAAGACCTGCACCTTCGGGTCGGCGGTCGCGAAGGCCAGGATCACCCCGCCGAGGGCGATCGCCAGCAGCAGCGCGCCCGTCAGGTCGGCCTCGCGGGCCGCGCGCCACCACGAGCGCAGGTCCACCAGCGGGCGCCGCGCGGTCGCGCAGCGGACCACGAGCAGCACCGACGCCCCGATCGCCACCAGGCCGACCGGGGTCAGCCAACGGCCCTCGCCGACGTACGGCACGAACAGCTGGCCCCAGGTCAGGTCGCGCAGCAGCTGGCTGGGCCGCAGGAAGACCAGTCCACCGGCCACCGCGGCCACCGCGGCCAGCAGCAGCCCGAGCAGGTCGGGCAGGCCGCGTCGCGGTGGACTCCCAGCTGGATCGGCGGCGTCGAGGCCGCCCGCCGGCGCGGCGGAGCGCAGCGAGGCGATCGCCGCGGCGAGGACGAGGCCGACGGCGAGGTTGAGCAGGAAGATCGCGCGCCAGTCGGCGACCGAGAGCACCACGGCGCCCAGCAGCGGGCCGAGGACGCTGCCGAGCTCCTGGACGGCCGAGACCAGCCCGAGCGGCACGCCGCGCCGCTCGGCGGGATAGAGGTCGGCCACCAGCGCCAGCGTCGCCGGCACGAGCCCGCCGCCGCCGACGCCCTGGAGGAACCGGCCCGCCACCATGCTCGGCAGGTCGTAGGCGGCCGCGGTCACCAGCGAGCCGAAGGCGAAGAGCACCAGCGCGGCGACGAGCACCGGGGTGCGGCCGCGCAGGTCGGCGATCCGCCCGATGAGCGGCAGCATGGCGACGTACCCCAGCAGGAAGCCGGAGATGATCGGCGCCGCCTTCTGCAGCTGCTCCACCGAGATCCCCGCGCCGGTCATCATGTCCGGCAGCGCCAGCACGACGACGTAGGTGTCGGCGGCGGCGAAGGCCACGGCCACCGAGGCGAGCACGAGCAGCAGCCGGGGTGTGCGCCTCCCGGCCGCCGGGTCGGAGTGGCTCACGGGGCGGTGATGTCCTTCGTGGTGCCGTAGTCGTCGAAGCCGATCGTGTAGGTCATCGACGGCGCGTCGGCGTAGAAGACCCCGGTCAGCACCGCGGTCCGCAGCTGGCCCTCGGCCGTGACGGTGTACGTCGCGTCGAAGTCGCCCGCCGCGCCCGGGATGACGTTCTGCACGACCGTGTCGGGGACGGTGCCGGTGTACTCGGTCAGCACCTCGTCGTTGTTGGCGCCGCCGCGCACCGACTCACCCTCCTCGAGGTCGGTCGTCGCCGGAAGCAGGGCGGAGAACCCGGCGTCGGTGCTCATCAGCTCGGCCGGGTCGGGGGCGCCGTACTCCGCGGGGTCGATGTCCTGCCACCCGTCGGTGAACGGCACCTGGGCGTAGACCTTGCCGTCGACCGCCACCACCGGCACCTCGGCGTCCTGGCCGAGGATCCGCACGGTCAGCGAGCCCTCGAAGGCCGGGGCGTGGGTGCCGATCCCGGTGGCGTCGACGATGCCGGTCACGCCCTCGGGGAGGTCGTCGGTGGTCAGGCTGAGCGAGAGCCCGCTGGTCTCGTCGATGGCCTCCTTGGCCAGCTCCATGACCTCCTCTGGCGTCCGGTCCTCCCCGACCGGGCCGTCCTCGTCACCCCCGGAGCAGCCGGTGAGCAGGGCGGCGGAGAGGGCGAGCGCGGACAGCAGGGCAGGGGTCGACCTGCCGACGGAGCGGAGCATGGTCGTCAGCCTTCCACACCCCCGGGCGCCGCTTCGGTGGCTTCCGGCACACCGAACCGGGCCGCCACGGGCCCCGCGCAGGCGGCGATCGGCTGGCTCCCGGGCACGCCCGAGCCGTCCCGGCGACCGGTGGCCGGCGGCAGCTCGACCGGCGCCCCGCTGGCCGCCGCCGCGCGCGCCGGGGCGGTGCCGACCCAGGCGAGGACCAGGGCGTCCTCGCCCTTGAGGAAGCGGTGGCAGCGCACGCCGCCGGTGGCGCGGCCCTTGGGCGGGTACTCCGAGAACGGGGTCACCTTGACCGCGCCGGGCTCGGTGCCCGGCAGGGCCGTCGAGGAGCCGGAGGCGGTGACGACGACCGAGCCCTCGGGGGCGTCGGGGTCGACCGCGCCGAACCACAGCACCGAGGCCCCGTCGGTGAGGCGGACGCCGGCGACGCCGCCGCCGGAGCGGCCCTGGGGGCGCACCGCGTCGGCGCCGAAGTGCAGCAGCTGGGCGTCGGTGGTGACGAAGCACAGCGACTCCGCGCCGGTCGCCAGCTCGACGGCGCCGACCACCTCGTCGCCGTCGGCGAGCCGGATGACCTCCCAGTCGTCGCGGTTGAGCACCTCGGGGTTGACCCGCTTGACCACGCCCTGGCGGGTGCCGAGCGCCAGGCCCGGCCCGTCGGCGGCGAGGGTGCACAGGCCGAGCAGCCGCTCGCCGGCCTCGAGGGCGAGGATCTCGGTGACCGGCAGGCCGCCGGCCAGGTGCGGGTCGTTGGCGGTGCCGGGCAGCTGCGGGAGCTCCAGCACACCGATGCGCACCAGCCGGCCGGTGCTGGTCAGGCCGCCGACCTCGCCGCGGACGGTGGCCCGCACCGCGGAGACCACGACGTCGTGGTTGGCGCGCCCGCCGCCCCGGCCGGGCGGCTCGTCGTTCGCGGTGCGCGCGAGCAGCCCGGAGGAGGAGAGGTAGACGAAGCACGGGTCGTCGGCGACCTCGAGCTGCACGGCGCTGGTCACCGGCGCGCCCGCGGACTCCAGCAGGACGGTGCGGCGCGGGGTGCCGTACGTCGTGGCGACCTCGGCGAGCTCGTCGGAGACGACCTTCCGCAGCAGCGCGTCGTCGCCCAGGATCGCGTCGAGCTCCTCGATGGTGCGCTGCAGCTCCGAGGCCTCCTTCTCCAGCTCGATGCGGGAGAACTTGGTGAGCCGGCGCAGCTGCATCTCCAGGATGTACGTCGCCTGGGGCTCGGTCAGCTCGAAGACGTCCATCAGCCGCCCGCGCGCCTCCTCGGCGTTGTCGCTGGAGCGGATCAGCTGGATGACCTCGTCGATGTCGAGGATCGCCACGAGCAGGCCCTCGACCAGGTGCAGCCGGTCGGCGGCCTTGCCGCGACGGAACGCCGAGCGGCGGCGCACGACGTCGAAGCGGTGGTCGAGGAAGACCTCGAGCAGCTCCTTGAGCCCGAGCGTGCGGGGCTGGCCGTCGACGAGCGCGACGTTGTTGATGCCGAAGCTGTCCTCCATCGGCGTGAGCTTGTAGAGCTGCTCGAGCAGCGCCTCGGGCACGAACCCGTTCTTGACCTCGATGACCAGCCGCAGGCCGTGCTCGCGGTCGGTGAGGTCCTTCATGTCCGAGATGCCCTGGAGCTTCTTGGCCTGCACGAGGGTCTTGATCCGCTCGATGACCTTCTCGGTGCCGACGCCGTAGGGCAGCTCGGTGACCACGATGCCCTTGCGGCGGGCGGTGACGTTCTCGATGCGGGCGCTGGCGCGCATCTTGAAGACGCCGCGGCCGGTCTCGTAGGCGTCGCGGATGCCGTCGAGGCCGACGATCTTGCCGCCGGTGGGCAGGTCGGGGCCGGGGATGAACCGCATCAGGTCGTCGAGGCCGGCCTTCGGGTCCTTGATCAGGTGGCGCAGCGCCTGGACGACCTCGACCAGGTTGTGCGGGGCGCAGTTGGTGGCCATGCCGACCGCGATGCCGGTGGTGCCGTTGACCACCAGGTTGGGGATGGCCGCCGGCAGCACCGACGGCTCGAGCTCGCGGCTGTCGTAGTTGGGCCGGAAGTCGACGGTGTCCTCGTCGATCGAGGCGGTCATCGCCACCGCGGCCGGCGCCATCCGAGCCTCGGTGTAGCGCATCGCGGCGGGGGAGTCGTCGGGCGAGCCGAAGTTGCCGTGGCCGTCGATGAACGGCAGCCGCATCGACCACGGCTGGGCCATCCGGACCATCGCGTCGTAGATCGCGCCGTCGCCGTGCGGGTGCAGCCGACCCATGACCTCACCGACGACGCGGGCGCTCTTGACGTGGCCCCGGTCGGGGCGAAGCCCCATGTCGTTCATCGTGTAGAGGATCCGGCGCTGGACCGGCTTGAGGCCGTCGCGTGCGTCGGGGAGCGCCCGGGAGTAGATGACGGAGTAGGCGTACTCCAGGAACGACGACTCCATCTCCTGCTGGATGTCGGTGTCGAGGATGTGCTCCTCGAAGTCCTCGGGCGGCGGGGGAGTCGTACGTCGTGCCATGGTCGGCATTGTCCCCGCCGCACCGGCCGCGCGGACCGGGGGCACACCGGCGACCGGCTAGATTCCTCCTCGTGACCGAGCAGGACGCCCCCACCGCCCCCCGGCACTGGGAGGCCGACGTCCTGCTCCGGGACGGCCGCACCGCCCACATCCGGCCCATCGGCCCCGCCGACGCCGAGCTGATGGTCGAGTTCTACTCCCGGGTCTCCGACACCTCCAAGTACTACCGGTTCTTCTCGCCGATGCCGCGGCTCTCCGACCGCGACGTCAAGCGGTTCACCGAGGTCGACCACCACGACCGGGTGGCGTTCGTGCTGACGCTGAGCGGGCAGATGATCGCGGTCGGGCGCTACGACGTGGTCCGGCCCGGCGAGGCCGAGGTCGCCTTCCTCGTCGAGGACAAGCACCAGGGCCGCGGCATCGCCCAGCTGCTGCTCGAGCACCTCGCCCAGGCCGGCCGGGAGCGCGGGGTGGAGAAGTTCCTCGCCGAGGTGCTCCCCGACAACACCCGGATGATCCAGACCTTCCGCGACGCCGGCTACCACGTGGCCAGCGAGTACGAGGACGGCGTGCTGGTCCTGGAGTTCCCGATCACCGCGACCGACACCGCCATCGGGCTGATGCAGGGCCGCGAGCACAAGGCCGAGGCCGCCTCGATCGAGCGGTTCTTCAACCCGCGCTCGGTCGCGGTCATCGGCGCCTCGCGGCGCCAGGACACCATCGGCCAGGCGCTCGTGCGGCACCTGGTCACCGGCGACTTCACCGGACGCGTGTACGTCGTCAACCCGACCGCCGCCGCGGTGTCCGGCATGCCGGCGTACAAGACCGTCGGCGACATCCCCGACGAGGTCGACGTCGCGATCGTGGCCGTCCCGGCCGAGGCGGTCCAGGACGTCGTGCTCGACTGCGCCGCCAAGGGCGTGCACGGCCTGGTCGTCATCTCCTCCGGCTTCGCCGAGACCGGCGAGGAGGGCCGCCAGCGTCAGCGCCGCCTCGTGGGGCTCTCCCGCTCCTACGGCCTGCGCCTGATCGGCCCCAACTGCCTGGGCATCATCAACACCGACCCGGCGGTCTCGATCAACGCCTCGCTGTCCTCGGTGATGCCGCCGCGTGGCCGCGCCGGGTTCTTCTGCCAGTCCGGCGCGCTGGGCTCGGCGATCCTGGAGAAGGTGCAGAACCGCGGCCTGGGCCTGTCCACCTTCGTCTCCGCCGGCAACCGCGCCGACGTCTCCGGCAACGACCTGCTGCAGTACTGGGAGGAGGACGACTCCACCGAGGTCGTCCTGCTCTACCTGGAGTCCATCGGCAACCCGCGCAAGTTCTCCCGCATCGCCCGGCGGGTCTCGCTGCGCAAGCCGATCATCGCGGTCCGCTCGGGCCGGACCACCCAGGGCGTGCCGATGGGCCACGCGGTGCGCCGCATCTCCGCGCCGCCGCAGGCCGTCGACGCGATGTTCCGCCAGGCCGGGGTGATCCAGGTCGACACCCTCGAGGAGATGTTCGACGTCGCCCAGCTGCTGGCCCACCAGCCGCTGCCGCGCGGGCGCCGGGTCGCGATCGTCGGCAACTCCGACGCGCTCGGCCTGCTCGCCGCCGACGCCGCCGCCGCCGTCGGGCTGGTGGTCAACAAGTCGGTCGCCCTCGGCGCCGACGCCACCGCCGAGGACTTCGAGGACGCCCTCGACGCCGCGATCGACGACCCCGAGATCGACTCGGTCGTCGCGGTCTACATCCCGCCGCTCAACGTCTCCGGCGAGGACGTCGCGAACGTGCTGGCCGCCGTCGGCGAGCAGTCCGACAAGCCGCTGGTCTCCTCCTTCCTCGGCGCCGAGGGCGTGCCCGAGCTGCTGCGCGTGCCCGACGTGGCCGGCTCCACCGCCGGCCGCGGCTCGGTGCCGTCCTACCCCGCGGTGGAGTACGCCGTGCGCGCGCTCGCCCGGGTCGTGGAGTACGCCGTGTGGCTGCGCGCCCCCGACGCCCCGCCGCGGGTCGGCGACGCCGTCGACCGCCGGGCCGCCCAGACGGTCGTCGACCGGGTGCTGCGCGAGCAGCCGGAGGGCACCGAGCTGGACCAGACGACGCTGGCGGAGCTGCTGGCGGCGTACGGCGTGGAGCTGTGGCCGCTGCGGCGGGTCGCCACCCTCGAGGAGGCCCACCGGGCCGGCGAGGAGCTGGGCTGGGACGTCGTGCTCAAGGCGACCGCCGACCACCTGCGCGAGCGGCCCGACCTGGCCCACGTGTGGCGCAACATCGACTCGCCCGAGGAGATGGCCGACGCGTGGGAGTCGCTGTCCTCGGTCATCGGCGACGCCGCCGGCGCCGGCTTCGTGGTGCAGAAGGTCGCCCAGCCGGGTGTGCCGGTCTCGATCCGCTCGATCGAGGACCCGCTCTTCGGCCCTGTCGTCTCCTTCGGCATCTCCGGGCCGATCACCGACCTGCTCAGCGACCGCTCCTACCGGATCCCGCCGCTGAGCGAGCGGGACGCCGCGGCGATGGTGCGCGAGATCAAGGCCGCGCCGATGCTCTTCGGCTACCGCGGCAGCGAGGTCGTCGACGTCGCCGAGGTGGAGCGGCTGATCCTGCGGATCTCCCAGCTGCAGAACGACCTGCCGCAGGTCCGGTCGCTCGAGCTCTCGCTCGTGCTCGCCGGGGCGCACGGGTCGAGCGTGCTGACCGCGGCCGCCCGCGTGGAGCCGGTCACCGACCCGCGCTCGGACTGGTTCGTACGGCGGATGCCGGCCCTGCCCGGCGACACCATCCCGGGCTGAGCCGCTCCCGAGCCGCCCCGAGCCACCCCCGGTGCCGTTGGGGCCGCGGGGGTGCCGCGTGACACACTTCTGGCATGCGCACCCGCACCACCGACGACCGGGACCGGGCCACCGAGCTCCGGCACGCCATCGACCGCACGGGCTACTACCCCGAGGTCGTCGCGGACGGCGTCGCCGCGGCGGTCGGCGGCGAGCAGGTCGTCTCGTTCTTCGTCCACCACGAGCCCACCTTCGAGCGCGACGAGGTCCGTCGCCACCTCAGCGTCGTGGTGCTGACCCCGAGCCGCCTGGTCCTCGCCCACACCGACGAGCACCCCGGCGACGACCTCCTCCCCGAGCCCTACACCTCGACCTCCACCGAGGCCGTCAGCCTCTCCGCGGTGAAGTCGGTCGTCGTCACCCGCAACATCGCCAACCCCACCAAGGGCCCCTCGCGCCCCGCCGAGGTCGTCATGACCGTCGGGTGGGGCGGCGTCGCCCGGATCGACCTGGAGCCCGCGGGCTGCTCGGACCCCGAGTGCGACGCCGACCACGGCTACACCGGCGTGCTGTCCTCCGACGACTTCTCGCTGCGCGTCTCGGCGGCCGCGGACGGCGCCGACGCCGTGCACGGGCTGCTCTCCTTCGCCGAGTCGCTCTCCGCGGCCACCCACGGCTGAGCCGGGTCGTCGTGACGGGGGGCGGCGAGGCGGGGTTCCACGAGCCCGCCTACGGGCAGCGGTCGCTGTCCGACATCGTGCCCGCGGTGGCCGTCGCGCTCGGAATCGAGCCGGCCACCAGCCTGGATCGCCCCGCGCCCACCGGGCTGGTCCTGCCGCCGGCGTCGTCGTACGTCGTGTTCCTGGTCGACGGCCTCGGCCACCGGCTCCTGGAGCGCTACGCCCACTACGCGCCGTACCTCTCCTCGCTGCTGCGCGAGGAGCCGGCGACCGCCGGGGTCCCCTCGACGACGGCCACCAGCCTGACCTCGCTCGGCACCGGGCTGGTGCCCGGCGTGCACGGCCTGGTCGGCTTCACCTCCCGGGTGCCCGGCACCGACCGGCTGCTCAACGCGCTGATGTGGCCCAAGGACGTCGACCCGCTCGAGTGGCAGCCGCACCCGACCGCCTTCGCGCGGCTGCGCGCCGCCGGCGTGACGACGACGGTGGTCAACAAGCGGGAGTTCGCCGGCAGCGGGCTGACGATGGTGGGCTCGCGCGGCGCGGAGTACGTCGGCGCCGACAAGGTCGGTGAGCGCATCGCCGCCGCGGTGGCCGCCTCGATCGAGCGGCCTTCGCTGACCTACCTCTACGACAGCGACCTGGACTGGACCGGCCACAAGTACGGCGTCTCCTCCAGCCAGTGGCTCCAGCAGCTCTCCAGCATCGACTCCGAGGCCGAGCAGCTGCGCGAGGCGCTGCCCACCGACGTCCGGCTCGTCGTCGTCGCCGACCACGGCATGGTCGACTGCCCGCCCGACCACCGCCTCGACGTCGACGACCACCCCGCGCTCCGCGACGGCGTGGCCCTGCTCGGCGGCGAGGCCCGCTTCCGCCACCTCTACTGCCAGCGCGGCGCCGTCGACGACGTCGCCGCCGCCTGGTCGTCGGTGCTGGGGGAGCGGGCGACCGTGCTCACCCGCGAGCAGGCGATCCGCCGCGGCTGGTTCGGCCCCGTCGACGCCTCCGTCCTCCCGCGCCTCGGCGACGTCGTCGTCGCCTCCACCGGCGACCATGGCATCTTCTCCACCACCGACTTCGCCTACGAGAAGACGCTCGTCGGCCTGCACGGGTCGCTCACGCCCGAGGAGATGCTCATCCCGGTGCTGGTGGACTGACTCGTTCTCCCGCGGGGACGCGGGTCGGCCTCTAGCGTCGTCCTGTGTCCCAGGAGCTCGCCGAGAAGCGGATGCGGCTGCGCTACGCCGGGACCTGTCGGGTCTGCAACGCCGCGCTCGACGCCCGCACCGAAGCCGTGTACGAACGTGCGACCAAGACCGTCCGGTGCCTGTCCTGCTCCCCGCCGGTGTCGGCCGACGTCGCGGTCGTGATCGGCGGAGAGCCTCCCGCAGCTCCGGAAGCCCCTGGAGCGGGCGTCGCCGTGGTGGAGGCCGGGCCGGTCGATGCCGGTGTCGCCGGAGCCTCCGCCCGGCGTGAGTACGAGCGTCGCCAGGCGAAGCGCGAGGAGCGCATCCGCGCGAAGCATCCCAAGCTCGGCGGCCTGATCCTCGCCCTGAGCGACGACCCGCAGTCGACGACCGCGTGGGACGCCGGTGCGCTCGGGGAGGAGCGGCTCGGCACCCGGCTCGACGAGCTCGCGACCGACACCCTCCGCGTGCTCCACGACCGACGGATCCCCGGCACCCGCGCGAACATCGACCACCTCGCCGTCACCCCGACGGGCATCTACGTCATCGACGCCAAGCGGTACGTCGGCAAGCGCCCGTCCCTCCGCGTCGAGGGCGGCGTCCTCCGCCCCCGGGTCGAGAAGCTCATGGTCGGCACCCGCGACCAGACCAAGCTCGTCGACGGCGTCCTCAAGCAGGTCGAGCTCGTCCGGTTGATCGTCGACGAGGACGTCCCCGTGCTCGGCGTCCTGTGCTTCATCGAGTCCGACTGGCCCTTGATCGGCGGCGCATTCACCACCCGTGGGGTCGACGTGCTCTGGCCGAAGAAGCTCTACCCGCGCCTCGCCTCCGACGGGCCGCATGCTGCGCAGGTCGCCGACCTGCATGCGCGTCTCGCCCGGGCCGTGCCTCCGGCCTGAACCGTGCGACGCGAGATACCGGCGGCTCCCGGCGTTGCGTCGGCGACGAACCCGGCGATGATCGAGATCACGGGCACTTCGCCCACTATGGGCTACTCAGAGGGCTGCGACGTCCCGCCGCCTGCGCAGGCAAGCATCGGGCGGGCACCTGCGGGTCGGCTTAGAGTTGACCCGTGCCAGAGATGAGCGAACAGATCTTCGTTACGCACGCCAGGGGCAAGGTCCACATTCGTGCTTGTCCCCATCTGTCGGGCACTTCGGAACTCACCCCTGCTACCCCCGAGCAGGTCAATCAAAACGGCTACTGCTCGCACTGCGAGAAGGAGATCGCGGGAGTTGGGCGGAAGTACTTCGAGTCTCTCGACGACGCGCTCGAGGCTTTCGGGCACCGCACGGACGAGGCGAAGAGACTTATCCGAAAGGCGATCGTCGGAATCGAGCACGACTCGATCTGGATCCCGGCGAGCGAGTCCTACATCGCGCTGGGAGTGAACGGCTTAGGAGCATCCTGGATCGGCAAGGGTTACGTCGACTTCAGGGATCGCGAGCACATCGAACTTCCTTGGTTTGCCCCGCACAATGGCGGCGGAGCTCAACGTCTCGACGAGTGGGGCGGCCTGTGCGAGGTGCACTTCATCGAGCGGTCAGTGTCCGGAGTCTGCGAACTCTGCGAGTAGGTGACCTACTCGCGCGTGACCTGCCCAACTTCGCCGCGTTCCAGCCGGGTGAGCCAGGCGGCCAAGTATCAACGTAGAGATGTTCCCAGCACTCCGCGCACGTTGCCTCCGACGACTCCGAGTGAGGTGCCGAAGAGGTGTCGGCTCGGCTCCATGTTGCCCGCGCACTTGTCTAGGACTGCGGCAGTAAGTAGCCAGCGGCCAGCGATCTCGAGCGCGTTCACCAAGTTGGGGTCGAGGTCGTCCTCGGGCCGATGCTTGACATGGTTGTACGACGCCCAGAACTGGCGAAGCCACTCGTCCGAGTCCCCGATCCAGTCGTTCCAGGATGGATCGACCGTTCGAATGATGGCACCGGGCAGGTCCTCGTTCTCGACCTTCTTCGCCCAGGCTTGACTCCGTCGATGCGCGGCTATCCACGACTCCATGGCAGCCGCAGTTGAGAGGAGTCGCGCCTCCGGGGTTTGGCTGGGCTCGAGGACATGTCGCACGACTGGAGTAACCGCGCGCCTGTGACCCCGCGCGATGTCGATCCATCTCGCGACCGCCGTGATGCCTCCTATCTCGTCGAGGCCGAAGTAGGGAAAGAAGTGCGCGACGTCATGGGTGCCGTCCTTCGACATGAATGTCGTCTCCCAGAAGGCGCACCAGTCGGAATCCTCGGTCAACCTTGCAGAGCCACCGAATGCCTGAACCCGTTCGCGGTGCGCGATGTTGAGGAGCGCGTGAACGGCGTCGAGTCGACCGATGTGTTCGCGGATGCTTCGTCGCTCTTTGGACTCGACGGTGACGTTGAGCGGTGTCGCGAAGGTCCGACGATCAAACTCGCCCCCCACGTTCCAACCCGTGCTGAACCGCAATGTGAATCCGTCGTCGAGCGGGACCGTGATCCCCTTGGCATAGCGGAGCTCGGCGCTCCAACCGACAAGCTTGCCGTCTTCGATGAGCGGATCGTCTTTGTAGATTCGCTCTGGGAGCCAGTTGTGTAGCCCGTGGTATGCGAACTGCACGGCGGCGACATGGTCGGCGTCGACCAACGTCAGGTCAACCTCGACGAGGACCCCGTGCGCCGTGTACTTGGCGACCCTAAGCTGACCGGGGCCATCCCCTCGGGTCCTGAGGTCAACGAGCAGGATGTCGCCAGCTTCTGTGCTTCCGCCAACAGCCGCGGCGTCGATTGGGAGTCTCTCGTCATCAAAGGCGTCGTCATCGGCGACAAGCTTTGCGACGATCGCGTTCTCGTCGAGTTTGACCAGCCCAGTCAGCAGCCGGTCCTGTGGCGGGTCAGTAGCTGGTGCTAACACGCCGACGACTCCCTCGCGCAGTTGGTTGACCTGCTCAGCTCGCCTCACCGCGAACTCACCTCTCTGTTTCTCGAATGCACTGATGCTCCTCTCGCGATCGCCTGGGAAGCACCTTGCACGTCAACTCCGACATCCATGCATCCGCTGACGAAGTGACTGGCGGCGCGTTCCGGAGTAGCAGCCAGGAAGTGCAACAAGACGCAGGCACCTTCTGGGAGTCAGTCGGGACTGCTGCACCGTCCGGTGTCAGTCTGACCTGCCCCATTCCGCCGCGTGCCGTGCGCCTGCACCCGACCAACTCCAGCTGGCATCACATGGTGCGCGCGCAGATTCGGCTGGGAGCGTCCCGGACACGGAAACGCTCATGAACTATCGCCGGCCGAAGGAAACTGCCCGGTTACCTGCGTTGCGCCACCGTGCGAGCCGAGCCTTCCAGTCACCACCGCTCTGATGCCCTCGTATGCGTACACCACATGCTCGAGACCCCGAACGTCGAGCCAGCCGTCGTCGTAAAGCTCCCGGACTGCCCTGTCCACAGCGTCACGAGGAAGGGCAATGGCGAGCGCCAGAACGGACCGGCTAACACCGTCCGGGTAGCGAGCGACCTGACCGAGCACTTCACGCTCCGCGTCGGTTCGATCTTCCCAACGCGCAGAGAAGATGCGCTGCAGATCCCGAGCAGCCAACTCGCTGGCCACCTCGATGTCGGCCCGCACGATCCCGGGCTTCAGGGCCTGTGTAGCACCGCTCTCCTCCCAGGCGTAGTGGCCAACTGACTGGATGATGAACGGGTGACCTGCGGCCACCGCGATTGCGGCGTCCAATGAACCGGGAAGCCATTCGACTTCGGATTCGGGATTCGCGTGGAAAGCGATGGCTGCCGACACGTCGTCGAGACGTTCAAGCATCCGATACTCAAACCGTTCGGCGAATCCGTAGACCGCCGCCAGGGTTCGCGGCGTTGAGACGACGCCCGCCGCAAAGAAGGCCACCGGAGAGTTGAACGTCCTACCTCCGAGCTCTTGTAAAGCTGGAAGGAGTTGCCTCAAGCTCTCGTTCGTTGCCTGCTGTATCTCGTCAACGATGATGGCCACGCCCGCGTACCCGGCCTCCCTCACCGCGGTACTCAGTTCTTGCAACGCGGCCGCGAAAGTTAGGAGGCCGTCGTACTGACTGACAGGCGGTGCTGACACGCCCAACTGCACGCCCGGCACCGAAACCGTGACACTCAGGCGGGCGAGGACATCTACGACACGTTGGCGAAGTTCCTGAGGGCCCTTAGATAGTTCACGTCGGATCGCGGAAGCGATTACGTCTACAAGTTCCTGTCCATTGCCGGCGGTCGCGGCCGCTACAACAAAGCCTCGTTCAGCAGCGAGAGACCCGATCTCCTCAAGCAGTGCCGTCTTTCCCAACCCCCGCGGAGCCAGAAAGAAGAGACCGGGAGCAAACACGCCACCGCTAGCGACGGTGTCCAAGCGCTGCTTGGCGGCTGCCATCTCCGCGCTGCGTCCAGCCAGCACCGGTGGCCGCGTGCCTGGGCGCGGCGCGAATGGATTAGGTCGATATGGAACGACCGGTGGGTCTGAAGGAACTGCAGGGACAGTCAACGGTGCTCCTGTGGGTGAAGTGAACGCACCCTAGCGGGTCGCTCGCGCGCCAACCCCGAGCCTCGGCACAGGCTCAAAGTACGCTGCGCGCCTAGTCGTTTCGACGGGAACAAGCGTCTTATCGCCGCTGACGTGCTCCTCAGACCCGACGGATTCGTCGTTAGGGTGATCGCCGCGGCGAGGCGGTCGAGCAGACCTGCCAGGACTGTCGGTGGCTCCACTCATCATGGTGATGAGAGGAGGTGACGACATGGCTAGCAAGAAGCCAAGCAAGCCCGCGCTGTCGAAGGCGGGCAAGACCCTCGCGTCCGATGGATCATCCAAGGGCGCAAAGTCGAAGGCCGGTAGCACCCTCGGTAAGGGCTGATACCGGAGCGGCCGCTCTCTCGCTCGACTGGGGAGAGCGGCCGTGTGCGTGCGTCACTTCGCCGCCATAGATGGGCTCGACAGCACGACTTGCGCGCAGTCCCCATGGCGGGGGCCGTTCCTCTCAGGAGACGCGTCCGGCTTCGGCGGCAGCGACGACAGCGGCGCGAAGGTCTGCGTAGAGAACTGGCTGACCGGCCAGCGCCGCGAGTGCGGGTAGTCCCATGGAGACTGCGGACCGTCGTTCGATGCGCATCCGGTCTGCGACGTAGAACTGCCACTGAGAGACATCTAGCGGGTCGTAGTCCTCGTGGGTCTTGGCCGTCTGGAGGCAGAACACGTAGACGTCGGCGTTGAACTGTCGCTCGGCGGACCAGCTGCCCGTCTCCGCATTCCAAGCGGAAGCGGCGGCGACCCGGAACATTGGTGTGCTGAGCTTCCGCTGCGCCCACGCCTGGAGGTATCCGGCCGACTTGACCTCGATGCGCGTCCCGTCGGGAGCTGTCACGTCGTAGGGGTCCCACTCGACTCGCCGACCGGTCGCACCGACGGCGCGAGCGACCAAGAACTCGGCGAGATAGCCCCGGACGGCGTTCGTACGAAGGTCGCTCATCGCGAAACGCCAGAAGTCGGTGACGCAAGCGTCGAGGCCGTCGAACGACTCAGATCCGGATAACTCGGGGACTTCGGGAGCGACGAAGCCCTGGGCCTCGTCCGCTGCCGGGAGCGCGGGCCCCCAGGCGCGGGCGACATCGGCCATTCGTCGGCGCGCCTCGCGCAGCCGCGTCCGCGGCTCACCAACCTTGTCGAGGTTGAGCGGAGGACGGAGGCGACGGACGACCTCGGTCTCGACCTCGTCGACGACGACGCCGTCAGGCTTCACCCAGGTCGACAGCGCAAGCCGCTCATCCATCCAAGCGCTCAAGCGCTCGTCGCTCGCGCTGTCGAGTGCGAAGTTGGCGCTGCCGTCAGGCTTCGTCTGATTACGCGGCACGGCGATGAGTAGGAGCTCATCGACGAGAAGGGCCGCCAAACTGCGCCGTACTGTCGAAGATCCGGTCTTCCCGGTCGCGAAGTGGGTGCCGACGTCGCGGCCGTTCAGGCTGCGCTCGGCCTTCCCGACGTACAAGGGCTGGCTCTCGAAGTCGGGAACGAGGCCGAGTGATGACCACGCGGCCCCGTCGCCGTGGAAGGCATAGAGGCCAGGTGACCTCGGAACGAGGTCGACCGCAGCGGAGCGGCACAGTTTGCCGGCAGCCAGAGATTCCAACGCAGCGGTGACGATGTCGTCGGCCATGGCCGCCATCCTTCTCGACCGATCACCGCGAGGTCCACCCGTGGACGGGACCTATCCGCGACATGCCCGCGCATTGGAGGAACCGGGCTACAGGCCGATGCGCAGGTGGACGCCAGGGCCCTGGTCGGGGCCGTCCAGGGGAGCGATGAGCCCGCCGAGCGCGCCGACGAGGATCGCGACGGCGACGAGGCCGCCGAGGCCGGAGGGGCTGGCGTCGCGGTCGGCGCGGAGCGCGGCGAAGCAGTCGCTGCGGACGTAGGAGACGAACGCTGCGAAGGCGGCGACCGCGGCGGCCGTCCCGACGAGGTCGAGCAGAGGCGGGCCGGTGACGAGGTCGACGACGCTGCCGATGGTCACCAGCAGCAGGACGATGCCGGCGAGCCAGGTGCGGACCATCCGGGCGCGGATGACGCCGGCCGAGAACCAGGCGACGACCAGCGCCGACAGCGGCACCGAGATGAGAGCAGCCTCGCCGTTGGCGGCGCCGCGTTCGGCCAGCGCGGTCAGCTGCATCACCACCGAGGCCCAGGCCAGCACCCACGCCGAGGTCGGCACGTCGTACGTCTGCTCCCGAGGCGCTGCGTCGACCGTCACCCGGGGGAGTGTGCCACCAGCAGGGGCCCGGTGCGTGGCACGATCGCGGGATGCTGCGACTGACCGACGTCATCATCGACTGCCCGGACGCGATGGCGCTGGCGGGCTTCTACGCGGCGGTCACGGGGCTGCCGGTCAAGGAGGGCAGCACCGAGCACTGGGCGGGCCTCCAGGCCGGTGAGGTCGAGCTGGCGTTCACGCCGGTGGAGGACTACCGGGCGCCGCGGTGGCCGGAGAGCGAGCACCCCAAGCAGTTCCACCTCGACTTCGAGGTCGACGACATCGAGGCCGAGCACGCCCGGGTGGTCGGCCTCGGCGCCGAGCTGAAGCAGGACCACGTCGAGGCCGACGGGTACGGCTTCCGCGTGTACGTCGACCCGGTGGGCCACCCGTTCTGCCTGTGCCGCAACCAGGGCGTCAGCTGGGTCGACGGGCGTCCGGTGTGGCCGGCGCCGGGGGAGACCCAGGCGTAGCGGTCAGCCGAACGGCAGCGGCTCGGGGGCGAGCGAGACGGCCTTGGCGCGGGCGGCGGTGAGCCGGCGGCGGTGGTGCTGGCGGCAGAGCACCTCGTAGGCGACGTCGGCGGGCACGGTCCCGGCGTCGTCGACGTCGCCGACGAGGATGACGTCGCCCTCGACGACCATGACGCCGTTCTCGGTCCGCGCGTTGTGGGTGGCGCGCTTGCCGCACCAGCACAGCGCCTCGACCTGGAGGACGTTCATCCGGTCCGCGAGCTCGACGAGGCGCTGGGAGCCCTCGAAGAGGGCGGTGCGGAAGTCGGTGAGGATGCCGAAGGCGAAGACGTCGATCTGGAGCTCGTCGACGAGCTTGGCGAGCTGGTCGACCTGGTCGCGGGTGTAGAACTGCGCCTCGTCGCAGACCAGGTAGTCGATCCGCCCGCCCCGGGTGAGCGAGTCGACCACGTAGCGCCAGAAGTCGAAGTCCCGCCCGACCTCGAGCGCCTCGTGGGTCAGCCCGAGCCGGCTGGAGATGCGGGCCTCGCCGGCCCGGTCGTGGGCGGTGAAGATCCGGCCCGACCGGCCGCGTGCGGCGTGGTTGTGGTTGGTCTGGAGCGCCAGGGTCGACTTGCCGGAGTCCATCGTCCCGGTGAAGAAGTGCAGTTCCGCCACCGGCGGATTCTGTCATGGCGGGTGACCCGGGTGGTGCCCCAGGCGGCCAGGGCGCCGATGACCCCGGCGAGCGCGGCCCGCCACGGCCACGGCCAGGGCCCGCGGTCGGCGCCGGGGGCGCTGCGGATCTCGAGTCCGGGGAGCGCGTCCTGGGCCAGCTGCCACGTCGCCACCCCGAAGGAGTCGAGGTCCCCGAGCTCGGTGAGCGTGCGCGGCTCGCCCCCGTCGAGCGGGACGACCCCGAGCCAGACGGAGTCGTCCTCACCGACCTCGCGGTCCTCGTCGTCGCCTGCGCTCGCGGCACCCGCCGGGCCCGGCACGAACGCGACCACCTTGTCGGGACCCGTCCACCCCAGCACGAGGGTGGAGCCGGGCACCGCGGGCGCGACGGTCACCGGGTCGCCGACAAGGGCGCCGGTGCGGGGGTCCAGGAAGGACACCGCCGGCGTGCTGCCCCCGCCGCGGAGGACCGCCAGGAGCCGACCGTTGGGGGACCACGCCGCCGGCCCCGGCAGCGCCGCGCGGCTGATCGTCCGGGTGCTCCCGTCGCGGGTGTCGACCACGGCCAGACCCCCACCGGAGGCCCGGGTGTGCTGGACGGCGAGCCGGGACCCGGTCGGGTCGAACGCCGCCCGCACCACGTCCTCGGCGCCGGGCACGGGGGTGGCCCGGCCGGTGGCGAGGTCGAGCACGAGGAGGTCGCCGCCCTG
This sequence comes from Nocardioides marmotae, assembly GCF_013177455.1. Taxonomy (NCBI): domain Bacteria; kingdom Bacillati; phylum Actinomycetota; class Actinomycetes; order Propionibacteriales; family Nocardioidaceae; genus Nocardioides; species Nocardioides marmotae. The sequence continues at coordinate 1,788,300 of NZ_CP053660.1, forward strand.
GCCGGGCCTGCTGTAGGGGTTCGTCGGGCCGCTCACGAGATAGGCGATGAGCCGGCTGTCCGCCGACCACGCCAGCGGGCGGATGCTCCCGCCCGCGGGCAGGGGTCGGTACGTCGTCCCGCCGGTCCCCAGGTCGACCACGGCGAGGTCCGGGGCGTCCGGGTCGTCGGCGCGGTGGTCGCCGACCGCCACCATGCGGCCGTCGGGAGAGAGCAGCATGGGTGCCGGGTCGCCCTGGGTCTCGCCGCCCGCGCGATCCTCGGCCTCGCCGACGCGCCGGTAGGAGTCCCCGCGCCAGCCCATGACGACCGCCTGGGGCCAGTCCATGAACTCGACGCCGTACCCGTGCTGGAGCAGGGCGACCGCCCGCCCGGGCGCGGAGTCCGACACGTCCCCGGTCAGCCACGAGTAGCCCGCCAGCCGGTCGGGCAGCGCGGCCGGTCCCGCGACACCCGGGGCGCCCCCGGCGGGGAGCGGGCTGACCAGGAACGCCAGCACGGCGGCGACCGTCCCGGCCGCGAGGGGCCACCCGCCGCGCGCTCGCATGCAGCGACGGTAGGCGCGTTCGCCGCCGGCCGCCAGGGGGCTGCTCGGGCGGGCAGGATGGGGTCGTGACCTCACCCCTGACCACGACCGACGAGCTGCGCGAAGCACTGGCCGGCGACGCCGCGCCGACGGTGCTGGACGTGCGCTACCGGCTCGGCGGGCCGCCGGGTCGCGCGGAGTTCGAGCGCGGCCACGTGCCGGGCAGCGCGTACGTCGACCTCGACCGCGACCTCGCGGCGCCGCCCGGCCCGCGGGGGCGCCACCCGCTGCCGCCGGTCGAGGTCTTCGAGGCCGCGATGCGCCGCGCGGGGGTCCGCGGCGACCGGCCGGTGGTGGTCCTCGACGACTGGGCCGGGCACGCCGCGGCGCGGGCGTGGTGGCTGCTGCGCTTCCACGGCCACCCCGACGTGCGGGTGCTCGATGGGGCCTGGCCGGCCTGGCTCGCGGCCGGCGGGCCGGTGGAGACCGGGCCGACGACGCCGCCGGCGGGGGACTTCACCGCGCGGCCGGGCTCGATGCCGGTGGTCGACGTCGACCGGGTCCTCGACGTGGGGGTGCTGGTCGACGCCCGGGCCGCGGAGCGCTACCGCGGCGAGACCGAGCCGATCGACCCGGTCGCCGGGCACGTCCCCGGCGCGGTGAACGTGCCCACGAGCAGCAACCTGGGGCCCGACGGACGCTTCCGCGAGGCCGACGAGCTGCGCGCGGTCTACGCGGCCGTCGGGGCCACGCCGGACGCCGACGTGGCGGCGTACTGCGGGTCGGGGGTGACCGCCGCGCACGACGTGCTGGCGATGGAGGTCGCCGGCGTGCGGGCCGCGCTGTGGCCGGGCAGCTGGAGCGAGTGGGTCGCCGACCCCAGCCGGCCGGTCGCTACCGGACAGGACTGACCGCGGCCGGCCGCGCCGCGCGGCGGCTCAGTCCTGCTTGCCGCCGCCGAACATGATCTCGTCCCAGCTGGGGACCGACGCGCGGCCGCGGCTCTTGCGGACCGGGCGGCGCGGCGGGGGCTGCTCGGCGGGCGCGGGCTCGTCGCCGGCCTGGTCGCTCGCCTGGTCGCTCGCCTGGTCCCCGGCCGCGTTGCCCGCGTCGTCGCGGACGGCCGGCTGCTCGGTGGTGAGAGCCTCGTCGGCGGCGTCGTCGAGGGCCACCGCGTCGGCGGCCTGCTCGCCGAGGTCGTGCTCGCGGGCGGCGACGGCCGGCTCGGCCGGCGGCTCGGTGTCGAGGAAGGCGTCGACCGGCTCGTCGTGGACCAGCGAGATGGCGTCGTCGCCGAGCGGGAGCTCCTGGTCGACGGGGTCGACGGTGGTCAGCCGGCGCTGGCGGACCTGCTGGAGGTCGTCGCGGGCGGGGGCCGGCTCGGGCAGCACCTCGCCCACCAGCCACCGGGCGTCGTCGTTGTCGAGCAGCACGAAGTTGCCGGGCAGGTCGAAGGTCAGCTCGGCGATCCCGCTCCGCTTCGGGGTCTCGTACGCCGCCACGAGGCTCCAGCGGCCGTCGTCGCGACGCCAGGAGTCCCACTCCACGACCCGCTCGGGGTCGGCGTGCAGCGAGCGCAGGTGCGCCTCGACGGCCTCGCCCAGGGTGCGGGCGGTGCCGGCGGTCTCGCCGGACCGGCGGCGTACCGACGAGCGCTGGGCGCGGTCGGCGACGTGCCGGCGCTCGTCGAGCACGGGGCCCGCGAACGCCATGATCCGGTCCACCGTGGTCCCCGCGGCTGCGGCGACGTCCTCGGCAGACTCCCCGGAGCGGATCCGGGCCTGGATGTCGCGGGGCCGCAGGGTGCTCTCCATCTGCTTCTCCAAACGTCTCGGCGGGTGCTCGCGCAGGGCGCTCCGGAGGCGCATGTCGATGTCGAGCTCGTGCTCGGCACCGGTGTCGTCGGTCAGCAGCAGGCGCTTCCCGTCCTCGCTCACTCCGGTGAGCTCGAGGTGCGCCATGGATGTCTGGTCCTTGCCCGGTCGTTCCTGCAGGTCGTGGGGCCAGAGCCTACGCCAGACCGATCGCTAGGACGGGTAGCCTCCGAGCGTGCCGACGCTCGTCGCCCTCGAACTGGCCGGGATCTTCGTCTTCGCGATCTCCGGTGGGCTGGTCGCGGTGCGCAAGGACCTCGACGTCTTCGGCGTGATCCTGCTCGCCGGCACCACCGGCCTGGGCGGCGGCTTCGTCCGCGACCTGCTCATCGGCGCGACCCCGCCGGAGACCCTCACCGACTGGCGCTACCTGTTCGTGCCGGTCGCGGCCGGCCTGCTGACCTTCGGCTACCACCCGGCGCTGGGGCGCATGGAGCGCACCATCAACGTCTTCGACGCCTTCGGTCTCGCGCTGTTCTGCGTCGCCGGGGCGCTCAAGGCCCTCGACTACGGCCTGGGCCCGATCCCGGCGGCGCTGCTCGGGATGACGACCGGGATCGGCGGCGGGATCCTGCGCGACCTGCTGGCCGGGCGGGTCCCGGTGGTCTTCCGCGGCGAGCTGTACGCCACCCCGGCGCTGGCCGGCGCCTTCGTCGCGGTGATGGGCACCGAGCTTGACGCCCCGCAGAGCCTGGTCACGTTCGCCGGCGCCATGGTCTGCCTGGTGTGGCGGCTGCTCGCGATCTTCCGGGGATGGCAGGCCCCGCGGCCCACCGGCTCCGCGAGCGTCTGAGCCCCGGCCGGGCGCTCCGTCGACGGGGCCGTGCGCCGGTCCACCACCGGTCCTTCACGGGGCCCGCCGATGAGTCCCAGGGCCGGTCCGGGTCGGACGGACCATGCGAACCCGACGAGACCCCCGTGACCACTGTCGGTGCGAGGTGGCACCGTGACCGGCATGACAGCGGACCTGGCCATCGAGACCCACGGTCTCGTCAAGACCTTCGGCGAGACCCGCGCCGTCGACGGCGTCGACCTGGCGGTTCCCGCCGGCGGCGTGTACGGCGTGCTCGGGCCCAACGGCGCCGGCAAGACCACCACGATCCGGATGCTCGCCACGCTCCTGCCACCCGACGGCGGCACGGCCCGCGTCCTGGGGCACGACGTCGTGCGCGAGGCCAACGAGGTCCGCTCGAAGGTGGCGCTCACCGGCCAGTTCGCCTCGCTGGACGAGGACCTCTCCGGCACGGAGAACCTCGTGCTCATCGCCCGGCTCCAGGGCTACTCCCGTGCGGCCGCCAAGGCCCGCGCCGCGGAGCTGCTGGCGGCCTTCGACCTGACCGAGGCGGCGCGCAAGCAGGTCAAGGCCTACTCCGGGGGCATGCGGCGGCGCCTCGACATCGCCGGGTCGATCGTGGTCCGGCCCGACCTGATGTTCCTCGACGAGCCGACCACCGGGCTCGACCCGCGCAGCCGCAACCAGGTCTGGGAGATCGTCCGCGCCCTCGTGCGGGCGGGCACGACGGTGCTGCTGACCACGCAGTACCTCGAGGAGGCCGACCAGCTCGCCGACCGGATCGCGGTCATCGACCACGGCCGGGTGATCGCCGAGGGCACCAGCGGCGAGCTCAAGGCCTCGGTCGGCTCGGGCGCACTGAAGGTCCGCATCGCCGACCCGGGCGACCGGCCCGCGCTGGCGACGCTGCTCGCCGAGGCGCTCGCCGCCGAGGCGGTCCTCGACTCCGACCCCGCCTCGCTGTCCTTCCGGGTCGGCGACCCGACCCGGGTGGCCGGCGCGCTGCACCGCGCCGGCGAGCACGGCCTGCGGGTCACCGAGTACTCCCTGGGCCAGCCCAGCCTCGACGAGGTCTTCCTGGCCCTCACCGGCCGTCCCGCCGACGACGGCGCCGACCCGAATCCCGACCACGAGCCCACCGCAGAGGAGGTCCCGGCATGACCACCACGACCCGGGCCGAGCCCACCCCCCGCGAGCCCACCCGCGATGCAGTGCCCTCGCTCGACGCGTCCGTCATCGCCGCCGTCGGCGGGGCCGAGCGCCCCCCGCACGCCGGTCCGGTCTCGGCCTCGCTCACCTACGGGTGGCGGGCGCTGCTGAAGATCAAGCACGTCCCCGAGCAGCTCTTCGACGTGACCATGTTCCCGATCATGTTCACGCTGATGTTCACCTACGTCTTCGGCGGGGCCATGGCCGGATCGCCGGGGGAGTACCTCCAGTACGCCCTGCCCGGCATCCTCACCCAGACGGTCATCTTCATCACGATGTACACCGCGATGACGATCAACACCGACATCGAGAAGGGCGTCTTCGACCGGTTCCGCTCGCTCCCGGTGTGGCGCCCGGCGCTGCTGGTCGGGGCGCTGCTCGGCGACGCGCTGCGCTACGTCCTCGCCTCGGCCGTCGTGCTCACCGTCGGCGTGGCGATCGGCTACCGCGCCCCCGGCGGCTTCCTCGGCGTGGTCGCGGCCGTCGCGCTGCTGGTGCTCTTCTGCGTCTCGCTGACCTGGCTGTGGCTGATCGTCGGGCTCAAGGTCCGCACACCGAACGCGGTCATGGGCATCTCGATGATGGTGCTCTTCCCGCTCACCTTCGTCTCCTCGGTCTTCGCGCCGCCGGAGACGATGCCGGGCTGGCTGCAGTCCTTCGTCGACGTCAACCCGGTCACCCTGCTCGTCGAGGCCGCCCGCGGCCTGATGAACGACGCCGCCGACGGTGGCGACATCCTGCTCGTCGTGGTGCTGTCGGTGGCGATCACCGCCGTCTTCGCCCCGATCGCGCTGCGCCTGTACAACCGGAAGACCTAGAGGAGCACCGGCATGGACCTGCTGACCAACGCCGAGATCGCCGCGGCCGGGCTCGCGGACTGGCGCAAGCTCGGCCAGGCGCTGCACGGCCGGTACGCCGTCACCGACCTCGCCGCCGGGGGCCGGCTGCTCGCGGCGGTGGCCGACGCGGCCGAGGAGGTCGGGGCGGTCGGTCCCGCCGCGCCCCGGGTCACCGCCCACGGCGGCCACGTCGACCTGCGCCTGGTCAGCCCGGACGCGGTCCACCGCGACGCCGCGGGCGTCGAGCACGTCGTGGAGTGGGTGACCCAGCGCGACGTCGACCTCGCCCGCCGGATCACCGAGCTCGCCGGCGAGCAGGGAGCGGTCCCCGAGCCGGGGTCGGTCACCACGATCGAGCTCGCCCTCGACACGGCCCGCTCCGCGCTGCTCGCCCCGGTCTGGGCAGCGCTCCTCACCGGCTCGCCGCAGGGCGCGGGGGCGGGCGGCGGCGACGTCTGGGACGCGACCGGCCAGGTGCCGCTGCTGTGGTTCCAGGACACCGAGCCCCACGAGCCGCCGCGGCAGCGGTTCCACGTCGACGTGTGGGTGGCGCCCGAGGTCGCCGAGGAGCGGATCGCCGCGGCGGTGGCCGCCGGCGGGATCGTCGTGGACGACAGCCAGGCGCCGGCGTACACCGTGGTCGCGGACGTCGACGGCAACAAGGCGTGCGTGTGCACCTCCTCGCCCGCGCGGGACGCGTGGTGACCTGGCCGCGGGTCGGCGGGCTCCGCGCGCTGGAGCTGGGGACGCCCGGGGCGCTGCGCGCCGAGCTGAACCGTCTCGTCCTGGCCGGGGACAAGCAGGCGACGGCGGGGCTGCTGAGCGAGTACGACGAGGAGGGCGAGGAGCTCGAGCACGTCGGCGAGCGGCTCGCGCTGGTCGACGACGACGGCGCGCACGTCGGCACGGTCGAGGTGACCGGGGTGGAGGTGACGCCGTTCGACGGCGTCCCGTGGTCCTTCGCGCAGGCCGAGGGCGAGGGCGACGCCGACCTGGCGGACTGGCGGGCCGGGCACCGGCGCTACTGGGAGCGGGTCGGCACCCCGGTCGAGGACCAGACCCCCATCGTGTGCCTCCGGTTCCGGCTGGTGGGCCCGCCGGCGTGACCCGCGGGCGCGTGGGTCGAGGGCGGCGGTTCAGCGGCTCAGGACGGCCGCGGGAGGCTCCGCGGCCCAGGTGACCTCGCGATGGGCGCCGATGCGTCGCACGTAGGAGTCGATGATGTCGGCGTACGGCATCGCGCGGGTGTGGCCTCGGTAGGGCTGGGCGCCGTGCTCGCGCCAGGCGGCCAGGACGTGGCGGGCGTGTGCGGTCAGGTCGGGGATGCCGGTGAGGAGGGCGTGTGCGACGAGTCGCATGATGGCGGCCGCGGTCTCCTCCAGCAGCAGGAGCGCCCGCACGGGGACCTCGACGACGACGACGACGGTGTGGTCGCCGGGCTCGGCCCGGGTGAGGGCCGCTCGCGCGTAGTCCTCGGCCTCGGGGTCGGCGGGGAACGGGGCACCGGCTTGAATCTGGAGGATTCTCAGTCCGCCGTCCGCGCGCCTCTTTCTGGCCGGAATGCGCTGATGATGGGCAGGACGACAGGTGGTCGAACGGCCGTCAGGAGGTCGAGTGCACCGCTGCGAATCCGTGCTGCCTGTTTGAGCAAGGGCGCCAGGGCTCGGGGACCTCACTGAGCGACCGGTATTCCCGAAAGCGCCCCCAAAAGTGACCTCGCTGCCGAACGGGACAGTCCCCTCCTGCGGGAAGTGAACGGCTGCGCCGTCGGCGGTGACGTAAGACCCGGCGGGCGCAACGAGCGCGTACGTCTCGTCGGCATCCTCGACCGAAGGGAAGTCCTTGAACCGGATCCCGACGCAGCGTTGGCGCGTGACGACGAGTTCGCCGCCGATGACGGCTCCAGCGCTAAAGCGCGGTCTCGTTTCGTGTATGAGGAGGATCGGCTTCGGACCAGCGTGGGCGGGTGTGTCGAGCGCGGGCGTAGTCGCCTGTGTCTCGCCTGCGGAGCAGGCTGAAGTCGCTGCTGCCAATCCGAGAACCACCCCGGGAAGCACCCGCCGCCACCGCATGCCGCATTGTCCTGCCTGGTTGCGAGGCGTGGCGATGCGGCGGCGAGTCGATACCAACCTGCAATCGTCCAACGGGTCCTTGCGGGTAGGGGCTCACTCGGCCCTTGCAGCGCGGATCGCGGCAGATCCGGGCGGTCACTGAAACGATGGCGCGATGCACGCCGCCTTGCGCTCGTTCACCATGAGCCCGGACCCGCGATCGCTCCCCATCGAGCCTGCCGACTTTGCCGTCGACGTTCGCTTCATCGCCGGTCCTGCCGACGGGTCCGGCGAGGAGTCCTTCGACCTGACGGTCTGCACCCCTGAGTGGCTCGCGCGGCAGGCTGGCAGCGGCTTCTATCCCGGCCGCCACCATCTCGTCGTCAACTTCGAATTATTCTCCGTGAGCGCCTTGCAGACCTGGATCGAATCCAAGGTGAGCGCGGTCTCCGGCGACACCTGGGCCGAGGTGGGCGAGCGACTCGGCCGGTGGGCGTATTGGGAGTTCGAGGACTACACGCACTGAGCCGGGGCGTCCGCTCATCGGCATGAGCGGTCGACTCACTCGGCCCGGATTGAGCCGACCGGCCCGTCGAGCGTCGCGGATGCGCAGTCGTCCCGCGGGGCGTCGGTGCAGGTCGTCGATCGGCACCACTGGGCTCGTGATGGGCTGGGGTCGGCTGCTGTGGTCGAGGAATGCGGCTTCGGTGGATCTGCTCGGTCGGTCTATGTCCTTCGGTGGAAGGCGACCCGCCCGCCGGGCAGGTGGGTGGTCTCGTAGGCGGGGTCGTGGATCCGGGTGTGGTGCCGGGGGCAGAGGTTCCGGGCGTTGGCCAGGTCGGTCGTCCCGCCGCTGGACCAGGGCTGGTCGTGGTGGGCGTGGCAGAGATGGGCCGGCCAGTCGCACCCCTCGGCGGTGCAGGTCGGCTGGGTCAGGTTCAGCCCCCGCCGCTGAGCACCGGAGAACAGCCGCGTCCTCCGACCGAGGTCGAGCAGCTCGGACCTCGAGCCCAGCACGGCCGGGATCAGTCCGGCCTCGCACGCCAGCCGCCGGGCGGTGGCGGCGGAGATGACCCCGCCGTCGTCGAGCACCCCGGGCGCCAGCCCGTCCATGAGCGAGTCGACGTCGATGGTCACGACGACGGTGGCGTTGAGCCCGCCGAGCTTGGGGAGCTGGTCGGTGGGGAGGCGTTCGAGGAGCTCGCAGAACGCATCGCCCATCCGCTCCGGCGAGGGGCGTCGCTCGACCTGCTCGGCTGCCTCGGCGTCGGGGTCCTTGGTGGTGGCCTGGTGCTTCGGCGCGGCGAACGCGAGCAGCATCTTGTGCAGCATCGCGCCGTGCAGCTCGGGAATGGAGAACTTCCCGCGCACCGATCCCTTGCCGTCGGGGCACATCGTCAGCCACGCATTCGCCCGAGCCTCCCGCTCCTCCCGCTCCAAGGCCCGGGCATCCCGGGCCTCCCCGATCTCGGGCGCGACCACGGTCAGGACATGCTTGGCGAGCACCGCGAGCGTCTTCGGGTCGAGGTGCTGCGCCTCGGAAAGGAGGTGTTGCTCGGCCCGCGCCGGGACCGTCGGATCCTCCAGGTCCTCGGGCAGCCGGTCGACACACGTGGTGATGACGCGGGCGTGGTCGACGCTGATCGCACCCTCGACCAGCGCAGCCGAGGTCGGCTCGTGCCGCTCCAGGGACTCCGCCAGCCGCGCCCGGCCCTTCGCCACCCGACGCTCCTGCCTGGTGCGGTGCGCCCACCACGAAGCGGTGTCGGTCGCGCCGGCCCGCTCACCGGCATGCCGCCGGTCGGCCTCCGCGACCAGCCGCAGCTCCAACGCCTCGGCCTGCGCACGCAGCCGCGACACCTCCACCAGGGTCGCTTCGACGTCCTCGTCGGACATCGACCACAGCTCCGCGGTCGCCGCTGCACGGGTCTTCTTCCGGGACTTTGCGACAGCCCGGCACACGGTGTGTGCGTGGTGTCGCGAGTCCTTGGCCATGGGTCTACTCAAGCACTCGCCACCGACAGTCAGGGCGCTGTTTCCCCAGGTCAGACCGCATATCGAGACGAGATCTCGACAAGTTTCAGAGCCGTCCCCGCAACCCCTCGGCACGATGCGGGAACCCGCTCCGCGCGCCGCCGGCTGAGCTCGGGCTCAGTCGCCCAGCACGCGCCGCAGGTAGGTGTTGGCGAAGACCCGGTCGGGGTCGAGCCGCTCGCGCAGGGCCAGGAAGTCCCCGAAGCGGGGGTAGACGGCCGCGAGGTCGGCGGCCGCCATCGTGTGCACCTTGCCCCAGTGCGGCCGCCCGCCGGCGGCGCGGAGCACCGGCTCGACGAGCGCGAAGTAGCGGCGGTGGTCGGCGTCGCGGTGGGTGTGGAAGGCCAGGTAGCACGAGTCCCGGCCGGACGCCGTCGACAGCGGCACGTCGTCGGCCGGCGTCGAGCGGACCTCGACGGGGAAGCTCACTGTCACGTCGGAGGCGTCGATGACGCGGCGGCACTCGCGCAGCACCTCGAGCCCGACCTCGCGCGGGACGGCGTACTCCATCTCCCGGAAGACGACGTGGCGCGGCGAGGTGAAGACCCGGTGCGCGACGTCGCTGTAGGTCCGTGCGCCGAGTGCGCGGGCGCTGACCTGGTTCATCCGCGGGATCACGCCCGGCGCGCGGTTGGCGGCGGCGCTGAGCACCCCGAAGACGGAGTTGGACAAGAAGTCGTCGTCGAGCCAGGAGCGCCACCGCGGCAGCGGCTCGGCCTCGGAGACGTCGGCGGCGAGCCGGTCGTTGCGCTTGACCAGCGTCCGGTCGGTGTGGGGGAACCAGTAGAGGTCGACGTGGTGGCTGCTCGCCGTCATCTCGTCGTACGTCGCCAGCGCGGCGTCCCACGCCATCGGCTCCTCGCGGGCCTCCAGCAGGAACAGCGGCTCGACCCGGAAGGTCAGCGTGGTCAGCACCCCGAGCGCGCCGAGACCGACCCGGGCGAGCTCGAGGACCTCGGGGTTCTCCTCCGCCGTCGCCCGGAGCACCTCGCCGGTGCCGGTGACCAGCTCCAGGCCGGCCAGCTGGGCGGCCAGCCCACCCGCGAGCCCGCCGGTGCCGTGCGTGCCGGTCGAGACCGCGCCGGCGATCGTCTGCTCGGCGATGTCGCCCATGTTGTGCAGGCTCAGGCCGAGCCGCTCGAGCCCCTCGTTGAGGTCCTGGAGCCGGGTGCCGGCCAGCGCGGTCACGGTCAGCGCCGCGCGGTCGACCGCCACGATCCCGGCCATCGCCGAGGGGACCAGCATCGTCTCCTCCGGCGCGGCGATCGCGGTGAAGGAGTGGCCGGTGCCGACCATCTTCACCGTGCTGCGGCGCTGCCGCGCGCGCTCGACCTCGGCCGCGATCGCGGCCGCGTCGGCGGGCCGCACCACCCGGCTCGGACGTGCCTGCTCCAGCCCCGACCAGTTGCTCCACTCCACGGCGGCAACCTATCCGGCGGGCCACGGCGAGGTGCGGGGATCGCCGGGCGCGGGTCAGTCGTCGGCTCAGTCGTCGGCTCAGTCGCCGGGTCAGTCGCCGCGGGGGAGCAGCTGCGCGGCGAGGGCCGCGACCACCCCGGCGCCGAGGCTGACCAGGTAGGCGGCCGAGGCGCCCTGGTGGTCGACGACGAAGCCGCTGATCGTCGCGCCGGGCGCGACCCCGGCGACCAGGCCGGTCTGCATGATCGCCATCCCCTCGGTCAGCCGGCTGCCCGGCACGACCCGCTCGGTCAGCGACATGGTCGCCACCAGCGTCGGGGCGATCGCCAGGCCGCCGGCGAGCAGGACCACGCCCATCAGCCACACGGTGTCGACGAAGTAGAGCGGGGCCATTGCACAGGCCATCGCGAAGGCGCCCCAGCGCACCCGGACCGCCGGCCCGCGCTTCCAGGCGACGGCGCCGGTGACGAAGCCGGCGACCAGGCTGCCGAGCGCCCACACGGCCAGCAGCCCGCCGGCGTACGCCTCGTTGCCCTGCTCGTCGGCGAAGGCCACGGTGGTCACCTCGGCGGCCCCGAAGAGCACGCCGAGCGCGGCGCTGCCGACCGCCAGCGGCGCCACCGTGCGCCACGGCATCGGCGGGCGGGCGCCGGTGGAGTGGTCGTGGCGGTGCGGGGGCGGCTCGGTGGCGCGCTGGGCGGCGAAGGCCAGGCTGCCGCTGACGCCCGCGACGATCGCCACGGCCAGGCCGGCGACGGGGTCCACGGTCGTCGCGAGCAGCGTCACGAGGATCGGGCCGATGATGAAGACCGTCTCGTCGGCGACCGCCTCCAGGGCGTACGCCGTCTGCTTGTCCGCCGGCGCCTCGAGCACGTAGGACCAGCGGGTCCGCACGCACGAGCCGATCTGGGGCAGCGAGCCGCCGGCGAAGGCCGCCGCGGCGTAGGTCGCGCCGATCGGCCAGCCCGCCTCCACCGAGGTGACCAGCACGACCATGGCGATGCCGAAGACGACGCTGGCGGTGGCCAGCACCCGGCCCTGGCCGAGCGCGTCGAGCAGGCGGCCCTGGACGATGGCGAGCAGGGCGTTGGCGACCATGTACGCCGCCGAGACCGCGCCGGCCACGCCGTAGGAGCCGGTGGAGGACTCCACCAGCAGCACGATGCCCAGGCCGGCCATCGAGATCGGGAGCCGGGCGACCAGTCCGGTGGCGCTGAAGAGGGCGGCGCCGGGGTTCTTGAGGATGCGGCGATAGGCGGCGACAGCGGTCATGGCCGGGCCAATCTAGGTCCGCGCCGAGGCGCCCACCAATCGCGGGGGCGTTGGCCGCGCTCCCTACGATGAGCCCATGTCCAGCCCCGCTCCGAACGTCGACCCGGCGCCGTACGACGCCCTCCTGCTCGTGTCCTTCGGCGGCCCCGAGGGGCCCGACGACGTGGTGCCGTTCCTGGAGAACGTCACCCGCGGCCGGGGCATCCCGCGCGAGCGTCTCGAGCAGGTCGGCGAGCACTACTACCTCTTCGGCGGCAAGTCCCCGATCAACGACCAGAACCGCGCGTTCCTGAAGGAGCTGCGGGCCGACCTCGCCGAGGCGGGCGTCGACCTCCCGGTTTACTGGGGCAACCGCAACTGGGACCCCTACCTGACCGAGACCCTGGCGCAGATGGCCGCCGACGGGGTGCGCCGGGCGGCGTGCTTCATGACCAGCGCCTACTCCTCGTGGTCGAGCTGCCGGCAGTACCGCGAGAACCTCTTCGCCGCCGTCGAGGGCCTCCCCGAGGGCGCGACGGCCCCGAAGCTGGACAAGCTGCGCCACTACTTCAACCACCCCGGGTTCGTGGAGCCGGTCGTCGACGCGACCCTGGCCGCGCTGGCCGACCTGCCCGACGACGTACGCGACGGCGCCCACCTGGTCTTCGTCACCCACTCGATCCCCACCCAGATGAACGACCTGTCCGGCCCGCCGGACCAGGGTGGCGGCGCCTACGTCCGCCAGCACCTCGACGTCGCCGAGGTCATCGCCGACCGGGTGCGCACCGAGACCGAGCGGGCGCACCCGCACGAGCTCGTCTACTGCTCGCGCTCCGGCGCGCCGCACGTGCCGTGGCTCGAGCCCGACGTCAACGACCACCTCGCGGCGCTCAAGGAGCAGGGCGTCCCGGCGGTCGTGATGGTCCCCGTCGGCTTCGTCTCCGACCACATGGAGGTCATCTACGACCTCGACACCGAGGCGATGGCGACCGCGGAGGAGCTCGGCCTCCCGGCCCGGCGCGCCGCGACCGCCGGCACCGACCCGCGCTTCGTCCGCGCGGTCCGCGACCTGCTGCTCGAGCGGGCCGCGGTCGAGCGCGGCGAGGAGGTCGCCCGCGCCGCGGTCGGCTCCATCGGCCCGATGTGGGACCGCTGCCCGGTCGGCTGCTGCGCCAACCCGCGCGGCGCCGTCCCGACGCTGACCGGCGAGCGCGAGCCGATCGACCAGTGAGCGCTGCGGCGGACCCGCCGTCGGGGGAGCAGCTGCGCGACGTCGCGCTGGAGGCGGCCCGCGCGGCGGTCGAGGTGGTGCGCGAGCACGCCGCGCGCGGCGTGGGCGTGGCGGCGACCAAGACCAGCGAGGTCGACGTGGTCACCGAGGCCGACCGGGCCAGCGAGACGCTGGTCCGGGCGATGCTGCGCGAGCGGCGCCCCGACGACGCCGTCCTGGGCGAGGAGGGCGACGACGTACCCGGCACCAGCGGGGTGCGCTGGATCGTCGACCCCATCGACGGCACCGTGAACTTCCTCTACGGCATCCCGCAGTACGCCGTCTCGGTCGCCGCCGAGGTCACCCGCCCCGACGGCACCGCGGAGGTCGTGGCGGGCGTCGTGGTCAACGCCGCGACCGGCACCGAGTACGTCGCCCACGTCGCCGCCGACGGCACGGCCACCGCGACCCGCGACGGGGCGCCGATCCGGGTCGCGCCCCCGACGCCGCTGGGCCGGCGGCTCGTCGCGACCGGGTTCTCCTACGACGCCGGGCTGCGCGAGCTCCAGGCCCGGGCCCTGGTGCGGCTGCTGCCGCGCGTGCGCGACGTACGCCGCCTGGGGGCCTGCTCGCTGGACCTGTGCCACGTCGCGGAGGGCCTCGTCGACGCCTACGTCGAGGAGGGCATCCACCTGTGGGACCACGCCGCGGGCGGGCTGGTCGCGCGGGCCGCGGGCGCCCGCACGGAGCTGCTGACCGGCGTCGGTGGACGCGACCTGATGGTCGCGGCGCCCGCCCACGGGTTCGACGAGTTTCGCGCCGCGGTGGTCGCGTCGGGTTACGCAGCCCTGGAATAGGGCACCTGACCCTGATGTTTCCGCCCTGCCCACCCTCCCGGTGTGGGCATCCACCCGCCGATGGTGCACAATCTGGCGCCGTTGGTGGCATTCGAGCCCGAGGGGAGTGAGCGACGCATGGCGACGGACTACGACGCACCGCGCAAGAACGAGGAAGAGCAGTCCGAGGAGTCCATCGAGGAGCTCAAGGCACGTCGCCACGACAAGAACTCCGGGAAGGTCGACGAGGACGAGGCGGAGGCGGCTGAGTCCTTCGAGCTGCCCGGCGCGGACCTCTCGCACGAGGAGCTCGCCGTCGAGGTGAAGCCCAAGCAGGACGACGAGTTCACCTGCATGAGCTGCTTCCTGGTCCACCACCGCAGCCAGCTGGCCGACGAGAAGAAGATGATCTGCCGCGACTGCGTGTGACACCTGAGCGCAAGAGGCCCGCGACCATCCGGTCGCGGGCCTTTCGCTTTTTGCCCGGTGTGGTCCACCGGTGTGGTCCACCGGTGTGGTCCGACCCCGCCGTGGCGGGGGCGGACGGGTCGGGCGGGGGTCAGCCCTGCTGGTTGTCCTTGCGCAGCTCCGGGGGAAGGTGGCCGGTCGAGCGCGCGTAGTACGACGCAGCCCGGCGCTGGGCGAGCATGCGCGCCAGCCCGACGGCGACACCGCTGGCGATGGCCCAGGCGACCGCCTCGCGCAGCTCGACGTCGGGGTCGGCCGGGTTCTCCGGCGGCTGCCTGCCGGTCGCGAGCTGCCAGGCCTTGTCCAGGCCCTTCTTGGCCAGCGCCGCGGCGCCGAGGGCGGAGACGAGGGAGAAAGCCGACCACACCTTGGAGGAGTCTGATGCCATGGCGGGACAGTACCCAGCCCTCAGGCGGGCATGTCGCCGGCACCGGCCCGCGCGGCGGTGATCGCGGCGGTGAGCCGGTCGGGGTGCCGGGTGCAGATCAGCCAGTACGGCGCCGGGTCGGCCGGGTCGGTGATCTCCACGCGCACGGCCCGCTTCAGGTAGGGCCGCAGCAGCAGGTAGGCCCGGGCGTCGGCCTCGGGGCCGGCGACCCGCTTGGTCTCCTCCGCGTCGAGGGCGCGGGCCTCGCCGAGGTGCTCGACGCCGATCCGCGCGCGGCCGGCGCGCAGCTCGCCGTCGGCCACGACCACCGGCGCGGCGCCGTACCCGGCCAGCAGGCCGAGGGCGATCAGGAGGAGCAGCGCGGAGACGCTCCAGGCGATCACACCGGGGATGGCGACGACCAGGGCCAGCCACAAGGAGGCCACGAACATGATCGTCTGGACCCACCAGCGAAGAGGTGCGTGGAGGCGCTCGCGGTGGTCGGCGGGCGGGGTCTGGACGGGCGTTGACACGTGTCCCAGCCTCCCACCTGGTCGTCCGACCGCTGCTCTAGGGTCCCGTTGTGCCCGACTCCCGAAGTGACCTGGACGTCCACGTGGTGCGGCTCGACCCGGACCTCCCGCTGCCCGCTTACGCCCACCCCGGCGACGCCGGCGCCGACCTGGTGACCACCGTCGACGTGGTGCTGGCGCCGGGGGAGCGGGCGCTGGTGCCGACCGGCATCGCGATCGCGCTGCCCCAGGGGTACGTCGCGCTGGTCCACCCCCGCTCCGGGCTCGCCGCCCGGCACGGGGTGTCGATCGTCAACGCGCCCGGGACCGTCGACGCGGGCTACCGCGGCGAGGTGAAGGTGCTCCTGGTCAACCTCGACCCCGCCGAGCCGGTCGAGCTGCGCCGCGGAGACCGGATCGCCCAGCTGGTCGTGCAGCGCGTGGAGACCGCGCGGTTCGTGGAGGTCGACGTCCTGCCTTCTTCCGCACGCGGGACCGGAGGCTACGGTTCTACCGGGGGGTTCGGTCGTGCCTGACCGCCCCCGACCAGCCAGGTGAGGGAGAAGTCCGTGAAGTTCCGCCGCAAGTCCGCCGACCCCACCTCCGCGGGCGGGTCGACCGGCGCGGACGCGCACGCCGACGAGGCCGCGGGGGCCGAGGTCCCCACCGGCCCCTACGACTCCTCCGAGCTCCCGCCCGGTGACGGCGAGCGCGTCGACCTGGGCTCGCTGCTCATCGCCGCCGCGCCCGGCCGCGAGCTGCGCCTGCAGGTCGACGAGCGCACCGGCGAGGTGCAGGCGGTGCTGCTCACCGGCTCCGACGGCGCCCTGGAGCTGCGCGCCTTCGCCGCCCCGCGCAACGGCGACCTCTGGAGCGAGCTGCGCCCGCGCATCGTGGCCGAGATGGCCCAGCGCGGCGGTACCGCGACCGAGCGGCCGGGCCGCTTCGGCACCGAGCTGATCTGCGACCTCCCGGTCACCCTCGCGGACGGCCAGGCCGCGACCCAGCCCTCGCGGATCATCGGCATCGACGGCCCGCGCTGGCTGCTGCGCGCCACGCTGCTCGGCCGCCCCGCGGTCGACCCCGAGGCCGGCCGGGAGTGGGAGGACGTCATCACCACCGTCGCGGTCCACCGCGGCACGGGCGCCGTCCCGCCGGGCGACCCGCTGCCGGTGACGATGCCGGAGAGCGCGAGGCGACTGGGGTGAGCCGGCTGCGTCGTACCCTGAGCCGCTGGGCGGACAGCGGCGACCAGCACGCGCGCGACATGCGCCGGACGTACGCCGCCGACGACTGCGCGACCATCGCCTCCGCGCCCGAGCGCGAGCGGGTCCACCTGCGCGGCACGCTGCGCACCGTGACCCTGCGCCCCCGCGGCGGGGTGCCCGCCCTGGAGGCCGAGCTCTTCGACGGCTCCGGCGTGATCACCGTCGTGTGGCTGGGCCGTCGCCAGATCGCCGGGATCGTCCCGGGCCGCTCGGTCGACGTCCGGGGCCGCATCGGCACCCACGACGGCGTCCGGACCATCTACAACCCCCGCTACGAGCTCCTGCCGTGACCACCGAGCAGGAGCACCCCGCCACCGTCGAGACCGTCGAGTCGGTCGTCCGCACCCAGCTCGCCAAGGCCCTCGGCGGCCGCCGCGGGATGATCGAGGCCGCGGTGCCGACGATCCTGTTCACCGCGCTGTGGCTGACCACCCGCGAGCTCGTGCTCGCGCTCACCATCAGCGTCGCCGCCGCGACCGCGATGCTCGTGGTCCGGATCGTGCAGCGCTCGACGGTCCAGTTCGCGCTCAACGCGCTCTTCGGCATCGGCATCGGGTGGCTCTTCGTCCGGATCGCCGCCAGCCGCGGCGGGAGCGAGGACGACCAGGCGCTGGCCTACTTCCTGCCCGGGATCCTCTACAACGGCGGCTACACCGTCGTGCTCGCGCTGACCTGCCTGATCGGCTGGCCGCTGGTCGGCTTCATGGTCGGCAGCGTCACCGGTGACCCCACCGCCTGGCACGAGGACCGCCAGATCGTCCGGCTCTGCACCACCCTGACCTGGCTGCTCGTGCTGCCCTGCCTCCTGCGCGTGCTCGTCCAGGCCCCGCTGTGGTTCGCCGGTCACGGCGGCGCGATCGACGTCGACACCGTCGTCGCGATCCTCGGCGTGCTCAAGGTCGCCCTCGGCTGGCCGCTCCAGCTGGCCGCCCTCGGCGCGATGGCCTGGGTGCTCGGCCGGAACAAGACCCCGGTCACCCCCGCCGCCTGACCGCTTTCGTGGGGCCCGGGTCGGCTCGTTCTCGTTCTCGTGCTCGTTCTCCGGGTCGTCCGGCGGGATAGTCCGACACAGGCGCGCCCTTGTGCGGGGGTCCAAGGGCGCAGGTGTGGCGGACTACCCCGGCACCCGCCGAGTCGGCAGTTCTCGCGCGCCGAGTCGGCACTTGTGGCGCGCCGAGAATGCAGTTCCGGAGCCGTCCTGCCAGAAGTGCCGACTCGACCGGCCAGACGTGCCGACTCGACCGGCCGGAAGTGCCGACTCGACCGGCCGGAAGTGCCGACTCGACCGGCCGGAAGTGCCGACTCGACCGGCCAGAAGTGCCGACTCGGCGGGGTCGGCCGCGGCGGGGTGGGGCGGGCGTCAGGCGGGCGGGGCGAGCCGGGTGAACGCGTCGAGGTAGGCGGTGACGACGCCGGGGTCGGCCACCTCGAGGGCGAGGCCGGTGCTGGTGAGGCCGCGGTCGGTCCACGGCGGGCCGCCGACCCACGCGCGCTCGGTGGCGCCGGAGACGGTGAGGGTGGTCTGGGCGACCTTGGCCTGAGTGACCCGGACACCGCCGGCGGTCAGGCGCGAGCGGACGCCGCTCAGGACGCCGGGCCCGACCACGACGGCCACGTCGCAGCCGGCGCGGCGCAGCTCGGCGAGCCGGTCGGCCAGGAGCCGGCCGCGGGCGCCCGCCCAGGAGCGGACGACCGCGCGGACGGCGGTGGGGCCGGTGGCGCACCCGACGGTGGCGAGGGCGTCGAGCACGGGGTCGACGGCGCCGGCGGCGACCGGGTACGACACGGCCGGCACGAGGACCGGCACGGGGGCCGGGTCGGTGCCCGGGTCGGTCGGCAGCCCGGGCAGGGCCGCGGCGGCGACGAGCCGGTCGAGGACGGCGCCGTACGCGTCGTACGTCGCGGGGTCGGTGGAGATGAACCCGGTCGTCCAGGACTTGGTGCTCGACGGGACCGCGGCGGCGCTGGCGACGACGGCGAGGTCGGTGGGGCGGGAGACGCGGTCGACGAGCAGGGCCTCGACCTCGTGGCGACCGCCGTCGAGGCAGTCCGCCCCGCACGCCAGGGCGTACGACGCCGCGCCGGCGTCGGTGCCGAGCGCGGCCTGGAGGCGGGTGAGCGCGGGGGTGACCGCGCCGGCGACGACCCGCGTCCCGACACCCTCGGCGGCCGCGGCGAGCAGCGCCTGCTCGAGCACGGCGTCGTCGAGGCGGGCCGTCGCGAGCCGGACGACCTCGCCGGGCTCGGCGTTGCGGACCGCGCGGACCTGGCGGTCGCGGACGGCGGTCCGGTCGGCCGGGTCGGCGGTGGGGTCGTTGAAGACCGGCCCGTCGGCGAGCAGCTGCTGGGGCTGGTAGGTGACGACGACGGCGTCGTGGTCGGAGTTGAACCCGCGGACCACGCGGCGGTCGGTGGCGACCAGCCCGCCGGCGTCGCGGACGCTGAGGGTGTAGTCGAGCAGCGACCTGGTGCCGCGGGAGCCGATCAGCGGCATGTCGAAGCTGACCAGGTCGCCGAAGGCGCTGGTCGGCAGCCCGGCGTTGCGGCGGTTGCGGTCGGCGAGGTAGTTGACGTTGAGGTCGCCGGCGGCGAAGACGTGCTCGGTCATCCCGAAGAGCCGCTCGATCTCCCCGCGCATCAGCTGGAGGTGCTTGCGCAGCCGGGGGATCCGGCGCATGTCGGTCAGGCGGGCGTCGTGGGAGGCGCGGGCGATCGTGTGGGCGTTGACGATGCCGTAGACCTCGCCGGTCGCGATCTCGCGCAGCCGCACGGAGTTGATGTAGCGGGCCGGGGTCACGCCCTTCTCGGCCGGGTGGACCTTGATGGTGCGGCCCTCGAGGAGCCGGAAGCGGGAGCGGTCCCAGATGATCGGGATGGCGCCGCCGCCGGTGGTGGGCATGTACCAGCCCCAGTCCTCGGCGGTGAGCAGGCTGATCAGGTTGCGCCGGTCGACGGCGTCGGAGAACTCCTGGAGCCCGCCGGCGTCACCGAGCGGGAGCACCTTGCGGACGTCGGCCATCGCCTTGGCGGGGGAGAGGCAGTAGCAGACGTTGAGCGTGAACGCTCGGAAGGGCTGGGCGGCCGGGACGCTCGGCACGTTCACCGCGGTCCGGGCGACGGGTGCCGAGGAGGACGCTGAGGGCTCGGCTCCGGCGGGCGCCGCCAGGGTCGCCCCGAGGGCCGCGGCGGCGAGCCCGGCGACCACCGACCGGGCCAGCGACGAATACCGTCGCCCGCTGCGTCGTACCGGCACCGGGAAAGCCATCGATCCGCCTCCTGCCGGGCGCCCGTGCCCGGCCTTCGGGCGGGCGGGTACGCCCGATCACACCGATCACACCAGCCACACGAGTCACACCACAAGCGGTCTGCGACAACTACAGCGCTGTAGTTATCCCGGGGGCCCGCCGAACCGACGGAGGAGCCCGCCATGCCGAGCACCGCACGCGAGCGCTGGCGGGCCGTGCCCGCCTCGCGGATGCACCTGTGGCTGATGCTGGTGCTCACCTTCACCACCGGCATCAACGACGCGGTCGGCTACCTCGGGCTGGACCGCGTCTTCACCGGCAACATGACCGGCAACGTCGTCATCCTCGGCATGGCCCTCGCCGGCGGGACCGGCCTGCCGGTGCTCGGGCCGGTGCTCGCCCTGCTGGGGTTCATGGCCGGCGCGGCGCTGGCCGGCCGGCTGCTCGCCGTCGAGAGCGACGACCCGTGGCGACCACGGACCACCGGGCTGCTCGCCTCGGTCGCCGCCGTGATGTTCGCCCTCGCGGCCGCGGTGACGGTGGTGGGGGACCAGCCCCGCCCCTCGGTCATGGTCACCACCACGACCCTGGCCGCGGCCGCGATGGGGGCGCAGGCGGCCGTGGCGCGCCAGCTCGGGGTCCGCGACGTGACCACGGTGGTCGTCACCAGCACGATCACCGGGCTGGCGGCCGACTCCCGCCTCGGCGCCGGCCGGTCCGGGGGCACGGCGCGCCGGGTGCTCGCCATCGGGCTCATCCTGCTCGGCGCGACAGCGGGGGCGGCGAGCCTCCGGCTGCACCTCGGCGTCGGCTTCGCGCTGGCCGGCGTGCTGATCGCCGCGGTCGCCGTCGCCGGTGAGCGTTACGCCCGCCACGGGCGCGCCGCCCGCGCCGCCCGCGCCGCCGCGAGCGGCTGACGACGTACCCCTCCTGGAGTCAGCCGCCGTGCGTGGAGGGGGCGAGCAGCCGCTCCAGGGCGTCCTCGCCCTCGGCCGGCACCACGAAGAGCAGCTCGTCGCCGGACTCCACCGGCTGCTCGGCGTCGGGCACGTAGACCTGGCCGTCGCGCAGGATCGTCACCAGCGCGCAGTTCTCCGGCAGCGGGATCAGGCCGCTGGGCTTGCCGACGTACGGCGAGTCCGACGGCAGCGTCATCTCGACGAGGTTGGCGTTGCCCTGGCGGAAGGTGAACAGCCGCACCAGGTCGCCGACCGTGACCGCCTCCTCGACCAGCGCGGACATGATCCGCGGGGTCGAGACGTTGACGTCGACGCCCCAGGCCTCGGTGAAGAGCCACTCGTTGTTGGGGTGGTTGACCCGGGCGACCGTGCGGGGCACGCCGAACTCGGTCTTGGCCAGCAGCGAGGTCACCAGGTTGACCTTGTCGTCGCCGGTGGCGGCGATGACGACGTCGCAGCGGTTCAGCCGGGCCTCCTCGAGGGAGGAGAGCTCGCAGGAGTCGGCGAGGAGCCACTCGGCGTCCGGGACCCGCTCGGGGCGGATCGAGTCGGGGTTCTTGTCGATGAGGAGGATCTCGTGCCCGTTGTGGATGAGCTCCCGGGCGATGGAGCGGCCGACGGCCCCGGCTCCGGCGATGGCGACGCGCATGGCGGCTCAGTCCTCCTGGGGGCCGCGCTTGACGACCTTCATGGCGTGCTCGGCGTTCTCCTCGCGGACGACGAGATGGATCAGGTCGCCCTCCTGGATGACGGTCTCCCGCGTGGGGAGCATCCCCTCGCCGAGCCGGTCGATCCACGCGATCCGGGAGCCGGTCTGCTCCTGGAAGTGGATCGTGCGCTGGCCGACCCACACCGCGGGGACCGGGACGTGGTCGACGCGGATGGTGCCCGAGGGGTCGCGGAAGTCGGGCTCGGCGCCGGCGGGCAGCAGCCGGCGGAGCACCTGGTCGGCGGTCCACTTCACCGTGGCGACGGTCGTGATGCCCAGCCGCTGGTAGACCTCGGCGCGGCCCGGGTCGTAGATGCGGGCCACGACCTGCTGGATGCCGAAGGTCTCGCGGGCCACACGCGCGGCGATGATGTTGGAGTTGTCGCCGGAGGAGACGGCCGCGAAGGCGTCGGCGCGGCGGATGCCGGCCTTCTCCAGGACCTCCTGGTCGAAGCCGACGCCGGCGATCTTGTCGCCGTTGAACCCCGGCCCCAGGCGCCGGAACGCGTCCGGCTCGGTGTCGATGACCGCCACCGTGTGGTTGCGGTCCTCGAGGCTGCGGGCGAGGGTCGAGCCGACCCGGCCACAGCCCATGATCACGACGTGCACGAGGGAACCGTATACGCGCCCGGGCCATGATCGCCCGAGAAGCCGCCGCGCGGGGTGCTGGGGAGTAGCGTTCCCGCCCGTGGGTGTCGGGGACGTCTCCAAGCGGATCCTGCTGGGACGCAAGCTGAGGAGCTCCCAGCTCGGGGAGACGCTGCTGCCGAAGCGGATCGCGCTGCCGGTGTTCGCCAGCGACGCCTTGTCGTCGGTGGCCTACGCCCCTGACGAGGTCTTCATCATGCTCTCCCTCGCCGGGGCGTCGGCCTACGTGTGGTCATGGAAGATCGCGCTCGCCGTCGCGCTGGTGATGGCCGTTGTCGTGGCGTCGTACCGCCAGACCGTCCACGCCTACCCCTCCGGAGGCGGCGACTACGAGGTCGCGACGGTCAACCTGGGCCGCACCGCCGGGATGACCGTCGGCAGCGCGCTGCTGGTCGACTACGTGCTGACGGTGGCGGTCTCGATCTCGGCGGGGGCGCAGTACGCCGCCGCGGCGATCCCCTCGCTGATCGGGCACCAGGCCACGGTGGCCGCCGTGGCGGTGCTGGTGCTGATGGCGATGAACCTGCGCGGGATCCGCGAGTCCGGCACGTTCTTCGCGGTGCCGACGTACGCCTTCATGGTCGCGATCCTCGGCATGTGCGTGTTCGGCATGGTCCGGCTTGCCTTCGGCGACCTCCCGGAGGTCGAGTCCGCGGGCCTGTCGATCACGCCCGAGCCCGGCCTTGAGGAGCCGCTCACCACCCTGGGCCTGCTCATCCTGCTCGCCCGTGCCTTTTCCTCCGGCTGCGCGGCGCTGACCGGCGTCGAGGCGATCTCCAACGGCGTGCCGGCCTTCCGTCGGCCCAAGAGCCAGAACGCCGCGACCACGCTGCTGCTGCTCGCCGTCATCGCGATCAGCATGATGGTCAGCGTCATCGTCCTGGCCCGCCAGATGGGCATCCGGTACGTCGACCCCAACGACCTGGACCGGCTGACCCGCGACGGGGAGCCCGTCGGCCCCGGCTACGAGCAGCACGCGGTGATCGCGCAGATCGCCCGGGCCGTCTTCCAGGAGTTCAGCCCGGCGTTCTACGTCGTGGTCACGGTCACCGGGATCATCCTGGTGCTCGCCGCCAACACGGCGTTCAACGGCTTCCCGGTGCTCGGCTCGATCCTCGCCAAGGACGGGTTCGCGCCCCGCGCGCTCGGCTCCCGCGGCGACCGGCTGGCCTACAGCAACGGCATCGTCTTCCTGGCGGTGATGGCGATCGTGCTGATCTATGCCTTCGACGCCGAGACGACCCGGCTGATCCAGCTCTACATCGTCGGTGTCTTCGTCTCCTTCAACCTCAGCCAGCTCGGGATGATCCGGCACTGGACGCGCGCGCTGCAGACCGAGCGGGACCCCGCTGCGCGCGGGCGGATGGTCCGCTCGCGGGCGATCAACGCCGTCGGCCTCTCCTTCACCGCCGTGGTCCTGGTGATCATCCTGTTCACCAAGTTCCTCGCCGGCGCCTGGATCACCATCCTGGCGATGGGCGGGTTCTTCCTGCTGATGAAGGCCATCCGCAGCCACTACGACCAGGTCGCCGAGGAGCTCGCCGCCGACGAGGAGGACAAGGTCCTCCCGACGCGGGTGCACGCGATCGTGCTGGTCTCCAAGCTGCACAAGCCGACGCTGCGGGCGCTGGCCTTCGCCAAGGCCACCCGGCCCAACGTGCTCGAGGGCGTCTACGTCGACGACGGCGCCGAGGCCACCGCGCGGCTGCTCGAGGAGTGGGACGACCGCCGCATCGACGTACCGCTCAAGGTGCTCCACTCGCCCTACCGCGAGCTCGTGCGGCCGATCGTCGAGTACGCCGGTGAGATCCGGAAGGCCAACCCGCGCGGCGTCGTCGCGGTCTACATCCCCGAGTACGTCGTCGGCCGCTGGTGGGAGCAGCTGCTCCACAACCAGACCGCGCTGCGGCTCAAGGGTCGGCTCCTCTTCAGCCCCGGCGTGATGGTCATCTCCGTGCCCTACCAGCTGCGTTCCTCCGCCATCGCCCGTGAGAGAGTTCGTCGAGAGGCCGACCGGGTCCGTCCTGGCGACTTGCGCCGCGGCCGGGTCGTCCGCCGTCCCGACGATCGACAGGTGCAGCGATGAGCCCGCGTCCCCCCCAGCGACGGGGCCGCCCGGCCCCCCGACAGCGCCAGGCGCGCGGCGCCTCGGTCGTCGGCCGCCGCTACGAGGCCGTCGTCGGCCCGGTCGCCCACGGCGGCCACTGCATCGTCCGCGTGCCGACCGACCCCACCGGCGCCTCGGAGGAGACGCGCGTCGTCTTCGCCCGGCACGGCATCCCCGGTGAGCGGGTCCTCCTCGAGCTGACCGAGGGCACCGAGGGCGACCGGTTCTGGCGCGGCGACGTCGTCGAGGTCCTCGAGGCCTCCCCGGACCGCGTCGTGCCGCCCTGCCCGTTCGCCGGCCCCGGCCGCTGTGGCGGCTGCGACTTCCAGCACGTCGACCTCGGCCGCCAGCGCGCGCTCAAGGCCGAGGTGGTCGCCGAGCAGCTGCGCCGGCTCGCGGGCCTCGACCTCCCCGTCACCGTCGAGGCCGTCGAGGGCGACCTGCCCGAGCAGCTGGCCGGGCTGCGCTGGCGCACCCGCCAGCAGTACGTCCGCCTCCCCGACGGCCGGCGCGGCCTGCGCAAGCACCGCTCCCGCGAGGTCGTCGTCGTCGACGACTGCCGCATCGCCCACCCCGACGCCCGCGAGCCGGGCCCCGGCACGGTGACCGAGCAGGTGGTCGGCCCGACCTCGACGCAGTCCTTCGAGGTCGCCGCCGACGGCTTCTGGCAGGTCCACCCGGGTGCCCCGCGGGTGCTCGTCGACACCGTGCTCGGCCTGCTGCAGCCGCAGCCCGGGGAGTCGGTCCTCGACCTGTACGCCGGCGTGGGGCTCTTCGCGCGCTTCCTCGGCGAGGCCGTGGGGGAGACCGGCCGGGTGGCCGCGATCGAGGGCGACCCGACCGCGGCCGGCCACGCCGAGACCAACTGCCCGGGGGCCGAGGTCACCGCCGGAGGCGTCGACGAGGTGCTCGCGGCGTCGTACGACGGGGCGTGGGACCTCGTCGTCCTCGACCCGCCCCGCGAGGGCGCGCGCCGTCCGATCGTCGAGCAGGTCGTGGCGCGGACCCCGCGCGCGGTGGCGTACGTCGCCTGCGACCCCGCCGCCCTGGCCCGCGACGTGGCGATCTTCGCCGAGCACGGCTACCGGCTGACCGCCCTGCGCGCCTTCGACCTCTTCCCGATGACGCACCACGTGGAATGCGTCGCGTTGCTCACGAAAAGCGCCTCTGACCTGCGGTGACGCGTTGCGCAATGGCGCCGTCGGCCGCTGTCGAACCGCCTTGTGGCTCGCTTTGGGCTCACTGTGCGCTGGACGAGACCGGACTCTGCGTCACGTAGGACCGCGCGGCCGGGCCGCCCGGAGGCGCGCGGAGAGCACGCTCAGCACGAGCAGCTGCCGCAGGGGCGCCGGGTGCGCCTAGGTTGTCTCCATGACCGACGTAGAGGAGCTGGTGGCCGCTGTCCGGAGGCGCGCCGAGGGGACGCCGTACGTCGTGACCGAGACGCCGAGCGGGTTCGACGTCCAGATCGACATCGCGGACGCCAGCTGGTACGCCCTGCTCTACAAGGAGCACCTCTCCCGCACCTGGATCTACCACGTGAAGGTGGAGGACGGCGCGACCAAGACGCTTTCGATCACCGACGACGTCCGCACCGTCGACTGGCGCGTCGGAGCGGAGTCGCGCGACGGGCAGCCTGTTCCGGTGCTCGGTGGTTCCCTGTCTCGTCAGCTCGGACGTGTGGAGAGCCAGGGCTTCCAGAAGGTCTACGCCACCAACGAGCACGGGGAGTACGCGAAGGTCCTCGACATCCGGTTCGATTCCGCCGAGGGTCGTGACCTCATCCGAGGGCCCGCGCGAGAGCTCGGCTGGACGGAGAAGCGAGGCCTCTCCGAGCGCATCGGACTGTACGTCGGCGTCAGCACGCTGGTGATGCTCGTGCTGGGCGGCCTCGTGGTGGCGATCGTGGCGCTGACCGTCGGTTTCTGACTCAGCCGCGCTCAAGGTCTACGGGTCTGCCCCCGCGTTGGTTGACACTCGGGGCGGACCCAAGCAACCGCGGCGCGCACATTTCGGACACTCTGGCGCTGCTGACTTTGCTCACGGGCGCTCGAGCGATGGGGGAGGAGTCCCGCAAGCGGATCGCCCCATGGGCGCGCGGAGACCTCACTAGCGGGTCAGAGTCCCCACGATTTCCTCCCAGTGCCGCAGCGGCACCAGGTGCCCCTCTCCGGGGTAGACGACGAGGCTGGCGTCGGGCAGGTGGTGCCGCAACCATTCGCCGTTGACAGGTGGAGCCATCTGGTCGAGTTCGCCGTACCAGAGATGGACCGGGCATCGGATGTCCTCCACCTCGATACCCCATGGGCCGCACCAGGCGACGTTGTCCCAGGCAACTCCCATCGGCCCTTGCCGCAAGCCCTCATGCAGCACCGAGAACAGGTTTCCGCGCAGGAACGGGTCACTGACCACGCCCGGATCCGTCTCGCCCCAGAGCCAGTCGATCCAGGGGGCCTGCTCGTCGTCGCGGACCGACATCATGGTTTGCAACATCTCCTCGTTGCCGATGACGAACTGTTCGGCGGCACGAGCCGGCTCGTCGGGGAGGAAGGAGAGAGCAAGGCGGTCGTTGTCGGTGAAGCTCTCGAGCGCCCCCGGCACCTGTTGGAACGGCGCGTTCCCACCAGCCACGCCCGCACGGATCACGCGTTCGCCCAGCACTGCCGCGGCGGCTAGCGCAAAGGGTCCACCCCCTGACCACCCGAATGCTGCAAACCGCCCGATACCGAGACCGTCCGCGAGAGCCTCGACATCGTGCGCGATGCTGATGAGGCTGTACGGACCGGGACCAGAGCCGCCGTAGCCCGGCCGGTCGAAGCTGACCACCCGGACGCCCAGTGCCGTGGCGATCTCCTCACCGAAGCTGACATCCAGTCGCGACCCGGGCGTGCCGTGGAAGTAGACGATCGGAGTTCCCTCGGAGTCCCCAGCTTCCCGGACCAGGATCGAATGACGCCCCGTCACGATCTCGCGCTCGATCATGGCGTGGGTATGCCGCCGAGCTGGCGGAGATCCTCAAGGATCTCTGGGGCCTTCTGTATGAGGGACAGGTGGCCCTCTCCCTCGAGCAGCTGCGCCGACGCCCCGGCGACGTTCACGGCCAGCCACTCCGCGTGGGTGAACGGCACCATCGCGTCCAGGCGGCCCTGCCACACCGAGACCGGTACTCGGATCGCCTGCAGGTCGAACCCCCAGGGACGCGTGTGGGTCATGTCGTCGTCGCGCCACCCCACGATGCCCTGACGTCCAGCAGCGTTGACCGAGGCTGCGAGATACCCGGCCAGCTCGCCGTCCAGCGCGGCGCGGTCCACCGGGGGCGCCAGTGCGCCAAGTCCTGCGGCGACGTCGTCGGCACTGACGGTGAAGAACCCCGTCTGGGTCTCCAGGAACGCCTCGAGCGCCTCGACTCCGGCGAAGACGGCCGTGTACTCCGCGACGTTCTCCTCGGCCATGCCGTCGCGAATGTCCCCGTCGTACTCGTCGGCTGGAGCGATGCCGACGCAGCACGCGGCCGCCAGACACCGGTCCGGCAGCAGCGCGGCGCAGGCCAGCGCGCGCGGCCCACCGCCGGACCACCCGATGGTGAGAAAGTCGCCCACCCCGAGGTGGTCGAGCACCGTGACGGTGTCCGCGACGTCATCGGCGACCCGCGCCGTCGTTGCCCCGTCCGGGCGCGGCGACGAGGCGCCGTACCCCGGGCGCGAGTAGGAGATCACCCGGAGACCCTGCTCCGCCGCGGCGCGCTCCAGGGTCGGGAAAGGCACCGCACCTTGGGGAGTCCCGTGGTGGTACAGGAGCGGGAACCCGTCGTCCGGCCCCGCGTCGAGCACCTCGAGGCTGCGGCCGTCGTCTGTCGGGACGAGGAGTGGCACGACTACTTGGCCCCCTTCGGCACGCTGCCTCGAATTGCTGGTGCGCCGAGTCACAGGCTACAGAGGGCGGGCGCGGCTTCCCGACAACCTGAGTACACACCCCTTCGACCAGGTCGTCGACGCTGCGGGTGGAGATGCCGTGGAGGTAGGCCTCCATCACGACCGCCTTCGTCATCCTCGCCGGCCTGCTGACTGCCCGCGACTGCAGGAACGATGAGCCGACGAAGAAGGACCGCCAACGCCTGCGCGCGATGGTCGCCGCGGTCAAGAAGGACCGGGCGCTCGTGCTTGGGGGATCATCCTCAAGGCGAAGGACACCTGGCCGCGCACCGGCAAGGTCTACTGCCACCGGGTCGAGGAGTGGCCGGTCGACGCCGAGATCATCGAGAGGGTGGCGGTGCGCTCCTGCGTACGACGGGGCGCGGCGATCGACCTCGTGCTCGATCGCGGCCGGGAGAACCGCTCCCAGATCATCATCACCAATGCCCGCGGGCGTCAGATGATCTTCTGGCAGACCGCCCGCACTGCCAGGCAGGCACGTCCGGCGGTGGCTCTGCCTGGCGCCCGCGCCAGCGGGGTCGCCGACCTGGAGATCGCTGTCGACATCCGCGAGCGATATCCGTTCACGTTCGCCGACCGGCAGGCGACGACCCGTCGCGAGCCGCTCAGCTCCGGCGACTACGGGCTCATCGTCGACGGGTTGCTGCAGGCCACGGTCGAGCGGAAGTCGCTGGCCGACCTCGTCTCCTCGCTGACCAACGGCAAGCTGACGTTCCAGCTCACCGAGCTCTCCGCGATCCCGCGCGCCGCGGTGGTCGTCGAGGAGCGCTATTCCCAGGTCTTCAAGCTCGACCACGTTCGGCCGAGTGTCGTGGCCGACGGGATCGCCGAGTGCCAGATCCGATTCCCCGCCGTGCCGATCGTCTTCTGCGAGACCCGCAAGCTCGCCCAGGAGTGGACCTACCGCTTCCTCGCGGCTGCCCGGGCCGGGTTGGCGGAGGAGATGATCGGCGACCTCGCCGTACGCGGCCTCGAGGCGGCTCCGCCGCTCGCGCCCGCACCGCCGAGCCCGTCGGACGTACGTCGCTGGGCGTCCGCGCCCGACATCGTCGTCTCCGACCGCGGCCGGATCCCGGTGGCAGTGATGGATCAGTACCTCGAAGCCCGCGCTCGCGGCGCGATCTGACACTGCGGTGGTCTGCGACAGCCGGTGCCCGCTGACACGAGGGCTCGGATTGGGCTCGCTTTGATTCGCAAACGTCCTCAGCGGCGTGCCGGCGCCCTCGGGCCTCTCAGATGGCATCGCTGCAGGTCAGAGAGCAGTTTCGTCCATCGAGTGCGGCCAGTGGGACAGGATCGCGCTCACGCTCAGCCCATCTGTGACCCGTGATCTCGGCGTCGATAGTGCGGACCGGCGTTGGGGCTCGCCGGGAGCTCAGTTCGAAGTCGGCCCGAGGATGTGGACAACCATTCGTCGTGCCCACCTCGTTGAACGGCCAGGAGGTCTCGATGCGTGAGGCTGGGGTCATGGAGGCGTCGCCGACGTTCGAGGAGTACGTCGCGACACGTGGCCGTGCCCTGTGGAGGAGCGCATGGCTGCTCACTGGTGACGCTCAGCGAGCCGAGGACCTGGTGCAGACGGCGTTGGTGAAGTGCTGGCGCCGGTGGGACAAGATCGCGGCGGACGGTTCGGTCGACGGGTATGTCCGCCGCGCGATGGTCACCACGTTCACGGACTGGCGGCGCCGCCGATGGGAAGGCGAGGTGCCCACCGCCGAGCTGCCCGCCGGTTGGAACGGCGACGCCGACCTCGCGGTGCGGCGCGACGTGCTGTCCGCACTGGCTCTGCTGCCGCGGGGCCAGCGAGCGGTCATCGTCCTGCGGTTCTACGACGACCTCACCGAGTCGCAGACGGCGCATGTGCTCGGCATCAGCGTCGGGACCGTCAAGAGCCAGACCGCTCGCGCGCTGAAGACGTTGCGGATGTCGGAGTTCCTGGAGGAGTCATGAGTGAGCAGAGCCTGCGAGATCTCCTGAAGCGCGCTGTGCCGGAGGCACCGGATCTGGACGTGGCGGCCCTCGAACGTCGCGCCGCGCGTGAGCGGCGCAACCGCATGTCAGTTGCGGCAGGGGGTGCGGTTGTGGTGGCCATCGTCGCGGGATCGCTGGCACTCACCACGCTCACTCTGGACGATGGTCGGCCTCCGTCGCCGAGCGAGATCGCTACCGAGCCCCCTACCGCCAGCGATGTTCTGGATGGTCCAGTGGCGCCCTACGACCCGCCGCCGTGCCCCGCGCGTCTGCCGGTCCCCGCGGAGAGCAGCCACGTCGTGCCCGACCTGGGAGAAGTCGCCGCGATTCGTCTGTGCCCGGATCTGAATCCGCACGGGGATCGAGCGTGGCAGCCGTCCGCCGATCAGGTCGCCCAGCTTGACGACGCCGATGCGCTGGTGAGTGATCTTGCGGGCTTCGCAGTCGCCCTGCGGAAGATTCCCCCAGGGCTCCCCGATTACTGCGCCGACGGCGAGGACTCCTACGAAAGGTATTCGTTCGCGTTCTATCGGCCGGACGGGACGCGGGTGATGGTGGGTGTGGCCGGCTGTGAGCCGGTCACGATCGCCGGCCAGGACGTCGACAGCAACGCAGTTCGGCAGATCTATCTGGCGTCCTTGGATCGACAGCGGGACACCCTGACCTACTCGCGACCGTTCGACGACGAGCTCACCTGCGCGTCGCAGGAGCGCGGTGGGCCGATCCGGCCGGGGCGGGAACGACTGGTCGCGGCGATCGCGTGCGACATCCCGCCGGGAGCCGAGTCGATCCCGATGGACCTCGAGCCCGTCGAGCTGGACGCCAGGGCGCTCGATGAGCTCGAGCGTGCGTGGAGCAAGCCTGGCGATCCGATCGTCCGTGAGTCGAGCGGGGTGAACGAGTGCGTCGATCTACCGGAACCGCCGTCATTCATCCTGGCAGGGACCGACCGCAGCGATGTGGTGCGGTTGATCGACAGCCCCTGCGGCTTCCTGGTGTGGCACGGCTGGGAGGACAGCGACGGTGCCACCATCCCCACGACGCTGACCGGCCTGGGCGTCGAGTAGTGACCGTCATATTCCTTGAAGGTCTTCTAGGACTGTGTTCAGGGGAACAGTCAGCGTGGCCCAGGCCGCAGAGCGGCTCGGCGTCAGCGTGCCCGGATGCAGTTGCAGCGGCTGCTTGGGCCGGCCGTTGAGCCGGTCGCCAATGAGGACGCCGTCGGTGCCTTCGCGGCGTCGCTTCGGTCCGTTTTCCGCAACCGAGCCACGCGTCGTTTGTTCCGGGCGGCCGCCGCGGGATCTTTCCGACCTCCGGCCGACGATCGTTGGCTCATGGTCGTCGACTTGGCGGCGAGAGGCATCGCATCTGCCGACGTCGAGGGATATCTCGGCGAGTCCGATGTGGACGGACTCGTCAAGGACTACCTCCTGGTCGCCGCCGACAGCGACGCGGACGTTGTCCTTCACGTCGTGGCTGACCGGATGGGATTGGCGAGCGCGCCAGCCTGCGCCAGGCAATCACGGGTAGTCCGACCTTGCCGACCGCGGGCGGGACCCAAGCGCTTCAGCGCAGCGAGACCGTCGCGGTGTCGGTCGCTGGACGCGAGGGAGCCGTCCGGCGGCCCAACCTGGTCGGCGCCCTCGTCGGCAAGGCGGCCGCGCTCAGCAACGTGGGCGGCCCGGGTCTGGGCGCCATCGACGTGACGTCGTCATCCTCGTCGGGCTGATCACGTGCGTGGCGCTGCTGGAGAGAACCGGCTCTGACGTGCGGTGATGCCCGGTGGGTCATGGGCGGCGCGGTTATCAGCCGACCTCGTTCAGGGGTAGGCGGGACCAGATCGGCAGGTCCTGCGGCGCTCCGGCGCCGGTGAAGGAGAGGACCTGCTCCACGACGAGCTCGCGCGGCTCCGCGTCGGTGTCGACCGCGAAGACCACCCGACCCGCGACGTCGCGGGTCGAGGCCTCGAGTCCCTCGCGACGGACGGGCTCGGCGCCGTCGAGGGTGACCACAGGCGCGCTCCGCCGGGATGGGGACCAGGTGTCACCGGCCGCGTTCTCCGCGGAGCGCACGCCGAAGGGCTGGAACCGGACGGCGCCCCACAGGGTGCCCTCGTCGGCCCACCCGAGTGCCGGGTCGTAGGGATACAGGACGAGGTCGCTGGTGACGAACGTGGCCCAGGTCGGCCGCAGGGGCGAGTCGGGGTCCGCGGCGACGAACTCGCACGAGCTCGGTGCCTCGGCGCATCCGGCCGAGAAGGTGCGGTCCCGTTCGTACAGCGCCTCGGCCACCCCGGCATCGATCTCGCCCGACGCGACGTCGGCGGTCTGGGTCAGGCCGTCGTACTCGACCTCGACGGTGAGGTCTTCGACGCCGGGCCGCCCCTCGACGCCGACGGCGACCGAGGTCGGGTCGTCGCGGAGGGAGCTGAGGTCGCCGGGCACGATCGTGACCAGGTCGACGCGCTGGTCGCCGACGATGAGGCGCACCTCGACCGACCCGCCGGGCGCCAGGGGGGGCTCCCAGCTGGCGGGGACCAGGCTGCCGTCCTCGGGCGCGGCCAGGTCCGGCCGCTCGTCCCACCTGGGGTCGTTGCGGTCGACCTCCAGGAGCCCGTAACCGAGGGTCTCGACGGGGGCGCCGACCCGCACCGCGACCTCGCCGCCGGGCACCTTCAGCGTCACGGTGCGGCCGTAGGCCGCCGCGCGCAGCGGCAGCTGCTCACCCACGTCGGCCGCGACCGTCGGTCCGCCGTCGAGCGCGCGCCACACCATGGTGCCGAGGACGAGGGCGGCCACGGCGAGCACGACCGACAAGCGCACGGCCAGCGCGCGGAGGCGGTCGCTCCGACGAGCGTCGGGGGTGGGGCTGGTGGTGGTCATGAGAGGTCCCCGCCCGGGATGGTCCACCGGAAGTGCACGGGCCGCCGTTCGCGGACGAACGGCTCGCCGTCGACGGCCTGTCCCTGGTAGTCGAACCGCAGGTCGGGGGCCGGCTTCCCTGCCGCGACGTCGAAGACGAGCTGGTCGGGGTCATCGGGGTCCGAGATGGTCAGCAGCCCCTCGTTGAGAGCGTTGACGTTCGCGGCCGGGCGGAGCGGCTCGGCATCGCCGAGGCGCGCTGAGAACTCGAGGGCCTCGTCATCCCAGAACCTCGTCGCCTCGCCACGTCCACTGACCAGGGAGACGCGGCGGGGACGGGCGACGTGGACCACCAGGAACTCGCGGCCCTCCTCGGCCCAGCCCAGCCCGTCGACGTACGGCGTGCGCAGGGTGAGCTGGACGCGGCACTCCAGGTCCGGTCGGAAGTTGACCCTGAGCCCGCTGTCGTCGAGACGCCTCGGCGTGCCGCACGGGATCGCCTCCCTCTCGGCGAGCTGCTCCTGGGACGGGAGCTCCCCGAGGCCGGCCGCCTGTCCGCTCTCGACGGCCCCGTCGGAGGCGTGCACGACCTGGGTCAGGCCGTCGACAGTGACGCGCACCTCGAGCTCGGTGGGGTTGCCGTCGACGGCCACCCAGACCCCGCCTCCCTGCTGGAAGGGGCCGTCGGGATCGAGGACGAGCCCGTCAGGCCCGGACAGGGGGTAGTCGCGTCCGTCGGCGCGCAGGACCACCTCGGTCTCCTGCGCGTAGGGCCTGCCGATCGAGGACAGCGGGATGCTGTAGTCCTCCTCGAGCTTCACCTCGACCCGCACGAAGCGGCCACCTTCCGGCGCCCGCACGTTGGCCTCCGCCCCGAGCAGGTCGGGCAGCTCCTCGCGAGGGGCCCCCGCCCCGGCCTTCGTCCGCGCCCAGGGCAGCAGGACCTGGCCGTAGTGCGGCAGGTCGTCCTCCGCGAACGGCACGTCGAAGAGCTGGCCGACCTGGGCCCGGGGCCGGTCGTCCTCACCGGCCCGGACCACGACCAGCGCGGCCGAGAGCCCGACCACGAGCACCGCCAGCAGGGCGACCAGGGGCCACAGGCTTCGCCCCTCGGTCCGGGGCGGTGCCGGACGGGCCGGCCCGGTGGGCTCCGTGGGCTCGGTGGGTGCGGTGGGTGCGGTGGGCTCGGTGGCGGCCCGCGGCTCGGCCGAGCTCTCGTGGTTCATGGGCTGCACCGTCCCCGGCGGTCGCCACCGCGAAACTCCAGAGGGCGGTCGGCTCCGGACGACCATCGTCGCGCCCGCTTCACCGGCTCTGACTTGCGGTGATGCGAGTCGCGACAACCCCGTCCACGCCTGCCTCGCGATGAACTAACGCGCTCGCTCGTTCGCTGGTCCCGCGGAGAGGTTGGCGCACGCGCAGGCAGACGGATGAGCAAGCGGGCTGAGGGTGATCGCAACCGCGCGCATCGAGCTCATCGGTACGTACTGGGTACCTGCGCGCCGGCGGTACCGGCTGCGACCCGGCGCGGCAAGATAGCGGATGTGAATGCGATCATCGCCGCCAACGTCCAAGTGCCGTCGTCCGGTGCTGCGGCGATCATTGCCGATTTCGCCGAACATGCCATCCGAGTTGCTTACATCGCTCGGCGGGACATCAGCCGGCTCCCCGAGACCGAGTGGCGTGTTCCAGGCATCTACGTGTTGATCGCGGATGACGGCTCCCACAGTGTCTACGTCGGCAAGTCGACTGACCTCCGCTCTCGAGTCATGCAGCACAAGTTGGCGAATGCGCACGTGCCGGGGTGGTCGCGCGCGGTCCTCATCAAGCGCGACACCAGCAATGGATTCACCTCTGCGGACGTGGGCTACCTCGAGGGGAGACTCTCCGCAGAACTCGACGCGATCTCAGGAATCGTCGTGGTCAAAGGAAAGACCGACGGCGATTCGACCCTGCCCCCGCACATGCAGATGTCGCTGGACGCGCTTCTGTCCTCGATCCTCGCATCAGTTCGTCTCGCGGGCGTCGACACCCACCGGGAGGACGACGGAGGTGAGCAGTCCCCCTCTGCGGTCAGCCGAACACAGATACCTGGAACCGTCGCGGACCTCCTTGCCGAGGGGCTGCTCCATGCAGGCGCAGAACTGCACTGCGCTCGGGCTGGCAAGCACGGCGTAGGCACCGTCGCCCCAGACGGACAAATCATCGTCAACGGCGTCGGATACACCGCTCCATCTCTCGCTGCCGGAATCTCGCTCGGTGCTCAGAGCTCGGCGGGATATGGCGGGTGGGAACTCTGGCACGTGGGCTCTCTCTCCGGCCCGAAGTTGGCCGACCTGCGCTCGCAACTGCCAAAGAGCTAGACGGTATGGAGTGACCGCTCAGGGTGGACCGGGCACTGAGCCGGGGAAAACGCGATGGGCGGCGATGTCGGTCCACGGGGCGCGCTGTCGTAGTCCCGATCAGTGGCATCGGCTGGGCCGTGATCCCGATGGTGTTCCTAGGTTCGCCCGCATGAACCCTGTCGACGACGTCGCCGCCATCACCCGATTGAAGTACCGCTATCTCCGCTGCCTCGACACCAAGGAATGGGACGGGTTCGCGGCGTGCTTCGCGCCGGACGCAACGGCGGACTACAACGGCCTCGTCTTCGACGACCCCGAGTCCCTGGTGGACTACATGCGCCGCAACATGGGGGACGGCGTCCTGACCATGCACCAGGCGCACCATCCCGAGATCGACGTCGACGCGGACGACCCGGACCGGGCGACGGGGACGTGGTACCTGCACGACAAGGTCATCGTCGACGCCGTCCGCTTCGCCCTCGAAGGTGGCGCCACCTACTCCGACGTCTACACGCGCATCGAGGGGGAGTGGCGGATCCTCCGCACGGGCTACCGGCGCACCTTCGAGCTGACCTGGAACCTCGACGAGCCCGGCGGCGTGCGGGTGCATGGTCCCGAGGTGCGCTCGCGCTTCTGAGGCCTGCCCGACGCCCGGGCCTCCGTCACAGCCGCCCGGTGCGGGAGAGGAGGTCTCGTGCGTCGGCGCTGCCGTCAAGCCCGCGGGTGGTCCGGCGGGTGGTGCGCCAGCCGTCGGGGGTGCGGACGAGGTCGAAGTGGTTCGCCCCGATGCGGGCGGGGAACACGCGGTCGCCGCGCCGCACCAGCAGCACCGACTCGCAGACCGCGACCGCCCGATCGCCGTCGACGGCCACGTGCGCCGGGCCGAGGAAGTGGCTGCAGCCGTTGCCGATCAGCCCCTGGTGGGCGTCGGAGCGGACCATCGCGTCGACCTCGGCGCGGCTACCCATGTAGAGCTCATCGACGTCGTACACGCCCTGCTCGGTCCACAGGTCCGCCACCCGCTCCGCCTCACCGGCGTCGACGAGGGGACCGTACGAGGCCACGAGCTGGGTGATCGCGACGACGTCCTCCAGGCGCTGGAGGCGCTCCTCGATGCTCACTTCTCCTCCTGGGGTGTGAGGTCGGCGAGCGAGGCCAGCGCGGCGAGCTGCTCGACGTAGTGGTCCGCCGTGGTGGCGGCGACGTGGACGTTGACGACGGTGGCGCCCGCCGCGATCGTGCGCTCGAGCGCCTCGACGGTCCGGTCCGGCTCGCCGAGTGGGTCCACCGGGCGCCCGGCGCCCAGGACCACCTCGAAGCCGTCGGGCAGCGCGGCCTGGGCGAGCATCCCGCGCAGGCGGTCGCGGGGGAGGCCGAACGGCACCCAGCCGTCGCCGTGCTCGCGCGCCCGGCGCAGGCTTCGCGCAGTGTGCCCGCCGATCCAGAAGGGCACCCGGTCCTGGCTGGCGTGCGGCTCGACGACCACGTCGGAGAAGGAGTACCGGGGTCCGTCGTACACGGGCGTGCGGGTGGAGAGCGCGGCCCGCAGGGCCGGGAGGGCGTCGTCGGCGATGGCGCCGCGCGCGGCGTAGTCGGCGCCCAGCAGGTCGAACTCCTCCTCGATCGAGCCGACGCCGAGGCCGAGGACCAGGCGGCCGCCGCTGACCAGGTCGAGCGTGCCGTAGCGCTTCGCGATCTCGAGCGGGTGGTGGTAGCCGAGCACGAGGACCTGGGTGGCCAGCCGGATGCGCGTCGTGCGTGCGGCGAGGTACCCCAGGGTCGCGAGGGGGTCCCAGTAGCGGCCGCCGCGCTCCGCGGCGATCGGCACGGGGACGGCGACGTGTTCGGAGCACGTGAGGTGGTCGAACCCGAGCCGGTCCGCGGCTTCGGCGATCGCACCCAGCTCCGCGATCCCGGCCGCCGGCTCCCAGGGGCCGAAGAAGCCGGGCAGGGCCGTGACGACCGGGCTGGTGACGCCCACGCGCATGGGTGCTCCTCGTCTCGCAGGTTCCTGCCATCCAAGCGCCGGGACCCGGCGCCGGGCGTGCCGCTGTCCCGGTGACCGGAAGTAGAATGAATTTCAGAAAGCTCCTTCCGGAGATCTCCCGCCACTGTTAGCGTCGTCACTAGAATTCGTTTCAGTTCTGGTTCGGGGGAGGGCACCGATGTCGGCGTCGACGATGGATCAGGTGGACGGCACCACGGAGGTGTCGGGGGGCGCGGGGCGCGTGCTGCCCCCGTCGATGGTCGAGCGGATGACACTGATCCTCGACCTCTTCACGACGCGTCGGACCCGGCTGGGCCTGGAGGACATCGCCGGGGCGACCGGTCTTCCGCGCTCCACGGCCCACCGCATCCTCGACCAGCTGGTCGGCCTGGACTGGGTCGAGCACGGGTCGGCCGGCTACGGCCTCGGGCGCCGCTCGCTGGTGCTCGGCGGCGGCTCCGCGGAGCACGCCGACCTCAGGTCGGCTGCGTCCCCCTATCTCCACGAGCTGCTCCTCGCGACCGGTGCGGTGATCCACCTGGGCGTCCTCGACGGGGGGCGGGTCTCCTACCTCGACAAGCTGGGCGGGCGCTTCGCGACCTCGGTGCCGTCGCGGGTCGGTGGCTCGGCGCCGGCCCACTGCACGGGACTGGGGAAAGCGATGCTCGCCTGGATCGAGCCCGAGCGCGTCGACACGCTCGTGGGCGACGGCATGCCGGCGCACACGGGGGCCACGATCGCCCGGCTCGACGCCCTGCACCGCGAGCTGGGACGGATCCGCGCCCGAGATGGCCTCGCCCTGGAGCGTGGCGAGTGCTTCCCCCACATCGCCTGTGTCGCCGCCGCCGTGCGCGGTCCCCGTGAGCCGGTCGGCGCGATCTCGATCGTCGTGTCGGCGGATGCCGCCCTCGAGCGGGTCGCGCCGCTGGTGCTCGGCGCCGCCCGGCGGGTCTCCGAGGACCTCTTCCCGGACGTCGACGACCGCCGCCGACGGCTGAGCGTCGTCGACTGACGGGCCGTCAGGGCTGCGGGAGGAGGTTCCGCATGATCTTCTCGGTGCCGGCGACGAGGCGGGCCCGCTCCCCGGTCGAGCGCAGCTCGACGATCGCCTCGTTGCCGCTCACCACATGTACCGGCCCGTGGGGGAGGGCGGCGAGGCCCTCCCGCGCGACGGCAGCGGCCTCGGAGACGTGCATGCCCGGTACGTCGAAGTTCAGGCCGGCCCGCTCCATCGCCGGCGTCCGGGTCACCCCGAGCACCAGCTCCAGCACGTGCACGCCGTGCTCGCGCAGCTCGGCCCAGAGGCCCTCGGCGAAGATGCGGGAGAAGGCCTTCGTGCCGCCGTACACGCCTTCGGTCGAGGTGCCGACGTAGCCGGCGAGCGACCCCATGAGGAGGATCCCGCCGCGGCCGCGCTCGCTCATCGGCCTCGCGTAGTGGTGGGTCAGCGCGAGCATCGCGCCGATGTTGAGGTCGACCACGCGGCGGAAGGCGCCGAGGTCGCCCTCGGTGAACGGCCGGCCGTGTGCGTTGGCGCCGGCGTTGTAGACGACCAGCCCGACCTCGACGTCGTCCGTCGCCGCGACGACTGCGTCGATCGCCTCCGGGGTGGTGAGGTCGGCGACCACGGTGCGCACCTCGACGCCGAGCGACCGGACGGTGGCGGCGGTCGCGTGGAGCGGACCCGGTCGACGGGCGACCAGGACGACGTTGATGCCGGCTGCGCCGAGCTCCCGGGCGAGCTCGGCGCCCACGCCCTCGGAGCCGCCGGCGATGACCGCCCATGGCCCGTACTGCCCGTGGGTGTCCAGCTCGGTCATCGGTCGGCCTCCTGAGCGGGGTTGGACTTCAGCGGTTCGTCGGACTGCACCGAGAGCTCACCGCGCACCGCCGCCTCCCGGATCGAGTCCCGGACCGCCGTGCAACCCGGGAACGCGCTTCGGTTCGGACGGTCGGATCGGGCCTCGGTCGCGCGCCGCTGCGTGCACCGCTCGAGCGCGTCGGCGGTCCACTGCAGCGTCGTCTGGTCCCAGCTGCTCTTCCGCGCTGTGACGCCGGCGCCGCACGCGGTGCAGGTGACCGGCTCCATCGGCGCGGCCTCCAGCCGCACGTCAGGCCGCGGCGAGGTCATGCCCGGAGGGCGCGCGCCGCCAGGTTGTGCTCGACCTCGGCCCGCCACGCCTCGTTGGGACGCGTCGTGTCGATCTCGAACTCGAAGCGGTCGGACATCTCGGGCTGCACGTCGGCCACGTCGACGTAGAACTGCTGGTACCACCGCCGCAGCTGGTAGACCGGGCCGTCCTCCTCGCACAGCAGCGGGTTGTCGATGCGTGCCTTGTTCTTCCAGATCGCGACGTCCTGCTCGAACCCGTACCTGATGAACGCGCCGGTCTTCTCCGCCATCTTCTCGGCGTCCTCGTCGGAGATGCCGTCCTTCTTCTCCACGATGATCCCGTATTGCAGGACGAACGAGTTCTCGTCGATCGGGTAGTGGCAGTTGATCAGGATGGTGTCGACGTCGAGGTCCTCGTAGTGGTAGGTGACCTCGTCGATCATGAAGCTGGGGCCGTGGTAGGCCGCCACGCTCGTCGTGCCGAGCACCGTCGGGTTGTGCTTCGCCGGCTTCGTCGGCCGCACGTCCTCCCGTCCTGCACCGTTCATGTACTGGAAGGCCGTGGTGCCCTCGAAGACGTTCTTGAAGTACGTCGGG
This sequence comes from Nocardioides marmotae, assembly GCF_013177455.1. Taxonomy (NCBI): domain Bacteria; kingdom Bacillati; phylum Actinomycetota; class Actinomycetes; order Propionibacteriales; family Nocardioidaceae; genus Nocardioides; species Nocardioides marmotae. Next base: position 1,828,430 of record NZ_CP053660.1, read on the forward strand.
AACGAGTAGTGGATGTAGAAGAAGTGCGCCATGTCGACGACGTTGTCGACGATCTCCCGGCAGTTGGCGCCCTCGATCACCGTCTCGTACCAGAGCCAGTCCGTCCAACGGTCGTCATCGACCTGGGGGATCCGCGGGATGGTCACATCGGTCGGCGGCGCGTTGCCTTCGGGGTCGTTCCAGACGAAGACCATGCCGTCCTGCACCATCGTCGGCCAGGCCGCCGTACGGGCTCGCAGCGGGATGCGCCGGGCGTAGGGGATCTGCTTGCAGCGGCCGTCGCCGCCCCAGCGCCAGTCGTGGAAGGGGCAGGCGATCTCGTCGCCCTTCACGGCGCCTTGCGAGAGGTCGCCCCCCATGTGGCGGCAGTGGGCGTCGAGCACGTTGATCCGGCCGTCGGAGCCGGCGAACACGACCAGCTTCTGGCCGAACGCGCCGACCCGGTGGGGCGTGCCGTCCGCCAGGTCTCGGGCGAGCCCGAGACAGTGCCAGCCGCGCGCGAATCGCCGGGGGGCGGCGTCCACCTCGATGTGCCGGATCTCCTCGGTGCGCGTCATGGGGCGAGTGTGCGGCGGGCCGTCCGGTGGCCGCCGGCTCCGGTCCCACTCAGCGGTAGCCCGCCAGCACGCCGGCGCCCGGCGGGGCCGAAGATAGGCAGGCGTCCGGACGTGTGCGGGCGTCCCGACGAGACCAGGAGTGACGCGTGCCGCGAATCACCGAGGCCCGGCAGCCCGCCGAGCCCAACTCCGCCGAGCAGCGCGACCGTCACCAGCGCATCCTGCGTGCCGCCAGCAAGCTGGGTGCCGAGCACGGGCTCGAGCGGATGCAGATGAACGATGTGGCGAAGGAGGCCGGCGTCGCCATCGCCACGCTCTACCGCTACTTCCCGTCGAAGACCGACCTGTTCGTCGGAGTGCTGCACAGCCAGATTCGGCGCCTGGGCGGGACGGCCGTGGTCGGTGCCGCGGCCGACGGTTCCCGGGCGGCGGCCGTCGCGGAGGTGCTGATCGCCGCGGGGCGCAAGATGCTCGAGCGCTCCCAGCTGGCCACCGCGATGCTCCAGGCCAACAACATGGCCCAGCTCCAGGGCGGCCGGGAGTACACCGAGGCCAACTCCGCCTTTCACCACGTGCTGCTCAACGCGCTGGGGGTCGACGAGCCGGGGAAGGAGGACTACCGCATGGTCCGGATCATCGAGCAGACCTGGTACGGCATCCTCGTCTCGGTCCTCAACGGCGTGGTCACCCAGGACGAGGCCGACGAGGACATCCGGCTCGCGAGTCGGCTGCTCCTCGGGCCGAGCTATGACGACGGCGGCGAGGTCGCGCGGTTGCCGTGACCGGGTGATCGGCGTCGACCTCCGCGACCCGAGGCGTGCGCCGCGGGTCGCCGCAGGAGATCGACCGCTCGACCACGACCGCTCTGAACGCGGGCTGCTGCGACGTCCCGGTCACCGGGATCCATGCCCCCGCTGTCCGGGCCGGAGCGCGAATACTCCCCGCCATGAGCGCGGAGGTCAGTGAGCTGGTGGTGGAGGACGTCCTCGGGGCGCCCGTCCGGGTCTTCGCGGAGAGGTTCCGCGCGTTGCACGAGGTGCTGGCCGCGTCCGTCGATCACGGTGACCGGACCTACCTCCGGACCCTCGACCGCGCGGTGACCTTCGGCGAGCACGCACGCCGTGTCTCCTCGCTCGCGCTCGCTCTGAAGCAGGAGCACGGCATCGGCAAGGGCGACCGCGTGGCGATCGCCGCCGCCAACTCGCAGGAGTGGATCGAGACCTTCTGGGCGACGGTGTCGATCGGCGCGATCGCCGTCGGCTGCAACGCCTGGTGGTCACCGCGAGAGCTCGCGCAGGCCCTCGAGCTCACCCGCCCGGTCCTCGTCGTCGCCGACGAGCGTCGCCGAGCGAGCCTCGGCACCAGCGAGGTGGCGGTCGTCGTCATCGAGTCCGCCCACGAGCGGATGGCGACGGCACACCCCGACGCGCCGCTGCCGCGTGCCGACGTCGCCGAGGACGACCCGGCGGTCATCCTGTTCACCTCCGGCACCTCCGGCCGGCCCAAGGGGGCGGTGCACAGCCACCGCAACCTCTGCTCCGTCATCGAGTTCCACCGCAGCATGGATGCGATGGCCGCGCAGTACGGGGACCCGGTCGCACCCGAGGACAAGGTGTACCTGCTGGCGATGCCGCTCTTCCACGTCGGCAGCCTGCACAACCTCACCGTGCCGCGGCTCGCGACCGGCAGCACCGCCGCTCTCCACCTCGGTGCCTTCGACCCGGCCCGCGTCCTCCAGCTGGTGCAGGACGCGAGGGTCACCCACTGGGGAGCCGTGCCGACCATGGCCAACCGGCTGCTCGACTTCGACCGGACGGGCGACTACGACACCTCGTCCCTCTACGCGTTCTCGCTGGCCTCCGCCCCGTCGACCGCCGCCTTCAAGGAGCGGCTGCGCGCCCGGCTGCCCTTCGCCGGGGCGCTCGTCGACAGCTACGGCCTGACCGAGTGCTGCACCGCGGTCACCGTGGCCACGCCGATGGACCTGGCGGAGTCGCCGGGCACGCTCGGCACGCCGATCCAGGGCGTCGAGCTCGAGGTGCGTTCCCCCCTCGGCAACGCGCTCCCGCCGGGAGAGGAGGGCGAGGTCTGCGTGCGCAGCGCCTACAACATGCTCGGCTACTGGGAGAACCCCGAGGCGACCGCCGCGGCGTTCGACGAGCAGCGCTGGCTCCGGACCGGCGACATCGGGTCGCTCGACGAGAAGGGCCGAGTCCGCTTGGCCGGGCGTCGCTCGGACCTGATCATCCGCGGCGGGGAGAACATCTACCCCGCCGAGGTCGAGGGGCTGCTCGCGGAGCACCCGAGCGTTCGCGAGGTGGTGGTCGTCGCCGTCCCCCACGACGACCTCGGGCAGGAGGTGGCGGCGGTCGTCGTGCCGTCCGACCCCGAGGACGACCCGGCGGCGCTGATCGCGTCCCTGAGGGAGTTCGCCGCAGAGGGGCTCGCCCACTACAAGGTCCCCGCCCGCTGGCGGGTCGCAGTGGAACCGCTCCCACGCACCGCGACCGGCAAGGTCATCCGGCCGGCGGTCAGCCCGTGACTCCACCGGACGTCTTCACCCCGGGCCGCATCGGACCTCTGGTCCTGCGCAACCGCACGATCAAGGCGGCGACGTACGAGGGTCTGAGCCACCGCGGCCGGGTCACCCGCGACCTCATCGACTTCCACGCCGCATACGCCAGGGGCGGCGTGGGGATGACGACCGTGGCCTACTGCGCAGTCGACACCGACGGGCGCACCGACCGGCACCAGGTCGTGTGGACCGACGGGGCCATGCCCGGGCTGCGCGCGCTGACCGACGCGGTCCACGCGGAGGGTGCCGCCGCCTCCGTGCAGATCGGCCACGGCGGGCCGGTCGCGGAGGCACGCAGCAACCGGTCGCCCGCGCTCGCGCCGAGCGCGCGGGTCAACGTGATCGCCATGAACAAGTCGAGGGAGGCGACGGTCGCCGATCTCCAGCGCATCGTCGCGGCCCACGGCCGGGCCGCGCGCCTGGCCGTGGAGGCGGGCTTCGACGCCGTCGAGGTCCACCTCGGCCACAACTACCTGGCGAGCGCCTTCCTGAGCCCGAAGCTCAACGGTCGCGACGACGAGTACGGCGGCGGTCTGCGCAACCGGGCGCGGCTGGCCCGTCAGATCATGGCGGCGGTCCGCGAGGAGGTGGGTGACCGGATCGCGATCATCGCGAAGATGAACATGGACGACGGGGCGCCGGGCGGCTTCTGGCTGGACGAGGCGATCCCGGTCGCCCAGTGGCTGGAGGCCGACGGCACGCTCGACGCGCTCGAGATGACGTCGGGCAGCTCGCTGCTCAACCCGATGTACCTCTTCAAGGGCGACGTCCCGCTCGAGGAGTTCGCGGGCGTGATGCCGCAGCCGATCAAGGCGGGGGTCAAGGTGATCGGCCATCGACTGCTCAAGCACTACCCCTACACCGACGGGTTCCTGCTGGAGGACGCCAAGCAGATCCGGGCGGCGGTGGGCCTGCCGATGATCCTGCTCGGCGGCGTCACCAGCCGTGCGGTGATGGACACCGCCATGGCGGAGGGGTTCGAGTTCGTCGCGATGGCGCGGGCCCTCCTGCGCGAGCCCGACCTGGTCAACCGCATCAAGGACGACGAGAGCCGCCGATCGCTGTGCATCCACTGCAACAAGTGCATGCCGACCAACTACACGGGCACGCGCTGCGTGCTCGTCGACCGCCGTACCTCTCGGACCGCGACGTGGGGCAAGCCCGAGGGTTATGCCGAGCCGTCCGGTGAGTGGGACGCGTCACACCGCGCCGGCTGATGCGGTGCGAGGTTCCTCCCGTGGCCCGACGCACCCTGGTTCCCCTGCTGGAGCTGCTGGCCGTCCTGTTCCTGGTCAGCATCGGCGTCTCCCTGCTGCTCTCGCTGGTCCCCGGGGACCCGGCGGTCGCGATCCTCGGCGAGGGCCGCACGCCGGAGGAGTACGAGGCGCTCCGTGAGCGGCTCGGCCTCAACGACCCGTTCCTGAGCCGGTACGGCGACTGGTTGGGTGGTGTCCTGACCGGAGACCTCGGCACGTCCCTGGTGCCTCCGCAGACCGGCGTGCTGGACCGGATCGTGTCCGCGATGCCCGTCAGCCTCGAGCTGGCGCTGCTCGGCCTGACGATGGCGCTGCTCATCGCGGTGCCCCTGGCGATGTGGTCGGCCTACTACCAGGGCGGCCGCACGGACCGCGCCATCAGCGCGGTGACCTTCGCCCTGCTCTCGATGCCGTCGTTCCTGATCGGGCTGCTGCTGATCGCCGTGCTGGTGAACTCGCTCGACTTGTTCCCCCGCAACGAATGGGTCCGGCCCGGCGACGGTCTCTGGTCGAACCTCACGCACGCCTTCCTGCCGGCGCTGACGATCGCGCTGATGGAGGCGGCGATGTTCACGCGGATCCTCCGCGCGGACCTGGTCACCACGCTTCACGAGGACTTCATCCTCGCCGCTCGCGCGCGGGGCATGTCGCCCCTGCGGATCATGGTGAGCGACGCACTGCGTCCGTCGTCGTTCTCGCTGGTGACCGTGCTCGGGCTCAGCATCGGCCGGCTCGTCGGCAGCACGGTGATCGTCGAGTACCTCTTCGCGCTGCCCGGGATGGGCAAGCTCGTCATCGACGCAGCGAACCAGGGCAACTACCCGGTCGTGCAGGGCGCCGTCCTCGTCATCGCCGTCATCTACGTGGGCAGCAACGCCCTGATCGACCGTTCCTATGGCCTGCTCGACCCGAGGACCCGCCGTGCTCGCGCCCACACCTGAGACCACCGAGACAGTCACCGCGCCGGTGCGCGGCCGCAGCCGACGCGTCGCGCTGCTCGCCGGCGTGATCCTGCTGCCCGCCGGGATCGCCCTCGCCTGGTGGGCCGCGAGCGCTGCGGTGCTCGTGACGCTCGTCCGGATGATCCTCCTCGTCGCCGGGGTCCTCCTCGCCATCACGGGGCTGGGCCGGGTGGCGGGAGCCGTTCGCGGCAAGCCGGTCGACGTCGTGTTCGGGCTTGCCATGGCCTGGCTGGTGCTGGTCGTGTCGGCGGCGGCACTCGCGCCGTGGCTGCCTCTGAACAACCACGCCGACGCCGTCGCCGGGCTGTCGTCACCGGTCTTCGCGGAGCCTGGAGGTCTCGGGGCCGAACACCCGCTGGGCACCAACAACTTCGGCCTCGACGTGCTCGCCCGGACGGTGCACGGAGCGCGGACCTCCCTCCTCGTCGCGCTGGTGGCCGTGCTGGTCGGCACCGTCGTCGGTGGGCTCGTCGGGCTGGTCTCCGGCTTCGTGCGTGGCACCACCGACCAGGTGGTCGGGATCCTGTCCAACACCCTGCTCGCGGTGCCCCCGCTGATCCTGCTGATCGCGCTCGGCACCGTCCTCGACCCGAGCGTGCGCAGCATCGCGTTCGCCCTGTCCCTCTTGACGATCCCGAGCATGGTGCGTCTCGCGCGCGCCAACACGATCACCGTGGCGCAGCGGGAGTACGTGCTCGCCGCCCGAGCGCTCGGCGCTGCGCCGGGTCGGCTGATGGTGCGTGAGGTGCTGCCGAACGTGCTGCTGCCGGTGCTCTCGCTCGCCGTCGTGATGATCTCCGTGCTTGTGGTGGCGGAGGCGTCGTTGTCCTTCCTCGGGATCGGAATCGAGCAGCCGGAGCCGACGTGGGGCAACATGATCGCCGAGGGGCAGGGCGGCGTCATGGAGGACCACCCCTTCATCCTGGTGGTGCCGGGTGTCTGTCTTTTCCTGACCGTGTTCTCCTTCAACCTGCTGGGGGAGAGGGCGCAGAAGCGCTGGGACCCGAGGAGCACGAAGCTGTGACCACGCCCCTGCTCGAGGTCGAGGACCTCCGCACCGTCTTCCACACCGCGCGCGGTGACGTCCGGGCCGTCGACGGCGTCTCGTTCACCCTCGACGCCGGCGAGACCCTCGGCCTGGTCGGGGAGTCGGGCTCGGGCAAGTCGGTCCTCGGGCGCACCGTGATGGGCCTGGTCAGCAACGGCCCGACGACCACGGTGACCGGCACCGTCCGCATCGGTGGCCGCGACGTGCACGCACTCAGGCCCGCCCAGCGGCGGCGGCTGTGGGGCCCTGAGATCGCCATGGTCTTCCAGGACCCGATGACCTCCCTCAACCCGGTCAAGCGGATCGGGACCCACCTCACCGAGACGCTGCGGCTGCACCGGCGGTGCTCACGCGCGGAGGCGACCGGGCGGGCCGTCGACCTCCTGCGCCAGGTGGGGATCCCCGAGCCCGCCCGGCGGCTGCGCCAGTACCCCCACGAGCTGTCCGGCGGGATGCGCCAACGCGTGGTCATCGCGATGGCGCTCGCGTGCGACCCCCGCCTGCTCGTCGCCGACGAGCCCACGACCGCGCTCGACGTGACGGTGCAGAAGCAGATCCTCGACCTCCTCGCTGCGCTCGTCGCCGATCGCGGCATGGCGATGGTGCTGGTCAGCCACGACCTCGGCGCGGTCGCCGGCCGCACCGAGCGGGTCCAGGTCATGTACGCCGGGCGCACGGTCGAGTCCGGTGCGACCGGCTCTGTCTTCACCGAACCACGGCACCCGTACAGCGACGCCCTGCTCGGCTCCATCCCGCAGATGAAGGACCCGCCACACACGCGGCTGCGGACCATCGAGGGCCACCCGCCGGACATGACTCGGCCGCCTCCCGGTTGCCGGTTCGGTCCGCGGTGCCCCCGGGCCGATGACCGCTGCCGGGAGGTGCTGCCGGGGCTCGCGGCGCTGCCTGGCGCCGCCGGCGTGCCTGACCCCCCACGACAGGTCGCCTGTCACCACCCGATCGAGCTGGAAGGGCTGATGTCCCGTGGCCGGTAGCGGCACCGCCCACCTGCGGCCCGCCGAGGAGCGGGTCCTGGCCGTCGACGACCTCGTCGTCGAGTTCCCTGTCGCCGGCGGCACCGTCCACGCGGTGTCGGGCCTCCATCTGGACCTGCTGCCGGGGGAGACGCTCGGCATCCTCGGCGAGTCCGGTTGCGGCAAGTCGAGCGCCGGTCGCGCGCTCATGCAGCTGCCGCCGCCCACCTCGGGGTCGGTGCGCCTCGGCGACGTCGAGCTCACCGGCTTGAGGTCCCGCGCGATGCGCCGCGCCCGCGCGCGCATGCAGCTGGTCCTCCAGGACCCCGTGTCCGCGTTGAACCCGCGGCGCCGGGTCAAGGATCTGGTCGCGGAGGGCCTCCAGATCTGGGGCTGGGGCGAGCGCGACCGAGCGACGTTCGTCGATGAGCTGCTCTCCTCGGTCGGTCTCGACCCGGACTCGGTGCGCGACCGCCGCCCCCACGAGCTGTCGGGCGGTCAATGCCAGCGCGTGTGCATCGCGCGCTCGATCGCGATGGATCCCGACGTGCTGATCTGCGACGAGCCGGTCTCGAGCCTGGACGTGTCGGTCCAGGCGCAGATCCTCAACCTGCTCGAGCAGGCGCGGGACCGGCTCGGCCTGAGCATGGTCTTCATCGCCCACGACGTCGCCGTCGTGAAGAACATCAGCGACCGCGTGCTCGTGATGTACCTCGGCAAGACCTGCGAGGTGCTGCCGTCGGAGACGCTCGAGGACGCGCGGCACCCGTACACGCGGCTGCTCCTCGCTTCGCTGCCGACTGCCTCCGATGCGGAGCTGACGGCAGCGGAGGTGCCGGTGCTCACGCGCGCGTTCGAGCTGCCCTCACCGATCGACCCGCCGTCGGGCTGCCGGTTCCGCACCCGTTGCCCGCTCGTGACCGAGCGGTGCGCCGCCGAGGAGCCGCAGCTGCGGGAGATCAGCGCGGGCCACGCCGTGGCCTGCCATCACGTGGAGGACTGAGGGTGTACGACGACGCCATCGCCGCCGCCGAGGCGGTCCGAGCCGGCGAGGTGTCCCCTCGCGAGCTCGTCGAGGACGCCATCGCCCGCATCGAGAAGGCCGACGGCGTCCTCAACGCCGTGGTCGCGGAGCGCTTCGAGGCCGCGCTCGCCGAGGTGGACGCAGGTCTCCCGGACGGGCCGCTCACGGGCGTGCCCACGCTGGTGAAGGACCTCGGCATGCAGGTGGCCGGGCTGCCGCTGGCCCGGGGCAGTCGGCTCTGGGCCGGCGACGTGCAGACCGTCGACAGCGAGCTGGTGCGTCGTTACCGGGCGGCGGGCATGGTCGTGCTGGGGACGACGAACAGTCCGGAGCTCGGCAAGAACGCCAGCACCGAGCCCGTCCTGCACGGCCCGGCCCGGAACCCGTGGTCGCCGGCCCACTCGCCGGGCGGCTCGTCCGGCGGTGCCGCCGCCGCGGTCTCCGCCGGTCTGGTGCCCGTGGCCCACGGCAACGACGGCGGCGGCTCGATCAGGATCCCCGCCTCGGCCTGCGGCCTCTTCGGGCTCAAGCCCAGCCGTGGCCGGGTGACGACCTACCCGGTCCCGACGACGCTGGCCGCGCCGCTGCCGGCGAATCACGTGCTGACGCGGTCGGTGCGCGACAGCGCGCTGTTGCTGGACCTCTCGTCCGCGCCGCTGCCTGGTGATGCGCTCGCGGCGCCGACGCCGTCCGCACCCTTCGCCGAGCAGGCCGCCGGGGCGCCCGGGCGGCTCCGGATCGGACTGGCCACCCGTCGCGCAGACGGCGGCGAGGTGTCCCTCGAGGTGGTCGCCGCAGCGCGCCGTACCGCCGCTCTCTGCGAGGAGCTCGGCCACGTGGTCGAGGAGACCGAGCTCGCCTACGACAGCGACCTCCTGACCGGCGGCTTCGGCGTGTTGATGGGCGCCTCCCTCCTCGCCGACGTCACCCACCGGCTCGCGGAGCTCGGCCGGCCGCTGCAGGACGACGACCTCGAGCCGTTCACCCGCATGCTCTACGACCACTACGCCGCGTCGATGACACCCGTCCAGGTGTACGACGCCCAGGCGGCCGTGCAGCAGGTCGGCTGGCAGCTCGGTGCGATGTTCGGCCGTGTCGACCTGCTGCTGACTCCCACGTTGCCACTGCCCGTCCCGGAGCTCGGGTTCCTCGACACGACCGACCCATCGGTGATGTGGCAGCGCGGCGGGGACTACTCGTCCTTCACCGCCGTCGCGAACGCGACCGGCATGCCGGCCATGTCCGTGCCGGCCGGGCTCGACGCCGGAGGTCTCCCGCTCGGCGCCCATTTCATGGGGGACCTCGGCGCGGAAGGCACCCTCCTGGCGCTCGGGACCCAGCTCGAGGCGGCCCGCCCGTGGGAGCTGCTGGCGCCGTCGTACCGCTGACGGCCTCCGGCCCTGGTGGACCGTCGCGCCCGCCGCGACGACGAAGAAGCCCCCGCCGAGGACCGGCCGGGGGCTCCTGTCGTGTGCGGTGCGATCAGCTCTTCCAGGCGTCACCCAGCAGCAGCAGGGTCTCCGACGTCGCCTGCACGCCGTGCACGTCGCCGTTCCACGGGATGAAGAACGCTCCCGCGCCCATCGCCACGCCCGGGACCGTCTCCTGCCACAGCTGGTTGATCTGCTCGAGCAGGTCGGTGGCCTCCTCGCCCGAAGCCGACTGCAGCTGGTCGATCAGCGCGTCCATCTCCGGGTTGGCGTAGCCGGAGGGGTTCTGCGGGGACTGGCTGACGAGGTTGGTCGCGAGCCGCGAGTACGGGTCCTCGTCGGGAACGCTCATGGCCGCGACAGCGATGTCGTAGTCGTGGGTGACGTAGATCCGCTCGGTCTGGTCCGCGATGTTGCGCAGGAGGTCGGTCTCGACGTCGAAGCCGACGGCTTCGAGCATCCCCTCGGCGGTCACGGCCTGGGTCTGCGAGGCCTGGTCGGACTGGCCGATGTAGGTGAGCTTCCCGTCGTACCCGTCGGCCTTCGCCTCCTCGAGCAGGGCCTTCGCCTTCTCGGGGTCGAAGTCGGCGGTCTCGATCTCGGAGAAGTACGGCGCACTGGGCGAGTAGATGTTGCGGCCGGGGAGGCCGGCGCCACCGTTCACCCGGTCGGCGATGACCTGCGGGTCGATCGCGTAGTTGATGGCCTGGCGGACGCGCACGTCCGAGGCAGGGCGCCCCTCGCGGTTGTTCAGCCAGTAGATGCTGCCGAGTCCGTTCGGCACCATGAGACCGGAGAAGCCATCCTTGCGGGCCTTCTCGACGGTCTGCGGCGCGCGGATGTTGGTGATGTCGACGGTTCCGTCGGCGAGCGAGCTCAGCCGGTCGTCGTCACTCGCCAGCCAGACGAACCGGACGGCCTCCAAAGGAGGTTCGCCGTTCCAGTAGTCGGGGTTGGCGGTGAGCAACAGCTCTTCGGCCGGCTTGTACTCGTCCAGGACGAACGGCCCGGCCCCGATCGGCTCGAACGCGTCGGGGCCGTTCTCGTACGCCGCCGGGGCGATGATCATGCCGGGGCCGCTGGCGAGCATGTTGGGGAAGGTGCTCCACGGCTTCTGCAGCGTGAAGACGACCGTGTCGTCGCCCTCGGGTCGCATGTCCTTGATGTTCGTCGCCAGGAGGAGCGTGTTGTAACCCGCGTTCTCCATGTAGTAGGCGAGGCTGCCGACGACCGCGGCGGAGTCCAGCGGCGAGCCGTCGGAGAACGTCACCCCCTCGCGGAGCTTCAGGGTCCAGGTCGTGTCGTCCTGCGATGTCAGCGACTTCGCGAGCCAGGGCTGGAAGGAGTTCGAGGGCTGGTCGTAGCGCACGAGCACGTCGTAGACGGCGGCGAGTGCGTTGCCGCCCGCGGCACCGTTCGGGATGGTCTTGGTGGGGTCGAGGCTGCGTGCCTCGGAGTAGTCCGCGAGCGTCAGGGTGCCGCCCTCGGTCGGGTCGCCCGAGTCCTTCTCGCCGACCAGGCCGGCGGTGTAGATCTCCTCCTTGCTCAGCGACCGGGGCTCCTCGCCACCGTTCTCCTCGTCCGTGCCGCCCGAGCCGGCACACCCGGCCGCCAGCAGCGCTGTCGCCATGAGCGCGGCTGCGACACGGCCGCGTGTCGTGATGCGGTTCCTCACTGGTCCTCCAAGTGGGTCGACCCGGGACGCGTGGCTTCCGGGAGTGTGGTCCACGTCACGCTAGGAGTGCGGGTTGCAGTCCAACTGCCGTCGTCCCGCTCACCGGGACGCTCGCCCCGGTGCTCGATGTGGCGCCGACGTCGGTGACCGGATCGCCTCGAGTCCCCGAGACGCCTCGACATCGTGTATCTTGACGTCAAGAGATCCACCGGATCGACACGGGCGGCTCGGCCAGCGGGATAAGGGGAACCTTCCTTTCCTCGGTCACCGGCGCAGCGGCAAGATGGCGAGAGCCCGCTGGCGGCCCGCCCGGCCGCCCGTAGTGCATCACCCGGACGTCACGAGGAGAGTTACGCAGTGGCCAGTCAGGACAGCTTCGGTGCCAAGAGCACCCTGGACGTAGACGGACAGTCCTACGAGATCTACCGCCTCGACGCGGTGTCGGGGGAGGGCCTGGACGTCGAGACGCTGCCCTTCAGCCTCAAGGTCCTGCTCGAGAACCTCCTGCGCACCGAGGACGGCGCGGACATCACCGCCGACGACATCAAGGCCCTCGCGGGCTGGGACGCCGACGCGCACCCGGACAAGGAGATCCAGTTCACGCCGGCGCGCGTGATCATGCAGGACTTCACCGGCGTGCCCTGCGTCGTCGACCTCGCCACCATGCGCGAGGCGATGGCCGAGCTCGGCGGCGACCCGTCGCGGATCAACCCGCTCGCCCCCGCCGAGATGGTCATCGACCACTCGGTGATCGCCGACGTCTTCGGCTCGCCCGAGGCCTTCGAGCGCAACGTGGAGATCGAGTACGAGCGCAACCGCGAGCGCTACCAGTTCCTGCGCTGGGGCCAGGGCGCCTTCGACGACTTCAAGGTCGTCCCCCCGGGCACCGGCATCGTCCACCAGGTCAACATCGAGCACCTGGCCCGCACCGTCATGGTGCGCGACGGCGTGGCCTACCCCGACACCTGCGTCGGCACCGACTCCCACACCACGATGGTCAACGGCATCGGCGTGGTCGGCTGGGGCGTCGGCGGGATCGAGGCCGAGGCCGCGATGCTCGGCCAGCCGGTCTCCATGCTCATCCCGCGCGTGGTCGGCTTCAAGCTCAACGGCGACCTGCCCGAGGGCTCGACCGCCACCGACCTGGTGCTCACCATCACCGAGATGCTGCGCAAGCACGGCGTGGTCGGGAAGTTCGTGGAGTTCTACGGCCCCGGCGTCTCCGCGCTGCCGCTGGCCAACCGCGCCACGATCGGCAACATGAGCCCGGAGTTCGGCTCGACCATCGCGGTCTTCCCGATCGACGAGCAGACCATCGACTACCTCAAGCTCACCGGTCGCTCCGAGGAGCAGCTGAAGCTGGTCGAGGCCTACGCCAAGACCCAGGGCCTCTGGCACGACCCGGACGCCGAGCCGCGCTACTCCGAGAAGCTCGAGCTCGACCTGTCCACGGTCGTCCCGTCGCTCGCCGGCCCCAAGCGCCCGCAGGACCGCGTCGCGCTCTCCGACGCCCGCGAGGCCTTCCGCATCGCGCTGGCCGACTACGTCAGCGCCGACGAGACCGGCGGCGAGGACCGCAAGCCGGGCGTCCCGCAGAACGACAAGCCGTACGGCGTCACCACCGGTGCCGACGAGGCCTCGGCCGAGTCCTTCCCGTCCTCCGACCCGCCGGCCAGCAACGGCAACGGCGACGGCCACGACGACGCCGCGGCCCCGGCCGACTGGCACTCCGCCGCAGCCAACGCCGACGGCCGCCCGTCCGACCCGGTCAAGGTGACCCTCGAGGACGGCCGCGAGTTCGAGCTCGACCACGGTGCCGTCGCGATCGCGGCGATCACCTCGTGCACGAACACCTCGAACCCCTCGGTGATGATCGGCGCCGCCCTGCTGGCCAAGAAGGCGGTCGAGAAGGGCCTGACCACCAAGCCGTGGGTCAAGACCACGCTGGCGCCGGGCTCGCAGGTCGTCTCCGACTACTACGAGCGCGCCGGCCTCACGCCGTACCTCGACAAGCTCGGCTTCAACCTGGTCGGCTACGGCTGCACCACCTGCATCGGCAACTCCGGCCCGCTCATCCCCGAGGTCTCCGCCGCGGTCAACGAGAAGGACCTCGCGGTCGTCTCGGTGCTCTCGGGCAACCGGAACTTCGAGGGCCGGATCAACCCGGACGTGAAGATGAACTACCTCGCGTCCCCGCCGCTGGTCGTCGCCTACGCGCTGGCCGGCTCCATGGACGTCGACCTGTTCAACGACCCGCTGGGCCAGGACACCGACGGCAACGACGTCTACATGAAGGACATCTGGCCCTCCCCGCAGGAGGTCGAGCGGGTGATCGGCGAGTCGATCACCTCCGACATGTTCGACTCCTCCTACGCCGACGTCTTCGCCGGCGACGAGCGGTGGCAGTCGCTGTCGACCCCCGAGGGCGACACCTTCGCCTGGGACCCGGAGTCGACCTACGTCCGCAAGCCTCCCTACTTCGACGGGATGCCCGACGAGCCCGAGGCCGTCACCGACATCGAGGGCGCCCGCGTGCTCCTCAAGCTCGGCGACTCGGTCACCACCGACCACATCAGCCCGGCCGGTGCGATCAAGAAGGACTCGCCGGCGGGCAAGTACCTCGCCGAGCACGGCGTGGAGAACCGCGACTTCAACTCCTACGGCTCGCGCCGCGGCAACCACGAGGTCATGATCCGCGGCACCTTCGCCAACATCCGGCTGCGCAACCAGCTGGCGCCGGGCACCGAGGGTGGCTTCACCCGTGACTTCACCAACGGCGGCGAGGTGACCTCGGTCTTCGAGGCCTCGGAGAACTACATCGCCGCGGGCACCCCGCTGGTCGTCCTGGCCGGCAAGGAGTACGGCTCCGGCTCCTCGCGCGACTGGGCCGCCAAGGGCACCTCGCTGCTGGGCGTCAAGGCCGTCATCGCCGAGTCCTACGAGCGCATCCACCGCTCGAACCTCATCGGCATGGGCGTCATCCCGCTGCAGTTCCCCGAGGGCCAGACCGCCGAGAGCCTCGGCCTGACCGGTGAGGAGGAGTTCTCCATCACCGGCATCACCGAGCTCAACGAGGGCCGCACCCCCAAGACCGTCAAGGTCAAGGCGGGCGACGTGGAGTTCGACGCGGTCGTCCGCATCGACACCCCGGGCGAGGCGAACTACTACCGCAACGGCGGGATCATGCAGTACGTCCTGCGCAACCTGCGGAAGGCGTGACCTGACCCTCCTGGGGCTCTCGCTCCCGGCGCTGCTCACGGTGGCCCTGGCCTTGTTGGCCGGGGCCACCGTGCAGTCGTTGGTGGGGCTGGGCCTCGGGCTGGTCGCGGCGCCCGTCGTCGCGCTCGTCGACCCCGGGCTGCTGCCCGAGGTCACCCTCTGGCTGGCCTGCACCTACCCCGTCGTCACCCTCGCCACCGAGCGCTCCGGGATCGACTGGGACGGGCTCGCCTGGTCCATGCCGACCCGCGTCGTCGGCACCGTTCTCGGCGTCGCGGCCGTCGCGTACCTCAGCTCACGTCTTCTCGCGGTCGTCGTCGCGGTCATGGTGCTGGTGGCCGTTGCACTCACCTGGCGGGCCGTGCGCATCCCGCTGAACCGCGGCACCCTGATGACCGCCGGCCTGGTCTCCGGCCTCTCCGGCACCGCGACGTCGATCGGCGGGCCGCCGCTGGCGATCCTCTACCAGCACCGCCCGCCGCAGCAGATCCGCACCACGATGGCGGTGTACTTCGGGGTGGGCGCCGCGCTCTCGCTCGTCGGTCTCGGCATCGCCGGCCAGCTCGAGATGGACCGGTTCCTCCTGGCCCTCGCCCTCTCGCCGGTCCTGCTCCTCGGGGCCTGGCTCGGCGTCGTCCTGCGCCCGCGGCTCCCCGAGGCGCGGGTGCGGCCCGCAGTGCTCCTCGTGTGCGCAACCTCCGCGGCCGTGCTGCTCGTCCGCACGCTGGTGGGCTAGACAGCTCACGCGCCGACCCCTCCTTCGCAGCCCCTGGGTGCGTGTGAGGGGATGACGAGGGAGGAAGACCCGATGAGCACCTTGCACGACCGGCTGGCGGAGCTCGCCGACTCCGCGGAGCGGACGCCCGGCGCCCCCGCAGCGGCGCTGTGGGAGCGCGGCGTACGTCGCGCGCGGCTGCGTCGCGCGGCCTCGGTCGCCGCGGTGGCGGCCGTGGTCGCCGTCGTGGCCGGCGGCCTCACGGTCCGCACGGACCCGCCGGCGCCGCTCCCGGCCGACGTGCCGTTCGAGCAGCTGCACCTGCCCGAGCACGTCCGCCCGCCGGGGACCTGGTCCGATGCCGGGCGGCCCACCGGACCGCTCGCCGCGCTCGGCCTCGACCTCCGCACCAGGCCCGAGGGCCTGTTCGGGGAGCGCCAGGGCCTCGAGGCCTTCGGGGTCTCAGCGGTGGACGGCCGGGCCGGGTGGATCGACCTGCCGGGTGTCTCGGTCGACGCGCGGGCCCTCGTCGGCTGGTACGCGCTCTCCCCGGACGGTCGCTGGATCGGGTGGACCCGGCACGAGGGGCCGGAGCGCCCGGACGGGTCGGGCCCGCAGGTGGGTTGGTCGGTCCTCGACACGACCACCGGCGAGGTCCGCGACCTCGCCGACCCGGCGGCGCGTCGGGTCGCCGACGCGACCGACCTCGCCTTCTCCGGGGACTCCCGGTACCTGCTCACGAGCTACGAGAAGCGCGGCGGGGGCGGCGCTGGGGACCGGAGCCACCGGTTCGTGGCCGTGGACGTCCGCACCGGGGAGCGGACCACGGTCGAGGGACCGGGGGAGAAGTGGGTCCCGTCGTTCGGGTCGGCGCCGACCGGGATCGCCTGGTCCCGGGGGCGGACGGTCCACCGGCTCGATCCCCGCACCGGCGAGCGCCGCGAGCTCGCCCTCCCGCAGTCGGTGGTCGTCGCCTCGTGGGGGCCTGATGACCGGGCGTTCGCCTACATCGGCCGTCCGCCCGGGGCCGAGGGCGGCTCCTGGAGGCTGTACGCCGGGCGCTCGGTCGCCGAGGCCCGCGACCGGCCGCTGCCCCTGGACATCGAGCCGGGGGAGATCCTCGGCTGGCGCGACGCCCGCCACGTCGTGGTCGGCCGGTTCCGGACGACGGCCACGATCGTCGACGTCGTGACCGGGGAGACCGAGACTCTTGACCTGGCCGGCGGGGCCGAGAAGTACGCCGCGCCCCTGCTCGCCGCCGACCTGTGGCGCAACCCGCTCGTCGCGCCGACCGACCAGCCCGGCGGGAGCGACCCGCGCCGGCCGTACCTGGTGGGCGCCGGGGTCGCGGGCCTCGGCGCGGTCATCGGGATCCTGTGGTCCCTGAGGCGGCGACGTGGCCGGGCCTGACACGAGCCGGGCGGGCTTCGAGGAGTTCGTGGTGGCGCGGCGCGGGGCGCTGCTGCGCACGGCGTACCTGCTCACCGGCAGCCACGAGGACGCCGAGGACCTCGTCCAGGTGGCGCTGGTGAAGGTGGTGCCGCACTGGGCGCGGATCGCGGACCGACCCGAGCCGTACGTCCGGCGCGTGCTGGCCCGGGAGAGCGTGTCGCGGTGGCGGCGGCGCCGCTGGCGGGAGGTCAGCACCGCCGAGCCGCCCGAGGTGCGGGCGCTCGGGGACGGCGCCGGGGAGGCGTCCGACCGCGACCTGCTCCGGTCGGCGCTGGCCGCGCTGCCGCCGCGGCAGCGGGCGGTGATCGTGCTGCGCTACTACGAGGATCTCACCGAGCAGCAGACCGCGGAGGCGCTCGGCGTCGCGGTCGGCACCGTGAAGTCGCAGGCCCGCGAGGGGCTGGCGCGGCTGCGGGCGCTGGTCCCGCAGGCGGTCGACGGCGCGCCGACTACGGTGGAGGCATGATCGTGGCGTTCAGCATCAGCCCCACCACCGGCGACGAGACCGGGGGTGTCTCCGAGGCCGTCGCCGCCGCCGTCCGGGTGGTCCGCGAGTCCGGGCTGCCGAACGAGACGAACGCGATGTTCACCAACATCGAGGGGGAGTGGGACGAGGTGATGGCCGTGGTCAAGAAGGCCGTCGACGTCGTCGCCGAGGTCTCCCCGCGGGTGGGTCTCGTGCTCAAGGCCGACATCCGGCCCGGGTTCACCGGCCAGCTCAGCGCCAAGGTCGAGCGGGTCGAGCGCGCGCTCGAGCAGGCGTGAGCCAGCCGCCGTCCGGGCCGCCGGTGGGGCCGCCGGTGGGGCCGCCCGCCGGACCGCCGGTGGGGCCGCCTGTGGGCCCTCCGGTGGGGCCGCCGACCGATCCTCCCGCCGGGCCGCCGTCGCCGCAGCGGGACCGGTTCAGCGTCGTCGCGCTGGCCTCGATCGCGGTGGCGGCGCTGCTCCTCGTCGCGGTCGGGGTGCCGGTCGCGGTGGGGCAGATGCGCTCCGAGGAGGCCGCGGACGTCGAGCGCGACCTCAGCGAGGTCGTGGCCGTCGAGGACCTCAGCACCGAGCACACCACCGGTGACGTGACGTACCCCCACACCCCGCCGATCGGCGGACCGCATCACCCGCGGTGGCTGGACTGCGGCGTGTACGACGAGCCGGTGCGCGAGGAGAACGTCGTGCACGACCTCGAGCACGGCACCGTCTGGATCACCTACGACCCCGACCTCTCTGCGGACGACGTCGCGGCGCTGGCCGAGCAGCTGCCCGCCAACGGCATCCTCTCGCCCTACCCGGACCTGCCCGCTCCCGTCGTCGTCACGGTCTGGGGCCGCCAGCTGCGCCTGGTCGGCGCGGATGACCCGCGGCTGGGGCTCTTCGTGGAGACCTTCGGCGGCGGCGAGACCGCCCCCGAGCCGTTCGCGTCCTGCGCCGGCGGCGTCCCCGACCCGCAGGGCGGCGAGGGCACCGGCACTGAGGGCGCCACGGTCTGAGCGGCCCCCGGAGCGGGCACGGACCGGGCATGGACTCCGAGACCAGGACCTACCGGACCGGCGCCGAGGACACCGTGCTCGACCTGACGCGGGACTGCGCGGACTTCGTGCGCGGCCGCGGGGACGGGCTGCTCCACCTGTTCGTGCCGCACGCGACGGCCGGGCTGGCGATCCTCGAGACCGGCTCCGGCAGCGACGACGACCTGCTCGCCGCCCTCGGCGACCTGCTGCCGGCCGACGACCGCTGGCGCCACCGGCACGGCACCCCTGGCCATGGCCGCTCCCACGTGATGCCGGCGCTGGTCCCGCCGTACGCCTCGGTGCCGGTGCTCGGCGGGGAGCTCGCGCTCGGGACCTGGCAGAGCATCTGCCTGGTCGACCTCAACGTCGACAACCATCAGCGGCACGTCCGGTTCAGCTTCCTGGCCGGCTGAGGGCGGGCGGGCGTGCCTGTGCCCCGCCGGTCGGGTGGTCCGGCGGGGTCGGGGGCGTTGGGCTATGTCGGGGGCGGTTCGGGGCCGAGGTCGTGGGTGCCGTGGTGGTCGACGCGGTAGGTGAGGCCGGTGGGGCTGCGCCACTGGAACGTTCCCGGCGAGGGTGACTGCTGTGACCAGCCGGCGTGGGTCTTGGCGCGGTGGTGGCGTCTGCAGAGTGGGGCGATGTTCTCGGTCGCTGTCGGTCCGCCCCTGGCGTGGGGGATGACGTGGTCGTCGTCGATCCGGCTGGTGGCGTGGGCGGGTCGGGTGCACCAGGGGAAGACGCAGTGCAGGTCGCGGAGCCGGGTCTGGGTCGAGAGGCGGTCGGGGACCTCGTAGGCCTCGACGTGGATCCGCTCGGCCAGGTCGATGACGGGCTTCACGGTGATCGTGGCCTGTCCTCGTGCAGCTCTTATGCACCAGTCGGCGAGCTGGGTGGTGAGCACGAACCCGCGGATGTTCTCCACGCGGGTGATGTCATCCAGGGTCCCGTCCGGGTGCTGGTGGACGTGGACCACGAGGGGCTTGGGGTCGGTGTCGAACTCGAGCTGCATCTGCCGCCTGGCCATGTCACCCAGGGCGACTGACCGGCGGGCATCCAGGGTGTCGGTGCACCCCAGCTGCTCCAGCCTCGCCGCGCCCTTCGCCAGCGCGTCGTCGAGGTCGAGCGCATCGGCCAGGTCGAGGGTCGCCCAGACGTCGACGTGCCCGTCGAAGGACACCTGCCGGGACTGGATCGTGACGTGCCGGGCCTCGGCCCGTTCGGTCGCCACCCGCTGCGCCTCGTCGGGATCGAACCGGACCAACGCCTCCTCCAGCAACCGCTCCAACGCCGCCGGCCCGATCGTCGAGGCGACCGGGGCGAGGTGGGTGTCGACGAACGCGGCGCCCTTCTTCGGCAGGTGCAGCGTCCGCCGCGCCAGCGACCGGGCCTTCCACGCGGGCAGATCGAGCGAGGTCACCTTCGCCCACAGCTTCGGCAGCCGGTACCGCAGCTCGAGCGCCTCGGCGAGGTAGGCGCGGCCGGCGTCCTCCGACTTCCCCAGCCCGGCCGCGAACTCGACCACCGCGAACTCGGTCACGAACGGAGCACCCTCACCCGCGAGGCAGACGGGCTTGTCACCGAACCCACGGAACACCGACCGCGTCGCTGCCTCGTCCAACGACTCCGCCGGGTGCAGCACGCACCACTGGACCGCTGCCTCCAGGAGACGGGCTTCTGCGGCGTCGGCCGCCTTCTGCTCGGCCCGGGCGGACGCGAGCACGTCGGCTGGGGTGTCCAGCGGGTGCTCGAGCGTCGCGATCAAGGCCATGCCTCATTCTACTCGAACACGCGCTCGAATGAAAGGGATCTACTCGAACATCTTTCGAGCTCGCCGCTGGCTGAACCCGCCGACCCGAAGCGGCGGCCAGGTGGCCGGCAACGGCGCGCAACAAACGGCGTACCTCGCCCCATAGCTGCCAAGACCGCAACCACCGACGGCCTGCAGGCCGAAGTTCGGCTCACGGGGCCTCGACACGTCGGCGCTAGCGCGCCTCCTGCTCGACCAGCGGGTGGCGCTGGGGCGCCTCCTGCTCGACCAGCTGGACGGGCCAAGCCGATCGGGATGCCTCGAACACATGTTCGATAGCCTGGGGCCATGAACCACGTCGCTCCACCCGGCTGGCCCGAGCAGGTGAGGCCGCCGGACGCCCCGGAGTGGGAGCGGACGGCGGTGGGATGGCTGCTCGACCAGTGCCCGCCGGAGTACCGCGGGCACACGGTCCTGCGCCGGCACCCGGTCGCGCTGGCGCGCCTGACCGCCTGGCACGTCGAGGCCTGCCAGGCGGGCGCCCGGCGCGGGCTGGCGGAGGCGCGGACCGCGCTGCGCGACGCGCTGCCGATGGACGCGGTGGAGGCGACGATCGCCGCGCTGTTGACCGAGCAGGCGCGGCTCGAGGGCGTCCGGCGCGCGGCCGGCCTGGTCGAGGTGGCGCTGCGCGGACGACGGTTCCCCGCGCGCCTGCCCGGGCTAGGTTCGCGGCATGAGTGAGCCGACCCGCTTCGCCGCCGTCCTGCTCGTCGACCGCCGCGGCTGGGTGCTCCTCCAGGAGCGCGACGAGCACGCGGCCATCGACCCCGAGACGTGGGGGATGCCCGGCGGCCACGTCGAGGACGGCGAGGGCTTCGAGGAGGCGGCCTACCGCGAGCTGGCCGAGGAGACCGGCGTACGGCTGGCGCCGGGGGAGCTGCAGTTCTGGCGGGAGTTCGCCACCGAGCACGCGTCGTACGGCGTGGGCTCGATGCAGGTCTACGTCGCCGAGGTCGACCTCACCGACGACGACATCGTGTGCGGCGAGGGACGCCGCATCGTGTTCGTCGACCCGGCGGTGGTGCCGCGGCTGGAGCTGACCGGGGCGACGTACGACGCCCTCCCGGCGTTCCTCTCCAGCGAGCTCTACAGCACGATGGCCCCATGACCACCGCGAGCAGCACGGGCCTGACCGTCCACCCCGTCCCCGGGCAGGGCGCCGAGGACGTCGTCGTCGCGACCTCCGGGCCCGACGAGGGGTGCGTCTTCACCGGCACCGAGGACGGCAGCATCTTCCGGGTCTCCCCGGACGGCGCGCGGATCGACCGCGTCGCGCACACCGGCGGGCGGCCGCTGGGCATCGAGCTCGACGGCGACGGCCGGCTGCTCGTGTGCGACGCCAAGCGCGGCGTGCTGCGCGTCGACCCCTCGACCGGTGGCGTCGAGACGGTCACCGACCGGGTCGGCGGGCAGCCGATGGTCTTCTGCAACAACGCCGCGATCGCCGGCGACGGGACGGTGTGGTTCTCCGACTCCTCCACCCGCTACGGCATCGAGCGGTGGAAGGACGACTTCATCCAGGTCACCCGCACCGGCCGGCTGATGCGGATGGCGACCGACGGCACCGTCGAGGTCGTGCTCGACGGGCTCGCCTTCGCCAACGGCGTCGCGCTGAGCAAGGACGAGGACTTCGTCTGCGTCGCCGAGACCGGCGCGCGTACCGTCGTACGACGGTGGCTGACCGGCGACCGCGCCGGGATGCGCGACCTGCTGTGCCAGAACCTCCCCGGCTACCCCGACAACATCGCCCGCGGCAGCGACGGGCTGATCTGGGTGACGCTGGCCAGCCCGCGCGACACCGTCGTCGAGCGGCTCCAGACCGCGCCGCTGCGGGTGCGGAAGCTGGTCACGCGCATCCCCGCGAAGCTGCAGCCCCAGCCCGCGCGCACCGTCCGGGTGCAGGCCTACGACGACGCCGGCCGGCTCGTCCACGACCTCGACCTGCCCAGCGACGGCTTCCACATGGTGACCGGGGTGCGCGAGCACGACGGCCGGGTCTGGATGGGCAGCCTGCACGAGCCGGCGATCGCGGCGCACGACCTGTGACCTCCTAGACTCGCGGCATGTCGCTCCTCGACTCCATCTCCGGTCCGCGCGACCTGCGTGAGCTCACCCCCGAGGAGCTCGACGCGCTCGCGTCCGAGATCCGCGACCTGCTCGTGCAGACCTGCTCGCTGATCGGCGGCCACCTCGGGCCGAACCTCGGCGTCGTCGAGCTGACCCTCGCGATCCACCGCGTCTTCGACAGCCCGCGCGACCGGATCGTGCTCGACACCGGCCACCAGTCCTACGTCCACAAGATCCTCACCGGTCGCGGCGGGCAGTTCGACGGGCTGCGCAAGGAGGGTGGCCTCTCGGGCTACCCCAGCCAGGCCGAGTCCGAGCACGACGTCGTCGAGAACTCCCACGCCTCGACCGCCCTGTCCTACGCCGACGGCCTGGCCAAGGCCTTCGCGATCCGCGGCGAGGACCGGCACACCGTCGCGGTCATCGGCGACGGCGCGCTGACCGGCGGCATGGCCTGGGAGGCGCTCAACAACATCGCGATCGCCAAGGACAGCCGGCTGGTCATCGTCGTCAACGACAACGGCCGCTCCTACACCCCGACCATCGGCGGGCTCGCCAACGCACTGACCACGCTGCGCACCAACCCGCGCTACGAGCAGGTCCTCGACCTGGTCAAGAAGCGGCTCAACGCCGTCCCGGGCGTCGGCCCGGCGGCGTACGACGCGCTCCACGCGATGAAGAAGGGCCTCAAGGACGCGCTCGCGCCGCAGGGGCTCTTCGAGGACCTCGGCCTGAAGTACGTCGGCCCGGTCGACGGCCACGACACCGCCGCGATGGAGGCGGCGCTGGAGAAGGCCAAGCGCTTCGGCGGCCCGGTGATCGTCCACGCGCTGACCCGCAAGGGCTTCGGGTACGACGCCGCCGAGAAGCACGAGGCCGACCAGTTCCACTCCCCGCAGCCCTTCGACATCGAGACCGGCGAGGAGAAGGCCCGCGGCCGGATCTGGACCGACGTGTTCGCCGACGAGATCGTCCGGATCGGGCAGCGCCGCAAGGACGTCGTGGCGATCACCGCCGCGATGATGCACCCGGTCGGGCTCGACCACTTCCAGGCCCGGTTCCCCGAGCGGACCTTCGACGTCGGCATCGCCGAGCAGCACGCCGCGACCTCCGCGGCCGGCCTCGCCATGGGCGGGCTGCACCCCGTGGTGGCGGTCTACGCGACGTTCCTCAACCGTGCCTTCGACCAGGTCCTCATGGACTGCGCGCTGCACCGCACCGGCGTGACCTTCGTGCTCGACCGCGCGGGCGTCACCGGTGACGACGGCGCCTCGCACAACGGCATGTGGGACATGTCGATCCTCCAGGTCGTCCCGGGCCTGCGTCTCGCCGCCCCGCGCGACGCCGCGCGCCTGCGCGAGCTGCTCAACGAGGCGGTCGAGGTCGACGACGCGCCGACCGTGGTCCGGTTCCCCAAGGGTCCGCCGCCGGCGGACGTCGAGGCGATCGGCAAGGCCGGCGGTGCCGACGTGCTCGTGCGCAACGGCCCGAAGGACGTGCTGGTCGTCGCGGTCGGCTCGATGAACGAGGTCGCCCTCGGTGTCGCCGACCGGCTCGTCGCCCAGGGGATCGGCGTCACCGTCGTCGACCCGCGCTGGGTCAAGCCCGTCGACCCCGCGATCGTCGAGCTGGCGCGCGAGCACCGGCTCGTCGTCTCCATCGAGGACAACGGCGTGGTGGGCGGCTGCGGCGCCGTGCTGCTGCAGACCCTCGTCGAGGCCGGCGTCACCACGCCGGTGCGGCTGCGCGGCATCCCGCAGGAGTTCCTCCAGCACGCCAAGCGCGCCGCGATCCTCGAGCGCATCGGGCTGACGCCGCAGGCGCTGGCTCTCGACATCGTCGAGTACATGACCTCCGCGGACGTTGGTCGTTTACCCGTCGATGCCGACCACACCGTCTGAGCGGTCCCTCAGGCCCCACCGGCCCCGCAGCCCCCGCCGCTCTCGGCGGCTCGCGGCCCAGGTCGCCTGCTGGGCGCTGCTGGCCGGGGCGCTGCCGGCCTGCTCGCTGGTCGGCGGCGACGAGGACCCGGCCACCTCGGCCGAGGCCGCCGGCCCGCCCGCGGCGGCCGACGTCGTGGCGGGGCTGCGCCGGGCGCTGGAGCGCCGGGCCGACGCCGTACGACGTGGTGACCGGCGCGCCTTCGCCGCCGGCCTCGCACGCCGTACCCCGCAGGTGCGCGAGCAGCAGCTGACCTGGTTCGACAACCTCGCCCAGCTGCCGCTGGCCGAGCTCGGGTACGCCTTCGACCGGCAGAACATCGTCCGCCGCGGCGACGCCTACTGGGTCGTGGTGGAGCAGTCGATGCAGCTGGCCGGGTACGACGACCAGCCGGTCGTCAGCCACGACCGCTTCCTGTTTCGGCCCGCACCGCGCAACGAGCGGCGGATGCTGCTCGCCTCGGTGACCGACGACGCGTGGGAGGACGAGCACGACGTGCGCCCGCAGCCGTGGGACCTCGGGCCGGTCCAGGTCCGCGGCGGGCTCGGGGTGCTCGGGGTCTTCGACGCCGGGAGCGTCGGCTCCGCGGCCGGCGTGATCGCCTCGGTCGAGCGGGGCATCGCGGACGTCTCGGCCGCGCTGCCCGAGCCGTGGCGGCGCACCGTCGTGGTCTACGCGCTGTCCTCGACGGAGTTCCTGCAGACGATCGAGGAGCTCCCCGGCGGCGACCCCGAGCGCCTCGACGGGGTCGCCTTCCCCGTCGCCGCCGGCCCGGGGCAGGCCGGCGCGGCCGCGACGCGCTTCGCGCTCCACCCGCGGATGCTCGCGCGCTCGGGGCCCCAGCGGGACCGGCTGGTGCGCCACGAGCTGGTCCACGTGGCGCTGGGCGAGCGCGACGACGAGGCGCCGGTCTGGCTGAGCGAGGGGATCGCCGAGTACGTCTCGGTCCGCCCGGTCGACCCCGCGGACCGGGTCGTCGCCGAGGCCGCGCTGGGCCGGGCGGTCGAGGGCGTCGACGGGCTCCCGGTGGGGGAGTCCTTCACCGCGGCGGGGGACGCGCCGGTGGCGAGCTACGGCCTGTCGTGGTGGGTCTGCGAGTACGTCGCCGGCTCGTTCGGCGAGGAGGCGCTGTGGGCGCTGCTCGACGCCTTCGGGTCACCCGGCGCCGACGAGGACGAGGTGCTCACGCGGGTCCTGGGGCTCACCGCCGACCAGCTCGCCGACCGGGCGGCGCGTCTGATGGTCGCCACGTTCGTGCCGGGGGCCGGCCCGGGCTCCGGTCCGGAGGTCGGGGATCAGGACCCGGGCGCGCCCTCGGGTGTCTCGTCGCCCTCGCCCTCGGCCCCGGCCCGGCCCTCGAGCTCGGCCTTGCGGCGCCGCTCGGCCTCGTAGCGCCGGCGCTGCTCCTCGGCCCGCGCCCGGACCTGCCGGAGGAACTCCTCGTCCTTCGCCGGGTCGCTCGCCGCCAACCGGCCGGGCCGCTCGTACTCCGGGAACCCCGGCGCCCCGCCCCGCTCCCGGCTCAGCCGCTGCGCCGTGGCGGGTCGGCCGGCGACGAGCCAGGCGATCGACCCGACGAGCGGGAAGAGCAACACGATCACGATCCACGCCCACTTCGGCAGGTACCGCACCCGCGCCTGGTCGCTGACGATCGCGTCGACGAGGCAGTAGGCCCACAGCAGGAAGAGGAGCACCCCGGGAAGCAGCTTGATCACCGCCGCAGTCTCGCCGAGGCCGGCCCGTCCCGTCCCCACCGTGTCCGTCCTGTGACCTGGCCGGCTCCGCTGGTCGAGCAGCGAGCCCTGGCGGCCACCCGCTGGTCGAGCAGCGAGCCTTGGCGGCCACCCGCTGGTCGAGCAGCGAGCCCTGGCGAGCGTGTCGAGGCCCGGTGAGGTGCCCGTGGCCTTGTGGTCTCCGGGTTGGTGGCGCGGGCGCGGGCGCGTCCGCCGGCCGCGGGTGGTGCGGTGTAGAAGGACTTTGAGAAAGACGTGGTTGCGCGCCGTCGTGGTCGAGGCACCTGGGCGCGGTTGCTTCTCGGGTCGCGGTGGGCGCGGGTCGACCGCTGTGGTTGCGGTGGTCGAGGGATCGGACTGCGGGGCGGGCCTGGTTTCTCAGCTGGTCGGTCTACGTCCGCCGGTGGAACGCGACCTTCCCGCCGGGGAGGTGGGTGGTCTCGAAGGCCGGGTCGTGAATCCGGGCGTGGTGACGCGGACAGAGGTTGCGCGCGTTGGCCAGGTCGCTCTTCCCACCGTGTGACCAGGGCTCGTCGTGGTGGGCGTGGCACAGGTGGGCGGGCCAGTCACAGCCCTCTGCGGTGCAGGTGGGCTGGGTGAGGTTGAGCCCGCGGCGCTGGGCGCCGGAGAACAGTCGCGTCTTCCGGCCGAGGTCCAGCAGCTCGGACCTGCTGCCCAGCACCGCCGGGATCAATCCGGCTTCGCAGGCCAGTCGGCGGGCGGTCGCCGCGGAGATGACGCGTCCGTCGTCGAGCACCCCCGGCGCCAGCCCACCCATCAGCGAGTCGAGGTCGAGGGTGACCACGACGGTCGCGTTCAGTCCGCCGACCTTCGGGAGTCGGTCGGTGGGGAGGCGTTCGAGGAGCTCGCAGAACGCATCCCCCATCCGCTCGGGCGAGGGCCGGCGCTCGATCTCCTCGGCCGCGTCGGGGTCGGGGTCCTTGGTGGCGGCCTGGTGCTTCGGTGCGGCGTACGCGAGGAGGGTCTTGTGGAGCATCGCGGCGTGCAGCTCGGGGATCGAGAACTTCCCGCGCACCGAGCCCCTTCCGTCCGGGCACATCGTCAGCCAAGCAGCGGCGCGTGCTTCACGCTCTTCGCGCTCCAAAGCACGTGCATCCCGGGCCTCGCCGATCTCGGGCGCGACGACGGTGAGGACGTGCTTGGCGAGGACCGCCAGCGTCTTCGGGTCCAGGTGGGCGGCCTCGTCGAGCAGGTGCTGCTCGGCCCGCGCCGGGACGGTCGGGTCCTCCAGGTCCTCGGGCAGCCGGTCGACACACGAGGTGATCACCCGGGCGTGTTCAGCCGAGATCGCTCCCTCGACCAGGGCAGCGGATGTTGGCGAATGCCGGTCCAGGGACTCCGCCAACCGGGCCCGGCCCTTGGCCACCCGCCGTTCCTGGCGGGTCCGGTTGGCCCACCACGAGGCCGTGTCGGTCGCACCGGCGCGTTCGCCGGCGTGACGACGGTCGGCCTCGGCCACCAGGCGGAGTGCGAGGGCGTCGGCCTGCGCGCGGAGCTTCTCGGCCTCCAGGAGGGTGGCTTCGACGTCCTCGTCCGACATCGACCACAGGTCCGCGGTCGCCGCCTGGCGCGTCTTGCGGCGGGACTTCGCGACAGCCCGGCACACGGTGTGTGCGTGGTGTCGAGAGTCCTTGGTCATGGGTCTACTCAAGCACCCGCCACCGACAGTCGAAGCACTGTTTCCCCAGGTCAGGCCACATGTTGAGACACAACTTGGACGAGTTTCAGACCCGTCCCAGCGGCCCCCCGCAGCGCACCCACCGCGAGCCGGGAGCCGACCGCAACCACGCGCCGTACCTCTCCCGCTAGCTGCCCCATCCACCCACGGCCCGTAGGCCGTAGCCGAGGTCACGGGGTCTCGTCGGCGCTCGGCGATGGCTCGCTGCCCTGCCCGGCACGACCCACCCCGCCGCTCCAGGACGGCGTACGTCGCCCCACGCCCTCGCCGGCGGTTCGCGGCGGGGTCGGCGGGTGGGAAGGGGAGGGAGGGGATACCTGCTGGGAGTGAGCGTGTTCAGGACGAAGTCCGTGGAGCAGTCGATCGCCGACACCGACGACCCGGAGACCCGGCTGCGCAAGGACCTGCGTGCGGTGGACCTGGTGGTCTTCGGCGTCGGCGTGATCATCGGGGCCGGCATCTTCGTGCTGACCGGCACGGTGGCGGCGTCGCACTCCGGCCCGGCGCTGGCGCTGAGCTTCCTCATCGCCGCGCTGACGTGCGGGCTGGCGGCGCTGTGCTACGCCGAGTTCGCCTCGACGGTGCCGGTGGCGGGGAGCGCGTACACGTTCAGCTACGCGACCCTGGGGGAGCTGGTGGCCTGGACCATCGGGTGGGACCTCGTCCTGGAGTTCACCATCGGTGCCGCGGCGCTGTCGGTGAGCTTCTCGGGCTACCTCCAGGAGCTGCTCGCGGGCACGCCGTTCGAGATCCCGACGTCCCTGGGGAGCGCCAACGAGGGCGTCGTCAACCTGCCGGCGGTCGTGGTGGCGCTGCTGGTCGCCGGTCTGCTGATCCGCGGCACCAAGCTCTCCAGCGTCGTCAACCAGGTCGTCGTCGCGATCAAGCTGGCCGTGGTGGCGGCGGTCATCGTGGTCGGCATCGCCTACGTCGACCCGTCCAACTGGGTGCCGTTCATCCCGGAGTCCAAGCCGGCCCCGGCCTCGGAGGGCGGCTTCGCGGACCTGCCGCTCATCACCAGCCTGCTCGGCATCGAGCCGGCCGTCTTCGGCGTCGCCGGCGTGATCAGCGGCGCCGCGATCGTCTTCTTCGCCTTCATCGGCTTCGACATCGTCGCGACCACCGCGGAGGAGGCGAAGAACCCCCAGCGCGACGTCCCGATCGGCATCCTCGGCTCGCTCGCGATCGTCACCGCGCTGTACGCCGCGGTGAGCCTGATCGTGACCGGCATCCGCCCCTACGACGAGATCGACCCCAACGACGAGGCGCCGCTGGCCACCGCGTTCAGCGCGGTCGGCGTGGACTGGATGGCCGACCTGATCGCGGTCGGCGCGTGCATCGGCCTGGTCGTCGTGGCGATGATCCTCATGCTCGGCCAGAGCCGGGTCGCCTTCGCGATGGGCCGCGACGGCCTGTTGCCCCGCTCGATCGCCAAGGTCCACCCGCAGTGGGGCACGCCGTACCGCGTCACCATCATCACCGGCGTCGCCGTCGCCGCCATCGCCGGCTTCGTCGACCTCTCGACGTTGGCCAACCTGGTCAACATCGGCACGCTCTTCGCGTTCCTGCTCGTCAGCATCGGCGTCGTGGTGCTGCGCCGCACCCGCCCCGACCTGCCGCGGGCCTTCCGCACGCCGCTGGCGCCCGTGGTCGCGACGCTGTCCTCGCTGCTGTGCATCTACCTGATGCTCAACCTGACCGGGGAGACCTGGATCCGCTTCCTGCTCTGGATGGCCCTCGGCGTCGTCGTCTACTTCGTCTTCGGCCGGCGGCACAGCCGTCTGGCCCAGCAGTCCACCCGGGAGCCGGACGCCGAGCCCACCCCATAGGCTGGGCGGGTGACCCAGGAACCCCGTCTCGTGCACATCGTCGACGAGGTGCCCGAGCTCGCCGACGTCACCGAGCTGACCATGGTCCTCGTGCTCGACGGGTTCCTCGACGCCGGCAACGCCGCGGCCCGCGCCGCGCAGCACCTCGTCGACCTCTCCGACGCACCCGTGCCCGGCGGCAAGGTGGTGGCGACGTTCGACGTCGACTCCTTCCACGACTACCGCGCCCGCCGCCCCGCGGTCTCCTTCGTGCGCGACCACTACGAGCAGTACGACGCTCCGCGCCTGGTCGTGCGGCTGCTCAAGGACACCGGCGGCACGCCGTACCTGCTCCTCCACGGGCCCGAGCCCGACAACCGCTGGGAGGCGTTCGCGCGCGCGGTGCGCGAGGTCGTCGAGCGGCTCGGGGTGACCCGGACCGTGGCGATGGGCTCGGTGCCGATGGCGGTGCCGCACACGCGGCCGATCGCGATCACCCACCACGCCAACGACCACGCCGAACCGGTGGCCCAGAGCCCGTGGCGCGGCGAGCTGCGCGTGCCGAGCAGCGCCCAGGCGCTGCTCGAGATCCGGCTGGGGGAGTGGGGGCACCCCGCGCTCGGCTTCGTGGCGCACATCCCGCACTACCTGGCGCAGCTGGACTACCCGAAGGCCTCGGCCGTGCTCCTCGAGCAGGTCGAGCGCGGCGGGCGGCTGATCATCGACCTCTCCGGCCTGCGCGCCGAGGCCGAGGACCGCGAGGGCGAGATCGAGCGCTACCTCGAGACCAACGGGGAGGTCGCCGAGGTGGTCGCGGCGCTGGAGCGGCAGTACGACGCCTTCGAGCGCAGCGAGGCCTCCGGCAGCAACCTGCTGGCCGAGGACCAGCCGCTGCCGAGCGGCGAGGAGCTCGGGGAGCAGTTCGAGCAGTTCCTCGCCACCCTCGACGAGGACCCCCGGCCCGGGAACGAGACCCGCGGCGACGACGACGGGGAGGGCTGAGTGCCGCGCGACGCCGACGAGCTCGTCGAGCTCCTCGACCTCGAGACCATCGACACCAACCTGTTCCGCGGCCACCAGGCCGTCTCCTCCCTGCCGCGGGTCTTCGGCGGCCAGGCCGCCGCCCAGTCGGTGGTGGCGGCGGGTCGCACCGTCGACCCGGCCTACGAGCTGCACTCGCTGCACAGCTACTTCCTGCAGCCCGGTGACACCGCGGCGCCGACGATCTACGACGTCGAGACCATCCGCGAGTCCCGCTCGTTCGCGACCCGGCGGGTCCTCGCCCGCCAGCACGGCCGGCCGATCTTCGCGCTGACGGCCGACTTCCAGCGCCCCGAGGAGAGCTGGGAGCACCAGCAGGTGGCGCCGACGGTGCCCCCGCCGGAGGAGTGCCTGGACCCCAAGGAGCTGCTCGGCCAGGCGCCGGACGACCCCGAGTGGGGCGTGATGGACCTGCGGTACGTCGGCACCAGCGCCGACGGCGTGCTCGAGCCCGACGACGTACGCCCCGGTCGGCAGCGGATGTGGCTGCGCGCACGCGGCCGGCTGCCCGACGACCCGTTCGTGCACCTGGCCGTCTTCACCTACTTCTCCGACATGACCCTGATGGGTGCCGCGCTCGCGCCGCACGGCATCCGGGTCGGCAGCCCGGCCGCGATGATCGCCTCGCTGGACCACGCGGTGTGGTTCCACCGGCCGTTCCGCGCCGACGAGTGGTGGCTCTACGACCAGGACTCGCCCTTCGCCGGCGGCGGCCGGGGCCTGGTGCACGGCCGTGTGCACACCGCCGACGGCACGCTGGTCGCCTCGGTCTCCCAGGAGGCGCTGCTGCGCAGGCCCCGCCCACGGACGAAGGAGCAGGCATGACCACGCCGGTGCAGGACCTGCTCACGCTGCTCGACCTCGAGGACATCGACGTCGACCTGTTC
This sequence comes from Nocardioides marmotae, assembly GCF_013177455.1. Taxonomy (NCBI): domain Bacteria; kingdom Bacillati; phylum Actinomycetota; class Actinomycetes; order Propionibacteriales; family Nocardioidaceae; genus Nocardioides; species Nocardioides marmotae. The sequence goes on from NZ_CP053660.1 coordinate 1,859,805, forward strand.
CGCGGCGCCCAGCCCGACTCCGAGCGTGCCCGGGTCTACGGCGGCCAGGTCGCCGCGCAGGCGCTGGTCGCCGCGACCCGCACGGTCGACGAGGGGTACGCCGTGCACTCGCTGCACTCCTACTTCCTGCTGCCCGGCGACTACTCGGTGCCGATCGTCTACGACGTCGAGCGGATCCGCGACGGGCGGTCGTTCCTGACCCGGCGGGTCGTGGCGCGCCAGCACGGCCGCCCGATCTACTACCAGACGCTGAACTTCCAGCGGCCCGAGGAGGGCTGGGAGCACCAGGACGTCCAGCCCGAGGTCGGCCGCCCCGAGGACGGCATCGACATGGTCGAGCTGATGCGCAGCCGCGGGGCCGAGGACGCCGACGCGCTGGGCAAGGAGTGGAACGCGATCGACGTGCGCTACCTCGGCAACACCCGGCACGGGCTGCCCGACCACCCGGTGCACCAGGCGCAGGCGCAGATGTGGATCCGGGTCAAGGACCGCCTCCCCGACGACCCGGTCGCCCACCTCGGGACGTTCGCCTACGCCAGCGACATCAGCCTGCTCGGCGCGTCGTTGGCCGCCCACCCGGCCGACCCGCGCACCACGATGATGGCCTCCCTCGACCACACCATCTGGTTCCACCGCCCCTTCCGCGCCGACGAGTGGTGGCTCTACGACCAGTGGTCTCCCTCGGCCTCGGGCGGTCGCGGGCTCTCCCTCGGCCGGGTCTTCACCGAGGACGGCACGCTCGTCGCCACCGTCGCCCAGGAGGGGCTCATCCGCCCTCGCCGGTGATCCCGGGTTGGTCCGGGCCGTGGTCGAGAGGGTGCAGGAGTCCCCGGTTAACCGGTGACCCCTGCACTTCTCAGGGGAGATCTCCCCTGAGAAGTGCAGGACTCCCCTGAGAAAAGTGCGGGCCGCGACGTGCAGCCCGCGAGCCCGGCTCAGAGGTCGGTGGTCCGACCCGCGAGGTGCGGGGCGCCGGTCCGGGGGTTGCTGAGCGAGAACGCGTAGCCGTCGTCGAGCGGGCGGGACCCGAAGGCGACCTTGCCGGGGAGCAGGACCGGCTTCTTGAACGCCACGTCGACGCGGACGGCGTCGCCGAGGCGGTTCTCCAGGGCGGCGGTGCAGCGGGCCAGCGTCCACATGCCGTGGGCGATCTGGCGCGGGAAGCCGAGCGCCTTGGCGGTCAGCGGGTAGAGGTGGATCGGGTTGTGGTCGCCCGAGACCGCGGCGTACGTCCGGCCCAGGTCGCCGGGCAGCGACCACACCGTGCCCCCGGCGGGAGCGTCGGGGAAGGTCGCGCCGGCGGGTGCGGACTCGTCACCCTTGCCGCGGCGCAGGTAGGCCGAGGTCTCCTCCCACACCGTCTCGTCGTCGGCGGTGACGGTGGTGCGGAAGTCGAAGACCGTGCCCTTGGCGTGCGGGCGGGCGGGGTCGACGGCGACGGTCACGGCCAGCGATTCACCGATCCGGACCGGGCGGTGCTGGGTGATGGAGTTCTCCAGGTGCACCGTCCCGATGGCCGGGGCGGGGAACGCCGGGTCGCTCATCAGCGCCATGTGCAGGGGGAAGGCGAGCATGTGCGGGTACGGCAGCGGCACGGTGTCCTTGACCGGGAAGCCGCAGACCGCGGCGTACCGCTCGACGTGCCCGCGCTCGACCGTGACCGGCGGCCGGCTGAACGACAGGCCGGCGAAGTCCGCGCCCGACGCCTTCTTGATCCCCGGCAGCTGCCCGACGACCGGGAGCGAGGGGAGCGCCGCCTTGAGCAGCGTGGCCAGGCCGCCGGCGTCGCCGGAGACCTCCCGCGTCTGGGGGGCGGCCATCAGGCGCCCAGCATCATCTGGCCGCAGACGCGGACCACGTTGCCGTTGACCGCGCTGGAGGCGGGGTGGGCGTACCAGGCGATGGTCTCGGCGACGTCGACCGGCAGGCCGCCCTGGGACATCGCGTTGAGCCGCTGGCCGACCTCGCGGGTCGCGAACGGCACGGCCGCGGTCATCTGGGTGATGATGAAGCCCGGCGCGACGGCGTTGATGGTGATGCCGTCCTCGAGCTCGTCGGCCAGGGAGTCCACCAGGCCGATGACGCCGGCCTTGGACGCGGCGTAGTTGGTCTGGCCGACGTTGCCGGCGATGCCCGCGATCGAGGCGACGCCGATGATCGAGCCGCCCGCGTTGACGACGCCCTGGTCGAGCAGCTCGCGGGTGATCCGCTCCGGCGCGGTGAGGTTCACGCCGATCACCGAGTCCCAGCGGTCCTCGGCCATGTTCGCGAGCTTCTTGTCGCGGGTGATGCCGGCGTTGTGCACCACGACGTCCACGCCGCCGTGCTTCTCCTCGAGGTGGTGCGCGATCCGCTGCGGCGCGTCCTTGCCGGTGATGTCGAGGGTCAGCCAGTCGCCGTCGAGCTCCTTCATCAGCGCCTGGAGCGGGTCGGCTGCCTGGGGTACGTCGACGCCGACGACCGTCGCGCCGTCGCGGTGCAGCACCCGGGCGATCGACTCGCCGATGCCGCGGCTCGCGCCGGTCACCAGGGCGACCTTGCCCGCGAGCGGGCGCTCCCAGTCGGCCACCTCGCCGGCGACGGTGGTGCCGTGCGCGCCGATCCGGACGACCTGGCCGGAGACGTAGGCGGACTTGGGGGAGAGCAGGAACGCCAGCGTGCTGGTCACCGCGGACTCGGCGCCCTCGGCGACGTACACGAGCTGGACGGTGCCGCCGCGGCCGATCTCCTTGCCGAGGCTGCGGGTGAAGCCCTCGAGCGCGCGCTGGGCGACCCGTTCGGCACCGCTGACCTGCTCCGGCGGCGTGCCGAGCACGACGACGTGCGGGTTGGTCTCCAGGCTGCGCAGCAGCGGGGTGAAGAAGTCGCGCAGGGCGACGAGGTCCGCGGAGGAGGTGAGGCCGGTGGCGTCGAAGACCAGGCCCTTGAACCGCTGACCCTCCTCGGGCGCGCCGGCGACCTCGGCCGAGTCGATGCCGACCGTCTCGAGGATGCCGGCGAGCGACTCGGCGAGGCGGCCGCGGCCACCGAGGCCGACGGTGCCGGAGACGAGCGGTGCACCGGCCTCGTACCGCTCGAGCTTGGCGGGGCTCGGCAGGCCGAGGTTCTTGACGAGGAGCTTGCCGAGAGGGGAGGAGGTGAAGTCGCGGTAACGGTCGCTCATGTGACCATGTAACTAGAGGTGTAACTCCGAGTCCACATTTCGTGACGTGCCCCTCATGTCCTTCTGATCACGCGGGATCGCGGCAAGGATAGGAGCATGGAGAACAGCACTCGCCGCGTCGCGGTCCTCGGCGGCAACCGCATCCCGTTCGCCCGCTCGAACGGCGCCTACGCGACCGCCTCGAACCAGGACATGCTCACCGCTGCGATCGACGGTCTCGCCGCCCGCTACGGCCTCGAGGGCGAGCGCGTGGGCGAGGTCGTCGCCGGCGCGGTCCTCAAGCACGCGCGCGACTTCAACCTGGCGCGCGAGTCCGTGCTCGGCTCGAAGCTGGCGCCGACCACGCCGGCCACCGACATCCAGGAGGCCTGCGGCACCGGCCTGCAGGCGGCGATCCAGGTCGCGAACAAGATCGCGCTGGGCCAGATCGACTCCGGCATCGCCGGCGGCACCGACACCACCTCCGATGCGCCGGTCGCGATCAGCGACAAGCTGCGCAAGAAGCTGATGAAGGTCAACGCCGCGAAGGACACCAAGGGCCGGCTCACCGCCCTGGGCCAGATCCGCCCCGGCGACATCGGCCTGGAGATCCCGAAGAACGGCGAGCCCCGCACCGGGCTGTCCATGGGCGACCACGCCGCGCTGACCGCGCTGGAGTGGCGGATCACCCGCGAGGCGCAGGACGAGCTCGCCGCCGCCTCCCACCAGAACCTCGCCGCGGCGTACGACGCGGGCTGGAACGACGACCTCGTGACGCCGTTCCGCGGCCTCGAGCGCGACAACAACCTGCGCCCGGACTCCACCGTGGAGAAGCTCGCCAAGCTCAAGCCGGTCTTCGGCAAGGGTGAGTCGGCCACGATGACCGCCGCGAACTCCACCCCGCTCACCGACGGCGCCTCCGCGGTGCTGCTCGGGTCCGAGGAGTGGGCCGGCGAGCACGGCCTCGAGCCGCTCGCCTGGTTCGTCGACGCCGAGACCGCCGCCGTCGACTACGTCCACGGCGGCGAGGGTCTGCTCATGGCGCCGGCGTACGCCGTGCCGCGCCTGCTCGCCCGCAACGGCCTGACCCTGCAGGACTTCGACTTCTACGAGATCCACGAGGCGTTCGCCTCCCAGGTGCTCTCCACGCTCGCGGCGTGGGAGGACCCGGTGTTCTGCAAGGATCGCCTCGGTCTCGACGCGCCGCTCGGCTCGATCGACCGCGCCAAGCTCAACGTCCGCGGCTCCTCGCTCGCCGCGGGCCACCCGTTCGCCGCGACCGGCGGGCGGATCATCGCCAACCTGGCCAAGCTGCTCACGGAGAAGGGCTCGGGCCGCGGCCTGATCTCGATCTGCGCCGCCGGCGGCCAGGGCGTCGTCGCGATCCTGGAGCGCTGAGCCGACTCCTCGGCCCGGCGGCCGCCACGGTCCTACACTGGCGGCCGCCGGGCCGACGTGCGCCCGGGTCACCACGACCCCCAGGGACCACGCCATGACCTCGCTTCCGACGGACCCCGAGGAGATGGCGGCGTACGGCCTGCAGCCCATCGCGTCGCGGCTGCCCGTGTCCGAGGATGCGGCGACGCTCGCGACGAGCATCCTCGAGGGTCCGGCCTCGGTCGACGACGTGCTGGAGGCCGCGGCCCGGCACCTGCTGGCCGTCTCCGACGCGGACACGGTGACGGCGGTCCTGACGTCCTTGACCCCCGACGAGCCGTCGTCGTGGGTCGCCCTGGGCGGGCGCGCCCGGCTGCGGGAGTGGCGCCGGACGCCGGGGAGCATCTCGGTCCTCCCTTGTACGCACGAGCCCGAGGCGGCGGCGACCCAACCGTTGCTCTCCGCGCTGGGGCGCCGCGACCGCGTGGTCGCGCTCGCCGACGCCGCAGCGCTGCCGGCCGACGCCGAGGTCGACCGGACCGAGACGGAGCAGTACGGCGTGGCGGCGATGCTGGCCACGATCCTGGTCGGCGAGGGCCCGGCCCACGGGTCGTTGTCCGCCGTCCGCGGCCGGCCCGGGCCGTGGAGCCCGGTCGCGATCGCCGACCTGCGCCTGCTCGGCGCCGCGCTCACCGCACGCTTCGAGCAGGTCCGGGCGCGACGCTCGCTGGCCGATGCGCTGGAGCGGGGCGACCACGCCCGCGCCAGCGCGCAGCAGTTCTTCTCCACGGTCGCTCACGAGCTGCGCACGCCGGTCGCGGCGCTGCTGGGGACGACCGAGGTGCTCGCCGCCGAGGTCACCGACGCGGTGGCGGCGGAGCGGCGCGACGGTGAGGACAGCCCGGACGGTGCGGCCGCTGCGGTCGACACCGCCCTGCTCGCCCGCGTGATCGACGACGCCTCGGCCATCCGCCGGGCGGGGGACCACCTGGTCTCGGTGGTGGGTGAGCTGTTGAGCGTCGCCGGCGGACCTGCGACGGCGGAGGTGACGTGGGTCGACCTGGCCCCGGCGGTCCAGGACGCGCTCCACTGGCTTCGCGCCCCGGCCGCGGAGGCGGGCGTGCACCTGGAGTCCCAGGTCCCCCCGGAGGTCCAGGTCAGGACGACGTCCACCGCCCTGCGGCAGGTCCTCGCCAACCTCCTCGGGAACGCCGTGGCCTACGCCGGGCCCGACGGCCGCGCCGTGGTCGACGTCGTCTGGTCGCGCGGGGAGCTCGGCACGGAGTGGGCCCGGGTCCGGATCAGGGACGACGGTCCCGGGCTGAGCGCGGCGCAGGCGGCGGAGGTGTTCAAGCCGTTCGTGCGCTTCGCCCACCACCGCCCCGGATCGGGCCTCGGGCTCGCGATCTCGCGGTCGCTGGTCGAGCGGGACGGGGGCCTGATGGGGGTGGCCAGCACCGAGGGCGAGGGGTCGACGTTCTGGTTCGAGGTGCCCGGGCGGCGGACGCCGGTCGGCGACCCCGCGCCGGGCTCGACCGCCGTCAGGCGGGAGGGTGGGTCGCGAGCGCCAGCGCCGAGGTGACGAGGTAGTGGCGGACCTGCTCGGGGGAGATGGCCCCGACGGTCGGCACGCCGGGCGCGGCCTCGTCGACGAGGATCCCCAGCCGGGCCAGCTGGAGGGCGCCGAGCCCGCTGGCGTACAGCGTGTTGGCGAGCAGCGCGGGCTCCTCGACGTGGAAGTCGCCGGTGGCCACGCCGTGCTCCAGCGCCGTGCTCAGCTGGCGCAGGCACGAGGAGATCCCGCGGCCGAGGCGGAAGAGCGCGCTCTCGCTGATCTCGTCGAGCAGCTCCGCGCCGGTGCGCCGCATCAGCGCCTGGGCGCAGTCGACGAACGCGGGGTGGGTCACGCCGTAGTCGACGAACGCCGTCACGATCGCCGCGAGCCGCGCCGGTGCGTCCTCGACACCCTCGGCCGCGGCCTCCAGCTCGCCCCGCAGCTCGTCGAGGTAGGAGACGAGCGTCAGCGCGAAGATCTCCTCCTTGCCGGAGAAGTGCCGGTAGACGATCGCCCGGTTGATCCCGACCGCCGAGGCGATGTCGTCGATCTGGGCGTCCCGCACGCCGCGCTCGTCGAAGAGCCGCCGCGTCGCCGCGATGATCTCCTGCTCCCGCGCCCGGCGACGCGCGGCCGCCGCGGAGCGGCGCCCGTCGATGCGCTCGGTGGTCATGCGCCGATCGTAGCGAGCGTGCAACTCTCAGTTGCACGACTGTGACGGGATCGGCGACCGGCCACCCTCAGGCGTCGACCATCGAGGGGTCGACCTCCTGCCAGCGGCCCATCGCCTCGTCCCAGAAGACGAGCACGGCGGCGCCGTCGGCGGTGTTGGTGCCGCGGTGCAGCAGCCCGGGCGGCAGCGGCTCGTCCTCCAGGTCGGCGTTGGCCTCGTAGCCCGAGACCTGCCAGAACTGCACGTTCCTCACGCGTCCTCCTCGGTGGTGGTGGTGCCGGTCAGCAGCGATCGCACGCTGTCGATGGTGTCGACGTCGACGGGCAGCTTGTCGTCGCGGTAGCGGACCACGCGGGCGAACCGCAGGGCCACGCCGCCGGGGTAGCGGGTCGAGCGCTGCACCCCGTCGATGGCGACCTCGACGACCTGCTCGGGCCGCACCTGCACGGCGTAGGGGTCGCGCGAGGTGGCCAGGGAGAGGAACCGCTCGGTCTGCCAGGCGAGCATCTCGTCGGTCATGCCCTTGAACGTCTTGCCCAGCATCACGAAGCCGCCCGACTCGGGATCCCGGGCGCCGAGGTGGATGTTGGAGAGCTTGCCGTGGCGGCGGCCCGAGCCCCACTCGACGGCCAGCACGACCAGGTCGAGGGTGAGCACCGGCTTGACCTTGACCCACGCGGCGCCGCGGCGGCCGGCGTCGTACGGCGCGGCGAGGTTCTTGACCACGACCCCCTCGTGGCCGGCGGCGAGCACCCGGGCGACGAACGCGTCGGCGGCGTCGGCGTCGGCGGTGACCAGCCGGTCGACCCGGTGGGCCTCGGGGACGAGCCGCTCGAGCTCGGCGAGCCGCTCGGCGCCGGGGGAGTCGAGCAGGTCGCGACCGTCGAGGTGCAGCAGGTCGAAGAAGTACGGCGTCACCGCGACCCGGCCGTCGGAGGCCTGGGCGGTGCGGGACGCGGTCTCCTGGAAGGGCCGCGGCCGGCCGTCGGCGTCCAGCGCGATCGCCTCGCCGTCGAGCACGAACCGCTCGGCGGGCAGCGAGCGGGCGATCGCGACCACCTCGGGCAGCCGGGCGGTGATGTCGTCGAGGGAGCGGGTCGCGACGAGCACGTCGTCGCCGTCGCGGTGGACCTGGATCCGGATGCCGTCGAGCTTGGTGTCGAGGGCGACCTCGCCGCCGCCGGCCTTGGCCATCGCCTCGGCGGTGGACGGCGCCGAGGAGGCGAGCATCGGCAGGACCGGACGGCCCACCTCCAGCCCGTACGCCGCCAGGGCCTCCGCGCCGCCGGTCAGCGCCGCGGTCGCCACCGCGACGGTCGAGCCGGCGAGCATCGCGGCCCGCCGCACCGCCGCGAGGGGTACGTCGCCGGCGACCGCGACCGCCTCCTGGACCAGCGCGTCGAGCGCGCCCTGGCGGACCTCGCCGGTGACCAGCCCGCGCAGCCAGGCCTGCTCGGCGGGGGTCGCGCGGGCGAAGAGCGCCTCGACGGCCGCCGCCCGGGCGGCCTGCGACCCCGGGCCGGCCAGCGCGGCGATCGCGTCGAAGTCCTCGTGCACGCCGGTGACGGTCAGCGACGGCTCGGCCGCGGGCGGGGGCAGCGTGGCCAGCGAACGCCACCCGAGCCCGGTGCGCCGCTGGCGCAGCGAGCCGGCGAGGTAGGAGACCACCGTGGCGACCTCGTCGGGGCCGGCGTCGTCGAGCCGGCCGAGCAGCTCGGCCACCGCGCTCACCTTGGCCTTGCGGGACCGGGTGGCGGCGACGGCCCGGGAGGTGGCCACGACGTCGGCGAGGAGCACGGGGCCATTCAACCGGCGCGCACAACCCGCGACCTGTCCAGGCCGGGTTACTCGTGCGTACCCCTCGCGCCCGGCCGTCGTTTGCCAGGCAACGCACACCCGCAACCGCCCACCGCCCGGGCCCTCGAGGCTCCGCCCGAACGTCAGGAACGCCGTGGTCCGCTCGCGCACCTCCCTCGCCGCCGTCGTCGGCCTCGCGGCGATCGCCGCCCCCACCCTGTCCGTGACCGGCTCCGCCGACGCCGCCTCCGCGCCGGTGCCGGCGCCGGCCCCCGCCGCCCGCACGTCGGGCCCGGTCGCCGGGCTCGTCGGCGACCTCCGCACCCTCGCGTACGACGCCCGCCGGGCGCTTCCCGCCCTCGGCCCGACCACCGCCCAGCGCACGGCCGCCCGCTCCCTGGGCGCCTCGGTCACGTGGGGCTCCGCGGGCACGCCCCGCGCGGTGTGGAAGGACAGCGGGCCGCTGACCGGCCCCCGCGCCGGCGACCCGGTCGACATCGCCCGCGGCTGGCTGCGCTCGCAGACCGCGCTGATCGGGATCGACGCCGACGACGTCGACGCGCTGGAGGTGGTCCGCGACCACGAGCTGCCCGGCATCGGCGCGCGGGTGGTCAGCTTCGCGCAGACCTTCGGCGGCGTGGCGGCCGGCTACGGCGGCGTGCTGACCGTCGTGACCGACCGCGACGGCCGGGTGGTGAGCTACGCCGGCAACCCGGTGCGTCCGAGCCGGCTGGTCGGCTCCTTCGAGCTGTCCCCGGCGAAGGCGATCGGCACGGTCCTCGACGCGGTCGCGCCCGCGCTCGACGTGGTGGTCAAGGCGCTCGGTCGCAAGCAGGGCGGCTACGACGTCTTCGACGCCGGCCCGCTCGCCGACGTGCTGCGGGTGCGGCGGATCGCCTTCCCGATGGCCGACGGCGCCCGGGCGGCGTACGCGGTGCTCGTCGTCAAGAGCATGCACGAGGCCTACGTCCAGGTCGTCGACGCCGCCAGCGGCGAGCCGCTGCTGCGCAAGTCGCTCGTCCAGCACGCGGAGGGCACGGTCTACGAGAACTACCCGGGGGCGCCGAAGGGCGGGAAGCCGGTCACCAAGTCCTTCGGGCGGACGCCGCAGTCGCCCAAGGGCTGGGTCGACGTGACCGGGTTGCTCGGCACCGGGATCACCACGCTGGGCAACAACGCCGACACGGTCAACGCCTGGACCGTCCCGCTGGTCCCCGTCGACCAGGCGATCCGGCCGATCGCGCCGACCGGCAGCTTCGACTTCGCCTTCCCCGACGCGTGGCGCGGGACCAAGGGTGCGACGGGCTCGTGGGTGCGCGACGCCAACGCCGCGGCGGTCAACCTCTTCTACCACCACAACCGGATCCACGACGAGTTCTACGAGTTCGGCTTCACCGAGACCGCCGGCAACTTCCAGCTCGACAACTTCGGCAAGGGCGGCCTCGGCGGCGACCTGATCCTGGGCGGCGCGCAGTCGGGGGCCACCGGGCTGACCGACCCGATCCTGGGGCTCGGGCGCAACAACGCCAACATGATCACGCTGCCCGACGGCATCCCGGGCATCACCAACATGTACCTGTGGAACCCCGTCGACGACGCGTTCGAGGGGCCCTACCGCGACGGCGACTTCGACGCCACGATCATCCAGCACGAGTACGCCCACGGGCTGTCCAACCGCTACGTCGGCGGCGGCGGCCTCGGGGCCCTCGGCGTCGTCCAGGGTGGCTCGATGGGCGAGGGCTGGGGCGACTGGTTCGCGATGAACCACCTCTTCCGCGAGGGCCTCTCGCGCACCGCGGTGACCGCGGCGTACGTCGGTGACAAGAAGCGCGGCATCCGCAACTGGAACTACGCCGAGCACCCGACCACCTTCGGCGACATCGGCTACGACACCTCCGGCCCGGAGGTCCACTCCGACGGCGAGATCTGGACCGCCACCCTGTGGGACCTGCGCACCGCGATCCTCCGCGCCGTCGGCGGCGACCAGCGCCGGGCCAGCGACATCAGCCAGCACCTCGTGATGGACGCGATGCCGATCTCGGCCCCCGAGCCCTCGTTCCTCGACATGCGCGACGCGATCCTCCGGGCCAGCCGCCTGCGCTACGGCAAGAAGTACGACGACCTCATCTGGGCCGTCTTCGCCAAGCGCGGCATGGGCGCCTCGGCCCGCACGAAGGGCGAGGCCGACACCGACCCGAAGCCGGGCTTCGACGCCAAGCGGGCCGCGCAGAACGGCCGGCTGCGGCTGCGGGTCCTCAACGCCTCCGCCGGCGGCCCGGTCGCGGGCGTACGCGTGCTGCCCGGGGTCTTCGAGGCCCGCGCGACGCCGGTCGACACGACCGACAAGGGCGGCCGGGCGAGCGCCACGATGACGCCGGGGCGCTACACGCTGACCCTGCAGGCGCCCGGCTTCGGCATCCAGCGGTTCCCGGTCACCATCGAGCGCGGCCGCACCCTGGACAAGACGATCCGCCTGCGCCCCAACCTCCTCTCGGAGCTCTCGGGCGCGAAGGTGACCAAGGTGAGCAGCGAGAACCCCGCGCTGCCCGCCGCCGGCATGTTCGACGACACCGAGGCCAGCTCCTACCAGACCGGCCCGCAGGACGCGGCGTACGTCGACGGGCCGAAGGCCTCGGTCATCGCCCGGCTGAAGAAGCCATCGCTCGTCGACACCGTGCACGTCAGCGTGATGAAGCCGCCGACGCTGCCGCGCTTCGCGGCCGCCGACAAGGTGCGCGTGCAGACCTCCACCGACGGCAAGCGGTGGCGCACGGTCACCACGGCGACCTTCTCCTTCAAGCAGCCCCGCCCCACGGTCGGCGACCAGATGCTCAAGACCTACCGGCTGCAGCGGCCGGTGAAGGCGCGCTTCGTGCGGGTCACCCCGCTCTCGACCTTCGGCGACGGCGCGGAGAACGCCTCGACCGCGATCATCAGCGAGGTCCAGGTCTTCGGCCGCGCCCCCGGGATCAGCCCCACCGAGCCGAAGCCGGACAAGCCGGTGACCAGCGCCGGCTCGGTCGCCGTCGGCAACCCCACGCAGGGCTCGCTGCTCGGGCTCGACCCGTACCGGCCCGGCGTCACCGAGCTCACCTGGGCCGCCAGCTGCCCGGGCCTGCCGCCGGCCAACGGCTCCGACGCGTGGTTCACCAAGCTCCCCGAGGGCTCGGCCGACGGCAAGCACACGATCACCTACACCGGTTCGGTGCCGATCGGGGAGTGGCTGCTCTACTGGTACGGCCCCGACTGCGCCCCGATCACCGGCGACTTCGGCTACTTCGACGAGGCGGTCACGATCCCGCCGGGCGCGGCGTACGCCGGGTTCCTGCTGATCTACGGCGCCGGCGCGTCCTTCGACGTCACGGTGCGCGAGCCCCGCTGAGCAAGCCGCCAAGCCGCCGAGCCGCCAAGCCGCCGAGTCTGCACCTTTCGCGGGCCGAGTCCGCAGTTGTCGCGGGCCGAGTCCGCAGATCGGGGTGGCGCCGGCCAGAAGTGCGGACTCGGCGGGCCAGAAGTGCGGACTCGGCGGGCCCGAAGTGCGGACTCGGCGGGCCAGAAGTGCCGACTCGGCGGGTTGGAGGGCGGGGTGTCGGTGGCGGGGTCGTCACATCCCGGTGAAGTCGGCCTCGCGGCCCTCGGCGAACGCGTTGAGGGCCTCGAGGTTGGCCGGGCCGCCCATCAGCTCGGCGAAGGCGGCGTTCTCCCGCTCCCGGGCGGCGTCGATCCCGGCCCGCAGTGGCGCGGTCATCGCCCGCTTGACCGCCACCAGCGAGGCCACCGGCCGCGCGGCCAGCACCTCGGCGTGGCGCCGCGCCTCGGGCAGCAGGTCGTCGGGCTCGCAGACCCGCCAGACCAGGCCCATCGCCTGGGCCTCGGCGGCCGAGACCCACTCCGCGGACAGCAGCACCCACGCGGCGTCCTGCCGCCCGACCAGGCGGGGGAGCAGGTAGGACGAGGCCGCCTCGGGCGCGACGCCGAGGGAGGTGAAGGGGCACTTGAGCCGCGCGGTCGAGGACATGAACGCGAGGTCGGCGAAGCCGAGGATGGTCGCGCCGATGCCGAGGCCGACCCCGTTGACCGCGACCACCAGCGGCTTCGGGAAGTCGACCAGCGCGTCGACCAGCCCGGGGAAGCCGTGCCGGCCGCGCTCGAAGGTCGGGTCGGTGGCGATCCGGTGCATCTCCAGCAGGTCGGTGCCGGCGCTGAACCCGCGGCCGTTGCCGGTCAGCAGCACCACCGCCACCTCCGGGTCCTCCGCGGCGGCCAGCAGGGCGTCGGCCAGCGCGTCGTACAACGCCTCGTTGAAGGCGTTGAGCGCCTCGGGCCGGTCCAGGGTCAGGGTGCGCACGCGGCGCTCGTCGGAGACCTGCAGCATGGGCGGCACCCTAGCGGCGCGGAGTAGAACGTGTTCTCGCGCCGTCCTGCAGTCCCGCGCGGTGCGGCTGCGCCGGTGTCGGTACGCCGGGTTAGCGTCGTGACCGTGACGTCCTCGACCCGCGTGTGGCGTCCCGACTGGCCGTGCGGGCTCGGGACGATGCGCCTGCACCAGCGCGGCGGGGGCGACCCGACCTACCGCATCGACGTCGCCGGGCGGCACTGGCGCGGGATCCGCACCTTGGAAGGCCCGGCCACCCTGGCGCTGCACGTCGTCGCGCGCGACGGCGCGGTCCACGCCGAGGCGTGGGGGCCGGGCGCGGACTGGGCGCTGGCCTCGGTGCCCGACCTGCTCGGCGCCGGTGACGACTGGAGCGGCTTCGACCCGCGCGACCACCCGGTGCTGGTCGAGGCCCGGCGCCGGCACCCGCACCTGCGGCTCGGCCGCACCGGCCTGGTGATGGAGGCGCTGGTCCCGGCCGTCCTGGAGCAGAAGGTGACCGGCCAGGAGGCGTTCGCGGGCTACCGGATGCTCGTGCGCCGCTACGGCGAGCGCGCGCCCGGCCCCGGCCCGGACCGGGACCTGTGGCTCCAGCCCACGCCCGAGGTGCTCCGCCAGGTGCCCTCGTGGGAGTGGCTGCGGATGCACGTCGATCCCGCCCGCTCCCGCGCGCTGGTGACCGTCGCCCGGGTCGCCGACGCGATGGAGCGCCTCGCCGACCTCCCCGGCGAGGAGGTCGAGCGCCGGCTGCGCACGATTCCCGGCATCGGCCGCTGGACCGCCGCCGAGGTGCGTCAGCGCGCCCTCGGCGACCCCGACGCGGTGTCCTTCGGCGACTACCACGTCGCCAAGGACATCGGCTGGGCGTTGACCGGCGAGCCGTTCGACGACGCCGCGATGGAGGCCTACCTCGAACCCTGGCGCCCGCACCGCCAGCGCGTGGTCGCCCTGCTCTACGCCGCGGGGCACCGCCGGCCGCGCCACGGCGCGCGGATGGCGCCGCGGACCCACCTGCCCGCCCGGGTCACCCGTACCTGATCGCGCCCCTCGCCGTTGATCCGGCGTGACCCGCCGGATCCTCGCCCTCATCGTCCCGCTGCTCGCCGCCCTCGCCCTGGCGCTGGCCCTGCTGCCGGGCCTCACCGCGGGCCCCGCCCCGGCCGTCGCGCCCGCGGCAGCCCCGGCAGCCCCGGCAGCCCCGGCAGCCCCGGCAGCTCCGGTAGCCCCGGCGGCCCCGACGAGCGGCACCGGACCGTTCCGCGACGGCCGCGGCATCAAGGTCGTCTCCGCCGAGCGGGTCGGCGCCCGGCAGTGGCGCCTGGTGGTCCGCACCGCCGAGCTCGCCCGCCCGGTCCGCGTCGTGGTCGCCCTGCCGCGCGGCTACGACCGCACGAGCCGGCGCTACCCGGTCCTCCACCTCCTGCACGGCACGGGCGGCGGGGCGCTGGACTGGGTCGAGGCCGGCGGGGTCCTGGCCGCCACCCGCGACCTGCCGCTGGTCGTGGTCATGCCCGACGGCGGGTACGACGGCAACGGCGGCTCCTGGTGGACCGACTGGGTCGACCAGGACACCGCGCTGGGCACCGCCAACTGGGAGAGCTTCCACATCGGGCAGCTCGTGCCGTGGATCGACGACAACCTCCGCACCGTGCGCGCACGGCACGCCCGCGCGATCGCGGGGCTCTCCCAGGGCGGCTTCGGGGCGTTCAGCTACGCCGCGCGCCACCCGGACCTGTTCGTCTCCGCGGCGTCGTTCTCCGGCGCGCCGGACATCGCGCGCAACCCGCTGGCCCGCACCGTCGGCGCCGCGGTGGTCGGCGCGATCCTGGGCGGCCTCAACGGCGTCTCGCCGTTCGCCGCCTTCGGCGACCCGGTCGGCAACGCCATCGTCTGGGAGGGCCACAACCCCGCCTCGCTGGTGGACAACCTCGCCGCGACCGACCTGCGGTTGTGGACGGCCCGGGGCACCCCGGGCGAGCTCGACGAGGACCTGCCCGACCTCGGCGCCGTCGCCATCGAGACGATCACCCACCTCTCGACGTACTTCTTCGCCGACGCGGCCGATGCATCCGGCGTGGCCTACCGGCTCACCGACTACCAGGACGGCACCCACACCTGGCCCTACTGGTCGCGCTCGCTGCGGGAGTACCTCCCGGCCCTCGCGCGCGTGCTGGCCCAGGAGCGGGCCCGCCCGGCGACCGTGCGCTACCGCTCCGTCGAGCGCACCTGGGACCAGTGGGGCTGGCGGGTGGTCAACCGGCGCCCGGCCGAGCATGCCTGGAGCGAGCTGCGCGGCGCGTCCCGGCGCGGGTTCACCCTGGTCGCCGAGACCCCCGCCGTGGTCCGCACGCCGCGCTGGTTCCGCCCCGGCGCGACGTACGTCGTCCGCTACCGCACCGGCTCCGGCCCCACCCGCGTGCGGGCCACCCCGGCCGGCCGGCTGCGCCTCGCGGTGACGCCCACGGCCGCCGGAACGGATGGTCCGGTCGGGCGTAACTCCCAGGTGCACGTGACGTTGCACACCATGTGACACCGATCACTGCATCCCCGGCCAGGGTCTCCGGACCCGGACTGGGCCAGCGTGCCCGCGCCGGCGTGCGCACCACCGGCGCGATGACGCTGCTGGCGCTGACCGCCTCCAGCGCGGCGGTCTCCGACATCCTCGGGCGCCGGTTCTCCTGGTCGGAGTGCGTGCTGCAGGCCTGGTTCATGGTCCGGGTCTCGCTGCTGCCCACCATCCTCGTGGCGATCCCGTTCGGCGTGATCGTCTCGGTGCAGGTCGGCGGGGTGGCCCAGCAGATCGGCGCGGCGTCCTTCAGCGGCGCGGTCAACGGCATCGGCGTCCTGCGCCAGGGCGCCCCGCTGGTCACCAGCCTGATGATCGCCGGCGCGGTCGGCTCGGCGATGTGCTCCGACCTCGGCGCCCGCACCGTCCGCGAGGAGGTCGACGCGATGCGGGTGATGGGCATCGACCCCGTACGCCGCCTGGTGGCCCCGCGACTGGTCGCCGCCGTGGCGGTCGCGCTCCTGCTGAACGTGGTCGTCGCCGTCACCGCGATCGGCACCGGCTACGCCCTGAACGTCGGTGGCGGCGACGTCAGCTCGGGCACCTACCTCGGCTCGTTCGTCTCCTTCGCCGCCCCCAGCGACCTGCTGCTCGCCGAGGTCAAGGCGGCCATCTTCGGGTTCATCGCGACCATCGTGGCCGCGCACAAGGGCCTCGGCGCGACCGGCGGCCCGCGGGGCGTCGCGGAGGCGGTCAACCAGGCCGTGGTGCTCAGCTTCATCCTGCTCGCGCTGGTCAACGTCGGGCTCACCCAGGCCTACGTCCTCCTCGTCCCGCAACGGATCGCCTGACGTGGCGCGCATCGACCGCCGAGGGCTCCCCGGCACCGACCTGCTCGCCACGGCCGGCGACGCCGCGACCTTCTCGCTGCGCGCCCTGGCCGCGACCGGCTCCACCCTGCGGCTCTACCGGGCCGAGGTCCTGCGCCAGCTGGCCGACATCAGCTGGGGGTCCGGGGCGCTCGTCGTCGGCGGCGGCACCATCGGCGTGATGGTGCTGCTGGCCTTCTCAGCCGGCACCTCGCTGGGCATCGAGGGCTTCGCCGGCCTCGAGCTGGTCGGGCTGGCCCCGCTGACCGGGTTCGTCTCGGCCTCGGTCAACACCCGCGAGCTCGCGCCGCTGGTCGCCGCGCTCGCCCTGGCCGCCCAGGTCGGCTGCCGGTTCACCGCCCAGATCGGCTCGATGCGCATCCACGAGGAGATCGACGCCCTCGAGGTGATGGCCGTCCACCCGATGCGCTACCTCGTCTCGACCCGGGTGATCGCGGCGATGACCGCGATCCTCCCGCTCTACCTGATCGGGCTGATCGGCTCCTGGATCGCCTCGGAGGTGGCGGTCACCGTGCTGTTCGGGCAGTCACCGGGCACCTACGAGCACTACTTCGACACCTTCATCTCCGCGCGCGACGTGGGCTTCTCGGTCGTCAAGATCCTCGTCTTCGCGCTCCTGGTGACCCTCATCCACTGCTGGTACGGCTTCCGCGCCGCCGGCGGCCCGCAGGGCGTCGGCGAGGCCACCGGCCGCGCGATCCGCGCCTCCATCGTCGTCGTGGTCGTCGTCGACATGCTGCTGACCCTCGTCTTCTGGGGCAACGACCCCGGCTTCCGGATCTCGGGGTGACCATGGGACTCCTCGACGCCCTCCGCGGCCGCGAACGCGACCCCTCCCGCGCCACCCTCGTGGCCCGCGGGATCGTCGCCCTGAGCGTGCTCGCCGTCGTGGTGGCCGGCCTGGTCCTGCTCGGCAACGGCACCTTCGCCGACCGGCTCACCGCCACCGTGGCCCTCGACGACGCCGGCGGGTCCCTGGTCCCCGGCGCCGACGTCAAGCACCGCGGGGTCGTCGTCGGCCGGGTCGCCGCCCTCGACCGGGCCGACCGCGACGGGGAGGTCGAGGTCACCGTCGACCTCGACCCGGACCTGGCCGGCGACGTACCCGTGGACGTGACGGCGCGGGTGCTGCCCGCCAGCGTCTTCGGCACCTCCTTCGTCGACCTGGTCTCCGCCGGCCGGGGCGCGCGCGGCCTGGCCGCCGGGGTGCGGATCGAGCAGGACCGCCGCCACCAGACCCTGGAGATCCAGGCCGTGCTCGACGGGCTGGACCGCGTCGTCGGCGACCTCGGCCCGGCCCGCCTGGCCACCGCGCTCGACGGCCTGGCGACCGCGCTGGACGGCAACGGCGAGCGGCTGGGCCGCACCATCGTGACCCTCCACCGCTACCTGGGCCGGCTGAACCCGAGCATGCCGCGCGTGCGCCGCAACCTGGAGCTGCTCGCGACCAACCTCGACGCGTTCGCCACCTACGCACCCGACCTGCTCGACGCCACCGACGACGCGTTGGTCGCCGCCCGGACCGTGGTGGAGCACGAGGGCCGGTTCGGTGCGCTGGTGCGCAGCGGTGGGCGCACCTTCGGCCGCACCGCTCGGGTGCTGGAGGCCAACGAGCGCGGCCTGGTCGACATGCTCCTGCGCACCGCGGTCGTCGTGGACGCCCTGTACGACGGGCGCCGCGACCTGGTCGAGGGGCTGCTGTCCACCCTCGACTTCGCCGACGGCTTCACCGAGGCGCTCTCGCACGGCCGGTACCTCCGGATCGCCGGCGACCTCCAGCTCGCCGAGGAGCCGGCGTACGGCCGGGGCGCCTGCCCCTCCTACGGCGCCCACCGCGGACGGGGGTGCTGAGGTGGCCAGGGGTGCGCGCGGGGTCCGGCCGGCCGCGGTGGGGCTCGCTGTCTTCACGGCGATCTCCCTGGTGCTGCTGGTCGGGCTGCACCGGATGATGACCAACGCGCCCGCCGACGGCGCGCGCACCTGGACCGCGCGGTTCGAGTCGGTGAGCGGCCTGCGCCCCGGCGACGACGTGCGGGTCGCGGGCGTCGACGTCGGCCGGGTCGACGACATCGAGGTCGTCGACGGCGACCTCGCGCGGGTGCGGTTCACCATGGACGGCGACCTCGACGTGCACGAGCGAACCCGGGTGACGCTGCGCTACCAGAACCTGCTCGGCCAGCGGTACCTCGCGCTCAGCGCGCCCGGCGCCGACCGCGGCGCCAGGCTCCCGGCGGGGGCCGAGATCCCGCTGTCGCGCACCAGCCCCGGCTTCGACCTGACCGCGCTGCTCAACGGCTTCGAGCCGCTGTTCTCGGTGCTCGAGCCGGCGGAGGTCAACGAGCTGGCCGGCTCCATCGTCGCGGTGCTCCAGGGGGAGTCCGGCACGGTCGAGTCGCTCCTGCGCGGCACGGCCGAGGCCACGTCGTACCTCGCCGACCGCGACGAGGTCTTCGGGGAGGTCCTCGCCAACCTCACCCCGGTCCTGCAGAACCTCGACGAGCAGTCCGAGGACGTCGACGCCACCGTCGTCGCCCTGCGCCGGCTGATGCAGGGCCTGGCGGGGGAGCGGCGCACCTTCGGGCGCTCCCTCGACAACCTCGCCGGGCTGGTCGACAGCACCTCCGGGCTGCTGCGCGAGCTCCGCCCCGGGCTGCGGCGTGACGTGGCGGCGCTGCGCGAGGTGAGCGGGCTGCTCGCCGACGAGCGCGACCGCGTGGGCCACGCCGTCGAGCGGCTGCCCAGGCTCTTCGACACCTTCGCCCGCACGATGTCCTACGGCGGCTTCCTCAACGTCTACCTCTGCAACCTCGGCGTCGACCTCGCCGAGCAGACCGTCTGGGTCCCCGCCTCGGGTGGCCCCTACTCGGGAGCGTGCCGATGAGAGCGCTCGCGGACCGCGACCCGATGCGGGTCGGCCTGGTGACCCTCTGCGTGCTGGCGCTGCTCGCCGCCGGCGTCTCGGCCGCGGCGCGCCTCGCGCCCGGCGCCGAGCGCTACACCGCCGTGCTCGAGCACACCGGCGGCCTCCGCGTCGGCGAGGAGGTCCAGGTCGCCGGCGTCGGCGTCGGCGAGGTCACCGGCATCGAGCTCGGCGAGGAGCGGGTCGAGGTCGCCTTCACCCTCGACGGCGACCTGCGGCTCGGGGCGCGGACCAGCGCCGAGGTCAAGGTGGCGACCCTGCTCGGCACCCACTACCTCCAGGTCTCGCCCGCGGGCGACGGCGAGCTGCCCGACGCCACGATCCCGCTCGACCGCACGCGCGTGCCCTTCAACCTCCAGGACGTCATCGACGAGGTGGTCCCCGAGGTCGACGCGTTCGACACCGCCACCATCGAGCGCTCGCTCGCGCAGGTGGCCGCGACCATGGAGGCCGCGGGCGGCGAGCTCGGCCCCGCCCTCGACGGCGTACGTCGCCTCTCCGCCGTCGTCGTCGAGCGCTCCGATGACCTCGGCGAGCTGCTCGGCGCGACCCGCGACGTCAGCCGCCGGCTCGTCGACAGCGGCACGGACCTGGTCGCCCTGATGCGCCACGCCGACGCGATCCTCGACACCCTCCGCGTGCGCCGCCAGACCATCCACGCCCTCCTGCGCGACCTCGCCGAGCTCGGCACCCAGCTCGCGGCCGTGGTCGAGGAGACCGAGGCCGACCTCGCGCCCACGCTGCGCGACCTCGTGGTCGTCACCGACCTGCTCGAGGAGCACGCCGACGACGTGCGCGACACCGTGCGCGCCCTGGCGCCCTCGGCCCGCTACTTCGCGAACGCGAGCGGCACCGGCGGCTGGCTGGACCAGTACGTCCCCGGCGCCACCCCCGACAACCTCGAGTGCATCCTGGAGAGGTCCTGCGGATGAGCCCGACCGCCCCCGCCCGCGCGCCCCGGCGCCGCGCCGCCGCGCTCGCGCTCCTGCTCGGCGCGCTGCTGACCACGGCCGGTTGCGACCCGCTCGGCCCCTCGACGCTGCGGCTGACCGCCGAGCTGGACGACGCCGCCGGCCTCTTCGTCGGCAACGACGTCGGCGTGCTCGGCGTGCCGGTCGGCGAGATCACCGCGGTCACCCCGCGCGGCGACGTCGTCGAGGTCGAGATGGCGGTCGACGCCGGCACCGACCTGCCCGCGAGCGCCGGCGCGGTGGTGGTCGCCCGCTCCGTCGCGACCGACCGCTACCTCGAGCTCACCCCGGCCTTCGCCGACGGGCCCCGCATGGAGGACGGCGACCGCATCCCGCTGGACCGCACCCGCACGCCGGTGGAGTTCGACGAGGTGCTGGCCTCCCTGGAGGGGTTCAGCACCGGCCTGGCCGGCGAGGACGGCGAGGCCCGGGCGCTGCGCCGGCTCCTCTCGGCGAGCGCCGAGGCGCTCGAGGGCCGCGGGGCGGACGCCAACGCGACCGTCCGCGAGCTCTCGGCGGCCGCCCGTGGCCTGTCCGGGCACCGCGAGGAGCTCGTCGGCACGATCGACGGGCTCGACGACCTCACCGCGCTCGTCGCCGCCAACGACGAGGTCGTCGACCAGTTCCTCACCAGCGTCGCCGACGCGACCGACCTGCTCGCCGACGAGCGCCACGCCTTCGGCCGCTCGCTCACCTCCCTCAGCGGCGCCCTGGACTCCCTCGCGGTCTTCGTCCGGGAGAACCGCCCGGCGCTGCGCGGCTCGCTGCGCGGGCTGACCCGCGTCACCCGGAACCTGCTCGTCCACCAGGCCGATCTCGCCGAGGCCGTCGAGGTCGCCCCGCTGACCTTCGAGAACATCGGCAACGCCATCGACGACGACGACCGGCTCGACGTGCGGATGCCGGTGCGGCACCTCGCGCCGGCCCCCGAGGTCATCGACGCGCTGTGCGACGGCGTCCTGCCCGCCGGGGTCTGCGACGAGCTCGGCACGTCGCCCGACATCGGTGACCTCCTCCTCGCGCTCCTCGGGATGCGGCCGTGACCCGCCCGGTGGTGTCCCGGTGCGTGCCCCTGGTCCTCGGGCTGGTGCTCGCGGCCGGCGGCTGCAGCACCGTCGACCGGGTCCGGCCCCCGAGCGTGGGCGAGGGGGAGTGGCGACTCTCCGCGGTCGTCGACGACGCCCTCAACCTCCCCGTCGGGGCCGCGGTGAAGTCGCGCGGCCTGGTCGTGGGCCAGGTCGTCGACGTCGAGCCGGACGACTACCGCGCGCGGGTCGAGATGGCGATCGAGGACGACGTCGAGCTGGCCGAGGGCAGCCGGTTCCGGCTGCGCTACACCACCGCGCTGGGCGAGATGTACGTCGACGTGGAGCCCGCTCCCCGTGGACCGCTCCTCGCTGACGGCGACGTGGTCCGCGGGCCGGCGGTCACCACGTCGGCGACCGTGGAGGACACCCTCGCCTCGGCGTCCCTGCTCGTCAACGGCGGCGGGCTCGGCCAGCTCCAGACGATCGTCTCCGAGCTGAACACCGCGCTGGAGGGTCGGGTCGGCGCCACCCGCGGGGTGCTGTCGGAGACCGACCGGTTCCTCACCGAGGCGCTGGCCAGCACGCGCGAGATCGACCGGGTCCTCGACGGGCTCGCCGACGCCGCGCGGACCCTCGACGAGCGCGAGGCGACCATCGACGCCGCCCTGCGCGACCTGCGCCCGGCGGCCCGCACGCTGACCCGCAACACCGACGACCTGGCCCGGCTGCTGAGCCGAAGCGACCGGCTCGCCGTCGTCGCCGACCGGCTCGTGCGGCGCACCCGCACCGACCTCACCACCGTGGTCGACGAGCTCGGTCCCGTCCTGGAGGAGGTCCTCACCATCCGCGACGAGCTCGTCCCCGGGCTCGACCTGCTCGCCGACTTCGCCGAGCGCGCCGACGCCGCCGCCCCCACCGACTACCTCAACCTGCGCTTCCGCCTCGACGCCCTCGCCGCGCTCGA